>DLGT01000102.1:40255-120141 GCA_002482845.1 Saprospiraceae bacterium UBA7687
ACGCTTAAGTGTTTCTTTGTAACGTTTAAGTGTTTCTTTGTAACATTTTAATATTTCTGGGAGTGTAGAATACTTTGTGTAAACTCCTAAGGGGAGTTAGGCTTTGGACTAAGGGGGGAGATTGAGCGCAGCTGACTTTTAACAATATATTAAACTAGGCACAAGTTTTTTGTTGACAATCATTTTTTAAACGTGTGTTGAGATACAATTGCTTTTGACATATATTTGGTCATCAATTTTTTTAAGTTTCAGAAATTGAAATTCACTGTCTACTATTTTGTAAAGCCTGATATAAAGATTCTACACAAGTTTTATGCTCAAGTTGAACCAAAATTTCGACCAATTATCATAATTATCTGGAACTTCGGCTTATCTTTTGAGTATTTAGCTAATTACAATTTGTTAAATACCCATTAATAACTACTAATAACCTTGATTTACTCCATGATAACCTGAAAGGTTACTTAATTGCAGATTATATAAACTATTTTGTTAAATTTGGTCCCATTAACTTATCAGTCTTAATTGTTACCGTATCATCTATAGAGCATTACTTCAAAATAAAGTTTCTTTTTAATGAAGTTTTTAGGCCTGTATGTTCAATAATGGCAACTACTTCGACTTCTTTTTCTCCAAGTGTTTCGTTTGATGTGTTCCAAGATTGTTTTACAGAGATTTGTTTGCCATGTGTGTGTTTATTGATTATTGATTGTTGGGTTTTTGAAGCTATATCATGTATGATCATTTCGTAACCATGCATACTTACATCAGAAGTAATGATTGCTTCGATATGTAGAGTGTCGCCTTTTGAGATAGGGAGATTTTCCACAGGTTTTGATATTGAAATTTGTGTGTTTTTGAGATCTACTTCTGAACTTTCATCCTTGCTACATGATAATGTAAATATAGATATTAAGAGGATTGTTAAATATTTTGACATTTTAAATATTTTATTCTGAAAAGATAGGATTTGAAATAAAAGTATAATCTGTTAGTGTTTGTAGAAAAGTGATGATTTTTTGTTTTTCTACATCAGACATTGGAATACCCAATTTACCATTAGAAATCAAATTTTTATCTAAGTTAGGGTGAGAAACAATGCCTTGGCTATAATGATCCAAAACTTGTTCAAGTGTTCTAAATCGACCATCGTGCATGTAAGGATAAGTAAGAGCAATGTTTCGCAATGAAGGCACTTTAAACTTGTAGTTATCTTCTTCATGTAACGTGATGCGACCAAAACCGAAGTCGTCGCCAAGAATTTCTAGACCATTATTGCGCAAACTGAAATCTGTAAAAAGCGGTTCAGTATGACATGATGCACATTTTGCTTTGAATATCTGTAAGCCATCCTCTTCATCTTTTGTGAAACTAACTTTTCCCTGACGATATTGATCATATTTTGAATCATCACTTACTAACATGGTCATATATTGAGTAAGCGCATAGAAAAGTTGCTGTGATTCGATAGGCTTTTCTCCAAAAACAGATTGAAACCTTTGCACATATTTGGGATGTTTTTTTAGCTTCTCAATGACATTCTCTAAAGTTTCGCCCATTTCTACATCATTTGTGATAGGCGCAAATGGCATAACTTCTATGTGGTTAATCCCACCGTCCCACATAAAAATTGGCTGCCAAGCAAGATTAAACATTGCAGGACTATTCCTATCACCCATTTTCCCATCAATGCCAAAACTCATTCTAGTGTTGTGATCAGCAAAAGCATGGCCTTGGGAATGGCATGATGCACAACTTATAGTACTGTCTATAGAAAGAATTGGGTCAAAGAACAAAGCTCTTCCTAGTTCAAAACCTTCTTTGGTCAGTGTGTTTTTGCCGAATTTGTAGTATGGCTCTGGAAAATAATCAGGGTAAGCCAGACCGAAGTCCGACTTATCCTGATCTTTCTGACATGAAGTGCCCCATATCAGTAAAAAAAACAATAAAAACCTGATCTTATGGCGGATCATTATATTTGTCTTTTAGTTGTGAATATGATCAAATCTCACAGCATCATAATAGTTGCTAGACATAGATTTTGCAAGAGCGTTTGGCATCGTATTTACACTTTTCACCGATAATTTTTCTGCACCATGCCATAATCTTGCTGGATTTGCAACCATATGTATTTCAGCTTCTCTATCACCATCTACAACTAAAGCGGTAGTACCAAAATTATATGATTTTGTGGTTTGTACTTTATTTTCACCTTTGAATCCACCTAAGTGAAAAGTAAATGTGCCATTAGCCGCAGTAGGAGCTGTACCTTCTGCTTTCAACATAATATATCCTGAATTCCAACTCCAAAACATTCCTTTTGCTGGGTCTAGTACACCAGATTGAGCACCAGATGTGTTTCTTGTGCTATCCATTCCAAAAGTCATTTCTACATCTGTATATTCTCCACCAGGTACGTTTGGAATAGTGACTAAATTACTGCCTGATGGATCAGCATCTACGATAAAATAACTTTCTGGCATAGCATACCAGCTACCATCTTTTGCTTTTAATCTTACATTTGATACATAATATTTAAAGATGTTAAAAGTCATTTTTTCATTTAACATGGGATGAGTGAGTTCTTTATTGAGAGAAAATGCTTCTTCTGTAGCTCCCCAAACATGGTCAAAATCAATAGTGACATTTCCTTCATGGAGGTGGTCAGTATCATCATGATCATCATCTTTTTTGCATGATGTAAAAGTCAAAGCGATTGCTGCGCTTAAAATAATCAAGAAATTTAAAAACTTCATTTGTTGTGATTTAAAAGATTAATTAATGATTTAGGAGATATTCCTTTTTTTTGATTGTAAAACTTGTTAAAAAATATACATTGATTGTACTGTAAACCTATTGTTGCTGGTGATATTTCCATGTGCAATATTTTCATAAATGATTGGTTGGAATTGAATACCGAATGTCATGTTTGATGTGAATATGTCAATGCCTACCTGGCCATAAAAACCTTTACCACCAGATAAGTCAAGGTTTAGTCCTTCATGATTATCTTGAAATGATTTTTCAATACTGAAACCCATGTTTGGCATCAACACTACTTTAGAAAAGTCTATTTTGTAAAACAGTTTCGCTGCATTGGTAAATCGATTTCCAAATCTAAAATTGAGATTATTTGTTAGATTGTACCTATAACTACTTTCTATTGACAATCCAAAATCTTGGTATTTAATGATATAATTCAAATTGGCTAAGATATCAAAAGACCCACTTCCGAGTTGTGCACCAGGTACATAAGTTCCATCTGATGTAAATACATCATGACTTCCTGTAGGTAATTTAATCCCACCGCCTACTTGAAGGTTCTGTATTATAGGTAATAAAGATGACTTTCTTTGGTTTATAATAGCATACATGGCAATCATGCTGATGTCTCCCAGTCCATTTTGTTTGAATAGTTCCCCATTTTCCTTTTTGACTACAGTGTTGTAAGGTATAAACCCAAACATCTGAATTCTTTCTGACAAAACTATTCTTCCCCAAAGATCTAGATTTTGGAAATGCTCATTACTTGTCGTCAATTTGTCTGTACTGAATACTGGTGGATGCAAGGTCTGAAAAGACTTTGTGCCATATCTTACACCTAAAAAGTTCTTTTGAAATTGTGGTAAAATACCGAATTGTAGACCAGAGATGGAACAACCACAAACATCACATCCATGGGCTCCCAAAGAAATGTTAAGTAACAAAAAAGTGAAAAGATACTTGAAATGTTTCACAAACACCAGAATTAATAATTGATTTAATTGAATAAGATTTATTCATAAAAAGATACCAAAATGTTTGAATGTCTAGAATAATCTATTTCAAAACCTGATGTTACTGGTTTATTCTAAGAACAAAAACAATTAATTGGATTTTCTGACCTTTTGATGAATAATCAAATTCGATACTGATACTTATCTGTTGTAAACGATAAGATGTGTTTTAATAATCAACTCATTTAATCACAAGTAAATACATATGATGACTAAAATAGCTATGATAGTTCAAAACCAATAACGTTACACAGATTTTCTAGGAAGGAATAGAATTGTCGGGTGGTGTAAATATAAATGAATGGTGAAGATGGAAATAGTTTTTTTGATAAAATTGGAAGTCGTTAATAGAGTGTTGTTCTATTATTTGTTCTTTGTGAACAAAATAGTAATTATGGCAAATAAACGGCTGAAGTTTGTAATTTTTTATAATTTCTGATAGTGGCATATCATTGTTTTCATCAACATTTTGAAGTCTTTCATTCAAAACGCATGAACCGTGACACATTACGTCAGGTTTATTTATATTGATACATAGTTTATCAGCAATTGCTTGTTGATTTAGCTTCCACTGAATCATAACTGTCACTTTTGAGATCATAGGAAACCCCAAAATTATAACAAGCATGTATGTGAATAAACTTTTCATCAACTGCAAAGGTATGTTATAATTAATAAATGATATATATGATTTTTGTCATAAATTTTTAAAATTTGCTTAACTTAAATTTTAAAATTTAGTTTTGACATATTAAAAAAGTGACCAAATTCATATTTTTATGTGATATTACCACTTCTAATAAAATTCTAATTTAGAAGGTGGTTTAGAACTTTTTGTAAGGTGTACCTTTGCCTTGCTTTTATTGAATAATCTAAATAAATCTTGCAATGAGTCGGATATATTATGTTTTTCTAAGTTGTTTTTTTATTATGTGTTTGAATTTTATTTCTGTTTCTGCTCAAACAAACTATAAAATACAAGGAATTGTAGTGGATGAAAGCAAACAGCCTTTAACGGGTGTACTTGTCATCCCTAATCTTGGTAAACCAGTTTACACAAATAATGATGGAAAATTTATTTTAGATGCTGCCAAAGGGGATTTGGTGATTACTTTAAGATATCTTGGCAATGAAGATTTAGTGATAAATCAAGTTGTTAAAAATGAAAATATTGATTTAGGAAAGATTGCAATGACGGAGAAAGCTACTTTTCTGAAAGAAGTCAATGTGAGTGCGACAGCTATGCCTTATAAAAGTAGTTTTGAAGGCTCTAATCATTATGTCAGCCCACTACAGCTCAAAAAAATACAACCAATCTCTACCGAAGAAGTACTGAAAACACTTCCCGGTGTAAATGTACTGGGAGATATGGGACTTTCTAATAGACTCAATGTGAGCATCAGAGGGTCGTGGGGTAGGAGGTCAGAAAAGGTTCTTATGATGGAAGATGGCTCACCTATCTCACCAGCACCTTACACAGCTCCTGGCATTTATTATAATCCTATCAGTGATCGCATCGATGGCATAGAAGTCTATACTGGCGCCGATATTCTTCGTTATGGACCTAACAATATGTTTGGTATTATCAATTATATCACACCTAAACCACCACAACAACCGGGCTTGAGAGCAAAGATTTCAGGTGGTCAACGTGGATATTTCACAGGGTTACTTTCTTATGGTGGCACATGGAATAAGGTAGGTAGTCAGATAGAAGCTGTCTATAAAAGATTTGATGGGTTTACCAAGAATTCATCAGTAGATATGATTAATCTAAATGCAAAAATATTTGCAGAATTGGCTGAAAATCAATCAATTTACTTCAAAATAAGTGGCCAATTTGAGGATAATCAGGCAAGTTTGAGCTCTATCACGCCATATACATTTAGCATAGATCCTACCGAAGGACCTTTTGATGCAGACAGATTTACGATGCATCGTTATGGGCTTGATATCATCCACAAGTGGGTGCCTAATCCGACTTCTGATCTCACCACTAAAATTTTTGCATCAGATTTTGCACGTGATTGGTGGAGACAAAATAATATCGTAATCAAAGCGGCCAATGTTCGTGGTTATGTAGGGGAAGAAATATTTTCTCAACGATACAGTTACCTTGATGGAAAAACATTTGGAGAAGATGATTATGTACGTGTGGGTACAATAACAAAAGGAAGGGAATCAGCAGCAGATAGCAGATGGGCATTTACAGTTGCAGGAATCGAGGAAACATTCAGCAAAAAATGGTCAGGTAAAAACTGGAGCAATGGCTTAGAAGCGCAAGTGAAATTGTATTCTGAAACATACAAGGATCAGGTGTTAAATGCAGACTCAACTCGTTGGGCGAGAAGCGGAAGTTTTACCACTGACTTAGCTTACGATCTTCAATCTGTGTCAGGATATATAAGGAATCATTTTGTCATCAATAAATTTGAAATTACGCCAATACTTCGAGTAGAAAAAGTGTGGATGGATAGGGAAGATAGATTTGCATTGGCAAGAAATCCTAACCTTACATCTGACAAAGATTTAGCACGAGTAAATGAATATACCATTTTTCAACCAGGTTTAACTCTTGGATATCAATTTGCAAACCTTAAAGTTTTTGGGTCAGCTTACAAAGGGTATATTGCACCATCCAAATATTTTGCATTTTTGATTGAAAGAGATGGCGTCTTAGTCAATCCACTTTCTGCGGAAGACCTTAGTAATGTAAAACCTGAAGTAAGTTTAAATACAGAATTAGGGATTCGTGGAGAAATCATTAAAGGAAGATTGGCGGGTCAGATTGCCGTGTTTAATAACCGTATTAGCAATTTTTATGTAGCAGGATGGAATGAATATTTCGACAAATTGGCTGTGCTCAATGTGGGTGGGTTTGAAGCAGCTCTGCGTTATGAAATTTTGCCATTAGGAGGAAATCATAAACTCAGTATTCAACCAAATATCACATTATTGAGAACAAATGTTGTGTCAGGGGAGCTGGTAGATCGACATCTTTTTACGCAAATAAAACATACGGCTGCCACAAAACAAGAATTTGTAGATAAAGTCAACAGTAATCCTGCTGGGTATGATGTCTTTGTAAAACAAAATGGTATAGATGTAAAACTAGATAGAGCCGTCACCATAGAAGACCTGGATAATGTATCGAAAACTGTGTATAAATTTGGTGATAATGGGATAAAAGATGGAGTGACGCCATATGCACCTGAAATCGCATATAATGTTAATTTGTATTACACCTACAAAAAGTTTGGAATCGGTTTTGGATACAATTTTGTTGGTGATCAATATGGAGAATTTGCAAATTTTGAAAATGAATCAGGTGATGGTGGTTTAGGTAAAATTAAGTCATTCCATACATTTGATGCCAATGTCAATTATGACTTTATGATAAAAGATATTAGAGCTTCATTATTTGTAGCGGCAAAAAACCTGGGTGATGACATATTTGTAGCATCAAGACTCAACCGTGGGCAGTCGGGAATCATGTCGGGAGGATTCAGACAGATCAATGCTGGTTTGAATTTTGTATTTTAAAGGTATTCAAAAAAAAGTAGCTATCCAAGTAAACCACGCTAAAAAAAAAAGAGTGAAATAAAAGAATAGCTACTTTTGGATTTAAATAAAGTGTCTACACTGCAAAGTATTTGGCCGAAAAAAGAGAATTATGGTTTTATACAAAATTGATAATCAACGCTTTTCCTTTAAGGTAGGGTAAAAAATCGTTGATTATCAAAATTCGAATCTTTTCGTAGTGGATTCAAGATAAGAAATTTGGATACTTAGGTAAAATTGTATTATTAAACTGCTTCCTTACCATATAAACATTTCTTTCTTATTCTATACTGTTTTATGCTTGTTTTACAAACTGAACTTCCGCAGAGATTTTTACATCTTCACTCACCAATACACCACCTGTTTCGAGAGCTGCATTCCATGTAAGTCCGAAGTCTGTTCTATTGATTTTTCCTTCGATAGAGAAACCAGCTTTCAGATTACCCCAAGGATCGGTATTTGTGCCAGAATATTCTACATTAAGAGTGACCGATTTTGTAACATCTTTAATAGTTAAATCTCCTGTTACTTTTCCATCACCTGCATTAAATGAATCAGATACAAATTTTAATTCTGGAAAAGTTGCACCATCAAAAAAATCAGCACTTTTAAGGTGTGTGTCTCTTTGCTCATTAGATGTATTGATAGTATTTACATCTGCCGAAAAAGTAATTTTGGTGTTTTTAAAATCTTCATTTTCTGATTCGATTTCACCTGTTAATCCTCCGAATTGCCCTGTGACATTTGTAATCATAAGGTGCTTTACTTTAAATTGAAGTTCGCTGTGTGTAGGGTCTAAAGACCATTTTGTTGCTGACATATTTATTGTTATTGATTAATATTTGTTGCAACAAATGTTTTTTAACAAAGGTTGTTTTTTTAATATAATTTTAACTAAACAATGCACTTATTTAATGTAATTAATCTTTTTAAGCAAAAAAAAATCGGAAAGATATCAGGTGACACCTTTCCGATTTATAGCATATTCAAAGAGGAAATGTTATTATTTATTTCTCTTTTCCAGCTTGTAAAAAGTCTTGATATTCATGCAATTCGTCCCATTTCCCATCAGCTGCCATTTCTGCTTGTTTCGGCCAAGTGGTAGGATCGGCTAGTGAAAATCTAGATCCAGCTTCTGTGAGAATTTCTTGAATCGTACTAACGGCTGTTTCCGCTAGTGCTCGCCAAGTTTTAATTCCCTTTGCATACAATAATTCTTCTATTTTTGGACCGATACCTTCTACTGCTTTTAGATCATCTTGCTGCCATCTACGTATTATTCCAGCTTTTATTAAAAACTTCTCAAGTTTCGAATCCGTACTGCCTTCAGTGACAGTATCACTTCTTCCAGTATCTAAAGCTTTTTGCAATTCAATGAGCTCATTCCATTTTCTATCGTTTGCTAAGCTTGCTTGTTGTGGCCATGTATTAGGATCAATGATTCTATATTTATCCCCATATTTGTTCAGTATAGTCCTTAGATCTTCTTTTGATGTAGAAGCTAATGTTGCGAAATTTAGAATATTATTTTCCTTCAATATTTCTTCCATTTTTGGACCGATACCCTCTATGATCTGGAAATTTGTGTCTCCTATTGCTGCATAATACTTATCTACTGAAGGCGAATTAGCAGCAGCTAATGCAACACCCGCTAGTGGCATTGCCCCAAGTTGCGCTGAAGCTTCCATTTCTCGCATTTTGCCTCTTAGAAGAGATACGTTACCTTCTGCTTCCATTCTTGCTTTTTTACAAGCATCAAGACTAGCTTCTAGATTTGTTATGTTGGTGTTTAATAAAGATATTTTTGATTCAGCTTCTTTAAGTAAGGCCTGATATCTACCCCATATTAGCCAACCAATGCCTAAGCCTAATAAAAATGGAAGTAACCATGTCAACCACCATGGAATGGAACAAAAATCAAATAAAACGATCATGATATTTATTTTTTAAAATTGGTTATTTAATGATTTGTAATTCGGTTCTACGGTTCTTAGCTTTTCCATCAGCAGTATTATTATCTGCAATCGGTGTTTCTTCTCCTTTTGAACTTACTATTAATTTTTCTTTTTGGACTCCTTTTGATATAAGGTACTTTGCTACTACGTCTGCTCTTTTCTGACCAAGTTTGAGATTTTGTGTAGCATCACCTACGTTATCTGTGTGACCAGTAATATTGACGGATTCGCTAGACTTTAATACTCTTTCGGCGACATCATCTAGATATTTTTCTACTTCAGCACTATTCAGCTTATTAGTAGAGTTTGGTGGAAAATAGATCAGCGTTTTGTCATCTATTTCTTTGATGTTTTCAGTATAAATTCTTGATGCAAAAGATACTGACTCAATTTTTTGACCTACATCTGATGAGTCGCATGTCACACTTTTGGTAAGGATGACTACTTGATCATCAGTAAGGTTTGTAAATAATTTGCGAGTTTCAAGTGCCCTTTTATAAGCGGTACTGTCAGTCTCATCAGGTGCCGCATTGGTACAATACCATCCTGAAATTTCAAGTTTGGTTGTGGCTGAAACCAACGCTGTCAGCGAGTCTCTCATACGTGGCCAGCTTTCGCCAAGGATTGGAGCACTGCTTCCCCATAAGAAAAGCAACGGACCTGTTCTTTCTGTTTTTTCCAGCGTCGGTATGACTTGTTTCTGGACACAACATTTATTATAATCCTTGTAGTAAAGCCAACCTAAGAGAAGCCACAACAGCGCTAAAATTGCTATTAATAAAGCTCTCATAAATAAGTTGGTTTTGTTTGTAAAATAAAAATAAAGCTGAAAATTAAAAAATAATATTGAAAAATGTATAAATTGTAAGTTATTTATTCATTAAAGTGATGAAATACAATCTTTATGCATTGGCTGCATTGTAATTTGCATTATTTAAATTGTATTTTATCATTGTTTAAGATTGGTTTAATGAATAAGAAAAAAAACAGTTTAACATTCTTTTATCTTTGTTATGACTTATTTTTTATATTTACGTCACCTAACCAAATATTAATTAAAATGAACAAAATAGTAACACTTGATGAGTTTATCATCAGAGGCCAAAAAGAAAAACCTGATTCTTCTGGTAGTTTCACAAGATTGTTAAGAGATATCGGTATTGCCGCTAAAATTGTAAACCGCGAAGTCAATAAAGCTGGACTTGTAAATATCCTTGGTGTAGAAGGCAGCACAAATTCTACTGGTGATGATGTACAGAAACTTGACATATTTGCCAATGAAAAGTTTATTGAAACACTCTCGTACAGTGGGGAAGTATGCGGTATTGCTTCCGAAGAGAACCTTGAATTTATTCCTGTAAAAACGGACAAAAATAAACAAGCTCAATATGTTGTAGTAATGGACCCACTTGACGGTTCATCCAATATTGATGTCAATGTATCTGTAGGGACTATCTTCGGTATCTATAAAAGAATAAGTCCGGTAGATGGACCATGTAAGATTGAAGACTTCCTCCAAAAAGGGACAGCGTTAGTGGCAGCAGGATATGTTTTATATGGCACTTCGACATTATTAGTGTATTCTACTGGTGATGGTGTCAATGGTTTTACATTAGACCCAAGTATAGGAGAATTTTGTTTGTCACATCGCAATATTCAGATGCCGGTTTCTGGCAATTATTACTCTGTAAATCAAGGTTATTACTTAAAGTTTGACCTAGAAATGAGAAGATATATCGACCATTGTTCTGACTTAAATTATAGGTTGAGATACATAGGTAGCATGGTTTCTGATATTCATAGAATCATGTTTCAAGGTGGCATATTTTTATATCCGAATACGAGAAAGTATCCTAAAGGCAAGTTGAGATTGTTATATGAATGTTATCCAATGGCGTACATTGTCGAGCAATCAGGTGGTACTGCACTCACTTGTAAACTAGATAGGATCATGGACGTAGAAATCACATCGTTACATCAGACATCTTCTATTGTAATGGGATCAAAAGAAATGGTAAGAGATATGAAGGAATTTGTAGAAAAGTATGGTGCTGTTATTCAGTAATGTATATGTTTTATGAGTAGATTTTTTGTTTGTGTTTTTTGTTTGTTTTCGATAGTTTTCTGCTATGCGCAAGTGAACATAAAGGTAGTCAGTATTCCAAACAATACGCCGCAACCTGTCAATATTTATTTAGCTGGTACCATGAATAATTGGAACCCAGGAAATACAGATTTTAAACTAGTCGCAGATAGTTTGGACCAATACGCAATTACTTTTACACCAGCTATTGGAGCTGTAAAATTTAAGTTTACCCAAGGTAGTTGGGCCACAGTAGAAGGTACGTCACAAGGTGGATTTATACCTGATAGAACCATAAATTATAATGGACAGCCAATAACAGTTGAGTTGAATATATCAGGTTGGGAAGGCGCTGGAAACGTTACATCCACGGCATCTCCACAAGTGAGTATTTTGTCTGAAGCTTTTGATATACCACAATTAAATAGAAAGCGTAGAATTTGGCTTTATTTACCGAAGGATTATCAAAATAGTCAGAAAAAATTTCCTGTTTTGTATATGCATGACGGTCAAAATCTATTTGATAAAACGACTAGTTTTTCTGGAGAATGGCGAGTTGATGAGAGTCTTGACAGTATGGTCTTAGCTGGTGATTACGGATGTATTGTGGTAGGTATAGATAATGGTGGCGCCAATAGGTTAAACGAATATTCTCCATGGGTCAATACACAGTACGGTGGTGGACAAGGAGATGAATATGTCGAATTTATAGTAGAAACGCTCAAGCCTTACATTGACCAAAATTATCGTACATTCACAGATGCTGATAATACTGGCATCCTTGGGAGCTCAATGGGTGGCTTGATTTCGATGTATGCAGGCATTAGATATCCTGAAGTTTTTGGTAGGGTAGGTGCGTTTTCTTCATCTTATTGGTTTTCAGATCAGTCTTATAAACAAGTAAATGATACAGGAGTATTACCAACTTCATATTTCTATCTTATCGCAGGTAGTCAAGAAGGTGGAGACCAAGTAAATGACATGAATGAAATGGTCGAAACACTCAAAGCAAAGGGCGCAGAAGATATAAATGTCTTTAGTCAAGCACATGCAGATGGGAAACATAGCGAGTGGTACTGGGAAAGAGAATTTCCAAATGCATATAAATGGCTTTTTGAAAAAAAAACTTCAACGCTAAGTGATCTGACATACGCGTCAATGAGGGTTTGGCAAAGTGGTAGTTTATTGTTTATTTCAAGCGAAGAGCAAATTCATGGGAAACAAGTTTTTTTATATGATGTCGGTGGAAGACAAATTGCTACTAAAATCATTGATTATAATCAAATATCACTAGACAGAAGTTTTAATTCTGGCATTTATTTCCTTAAAATTGATGGACAAAAAGGTGGTGTAAAATTTATGTGGCAAAATTAATATGGATCCACATCAATATTGACGCGTACAGATTTGCTATTTGGTAGTAATTTTAGTTTGTTTCTCTCATCTAGAATGAGTTGTTTTATATTATGAACAACTTTGGGATCTTTTTCCATCTTGATAGTAATAGTCTGAATATACTGACCACGGATTCTCGATATACCTGGGATAGCTGGACCAATCAGTCTATTTCCAATTATCTTGCGGATCTGATCTGCAAATACTTGTGCAGCATGAGCAACCGTTTGAGCATTTTTATGTAACAGTTCTATCTGTATCATTCTGAAAAATGGTGGATAGATGAAAGCCTTACGTTCGCTCGCTTCGCGCATATAGAACCTTTCGTACAGATGATGCATCGTCTCTATGATGACTGGATGACTAGGATTGAATGTCTGAATGATGACATTGCCTTGTTTAGCTCTTCTTCCTGCTCGACCTGATACTTGAGTGAGCAATTGAAATGCTCTTTCGTTAGCTCGAAGGTCTGGATATCTCAGTAGAGCATCTGCATTCAAAACGCCTACAAGAGCAATGTTCTCAAAATCTAATCCCTTGGTTATCATCTGTGTGCCTACCAAAATATCGATCTTTTTTTCTTCAAAATCATGGATGATATTTTCATAAGCTAGTTTGGTTTTGGCTGTATCCATATCGAGTCTAGCTACATTGGCAGTAGGGAAAAGGGCTTTCATATGCTCTTCTATTTTTTCAGTGCCGAATCCTTCTTGATGCAAATCGTGGTTGCCACAGGCAGGACATTGGATTGGAATTTTAGACCTTGTTCCGCAATAATGACATCGCAATTCATTGAAAGCCTTATGGATAGTGAGCCTAACATCACAGTTGTGACAATCAGCTTTCCATCCGCATGAATGACAAGAAATCGTAGGTGCATACCCGCGTCTATTTTGGAATATCAAAACCTGTTCTTTTTCTATCAAAGCATTTTCTATAGATGTAGTCAAATGCTTGCTAAAAAGCCCATCAAATCTTTTGTCTTTATATTCTTCTTTTAGATCTACGACTTGTATTTTGGGTAAAACAGAAGCACCATGTCTCTCGGTCATATTTACTAAGCCATATTTGTCATTGACTGTATTTGAGAATGATTCTAAGCTTGGCGTAGCACTTCCCAATATTATGGAAGCCTTCATTAGGTTACTCAAATAAATAGCTGCATCTCTAGCATTGTAGCGTGGGCTAGGTTCGTTTTGTTTGAATGATGGATCGTGTTCTTCATCAACAATGATTAATCCTAAATTATTAAATGGTAAGAAGAGTCCTGATCTTGCAGCGATCACAAGTTTAGCGCCCATGAGCACTGCATTCCACATTTCTACCCGCTCTTGATTGTTCATTCTGCTATGGTAGACCAATACTTCTGCACCGAATATGGTTTTCAGCCTTTCCACCATGTGCGTCGTAAGGGCGATTTCAGGCAGCAAGTACAAAGTTTGTTTTTCATTTTCTATTGCATCTTTGATGAGTTCGGCATATACTCTGGTTTTGCCACTACCTGTGATACCATGCAACAAACAAGGTTTTTCGGCAGCCAGGATTTTTTTTATATCATCTATTGCATTCACTTGCATGTCGCTAAGTGGATCCATAGCTTCAGGTTGCTGGCTTTCGGATCTATCGGTTATTCTACTAAGCTTTTGTTTTTGAATAGTAAAAATACCTTTTTTAGCAATCGCTTGTAAAACGCTACTGTCAACATCTGCTAATAAATAAATATCAGAGACAGGCATTGAGAATATCTTATTTCTAGAAATCTGCACAAAGGCAAGGAGTGCTTTGGTTTGTTTTTCACTGTTCGCAACTAGGTCGAATGCTTCTGATAAGCGATTTGGTTCTGAAAGATATGGCTCATTTAAAGAGACAAAATTTACCATCCTTGCCTTGAACTTTTCTATCAGTTCTTCTTTGATGGAAATGATACGTTTATCTAGTAGGCTTCGTAGAATAGGGAAGATGGTTTTTTTATTTAGGATGTCTTGTATTTGAAGAATGGTAAGCTCGTTTTGTATGGATACAGCTTCGGCAACGAGATATTCATCATCATTGAGTTCGACGGTGATATCTTCTAGCTCACCATTAAATACGACCTTGGTTTCACTTTCTAGCTTCAAACCAGCTGGCATGGCAACGTTCATCACTTCTCCAAGAGTGCAACAATAATAAGATGCCATCCATGACCAAAATTTAAGTTGGGTTTCGGTCACCATTGGCGTTTTATCGAGAATAGAAATAATTGGTTTTGCCTTATATTCTAGTTGAAGATCCAAATGGACTTCAGCAATGATAGCGGAGTATAATTTGTTCTTAAGTGGGACTTCTACCCTGATACCAATTTGGACTAAATCAGCAAATTCTTCAGGTACTGTGTATGTGTACAGCTTGGGTAAGGCCAATGGAAATACGACGGTGACAAATTTTGCAGACAATCCTTTTTGTATTTATGGAGTTGCAAATATAGCAAAGTATTGTCAAATGGGATGATAGAAAGACTTTTTGGTTTAAAAGAACATCATAGTATATAGGATTTGGTTATCCTTTTTTTATCTTATCTAGTGCTTCTATAATCTGCCATTCAAATGCTTCATCAAATCGTTCAAAATAAGGTTCTCCCATCTTTTTGCCTTTTTTGACCCAATAAAGCGCTTTTTCAAAGTATGTCTTAGCTACAGTTTTTTCATTCATAGCCAAATGTACTAAGCCAGATTGAAATATAGCCTCTGTGAAATTCTCATCTTTGTGTAATACCAAATCATAATTTTTTAAAGCTAGATCGTAATTACCCATTTTGTGGTAACACATTCCTTTATAAAAATGTACTAAATAATTATCTTCAGCCTTAAATCCACGTTTGACTTCTTCCGTCAATACTGTATCAAATGTTGCAATTGCTTCTTGATATTTTCCTAATTTGTAAAGAGCTTGCCCTTTGAGCAATCCACATGGTTCGCCCCAGCATATACCGTATTTTTGCTTGCTCATGGCTAGTAATTGGTCAATATCCGATATTGAACCTTCGTAATCACGATAGTAATAAAGTAAACTCCAAGCTCTATATTGTAAACCACCAATAGAACCTTTTGCAACATCTCTAGATACAGCTTCGTTCAATATTTCCATGGCTCTGATATGTTCACCACGCTTTTTATAGGAATAAGAAAGGACTTGTCTAATCTCAATATTTTTTGGAGCCAACATTAATGCGGTATCCTTAAGTATTCTATGTTTGTCGGAAGGTTGCAACATATAATCTGACATTTCATTATACTGATTGGCAGCACTATCTCTTTCAACTTCTGTGAGTTTCGCGAATGGATCTGTTCGGTTTTCTAATTTTTGACAACCGAGACTGATTAATAAAAATAAGTAAATATGTTTTATGGACATAAGTCTGTGATTTTTCCGTTTTCAATCTTAAACATTAAAAAAGCATGTACATCTTTATAAGTAATGAAGTCATAACTTGTCTCTGTTTTAGGCCAATCATCTAGCTTGGAAATTTGTGCCAACATGTGTTTTATCAATGGCACTGAAAATTTTTTTGGCTTGTATTTTTTATCCATTTGTTGTAATCCAGGAACACTGACTTTTCCATGACAGTTGACATTAAAGTGTACGATTATATATCCATCTCCTTGGTCAATAGGAGCATTAGCTGCAATTCTTTTTATTAGGTATTCATTGCCTTTTTTGTAGGTGACATCAGTATTTGCGATACTCTGATAGTAGTATTCACCTTGATGACCGTCAAAACAATTTGAATACCTGATGGCATCATTTACATTAAATTTTTCTGTTTTCTCATAGTTTTCAGTTTGCTTATTTTCGTTTATGTAATACTTGATTGTTAAATTGTTTTTATCAATTTGAGTTAAACGTAAGAAATGTTGCGGATTTGAAATATCTTCTGTTATCGAAATAAAAATATTACCGTTTAAGTCAAATAAATGATATTTTTGAGTTTGTATTTCTTGCCAAACCGTCTCACCTTCATAAAAATATGTCATAATTGTCGTCAGGCTATCCGAAGAAAAATTGATTGTCTTTGTAACATCTAAATCGTCGTTTGGATTGTAAGAAATAGATGGTGATTGATATGAATTACCTTGAATGAGATTTTGAACATTTTCCTTATTTAAATGAGTCTCTTCTATGATCTTCACAAAAGTAGCTCTGTTCTTCCAGTATATTTGCCCTGTTTCAGTACTTGGGAATTGAATGCTATCATTTATTGGATAAATGTTTAATTTTTGATCTTCCTTGTAAAGAATTTTGAATGGGAATTTTGATAAATTTATAGTGTCATTCATTTGAAAATTTTTATTGTATTCTACAGAATCTACTTTGTCGCCAATATGATTATACCAATTGATTGTTTTGTTTTTCTTCTCAATAAAATAAGGATAGGGAATTGTCTGGTCGAGTATCCGATAAGCACCCATATATAGATCATAATCTTGAACTTGCTTTTTCTGACAAGAAACGATTAAAAAGATAGATGTTATACAATAAAGAGCACGTAAACTCATAAAAAGGATTGAGAGCTAAATTTCTGAATAAAATTTGTTCCAACGTTAATTGATGCGGTTTTTAACAACTCAATAACTTGAAATCATCATGACATATGAATAATGTGATATAAAGTTATAAGATGTAAATATTTTTCATAGTTTTGACAAGTATTTCAAAATCGGTTTAGCACTTAGATATGAAGGAGTTAGGATTTAGTCAACTATATACATTGCTACCAGCATTGTTTTTTGGTAGTCTTATTACTTATTTCTTTCTCAATGATACGTCTTTCGCCTTAGAACAACTTCCAAAAATCATTTATAGTCAAGCTACCAAAGATGGAATAGATATTGGCGCTAGAGCATCATTGATATATAAAATAGTGTTGTTTGGTGGGGTAATTTCTTCTGTTATATGGTATTTGTTAAATCAATTATTTCCTAGTAAACTTGATGTAAAACGAGACTTTATTAAGAAAATTGCTTTCTTAAGTTTTGTTGGTATAACCACGATGTACTGCCATATTGCTCATATCAAAAGTTTTGAATCACTTGGAATTATAGCTTCAGTATTGGTTTTTTATTTAATAATCGCCATTTTCAATAGATTTAGCTTAATGAACTTAAATCAAGATAGTTATGGTGAAAACTGGACAGAAAAAGTTTTGCTTTCTTCATTTTTGATAACTTATCAATTGAAGTTTTTTGGAATAAATGCTACTGTTTTACAACTTTCATTTTTTTTGTTATTTTTAGTGGTTTTGTTTTTTTTGACATTTTTAAACAGCATAGCAAATAGAAGTTTTAGACAAACAAACTACCATTTTCCAATCTTAACCATTTGTTTTTTATCTTTTATTAATATCATTTTATTTGAGATATACAGCTATCGTTTTTATACATTTCCACATTATTATTATGCAATTTTTTATTTTTGCTTTGTATTGTTTCTTTGTGGTTTGTATTATTTTTTGCCTAAAAAATCGATTATTTTCGCCAAACTAAATAACATTTCTACCCTACATTTACTGTCGTTTACTGCTTTGGTTGTCATTTTATTTAGTGGGTTATATACTCCTTTTGGTGTGCAAATTACAGATACTTTTGAATTGGCAAATCCTGCTGTCCCGCACATGAGGATACTTAAAGATGGCGAAATTCCATTAGTTGATTTTATGTCTTCCCATATGATTTCTGAGCAATTTTATGGTTATATATATCATCTTTTTCATGGTTATGGTGGCAATTTGGATTTTCACTCGTATTCTTTTTTGTATGAGTTTTTATTCCAACTATTGGTATTTTTGTTCTTAAATAGATTGTTTAAAAATCCGATTTTAGCTTTGGTTTTTGTAGTGTTTTTCCCATATGCAAGATATTTTTTTGGAAGAGACTATTTTTGGAGTATATTGGGTTTTTACATGCTGTATGAGTTGATCATAAAACAGACTGTTTATACATACTTGGCTTGGTTTTTTATTACTGTCTTACTTATTTGTTGGCGTCTTGATATTGGTGCAGCTTTTCTTATGGCATCGCCCATATTTATTGGTTTAGCACTCATTACTTCTAATCAAAAAATTCACTTTTCTCCATTGTTAAAAGCTTTGGCAATTTTTATAAGCATATCTGGACTAGCAGTTTTGATAGCTATACAATTGAGGTCTAGCACCTACTTGTGGGATAATTTCAATAATGCACTATCTTATGTGACAAGTAATCAGGCTCACGGCACATCTTCACAATCAAATTTGTACAATCATTTGTTTTATGTAGTTCATTTGTTACTGCCATTTATTGCATTTGTTTCAATATTTACAAATGTATTTATTTTAAAGAAGACAGACAGGAAGGAGGACTCACATAAATATAGATTGTTGCTTTGTTCGTTGTTTTTTTATTTGATTTATTTAGCCAATTTTCAGAGAGGAGTTGTAAGGCATAATTTTCTAATGGAATATGACCATATGTTGACATCCACTTTTTACTTAGCTTTCATTTTGCAAATGATAGCTTACAGTTCAAAATATCTGAGTACTGAATTTAGGTTTTATGCAATGTTTGGAGGTGGATTTTTAATAGTATTGATGGTGAAAGTATTTTATTTATCAGCCAAAATCCCACTACAAAACAGCATGGATTCTATATTTATGAGTCGTAAATCAAATAACGAGTTGTTTAGCCAAAGAAAAGGTATTGTCAAAGATTCTGTTTTTAGCTCAAATTACTATGAGGATTTTAAGAAATTTATAGATGAAAACCTTACAGAAAACCAAACTTTTCTTGACTTTTCTAACAATCCTATGTTGCATTATTATTGTCAACGAAGTGTACCATCTTACTTCTGTCAATCGTTGCAAAATACAGTAACTGACTACCAACAATTGTCCCAAATAAAGAGCATTGACACAGCTTTAGTTCCCATGGTTATTTACCAAAATGTCCCACGAGGTTGGGGAGACCAAACTGATGATGTACCCAGTAGTATGAGACAATATTTATTGGTAGAGTTTATTTATAAAAATTATGAACCCTTTACTATTTTGAATAATAAATCTATTTGGGTAACCAAAGGATTAAGATCAAAAATTGACACGAGTTTCATATATACACAAGATACTTCATATACGCTTCCATTGGAGATAGATTATAAAAATGCTGCTTGGTTGGTTAATAACTATTACGATGTAGGACAAAGCGATTATTTAAAGCCAATTGGCAATTCTAAGGCGATATTTCATTCACAGTACAATTTTTATAAGGTGGATATTCCTGATAATGTTCGTGCCGAAAATAGTGTTTATGCCAAAATTACTTTTGATCATGACATAAACGAAATGCAAATAAAGGTACATGAAGGAAAAGAAGATTGGAGTAAAATTGGTTCATTTACTTTTCTAACTAAAAGTGGATCAAACTCTTATATGTTGCGACTGACCAATCATTATTTGTGGTATCGTGAAGGTTGTTATGTTCTAGTTTTAGAAGGATTGCCAGATAATGTAGGATGTAATATTGAGTTCTTCAGTGATTCAAGGTTGTCAAATGTACGGAAGTAGCTAGCATATGAAAATTCAAACACAAATATTTATTGACAAGATATTGGTAAAGCCATTTGCAATTTTACTAAATATCTTGGTCAGAATTGTAGGTCAGTTGCTTAGACTCGACCATTCTTTGGATAAAGATTTTGAAAGAATTGTTGTCTGTAAATTCAAGGGTTTGGGTAGTATTATCCAAAGTACATCATTGATTTTGGCACTTAGGTCTAAGTATCCAAATGCAAAAATAGTGTTTGTAAGTAGTAGTTCAAATAAAGCATTACTTGATAAAATTGATGTTTTAGATGAATGTTACTTTATTAATGAACATTCATTTTTTAAACTTATATTTTCAGTATTTAAAACGTGGTGGTGCTTACTTAAATTAAGACCACAAGTGTATATTGATCTTGAGATTTATTCTAATTTTAGTACTGTTTTTACTGCTTTGTCCTTAGCAAATAATCGATTTGGTTATTACTTAAGAGGAAGTGAATATCGACTTGGAATATATACTCATATGATGTTTTTTAATGTGCAAACGCCGATATCAAAAATATATTTACAGTTTGCTGCTTTGTTTGGAATTGATACTGCTAATATTCCATTGATTGATTTGGGCGAATCTGTTTCATCTAACTTGGATACACAACTTCCAGTAGATGTCAGCCTTCCTTATATCTTAATAAATCCGAATGCATCAGATCTCAGGGTAGAACGTAGATGGCCAGCGCTGAGTTTTATTTTACTTATTAAACAAATATCGGATCAACATCCAAACTTACCTATTTATCTCATTGGTTCAAAAGTTGAAACCACTTATACTAATCAGATTGCCAGTAGTTTGAATCTAGAAAACGTAAGATGCTTGGCTGGAGAAACTTCTATGGAACAGCTTCTAATAATGATACAAAATGCCACTTTGATGATTAGCAATGATACTGGGCCGATGCATATGGCTTTTAGTTGTAAGACCCCGGTCATCTGTCTTTTTGGACCTTGTGCCCCAGATCACTACAGCTTACAATCATCCAAAATTAAAACGATATACAAGAAAGTGTATTGTAGTCCTTGTGTTCATGAATTTAGTCATCCGCCATGCAAAGGAGATAATAAATGTATGCAATTGATATCAGTGGCAGAGGTATTCTATCAAGTGGAATATTTTTTAGTAAATGAACATTTTGTTGTGGAAAATGAAGCTGACATTTCAGATGTCATTTACAGAGCTGATAGGCACATTCTTGGTACAGTAAAAAGATGAAGGTCTTTAATTTTAATCTAGAGAAACTCTATTTTCATCTCCAAAATAGTCATCCAATCTCATCAATGGAATAGACACAAAAAAATCTGTTCCTGATCCTACTCTTGTCTCGAAATAGATACGTCCATTAAAAGATTCAATCATATTTGCAGAGATAGCAAGACCTAGTCCCGTTCCCGAACTTTTTGTTGTGAAATTTGGTGTAAAAACCTTGTCTTTCATATGGTCAGGGATGCCAGTACCATTATCTGTAATACGAATAAGTGCATCATTTCCTTGTCTTTTTAGTTCTATTTCTATTTTGCCACGACGGGTTTCAGGTATGGCTTGAATGGCATTTTTTAGTAGGTTATTAAGGATTCTTACCAGATGGTTTTTATCTGCAAATACATAGAGATCATCTATGGGCTCGATCATATTGATATCCATATCGTCACGTTTTCTGAATAGGTCGTGTATGGCTTCAACAATTTCATTTAGAATCACTTTTTCATTACTTGCTTGTGGCATCGTAGCGAAATTGGAAAATTCATTCGCTATCTGTGTCAGATTGTCTATTTGTTCTATCAGCGTAGATGATATTCTAGGTATGAGTTCTTGTGCTCTATCTGGGTTGTCTTTGGCAGTTCTATCTAGATATTGAATGCTGAGCTTCATTGGTGTCAGTGGATTTTTGATCTCATGCGCGACCTGTTTTGCCATCTCACGCCAAGCCATATCTCTTTCAGTTTTGGCAATAATTCCTGCACTTCTTTCTAGTTCATGTGTTAGATTATTGTAGTCATAAATAAGTGTTCCTATCTCATCATTGGATTTCCATTCAAGAAGTTCGTTGGTCTTTCCAAGTTTAAATTTTTTAAGCTTTTCAGCCAAAATACTAAGTGGCTGAGTGATGGAATTTGCAATAGTAATAGCAATGGCACCTGCTATTAAAAACAAAAATATATAAGCATTTAGTATGGTACTCAAGAAATCTAAAATACTTTTTGACGAGTTATTAAATGATTTATGAGTTATACCTATGTATGCCAAAGGTTCTACTTGATTTAAGTATACTGGAACATAATCTGCATCTGACTTGATATATTTATGAGGTAATTTTGGGTTTTCATTTTTATGGTAAATATTATCCCAAATACCGAATGGGAGTCTTATTCGGTTGGTGCCATTTAAAGAAGATCCTATTAGTTTTCCTTGACCATCATACAAACTTAGTTCCTTATTGTGTACAAATGAATATTCTTTTAGTTTGGTATTTAGCATGGTTAATGCGCTTTCATCGTCTGCCATATTCTGAATATCTGAATCTATATTCTGGACGATACTTGTAGTTTCTTCTCTGTTTTTGTTGAGCTGATTTGCTTCTATTAGATTTTTAAAATAATAACCTGTGATGGCACCAATAATCAGAAATGTCACCAAGATCAATAGAATAATGGCTAATTGTATTTTTGTTTTGAGGGAAGATCTAGATCCAAATCTCAGCGAAATATTGTCCGGAAGGAAATCAAATTTTGTATTTATAAGCGATAATGTAAGCAGAATCAAACCACTTAAGGTAAATATAAAACTGAACAAAGATATTGGTTTGATAAGTCCAGATACTTTTTTGAAAGATACTATTTTATATTGTGATGATGGATTCGATACGACAAATGAATATCCTGATTTAATCTGCGTAGTATCGAGCCCGCTGATTAGATTGATGTCAGGCATTGATTGGTTGCCTTCATTTTTTTCGATTAATTTATTTTTGCTGAAAGTGACAAAACTGTATTTAGCCCTGATATCTGCTAGAAATTTGTTTTTATTATTTTGGATGTTTTGGTGACTGATGAATAAATACCAATTGCTATTGGAATATATAGTTTTCGCAATTGTAAACCTAAAAATATACTTATCTTCAAATGGATTGTGGTATACTTTTGTTGCAACTTGTCGTGCATTTTGGAAAGACTGATTGGTCTTATGAAAATTTGCAAAATGATTGTTGAAAAGCGTATTTCCTTTCTGATCAAATAGTTCTAAAGATCTTTGAAGGGTATCAGAAATATTTTCTTTGTCATTAAATATATATTGGTCTAGATCTTGAATATCAAGTTTGGACGGCATATCCAAAGACGATAATTTTTCAAAAATACCACTGATGATTAGTGAATCTTGCATGGCAACGAGCGATTTCACTATTACAGGATCTGGTTGGGTATAATATTTATCAATAAATTCCGTCCGGTCTCTGATGTCTTTTTTTAGTCCGAAATAAAATAGATTAATGGCCAAAAAACCAGAAAACATAATTAACCACCATATTAGATAGGTAATCTTCTGTGCTTTGTTTTCCACATATGCATCAAGAATTAGCGAATAAGCTACAACGAAAATTACAAATATCCATATTGGAACATTGAGCCACCCTAAACTCATAAGTAAGCCAAGTCCCGCAACCCAACCCAAAAGTAAGGTGCCATATTTGTATACCTGTGTTTGTTCTGATTTTTGGACTAACTCGTACATTAAATGTGTCCATTGGAAAATCAATAACATCAATACGCTAAAACAAATGATCAATATAAAACTAGTGGTATTGAATTGTAGTAATGACTCTATTTCGAGATTAACCGCACTGCTGAGGACAAATCCTTCTATCAGATACACACTTACCCCAAAGGAAAAAAGTGTCACAAAACCTGTCAAAAAAGCTAGTAAATTATGGTATTTTTTGGAGAAATGATTTCCTTCTAAAAGTATATTTAGTAAGTAAATAAATGATCCAAATATCCACATATTCAAGATCAAATCACATAAATTTGTACAAATGAGTGATTGGTTATTTAATATTTTGAAACCAGAAAATCCCAGAAAAAGACCTTTAAATTGAGGCAAGAGATGTGCTATTTTGCATAAGCATAGAACAACTAAAGTAGAGATAGATGTAAGTGCCTTTTTATGGATAGGAGCTTGGCTAACTTTTATTTTTTGTAATCTCGAAGTTGTAAAAACTACTAAGGCAGCAAATAACATTAACCATGCGAATCCCTTTGCAAATGGACTTTTATGACCATCGTTTACGGTCAAATTTATTTCAAGTTCATTGATGGTGATATGATTATCGGGCAACCTTAATGTTGTCGCTGATAGTGTTTGGGATAAACCTGCATCTTTCAATAACGTCGATGGAACATTTTGTTGATCATCTATTATTTGTAATCTGATATCAGCATAATTGAGAGAATCACCTACTCTTTGTAGTAAAGCATAACTGTTTTTGTTTGTTTCATTGATGATGGTATGATCTGTCCAATAGGTAATAGAATCATTGATGAAGATTTCTATAAAAAATGGAGAATCATTTAATTTTTCTAATATTTTTCTGTCATTATCACTTGATAAATAGTCTGTAATAATTGCAGAATCCCGACTTAAAGAAGCTTGAATAAATGACTCAAATTTATCCAAAATAGGTGCATGGTTAGAAGATTTATTGCTGAGGTAGAGCAACAATGTCGAAAAGATAAGCAATGCAGCTATGACAATCCTAGTCATAAAGATCCAGATTTTAAAAAATAATTGATGGAGCGAAGGTAATACTTTTATGATTAGTAAGCGTATAAATATTATGAATTAATTTAATGTATCTGATTTTTAAAGTGTTGTAAACTGGTTTTATGATGAAGAGTGCTTGTATACGATTTGAAAAACGTACTTTTGTGGCTTGATATGCCGCTCTATCGCTTTCAGGAAGCTGAAAGAGGAAAGTCCGGACAACGTAGAGTACCACACCACCTAACGGGTGGGGCCATGCTTAGGTATGGTACAGCATAGTGTCACAGAAAATAACCGCTAAAGCTCTCGGGCTTGAGTAAGGGTGAAAATGAGAGGTAAGAGCTCTCGTGGTGTTGCAGCAATGTGTCATCAGGATAAACCTTGTGGGTTGAAATGCCATGTACATCCGTATTCCCCTTGTGGGACAAAATTTACTCGGTTTTGTTGTCGCAAGACATATTCGGAGGGGTAGGCAGCTTAGATAAATGATAGAGATGGTGCTTCGGCATCATACAGAATCCGGCTTATAGGCATATCATTTTTTATTTTAAAACTAAGGAAGTCAAAGTGTTATGTTTGACTTCTTCTTATATATAAATGTTGAAGCAGCGGTGCTTCATTCATGTAGGAACGATATCAAACTTTATTGAAAGCACAATTATAATATTCAAATTTATTACTACAATCTTAAAATAGTTCAAGAAATTCATTCTTTCACACATCTAAATACATAGCCTGGAGGAATATTCATCGGCACAAAGTAGGTCTCTACATTTCCAAAAATACCTTCGTACATCTTTTTAATTCCATTAGCATAATGCATTTGTATGAATGTTCCGCCTTTTTTGATGTTTTTTCTGCATATCAACAGTATTTCCTGTGTTAAGTCTTTTGGCAAGACCAAAAATGGGATAGCTGAGATAATACTATCTACTTGGGAAATTCCGTGTTTATGTAGGTGACGGTCCATATTTTGGGCGCCATCATTAATTAGGATCATTCTAGGGTCATCTATGCGAGATATGATCTCACAAAGTTCTGGATTAATCTCAAATACGAATAACTTCGCATCATCTGCCATAGCTTTCAGAATATAGCTAGTAATCACGCCGTCTCCAGCGCCAAGTTCTACGATGACAGTCTCTTCTTTTGTAATAAACTGGGTCATTTTGCGACACATTGCACTACCACTCCTGACTACTGTACCCATTTCCTGAAAGTTTTTTAAACTATGGAAAAGGAATTTTACCTTCTTCAAAAACTAAAGTTTATTTGTTTCAAAATATGTCACATACATTCTAAAAGGCTAAGGTAGCAAAAAGTATTTTCTATAGCTCAAATTTTTTTCAATATTCTACAAATTAAAGATAAAATAACATTAACCGCTATGTTTAGACAACGAAACCTATAATTTGACTAATTTTGCTCCGTTTGATGCTTTATTGCCTGAATATCACATCGTTAAAATGTCGTCGATATTCAAATTTAGCATGGTAATATTAGCATCTATTATCAGAATATATTTATTTAACGGCTTATAGCTTTATCAAAATATACCTAGAAATTATGAAGTTATTTCGGTTTTTATTGTTTACATTACTAATCACTTTTGTGGTGAAAACTTCTGTTGCGCAATCACCTAATATCTTGAGAAATGATCAAATTCAGCATACTTATGACAGATTTGAAATACTAAGAAAAAGTGACACAACGCTTGTAAATAGTATCAATAATTATGATCGTAAAGAAACCATGATATTTTTTAGAAGATCCTTGTCCGATCTAAATATGACTCAAAAGGACAAATATGATCTTGAACATTTTATGGCCGATAATTATGAATTTTTGCCATCTTACGAACAGATATCTAATGATAGTATTCAAAATGACATATTCAGGCCAGGACAAAGTGATATTGACGATGATGCATTTCTCAAACTGTCAAAAAAAGATTTTGAAAGGAAACCATTTCTAAAGTATTTTTACAAAACGCCAGCTAATTTTATTCAATTGGAAACGCCATCTTTCAAGATGTATATTAATCCAGTAATGCAACTTACTTACTTAAATGAAAAAAATAATGCAAATACAGTATTTCAAAATACGCGTGGTATTGAGTTGAGAGCATATATTGACGAAAAAGTGTATGTTTATACCCAGCTTTTGGAAAATCAGAGGAGTTATCTTAGCTTTGTAGATGATAGAATTCAGAAATTTGGTACCTTACCAGGACAAGGATTCTGGAAAAGTTACAGTTCATCTATCATTGGAAATCTAAATGGTTACGATTTTTTTAATGCACGTGCTTATGTAGGATTTAATCCTGTGAAAAGTATTAATATTGAATTTGGTCATGGCAGTCATTTTATCGGAAATGGGATTAGGTCTTTGCTGCTTTCAGATTATAGCCACAATTATCTATATTTGAAGTTCAATACAAGAATTTGGAAATTTCAATACCAAAATATTTTTGCTGAGTTAGCTCCAACTTCTACATTGAGAAATCCTGGTGATAACGTATTGCCTAAAAAATATGCAGCCACACATTATTTGGCTTTTAAACCAAATGCAAAATTTGAAATAGGATTATTCGAGACTGTTATTTTTGCAAGAGAAAATCACTTTGAATTTCAATATCTGAATCCTGTTATTTTGTATAGAGCTGTAGAACATTTTTTGGATAGTCCAGACAATGTCATGTTAGGTCTTAACATCAAAATAAATCCCATCAAGGGTATTTCTCTCTATGGACAACTTATCTTAGATGAATTCAAACTATCTGAAGTCAGAAAACAAACGGGTTGGTGGGCAAATAAATTTGGCGGTCAGCTAGGTATTAAATATATAAATGCTTTTGGAATTGATCATCTTGACCTTCAGTTAGAGCATAATGTTGTTCGCCCTTACACTTACTCTCATCGAGACACTTTGCCTACTTTAGGAGACTATTCTATAGCCAATTATGCTCATTCAAATCAGCCTTTGGCACACCCATTAGGTGCCAATTTTAGAGAAACTATTCTTATAGCACGCTTCAAACCACACAACAGAATTTACCTTACTGCCAAAGCATTATTTACAACTTATGGGGATGACAGACCTGGTGAAAATTGGGGAGGGAATATATTGTTACCACTCGAAAATAGACAACTTGAATATGGAAATGTGATAGGTCAAGGTTTAAAAACAGACATTATGGCTATAAATTTTGATGCCAGTTATGAGTTTTTCCATAATTATTTCTTTGACGTTCAAGCAATGTGGCGTCAAACTGCCGTAGAAGGAGTAGCTAAAGATCAGCATTATCTTGGCGCAGGATTCCGAATCAATATTGGACAAATTACCTATGATTATTGACCTATTGTTTAAGGTTTAATTGTTTAATGTTGAATTGATTAAGGTTTTTGTCCGATAAGCTTAGCGTCTTCGCTAAGCTTGGGTTAGTAAAAGCGTCTCGCTTTTAATTGTGGATTATTATTGAATCTTAATCTTAACCTTACTTAATTATTGGTCTAGCCCTGATTGTGTCTGATATGCTGATTTTACCTGGAGAAAAGGGCTTTAAAGGTTTGTCAGGAAAAATAATGGAATCAGAAAGTCTGAAAGAAATTTCTTCGGATATCAACGAATCTACATATTCTTCTGCTTTTAGGATAGCCTCAGTGGTACATCTTGAGAGTATTTGTTGTTTGTATTCTTCTTTTCTTTTGTCGAGTGCTTCTTTAATTTTGATGTTTTTAATTGTGAGATTATCAGTCTCATCTTGACATGAAATCAATAAAAATAAGGTAACTACGGTGAAAAGATGTTTCATTTTTTTCATGCTCATTTCATAAAATAAATTTCTATCTCTGCCATTCTTTCAGTTTTCAATGAGTCCACTGCTCGCTGGTATATGGTATCTTTATTTGCAACACACAGAGAGTCTACCGTATTACGCCATTCATTGAGTGTATTGTTATATAATGTATCTAATGTATATTTCTCAGCTGCTGTCAGTTGTTTGCTATCCGCACTACATCCTGAATTCATATAAATTAGAGCTAATATTCCGATCACAAATATCAATTTAACTTGGATCATGGAGTTCTGGATTTTTCTTTTTCAATTCAAAGTTTTTACCTAGATACACTCTTCTTACTACTTCATCTGCTGCAAGCTCTTCTGCTGTGCCTGCTTTCAGAATATTACCTTCAAACATCAAGTACGCTCGGTCCGTAATAGAAAGAGTCTCTTGTACATTATGGTCAGTGATCAGTATGCCAATATTTTTAGTCTTAAGTTTTGCTACGATATATTGTATATCTTCTACAGCGATAGGGTCGATGCCTGCGAATGGTTCATCGAGCAAAATAAATTTAGGATTTGAAGCTAGTGATCTTGCTATTTCTGTTCTTCTTCTTTCGCCACCGGAAAGCGAATCACCTATGTTTTTGCGCACCTTGTCTAGTCTGAATTCGCTGATGAGTGACTCAAGTTTTTCATGACGTTCTTCTTTGCTTAAACCGATCATTTCTAGTACTGCCATGATGTTGTCTTCGACAGATAGTTTTCTAAATACGCTTGGTTCTTGAGGAAGATATCCGATACCTTTCTGAGCTCTTCTATACATAGCATCAGAGGTGACTTCTTGTCCATCTAGTATGACTTTGCCACTTGTAGGCTGTATAAATCCTACCATCATGTAGAATGTTGTCGTCTTGCCGGCACCATTAGGTCCTAGCAATCCTACTATTTCACCTTGATCTACATGGATCGATACAGATTTGACTACCTGTCGTTGTCCATAAAATTTTACTAAATTTTCAGCGCTGAATACCATCTTTTATTTTAACTTCTGTTCAATACTATTTTTTAAACTAGATTCATCTTTATTTGGTTCACTACCTACTGCAGCACCCGTTTTCCAAGAAATGGTAACTTCGCTTTCCCAGTTTTCACGGAGTTTATCCCCTTTTATGGTTTTGATATTTTCTGGTTGTGTTTTTTGCCAATAATTTCCTGGATCCCATTTCCCATTTTTATTAACATCTTCTATAATTTCAAAATTATATTTATCAGGTACTAAACCTTTTAGATTAATCTTTGTCTCAGAAACATTATTTACTACTATCTCGTATATTAGTTTTTTCTCTCTTAATACCTTAATAATATAGGTGTTAGTAGAGTCCAAGTCTACAATACTTCCCAAAATAGTACTAGTCTGCGTCGGTGTCAGGATGGAGAATGTCAGTCCAAATGAATCATTGACCATACCATATATATTGCGAATAACATTGCTATCAATGGAGACAAAGTACTTCTCGCCAGGTAGCCAATTATACTTGATGATTAGATTTTTTCTGCTCTCAGAGAGTTGAATGTCAACATTTTCAAGTAGACCTATAGTATCTGCTATTTCTATTTTTTCTACATCAAATGAGTCAATTGGAAAGTTAAAACCTATCATCAGCGAATCACCTGACAGCATCTGTGTCGAATTATTGGCGATCTCTCTTTTGAATTTTGATTTTTTTAAGAAATCTGTTTTACCTCTAGGTTTGACTTTTAGAGTATCATCTAGGACGTACACAAAAAACGAATCGATGTCTGTATTATAATAAATATTTATAGAATCGTTCACTATCTCATTGTAGGTAATGAGTTCATTATCAGATATTTGATAAGTGATTTCTTTTGGATTGGTATTAAATAAAAGATTGATTCTTCCGTAAACCTTACTATTTGATGAGACAAGTTTGGTTTTTGGCGTAGGGATTGATGAGACCAGTTTGTAAGATTTTACAATGGTGTCCTCCAAGAATATCAAAGAATCAAGAAAAGCGATTTTTTCAGTTGGAAGATCATACTTGTAATTCAGATTTTCATCCTTCATGGCAAATAATCTGAAAGTGTCACTTTTTATATTTTGGAATGAAAATTCACCCGTTTTATTTGTTCTAGCAAAATAAAATGGTTTTTCTTTTGCTACGATAGAATCTTCAATATTATCATACAGAAATACGACCATGTCTTGTTCGGGCTCTCTAGTGAGCGCATTGATGATATTCCCTTTCAGACTCAAACTATCTAAAACATCTCCTGTAGAAAACACAAAAGTGAAGTTAGAAAGCTTATTACTCTCATGAAAATCGACAATTGATTCTCCAAAATTGATGGTGTAGGTGGCATTCTCTCTCAGGACTTCTTTTTTGTCAAACTCAAAAGTGACCTTTTTGCCTTTATGTTTTACCTGTGGAATGTAAGTAAGTGGCGGAGACACGAGCACTTGTTTAATAGCATCTTTCACTTCTACAAACTCATCAAAATGAAATTCAAAAAGCCGTAGGTTTAAGTTCGTTTGTTTGTTTTTGGTAGATCGGAGAGAGTCTAATTTTGGTGGTATTTCATCCTTCTTGCCACCTGTAGGCGAGCCAGTACTCGCACAAGAATACAAGGATATAATGGCAATTAATACCAAACAACTTAGACCCAAAAATGTCGAATAAACTTTCAAATGTTTTATGTTCTGATCAAATAAACTGCAAAAGTCGCCTTTTTAAAGCTATCATTAAAGAAAAACTTGGATCATAATTTTCAAAAATTTCCATTTCTGTAAATATATGAAATAAATTGGTGTTATTTTGCATTCTAGCCACATTTCAAAATACGAAAGTAAATCTTATTTGTTATAATTAATCGTATTTATAATTAAATAACACTTGCGTTAATTTGTTGTTAAATACCTTTGTATCATCAAAGTATTGAATATATTTGTCACCATGAGTAAAAAAGCCATTTGGACCATCATCATTTTTATGACCTTATCCCTGATAGGCGTTGGTGTTATTCAATTCATGTGGATACAAAGAGCTGTCAATCTCGATGAGAAAAACTTTAATGACAAGGTCCAAATAGCCTTGAGTAATGTAAAAAAAAGACTTCAGAATGATGCAGAAAATGAAGCTGAAAAAAATTATTATACCAACAAGTCACTTTTTGATTCGAAGACAACCATAGAAAAGATCATATCTGAGGATATTGCCAATAGTAGGAGTATCAATTCATATCAGAGAATTAAGGATTTTGAATACCGTTCTTCTATTCTCAATCCGGTAGATCTGCTAGAAAACATAGACAAAGATAAGCTTGCAAAATATCTCAAGAAAGAACTTCTAGCTCAAAATATTGACCTTAAGTATGAATATGGAGTGTATTCAAATAAGGAAAAGGCCTATTTTATTGAAAATGGCAATTACACAGCGACCATAGGTGATACTACTCGTTCAAGCAATATAGCAGCAATGAATCCACTCTATAAGGCGGAATACAAAATCTCGCTTTTTGCCGACGAAAGCGCCGAACCTGGACATTTAAACTTATTTTTCCCAGGGAAAACTCGTTTTCTGTGGGCATCTGTGATTCCTATTTTGATAAGTTCTATAGTATTTACAGCAATGATTCTCTTCTGTTTTTCATACACGATTTATGTCATCTTCAGACAGAAAAAGGTATCAGAAATGAAAACAGATTTTATCAATAATATGACTCACGAGTTTAAAACACCGATTGCAACCATCTCTCTTGCTTCAGACTCGATCTTGAGTCCATCTATTTTGGCCAATCAAGATAAAGTCTCCAGATTTATAAATATCATTAAACAAGAGAATGCTAGGATGCTCGGTCAGGTAGAGAAAGTACTCCAAATGGCACAAATCGAAAAGGAAAACGTAGAGTTAAAACTCGTCCAATGTAACATCCACGAACTGATAGAGAATGCTATAGTCAATGCAGAATTAAAAATACAAGCAAAAGGAGGCACCATCATAACCAACCTTGACGCAAAAAATCCCGTCATACAAGGTGATGTGACCCATATTTCGAGTATTATCAATAATCTATTAGACAATGCTGAGAAATATACTCCCGAATCACCTAATATTGTCATTAGCTCAAGAAATGTAAAAGATGGTGTAGAGTTTTCTATCGAAGACAATGGCATCGGGATGAACAAAGATTCTTTAAAATTGATTTTTGAAAAATTTTATCGAGTCCACACGGGCAATATACATGATGTAAAAGGATTTGGATTGGGTCTTAGTTATGTCAAAGCTATGGTAGATGCGCACCATGGTAAGATCAATGTAAAAAGTGAATTGGGTAAGGGAAGTACGTTTTCCGTATTTTTGCCTTACAAAAAAATGTAAAATAAAAAATGTCATTATTCAGTTATTAGTTAAATAGAAAAAATCAAAAAGAAATGGGAAATAGAATATTATTAGTAGAAGATGACCAGAATTTTGGTGATGTACTTCGTTCGTACTTAGAGATGAATGATTATGATGTCACCTTGGCTACAGATGGAGAAGCTGGTTTTGAAGCGTTCAAAAGAGGTACATTCGACCTTACGATCACCGATGTCATGATGCCCAAAAAAGATGGCTTCACGATGGCTAAAGAAATTAGAGGTATAAATAAAGTGATTCCAATCATATTTTTAACTGCCAAAACATTAAAAGAAGATGTTTTGGAAGGATTTAAATTGGGTGCAGATGATTACATTACAAAACCTTTTAATTCTGAAGAACTTCTTTTTAGGGTGAAAGCTGTCCTCCGAAGGTCATCAAAACCTGAAGAAAATCTCGAAGATCAACGTGACTTTATTATAGGTGATTACCATTTTGACTATGCCCTTCGTATTTTGACATACAAAGTTGATGGTAGTACTGAAAAATTATCTCCCAAAGAAGCACAATTGTTGAGATTGTTCTGTTTTAGAATTAATGACGTATTGCAAAGATCAGAAGCACTAACCAAGATATGGGAAGATGATAATTATTTTACGGCTAGAAGTATGGATGTATTTATCACCAAAATCCGTAAATATTTGGCAAAAGATACCAACATAGAGATAGAAAACATTCACGGCAATGGTTTCAGAATGTATCTGAAGTCTCAGCAATAATTACAGTAAGAAGCGTTTTTATAGGTTTGTCTTTTCAATTTTCCATATTCGGATAGTCCTATCGTCACTTGCGCTTACTAGCGTAGACTCGGTATGTAACCATAGTAGGCTATTGACAGAATTGATATGTCCATCCTTTTGAACATCAATAGATTTGTACAATTCAAAACTTGTGTCATCCCATATTCTGATACATTTATCTCTAGATGCTGTGGCAAATAGAGATAATTCGGGTATGTGTACGATACTATTGATGGTAAACATATGTGCCGCAAAATCTTGTTCTACATCCATATTGGGGACAGACCAAGCTTTGAGATGCGCATCTCTACCACCCGAAAGAAGGGTTTCATTTGGCAGCATTGCAAGGCTGAAAACGGAATTTTGATGTGCAAGTACTATGTTTTTTTCTACTTTTAAGTCTTTTTCATTTATTTGATAGATGGTATTGTCACTAGATCCTATATATATGGTATAGTTTTTATCGTCATATATAATGGAACGAAGGCCTTGATTAGATATTTTTAAAGATTCTATTGGTTGATAAGTTTGTACATCCCATTTACACAAATAACCATCGCCACTTATTGAGTAAATATGGTCGGAACTGACCTGACAAAAGCCGAAAATACTTCCTTTATGAAAAGCAACACGTTTTAAAATGATATTTGTCTCTGTATCAAGCCAATAGATGTGTCCTTCAAAATCACCTACCACCAATAAATGATGTTCCTTTATATAAATGATAGAAAATACTTTTCCTTCTACTTTTGCTAATAATAGTCCGTCGGTTTTTCTATTATCTTTTTCCCATTGGACTATCCATCCGTCACCTGCAGCAGAAAAGAAATATGGTGTATCTATTTTATCTGCTAGACAATAAATGGATGAAATGTGTCCTGATAAGGTAACTAAGTGCTTGATATGGAAAGTTCGACCTAAAATATGGTTTATATTTATTTGCTTTTCAAACAATCAGAATCCAATATGTGTTCTAGATAGCAGTCAAAAGAAATAATTTTGACTTAATTAATATATTTGTCAAGGCTTTTAATTTTTTTAATGCCGTTAATTTATACATCGGATCTTATTACGGTTGGGAAACTTGGGGTTTGGAATGTGGAAGAAGATGATGCTTTCTTTCATAATCAATTGCACGTTACCGATATAGAACAAAACGAGCTGGATTATTTAGGCATTCGAAAACGAAAAGAATGGTTTTCATCTAGATATTTATTACACCTTTTATCAGAAAGAGAGATACGGGGAGCTTGTTTAAAAGACGCATTTGGAAAGCCATATTTGGAAAATTCTGATCATTACATTTCTATCAGCCATTCTGCTGATTATACAGCAGTTATAGCTTCTACGAGTGTGGTGGGTATTGATATTCAACGGATTGTTGCTAAAATAGAAAGAATTGCGCCAAAGTTTATTTCAGAAGATGAAGTTATTAACATTACAGATATAAGCCACATCGAATGCATGCATACCATATGGGGTGCCAAAGAATCTATGTATAAAGCTTATGGAAAAAAGGAGTTAGATTTTAAAAAACACATTTTTATTTTGCCATTTGAGTACAATGCGAATGGTTTTGTTTTTGAAGGAATTGTTAAAAAGGATGATTTTCTCGAAAAATATACTTTATTTTGCCACACAATAAATGATTTAATTCTTGTATATGCTATTCAACAATAAATTTTCAATAGTCGGTTTGTTCGTTCTAGTACTGTCGTTTTCAATGAATTCATGTAAATCGAAAGGTGATTCAGAACCCATAGAAACAGAAACAGCCATACCTCCATTCGAAAACGAAGAGTTTGTTACTTTTTACAATACTTTCAGTAGTGATAGTATTTTTCAGATGGAACACATTACATTTCCTTTAGAAGGGACTAGACCACAGGAGGACAGTACAGACGTCGTGCCTGATGACTTTAGATGGACCCAAGATAATTGGAAGTTACATAGGCCTTTTGATGATGGGAATAAAACTTTTGTTAGACAATTTGAGAATGGCCCAGGCAATATAATTATTGAATATATTGCAGATAAGTCAGGTCAATATTCCATGGAGAGGAGGTTTGCAAAGCTTTCTGCTGGTTGGCATTTGATATATTATAGAAAAATGGGGAAATATTAAAAATAAATGAAGATTTGGGATATAATTAGTAGTTATTTCTGTTGTAACTCTAAAACAATATGATATTCTAATCTATTTACCATATTTCATAAAGTATTGTAATATCAAATTTATAATATTTAATAGAGATTTATGATAAGTTCATTTCAAATTTGTTAAAAGCAATTAAATTTCTAACATCTCTTAAATTATGTCGTTTACGATACACAATTATACAAATTTCATTGGTATCTCTTAGATATTTATTAATTTTACATCTTCAAACCATTACCTTAAATAAAATGATAAAGAATTTTTTTATACTTACAATCTTAGTTATTGTATATAGTGCGTCAAACGCTCAATCGTTTTGGAAAAAAACGGATGAATCTAAAATCCAAGTAAGATCAGGAGAAGAAAGGAGTATAGTACCTACCAAATATAAGGCATTTTCATTGGACATGGAAGGTCTAAAGTCTTATCTTAAATCTGCGCCTATGGAAACAGATGCGAATAGAAAAGTAAAAGAATTGGTATTAGAAATTCCAATGGCGAATGGTAAGTTGGAAAAATTTAAGGTTTTTGAATCCCCTGTAATGCAGTCTGGAATATCTGCAAGGTATCCGATGATCAAAACTTATAAGGCATACCAAGTCACTAATAAATCTACTCAGATTAGATTTTCAGTATCACCTAATGGATTTCATGCTGCCATTCACGATGTAGATGGTGAAAAGTACATTGATCCTTACTCCAATAAAAATTTGGATGATTATATCGTTTATGATGTAAAAGACGATCAACCAGAACTTTACAAAGGTGTAGATATGTGTGGTGTGACCGATGAAGGTCGTCCATCGAAAGGTCAATTTATGCCAAATCTTAGATCTGCTGGTGAAGTGGAAATGAGAGTTTACAAAGTGGCTATGGCTTGTACAGGTTCATGGGGCGCCAAAAGAGGTACGAAAGTAGCTTGTCTTGCTGATATGAACACCATGTTAAATCGTATGAATCTTATGTATGAAAAGGATATGGCAATGAGATTTGTGCTTATTGACGATAATGATAAACTTATATTTACAGACCCTGCTACAGACAGATACGATGAACCAAATAAAGGATTCACCATTTTACCACAGAACACTAGTATATTGAACTCTATTATTTCTGCATCTTCTTACGATGTGGGACACGTACTTGCTACTTGTGATGATATAGGTGGTGTAGCACAAGGTGGATCAGCATGTCAAAACAATAAAGGAGCTGGTGTAACATGTCACAATAATGAATCATTGAATAACATCGTGACTAGAGTTATGGCACATGAAGTAGGTCATCAGTTTGATGCATCTCATACATGGAATATTTGTGAAGCTTATGCTTCACAGCGTGCACCAGGAGTTGCTTTTGAGCCTGGAAGTGGCACTACAGTAATGTCATATGCTGGAGCATGTGGTTCAGACAATGTGGCTGGTGATAATGATGATTATTTTCACGTAGGTTCACTTGTCCAAATGACATCTAAAACTACACAAGGTGGTAATGCATATGCTTGTGCAGATAAGGTTGCGACTGGTAATCATTTTCCTGAGTTAACAATTCCGCAAGGTGGATTATTTATTCCAATATCTACTCCTTTTGAATTGAAAGGTTCAGCAAGTGATGAAGATGGGGACCAACTTACTTATGTTTGGGAGCAATATGATATAGGAGAAGAAGTTGCGCTAGGTACAAATTCGGTATCAGCACCTTTATTCAGATCTTACAAACCTTCAGCAAATGGTAATACTAGGTTTTTACCTATTGTATCTAATCTAGTTGCAGGTAAGTTTAGTGAAAAGGCAGAAGTTTTACCAAATAAAACAAGAGAATTAACATTTAGACTTACAGCTAGAGATAATAATGTTCTTGGTGGTGGAGTAGTTTCAGAAGAAGTTAAGTTTAATGTAACTGAGCAGGCAGGTCCTTTTGAGTTGACATATCCTAAATTAAATACACCATTTGTAAGTGGTGATAAAGTAGATGTCACATGGAATGTAGCAAATACTGACAAAGCGCCAGTTAATTGTAAATTTGTTAATATTTATGTTTCTTACAATAGCACACTTAGAGATGATGATGTAAATTTGGTCCCAGTTGCATTAAATGTTCCTAATGATGGTCTTCAAACTGTTTACGTACCAAATAGAGAATCAAATTTTGTAAGATTTGTAATCAAAGCTGTTGACAATATATTTTTAACCACGGGAACTCAACCATCTCGTATAAATTTAGCAACAACACCAACACTTTTTGTAGATGCTCCATTCCAATTGACAGCTTGTCAACCAGAAGTGGCCGTTGCAGAACTTTCTACATTTGGTTATGGTGGATTGACTGGTCAGGTAATTTTTGACGTGATTACACCATTACCTTCAGGGGCCACTGCTACTTTTTCACAAAATTCAGTTGATGCAGGTCAAACCGCAACTTTGACCTTTAATGTAGACAATACAGTGGGAAACATCACTCAGGATATAGATATTAGGGCTATAGTAGCAGGTGTCGACACTTTTGTGAGAACGATAACACTTAATATAATAGGTGGAGATATTTCAAATGTGACAAAACTTACTCCTGCACCAAATGCAGAAGGAGTTGGAGCATTACCACGATACAATTGGGAATCAAAAGTAGACGCCTTGTCTTATGAAATTCAAGTAGCATCAAATCCAGATTTTAACGCGGCAAGTATAGTTACATCAGCTGAAGTATCGGATACTACGTTATTATCAAACATTATATTAGAAAAAGCGACTGTATACTATTGGAGAGTCAGAGGTATCAACGATTGTAGGAGCGGTGATTGGTCTAAAGTGGGTGTATTTATTACCGAAGCCCTTGCATGTAACACATATAAATCTGGCGCACAAAGCATTAACGTATCTGGTACAGGAACACCTACAGTAGAATTTCCATTGACAATTAATGCAAATGGTACAATTAATGATTTAAATGTATCAGCTATAAAGGCAGATCATGCACGTACTGTAGACTTAGTTGTTTCACTTATAGCACCATCAGGTAAGACATCTTTATTATGGAGTAAAAAATGTAATCAGATGAACATCAATCTTGGCCTAGATGATCAGTCACCTAATTTCTTTTCATGCCCAATAAATAATGGTAGAGTGCTGAGACCTGAAGTGCCATTGTCTGCATTTAATGGTGAGTCTATGAATGGAACTTGGAAACTTAAGGTAGAAGATACAGCTCCGGGATCAGGTGGTTCATTGAAAGAATTTGATTTGGAAATTTGTTCAAATATTGCACTAGATCAACCATTTTTAGTGAATAATAAGACGCTAGAAATTTACCCAGGCAATAAATTACCTATCACTGATGTATTGCTTTTGGCAAATGATAATAACAATACAGCTAGTGAGTTGACGTTTACATTAGTGGCTGCACCTTTAGAAGGTACACTAACGTTCAATGGTGTAGAAATTGCTGCAGGTGCTAAATTTACGCAATCGGATATCAATGGCGGTGCATTGCGATACGGTGCTATTTCAGGCAGTAATGGTACTGATAAGTTCAGCTTTGTCGTAGAAGATGGAGAAGGTGGTTGGATCGCATTAACAGATTTTAATATCAAAAGAGATGAATCTTTTCCAAACTCTTCAGAAGATCTTATTTTAGCGTCAGAGGTGTTTGTAAATCCAAATCCTACAAGAGATCTAGTTCAGATAGTCCTTACAGATATGACTATTGGATTTAATAATTACCAAATATTGGATCTTGCAGGTAGAACCATTGTTACTGGTAAATTAGCAGGTGAAGTTTCTTACTTGTCATTGGATAATATTACGAGTGGTATTTACTTCTTAAGACTTACAAATGATAAGCAGATTATAACAAAAAGAGTTGTAAAGATTTAATTGTTTATCTTTGTGCCAATTATAGCATAAAAGTATGAACAAACAAAATACACAGGGTCAACCTGGATTTTTCGAGTATATAAAAAGTAAGCTGTTTTTAAAGCAGCTACTTTTTATATTCGGATTATTATTTCTGATAATTTTTTTAGCACAACTATTGTTGAAAGTTTACACCAATCATGGTCAAAAGCTAGAATTACCTAAATATATTGGCAAAAACATTGATGAAGCAAAGGAAGCAGCAGATGATGCTTCTTTTGAAATTGTTGTGAACGATTCTATTTTTATTGTAGGAAAAGATGGCGGAATCATTACGGATCAGAATCCTAAACCAGGATCCCTTGTCAAAGAAAATAGAAAAATTTATGTAACTATTACAAAATATGGTACTGAAACCGTCAAAGTGGGCGATTTACCTGTCTTGTATGGAAATGCATTTGATCAGAAAAAGACAGAACTCAAGTACAGAGATATAGAATGTGTTATAAAAGATTACGCTTATGATCCAGGCGAACCGAATCACATATTGGAAGTTTGGTACAAAAACGAATTAATTATATCTAAGGATGTCAGGAAAGAAGATGTCCAAATAGCTAAAGGAGATCAGCTCGAATTTATTGTTTCAAGAAAAGATGGCGGTGAAGTCACTATTCCTAATTTAAAATGTCTTGATATAGAAGAGGCTAGATTTTTATTGGAAACTAGTAAACTTCAATTAGGCCAAATTACAGAAAAGTCAGAATCAGATCCAGAAGCAACATGGTACATAATCTCACAATCTCCACCATACGATGGAATAAGTAATATCAAAATGGGAGAAAAGATAGACATCAATGTCTCTACTCAAAAGCCTTTAGATTGCAATTAAATTTTTATAAAAAATAGAAGCGAAATAAAATGGAAGATATAACAATCGAAGAATTAAAGTCAAAATTGGACAAAAATGAAAATTTCTTATTCATAGATGTCCGTGAGCCATATGAATATGAGGAATTTAACCTTGGTGCAAAGTTGATACCGTTAGGTACTTTGATGACTTCATTGGAGGAACTTGAACCGCATAAAAATGAAGAAGTCATCATACACTGCAGATCAGGGGCAAGAAGTGGAAATGCAAAGAATGCACTTACACAACTAGGATACACTAAAGTCAGAAATGTGCTAGGTGGTGTCTTAGAATGGCAAAGACTATATGGTAAATGATCTAGCTTTTGATCATTCTACAATTATACAGCAGCCATAGCAGCACCTACAATTCCAGCGTCATTAAGTAATGATGCTGTTTCAACTTTGGTTTTTACGTCCAAATAATTTTTGTATAAATCAAAATTTTTGCTGACGCCTCCACCTATTAATATTAAATCAGGGCTAAGTAGGAGATCTAGATGGTTCAAGTATACATTTAAATCTTTGGACCATTTCTTCCAGCTCATTTTATGGAATTCACGTGCGCTATTGGAAGCATATTTTTCAAAAACAGACTTTTTATATTTTAAGTGTCCAAATTCTGTATTTCCTATTAATTGACCGTTAAAGAACAAAGCTGAACCGATACCTGTACCCAATGTTAAGAATAGTACCAAGCCTTTTACACCTTTACCTTTACCATAGGTCATTTCAGCTATGCCTGCAGAATCTGCATCGTTGACCACGATCACATCACATTCTAGTGCATTACTAAAGGCTTCGTTGATAGGATAATTAATGAATGATTCGTCTATATTACTAGCTGTTAGAGAATAACCATTTTTAATTACAGCTGGAAAACCAATCCCAATTTTTTTACCCTTCCAATTGAAATTGTCTACTACTTGTACTAAACACTCAATGATAGCATCTGGCGTTGCTGGTATCGGAGTCTTAATTTTGAATTTTTCAGCAACTATATTTCCTGTTTCAATATTCACAATATTGGCTTTGATGCCTGTTCCGCCTATGTCTATCCCTAAAATTTCCATAAAATGTGGTTATTAATGATTCTTATTTAAATATCTATGATTACTATTTTATTATTCTAATACTTCACTATAATAGAACATTATCAAATGGACACTTTAACTAACTCAAGCTTAGCTAAAATAAACTTATCTGCTATCTACTTGTAAACCTTACAAGCTACCAACTACAAGCTACTAACTATTACTTGATAACCTTTACACTGATTATTTTGACATCTTTTAAAGGTCTATCAGTGTTATCGGTGGCTTGCTCTGCAATAGTGTCTATTATATCTAATCCATCTATGACCCGTCCAAAAACAGTGTACTCCTTGTCTAATTGTGGAGCTCCACCCATTTCCTGATAGATCATTTTGGCTGAGTCGGTGTATTTGATTCCTTTCTGCAATTCAAAATTTTCTAATTGTATAGCAGATACGGGTTTGCCTTGTACGATATAAAATTGAGATCCAGATGATTCTTTTTTAGGATTGACACCATCACCTTGTCGAGCAGCCGCAAGCACGCCCTTAATATGGACTAAAGTATCATTAAACTCAGCTGGGATATTGTAAACTGGGCCTCCGAGACCGAGTCTTTTGCCTTCTGGTGCGTTTTTTGAGTCAGGATCACCACCTTGGACCATAAAACCTTTGATGACTCTATGGAACAATAAGTCTTCATAATACCCACTTTCTATGAGTTTTAAAAAATTGTCTCGATGTAAAGGTGTTTCGTCATACAATTGAATTGTCATGCTGCCCATATTGGTAGTCATTTCTATTAGACATTCATTGTCGATCGTAATAAGAATTTCTTGACTAGATTTATGGACTTTTTTGTCTGTCTGTGCAGTCAACGTTACAGTATGTTTTCCTGACTTTATGAATTTATGTTCAGGGTTTACATTTGTAGAAGAATTTCCATCGCCAAAATCCCAAAAATAGGAAGATGCCTTTTGAGATTTATTTACAAAAATGACTTTGGCGGGCGCATTAGATTGATATGGTAATACTTCGAATGCAGATTTTGGACCTGCACAAGCATATATAAATAACAAGAAAAAAAGACTTAGGCGAAAAATCGTCATCTGTTTATGTTTACTTGATCGTCATTTTTACATCTTTTACAGGTCTATCTCTTGGGTCAGTTTCTACATTTGCAATTTTGTCAATTACATCAAGTCCTTCTATTACTTCTCCAAAGACCGTATAATCTGCATCTAACATCGGTGATCCTCCTACTTTTAAGTACTTTTCTCTTTGTGCAGGTGTATATTTGATACCTTTATTTTGCTCAATAGCTGTAAGTTCTTCATCAGAAACTGGTCCACCTTGTACTATAAAGAATTGAGAACCTGAAGACTCTTTCTCAGGATTAGAAGGTCCTCCTAGCCGTGCTGCAGACAACATACCTTTAAAATGTGGAGTTCCAATTTCAGCAGGAATTGTATAACCTGGCCCACCACTTCCCAATGGTTGCTGGGCAGTTGCACCTTTAGAATCTGGATCACCACCTTGTATCATAAATCCTTTTATCACTCTATGGAATAAAAGATCATTATAAAATCCTTCTGATACCAATTTTTTAAAGTTCTCAGTATGTTTTGGTGTAGATTCTAATAAGGTGATTTTCATATCGCCTTGCTCAGTGCTGATGGTGTATACATTACCGTTTTTGCATGAAGCCAATAATAATACAAACGAACAAATTACTATAAACTTACCCATGATATTATCTGTTTTTATGTTTTAATTTAATGAAAATGATGTGACTTCATTATATTTGTTAAAATACTCTATGACTTTCACAACCAAAAAGTCTTCTTGTTCTTTGACTCCTTTTACTGCAAATGATTTTTTTTCTTCCCAATGTGGCCATCCATCTTGGTCTCTTCCAACAAAAGTATAAAAGCCATCATTCTCTAAAAGAGTGCAGACAGCTACATGCATCAAGTCTCTTTTTTCTTCTTTACTAAACTTTTGTTTCGGTATTCTACCTAATTCTTGTACGCCAATTAAAAAAAGAACAGTCTGAAGATCAGGCAGAGTCTCTTTGTTCATAGCCTTTTTTACTATGTGTCTGACTTTTAGCCATTCAAAATCCTTTTCCCAAAATTCCATTTCAATTACAATAAATTACAAAAGATGCAAAAATAATAAACTATTTGCCATCAGCCTATTTAATTGGTTAAATATTACACCCTGATTAATGAATTCTATCTCCTCTCAATTCTCTTTTTTGCATGATTAATGCTTCGAATTCGAGCATTTCTTGCCATCTTTTTTTAACATCTTCTTCTGGTGCATAGAGTTTTGCAAGATCAATGAATGTTCGATAGTGTCCTGCTTCTGATATCATAAACTCATGGTAAAATTGTTTGAGTTTATCATCACTGATATGTATGGACAATAGTCTAAATCGCTCACAACTTCGGGCTTCTATCATGGCAGAGATCAAAAGTTTGTCTGTCAGTCGATCTTGTTCATTTCCTCCTTGTCGTTGGAATTTCATGAGTTCAGTGACATAGTTATCTATTCTGTTTTTACCAAATGTATATCCTCTATGTTTTAATTCTTTGAGCACTTTTCTGAAATGTCCCCATTCTTCAGCTACAATAGGTGTTATTTCATTTACTAACTCTTCGCGATCAGGAAACTGTATAATTAGTGAAATACAAGTAGATGTGGCTTTTTGCTCACAATAGGCATGATCAGTCAGGATTTCATCTATACTTTTTTCAGCAATATTTACCCAAAAAGGATCTGTTGCTAATTTTAATCCAAGCATGTGTTTAGGCTATATTTTTTATTAAATGGATTTTAGACAATTAAGTTGGTTCATAAAGATATCTACTTGATAAATTTCATATTTTTCAAAGCCGGAAGACCACATAATCCCCAAGGTATCTAATGGGAATTTTAATAAATTATTCATGGCATCTTTATTGATTGGATAGAATACGTCGTAAATGGTATTACCAGTATAATTTTCTATACGAGTAGAAGATTTGACGCCACTATGTAAAGCTATATTTCTACCATTGACCAAAAATATTTTCATTAGGCTTCCTTCAGCTATGAATCCATAATTTTTTGCTGCATCTTTAGACATAATGCTTATTTGTAAATGTAGAAAGAAATCTTTACCTTCTTTTCTAATTGAAGCATTTGTTTTTAGTAGATTATTAGTTTTAAAATATGTCTTTAGCTTTTCAGGTGTGTAGTCAAATAACAATGCATTTTCAGTTTGAACGACTCTAGATTTGCCATTCATTTCATCTTTCATAAGATTACAACCTACATTTTTCTTGTCATTCTTTACACTTTGTGGTTTAAATGATGGATCTAAGTTCTCGTCTGAAATGTAAGCACTTATATCTATTTTTAGGTCTTCGGAGATGGATTTCATTTTTCCAACTCGACTACTTGGATTATATTCTTTTAACTTTTCTATTGCTTGAATTTGAGCAGTAGATGTACTGTATTCACTGTTTAGTTCCTTAAGCTTGGATTTTAGATCATCTATTTCAGTATCTACAGTTTTAATTGCTGATTTATTCTTATTGAGTTTGGCTTGTGAAAGTTCCAATTCTTTCCCTGAAATCTGTTTATTTAAGGATTCTATCGAAACCAAATTATTTATTTCATTCGCTCTAGCTTTATCTATCAGTAAAGTGATGGCTAATTTTTGTTTTTCATCAATTTCATACTTTTCTACCTTTGGTGCTGTTAGTGGATTAAATGCAGTGACTAACATACCTGAAGTGTCTTCTGATAATGTTCTGATCTCTTTTTCCCATGTGCCGTCATCGTGTAGGACGATTTTTTGACCTGATGTTGTGGTAAGGCTTCTTTGGCTGATCAAATCACCACAGCATAACCAAACTAATAAAATCAGAAATAATTTATCTAGGTACATACTCAACGACGATACAATTAGAATGAAAAAATACACACAAAGATACTGAATCATGACCAAATCACCAAATCACTTGTTTTCACTTTCTCTCCGTATCTAGACTATTCGTCAATAGAAAGGCTTTGTATATCGATTTTTATTAGATGATTGAAACTAATCTATATCCTTTTGGAGTTTAGAGTATATAATTTGTAATTTTGTAAAATTAGTATAAAAGATATGTCAGAAAATAAATTTAGTAACAGAACGGATAGCGCTAATTCTATCATAAAGAATCACATGATTTGGTCTATGGGGGCAGGTTTTATACCGGTGCCGATTGCAGATTTATTTGCGGTCAGTGCCATCCAATTGGACATGATCAGGCAAATGTGTAAACTTTATGAAGTGGATTTTAAGCAAACAGAGGGGAAAGCTGTCATCACGGCATTGACAGGTTCAGGACTAGCTAGACTAGGAGCTAGAGCGGTAAAATTTATACCTGGTGTAGGCTCTATTTTGGGAGGTATCACCATGTCTGTTCTTTCAGGAGCTTCTACTTTTGCACTTGGTGAGGTATTCAAAAAACATTTTGAAACAGGAGGTACTTTCCTAGATTTTGATCCTGGTCGATTGAAAAATTATTACAACGAAAAATTTGAAAAAGGTAAGGAAATGGCAGCTGAGCTTCAGAAAAAAAATGAAACTCAAGCAAAAACCGCTGACGCTTCCACTGCTATCGACAAATTAAAGGATTTGGTGGAAATGAAGCAGAACGGTATTCTTACCGAAGAAGAATTTGAAACCATGAAGAAAAAAATAATAGAATCATAGACATACTTGATATCATTTATTAAAAAATATTATTTAGATCCATATATTCACCTGTCAATCTGTACTGCAGCATTGACAGGTTTTAGTTTTTATGCACTATCTATTTCTACTTTATTGCCATATGTAGGTTTTGTAGGTGTAGGTACGTTTTTACTTTACAACTATCATCGTGTTTTTAGATTTTCTATCAATGAATGGAAAAAATGGTTGATAAGTAGATCAGCGATATTACCTATAATTTTAACGATTTTAAGCATTTATTTACTAAGCCAACAAACTTTAAAAGTTTATCTACCTTTAAGTCTCGCACTGTTAGGATGTTTGCTATATTTTGTACCGATTTTGGAAAGGCGGACAAAGACCTTCCGGGAATTGACCTGGATAAAAATATTTCTAATTGGCTTTGTATTTTCTATAATTACCATTGTCATTCCTGCTATGAGTGCTTCCTATTCTTGGGTTGAAATTCTTTTGATGGGATTGGCTAGAATGCTATTTATCTCAGTGTTAGCATTAGCATTTGATATAGGTGATATGCTTTCTGATGAAGAGACAAATACTACTACTTTACCAAATAAGATGGGCATTAAATATGCAAAGTGGGTAGGTACTTTTCTCATATTTATAACATCTATGATTGAAATATATCTGGCAAATGCTTTTGTTATTGAGTTTCCTGCTTTAATGATTATGATGATAACTTATTTTTTGTCGTGGATCATTTTGTTAAAATCTTCAAGTGAGAGATCAAAATACTTCTACCTTTTTGTCGTGGATGGCTTGGTTGGCCTGCCATTTTTACTTAGTTTTATCTAGATTACTACAAATGATGTTAATTCATCATTAATATTATGTATATTTTGCTGATAACCATTGACATACTTTGTTTTTGACCGTAAATTGCATGTGCAAATATTGAATATTTATGGAATGGCGAAAATTTAATGGTCAGAAGATACACATACCGATAGAAGAAATGGTAGATAGTGTCATTCAAAAGGAAAAAAATCTAGGGCATCGACTGAAAATTTGCATAGGGTCAGACTCTCAGGTAAAAGGTAAAACAACAGAATTCGCTACTGTTATTGTATTTCTCAGGGAGAAAAAAGGTGGCTTCATGTATTTCTGTAATGAGAAGACAAATGCCAAAATGTCGATCAAAGAAAGAATGATCAGAGAAGTATCAAGCTCTGTTCAACTAGCTTATCAATTATGTCCAATCTTGGATAGGCATCAAGTAGAGCTCGAAGTCCACGCAGATATAAATACGGACCCAAGCTTCAAGTCTAATGTTGCACTCAAAGATGCAATGGGTTATATATTGGGTATGGGATTTGTTTTTAAAGCAAAACCTGATGCCTTTGCATCATCTTATTGTGCAGATAGATTGGTACAATGATTATGAAATTTTAAATAAAAAGTTGGTGAACAATTAGGTTTTATTAAGCTATCAATAGGAAGTCATTAAAATGAAAAAAGTTTGTATTTAGAATAACTTAAATCGTATATTTGCAGTATGAACAAAAAAGATCATATCAATTTTTGGCTTAGGTCTGGCAATGAAAGTTGGGATGCTGCGGTCTTATTATTACAAGGTCATAAAAATGTGGAAGCCTTGTTTATGTTTTGTTTAGCCATAGAAAAATACATAAAGGCTAGTTGGGTAAATGATAATATAGACGATATTCCACCCAGAATTCATGATTTGCAATCTATATATTCGCAGACTGATCTAGAACTTGAACCCGATTTAGTTGATTTCTTAGACACAATCAATAGATGGAATATAGAAGGAAGGTATCCTGATTTCAAGTTTAGTCTTTACAAACTAGCAACAAACGAGTATGTCGAAAAGCAATTTATTAAACTCACCAATTTAAAAACATGCTTACTAGAAGGTCTTTAGAAGTTTTGTTAAATGACTTAATGCAAGAGTTTTTTTTGTTAGGTCTTGATCCTGAAAAAGTCATTCTTTTTGGATCTTATGCCAATGGTGGTGTTCATATGCATAGTGATGTTGATATTGCAATATGGAGTCATAAATTCATTGGTGAAGGATTAGTTGATTTTGAAATCATCAGACCGATCATGAAGAAATTTAAAAACTTAGATATAAAAATGTATCCCATAGGAGCTACTGCAGAAAATTTCGACCCATTCATTAAAGTTATTGAAAATACAGGTAGGAAAATTGAGGCCCTAACATCGTCATTCATTTCCTAACATTTCCGCTCTGTTTTTGCTTAATATATTTTGAAAAATTGATCCAGTAATAAATTCACCACCCAAACTTTCAAGATAAGGATTCGGCTGTTGACAATCTATAACATAAAATCCTTCGGATGCAAGACGTTTGGCTAATGTGATAAAACCAAACTTCGATGCATTGCTTTTAAGACTGAACATCGATTCCCCAAAAAACACTTTTCCCAATTTCACGCCATAGAGTCCACCTACCAATTGATCACCTTCCCATACTTCTACAGATAAAGCAAATCCTTGTTTGTGCAATTTTGTGTAAGCATGGACTATATCTTCATTAATCCAAGTTCCTTCTTGCCCATGTCTTGGCGTATGCTGACAATATCTAATGATGTCTTGAAAATGCTGGTCGTAAGTGACTTGGTATTTCTGTCGGTTGAAATACGAATTCATACTTTTCGCAATCTTAACTTTTTTAGGAAATATCACAAATCGCGGTTTTGGGCACCACCAAATGATCGGTTCATTCTCATTGTACCATGGGAAAATACCGTAATGATAGGCCAATAATAATCTTTCTATAGACAAATCTCCACCAATAGCTAGAATTCCAGATGGTTTTACAGCATCGGGATGTGGAAATGATATTTCTTTGTCAAGATAATAATACATATAGATTTAGGTCTAAGCCATAAAAAAAGGTGGTCAACATTATGTAAACCACCTTTTTTTGTAAGTATATTTTGATTTAAAATTAATCTTCTACCAATGTCTCAATGACAGCTGATAATCCACGTTCTACAAGGGCATCTTTCATTGGTTTGAGAACTGACATCGTACCAGTTTTAACAGATGCTTTTCCTTTGAAGTGCACTAATATAGACAATTGTTCTGCTTGCTCATGGCTATGATTACAAACTTCCATAAAACACTGAATGACCCAATCAAAAGTATTGTAATCATCATTATAAACAATTATTTGAGAACGCTCACCAGTAGAAATATCATCTTCTACAAGTACGTCTTCGAATTCGTCAAATTGTACGCCTGAATTAGTGGGTGCCATATTGTCTTGAATTAAACTAAACTAATACTAAAAACTACTGAAACTGCCTTAAAGTTTCATTTATAGCTGCAAAATTAGGAAGTTCTCCTGCATTTTCCAAAACTTCTGCATATCTTATTTTTCCTTCTTTGTCCACAACGAAAGCAGAACGCTTTGAAACACCTTTCATACCCAATACAAATTCATCATAAAGAGCCCCATAACTTGCAGAAACATCCTTATTCCAATCTGACAAAAGTGGGAAGTTATAACCTTGTTCTGATTTAAACTTGTCTAAGGTAAACAATGAGTCTACAGAAATAGCCAAAACTTCTGCATTTAAAGATTCATAATCACCTTTATTATCTCTGATAGAACATAATTCTGTCGTACAAACTCCTGTAAATGCTAATGGGAAAAAAAGCACAACTACGTTTTTACCTGTATAATCACTAAGTGAAACATCAGCTTTATCGCTCGACTTTAATGTAAAAGATGGTGCAACAGATCCTAATTCTAAACTCATATTGATTTTAATTTTTTATATTAATGAATGATTGTAGATAACAATATGGTTGTTATAATGTTTTACTTCTAATGTAAAAAAGACATCTCATAAAAGTTCTTTTTTCAATAAAAGTAGTGCCATATTTGTAACGTATCGGTAATTCTAAAATTTTATGTTGATGAATACAGAATTTAGGCAAATTTGTCCACTTTGCCATTCAGAAGAAACACAACTGTTTTACCAGAAAATAAAGTCATTTTATCAGTGCCAGCCATGTTCTGGAATATTTATGGACAAAAACCAAAGATTAACAGAAGCTGATGAACTGAATAGATATAATATTCACCAAAACGATGTCCATGATTTAAAATATCAAAATTTCGTTTCTCCTATTACATCAGCTATTAGACGTGATTTTAATACTTCTCATCAAGGTTTAGATTTTGGGGCTGGACCTGGCCCTGTTATTACAAAAGTGCTGCGAGATCACGACTATAAAGTAGTTATGTATGATCCTTTTTATCACAATCATCCAGAAGTTTTGGATGCAAAATACGATTATATTGCTTGTTGTGAAGTTATAGAACATTTCTATAATCCTGATACTGAGTTTTTGAGATTGAAGAACTTATTAAGGTCAAATGGAAAACTTTACTGCATGACTTATTTGTATCATGATAATATCAATTTTGATGCTTGGTATTATAAGAATGATCCAACTCACGTTTTTATCTATTGTGCGGAGACAATTGAATGGATAAAGAATCATTTTGGGTTTTCATCTGTGACTATTGATCATAGATTGATAACTTTTGATTTTTAATGTTTATAACTTTGGCTAAACAAGTTCTTTATACTTCCCCTTACTTTTTCTAATATTTACAGCTACTACTTTGTATTCTGGGCACATGGCTTCACTATCATGCTCATCAGATGTAATATTATTCAGCATGACTTCTGGGAAGTGAAATGTACTGCTTAAAACACCTGGTTTTACTTGATCCGTAATCCTTGCTTTGATGTCCACTTTTCCTCTTGGTGATTCTACACAGACCATGTCGCCTTCTTGTATAAAATGTCGAGCCGCATCTTCGGGATTAATGAGAATGACGTCTTCTGTGAGAATATGGACATTTCGAGTCCGTCTAGTCATTGTGCCACAATTATAGTGTTCGAGTTCTCTATTGGTAGTGATGATGTATGGATATTCTTTACTATGTTTTTGCAATTCACCACTTTCTTCCCAATCAAAGAAATGGAACTTACCTTTGCCATGTTTGAATGTCTCTGTGTGAAGGATTTTTGTGTCTGTACCATCTTCTTTTACAGGCCATTGTTTACCATTATGACCAAGGTTTTCCCAAGTGACACCTGCAAAGAATGGCACTATCTGAGAGATTTCCTGAAGCAGCAAATCTGGATCATAGGTGGTTTGGCTATAACCCATTACATTCATGATGTCAGATATAATTTGACCATCAGCTTTTGTTCCTGGTAGTGGCTCGACTACTTTTTGCACTTTTTGAATCCTTCGTTCGCCATTGGTATAAGTGCCACTTTTTTCTAAGAAGGACGCACCTGGCAATATCACCGTGGCATATTTTGCGGTTTCTGTCATGAAAAGTTCTTGTACCACTAAAAGTTCAAGATTCTCCATGGCTTTGATGACTTTTTGGGTGTTGGGGTCAGTCTGGACGACATCTTCCCCCATTAGCCACAATGCTTTTAGATCACCATTGATACTTGCATTAAACATTTCCGGGATCTTGAGACCCTTTCCGAGTGGTATTTTAGTATTATAAAATGCTTCATATTTTTTATTTACTTCAGGGTCATAAGCATTTAAGTATCCAGCGCCTTGATGTGGTTGGCATCCCATATCAGCGGCTCCTTGTACGTTGTTCTGACCACGCAGAGGGTTGACACCCACGCCGAGTCTACCAATATTTCCTGTGATCATAGCTAGGTCAGATATCAGCATGACAGTATGTGTGCCTTGGGTATGTTCTGTCACACCTAGACCATGAAAAGACATGGCATTTGGTGCTTCTGCATAGGCCAATGCTGCTTTGCGGACTAGGTTTTTGTCCACATCGGTGATTTGAGCAAGTTCATCCATATCTAGAGCTAGAATTTGCTCTTTGAATGATTGATAACCTTCTGTTCTTTGTTCTATAAAACTACTATCTTCTTTCCCTTCAGAAATGATATAATACAGCATCATATTAAGTAGCGCCACATTAGTTCCTGGTTTTAGCGCTAAATGATAAGTGGCATATCTTGCTATTTCTGTTCTACGCGGATCAATGACGATCGTGGTCTTGCCTTTCATGGCAAATTGTTTGAGCTTGGCACCTGTGACAGGATGACCATCTGTAGGATTAGCCCCGATGACCATGATACAGTTGGTATATTTGAGATCTTCTATAGAATTCGTAGCAGCACCCGTACCAAAAGTTCGCTGCATACCAAGTGCCGTAGGAGAATGGCATACTCTTGCGCAACAATCTATATTATTAGTACCAATGACTGCTCTAATGAATTTTTGCATCAGATAATTCTCTTCGTTGGTACATCTAGCTGACGAAATCCCTGCTATTGCATCAGGTCCATGTTCATTTTTTATACGTAAAAGGCTATCTGCAATAAATGCATAAGCTTCATCCCATGTGGCTGGAGTTAATACACCATCTTTTCTAATTAATGGCGTAGTGATTCTGTCAGGATGGTTATAAAATGAAAACGCAAATCTGCCTTTAAGGCAAGTGTGACCTTGGTTTACTTCTGCATCATATGGAGCTCGTATTGATTTTACTCTATCATTCACTACGGAAACTTCGAGATTGCAGCCTACGCCACAATAGGTGCAAACTGTTCTTACTTTTTTGTCGACTGCGACAGACTTGGATTCGAATACATCCGAAATGGCTGATGTAGGGCAAGCTTGTGCACATGCACCACAAGAGACGCAATCTGATTCAAAAAAGCTAGTATCATTTCCTTTAATAATCTTAGCATCAAATCCTCTACCCGACATGCTCAATACCATTTCTCCTTGTACTTCATCACATGCGCGTACACATCGATAGCAATTTATGCATTTAGAAAGATCCATAGTCATGTATGGATGACTTAGATCTTTAGAACGGTCAAGGTGGTTTTTGCCTTGTGGATATCTCACATCTCGTATGCCGACTCGAGCAGCTACGGTTTGTAACTCACAATTATTGTTGACTTCGCAAGTAAGGCAGTCGAGTGGGTGATCAGTAAGTACAAGTTCAATGATATTTTTACGTAGTTTTTTGATTTTATCACTATCTGTATATATATAACTTCCTGGTATCACAGGAGTATGGCATGAAGCTTGGGTTTTAAGCGGTCCGTCTTCAGTTAGTCCCACTTCTACGCTACATACCCTACATGATCCGAAAGGCTCTAGATTGGACACATCGCATAAGGTAGGGATGGCATCTTTTGATTTATGCCTTTTTATAAATGAAAGTATGGTTTCGCCCGGCTGAAAGTCATGTGGATGACCATTAATATAGGCAATTGTTGAAATCTTATTGTAGGTCATGTGGCTATGATTAACAAGTAAAGTATAAAATTAACTGAAAAAAATATAATGGGCACAAATTTGTGCAGGAAATTTTTTAAAATCTGGCCTTAAGTAAGAATTTTTGAATTTAGTGGTTTCCTGTTTTCAATTTTTAAAACGTGAAATAATTTGTTAGAATGTTGATAATCAACGATATAAGATATATGTACAAAAAGTATAATATCAAAATATTTTGTTAAATATTTGTTTATCCGATACCTAATGACTTATTTTGCGTCTTCATAGCAAACAATAAGTTAAAATGTCACAAATTGCAGAGAAAGTAAGAAAAATCATCATCGACAAATTAGGTGTAGATGAGTCAGAAGTAACTAATGAAGCGAGCTTCACAAATGATCTAGGTGCAGATTCTTTGGATACTGTAGAATTGATCATGGAGTTCGAAAAAGAGTTTGACGTATCTATTCCTGATGATCAAGCTGAGAAAATCCAAACAGTGGGTCAAGCAATTGACTTTCTAGAGGCTAGTAAGGCATAAGATTATTTTTCGAAAGTATAGGAATCCACAAAAGCTATTGTTTTTGTGGATTTTTTTTTATTCAAATAATAGTAGATGGTGAAACGTTAAGATTTTAAATGACACATTTTCAATGTCTTAAAATCAGTAATTTTATCTGTGTATTAGTTTTTGGGATAATTCTATTTAGTCTTTTAACAAAATAGTAGAGATATAGGTATTATATTTTTACTTTTGCATGAAATTGTAGAATTTTGACCCTAATTTTTAAGTTATTTTTATGAGACGAGTTGTTATAACAGGTATAGGTGCTCTTACACCCATTGGCAATACCTACCAAGAATATATAAATGGACTTAGAAGTGGTATAAGTGGCGCAGGCCCTATCACACGATTTGACGCATCACAATTTAAAGTTAAATTCGCTTGTGAGCTAAAAAACTTTGACGTTGAGAAATTTATTCCTCGCAAAGATGCTAGAAGATTAGACCCATTTGCCCAATATGCCTTAGTTGTTGCCGATGAAGCTATGCAAATGTCTGGCCTTGATCTTAATACCATAGACCTTGATAGGGCAGGTGTAGTTTGGGGAAGTGGTATAGGTGGTTTTGAAACCATAGAACATGATATAACAGAAGCAGCACTTTGGAATGGAGAACCTAGGTATAGTCCATTTCTAATACCAAAATTAATCGCAGATATTGCTCCCGGACATATTTCAATCAAATATGGTTTCCGTGGCATAAATTATGCAACCGTTTCAGCATGTGCATCTTCTACACACTCAGTAATAGCATCATTTGATTATATACGCATGGGTAGAGCTGACATTATGATCACGGGTGGGTCAGAAGCAGCCATTACAAAAGCAAGTGTAGGTGGTTTTGCATCTATGAAAGCCATGTCTGAAAGAAACGACAGTCCAGAGACAGCTAGTAGACCATTTGACAAAGATCGTGATGGGTTTGTACTTGGCGAAGGAGCAGGTGCATTGATTCTGGAAGAGTTAGAACATGCTAAAAAACGAGGAGCAACAATTTATGGTGAAGTTGTAGGCGCAGGAATGACAGCAGATGCTTACCATATGACGGCGCCACATCCAGAAGGTATCGGTGCTCGTAATGTTATGAATCTTGCACTGAAAGATGCAGGACTTAATCCATCTGATGTAGATTATGTGAATGTTCACGGTACTTCTACACCTTTGGGAGATGTGGCAGAGACGAAAGCCATTTTAGCAGTTTTTGGAGAGTCAGCATATGATCTGAATATAAGTAGTACAAAATCCATGACGGGGCATTTGCTTGGTGGTGCAGGTGCTATCGAAGCAATAGCAGGCGTAATTGCGATTAATGAAGGATTTATCCCTCCTACGATTAATCATTTTACAAATGATCCTGATTTTGATCCTAAATTAAATTTTACTTTCAATTCAGCTCAGGAAAGGAAACCTGATGTGATTCTTAGCAATACTTTTGGATTTGGAGGTCATAATGCTTCAGTTATCATTAAAAGATTCAATGGTTAATTTTGGATACAATACGTCGTTTTTATAATTATTATATCTCAGAAGACAAAGAGCTCACTAGGAGACTTAAACAGATATTAGGATTTACACCTGCAAGATTAAATCTGTTTAAGACGGCGTTTTATCACAAATCCATGACGAATGAAACACCCGGAAAAGCTACAAACGAACGATTAGAATATTTAGGTGATGCCATTTTATCGACCATCGTAGCGGAATATTTGTTTAAAAAATACCCAAATAAAGACGAAGGTTTTCTCACCAAAATGAGATCAAAAATCGTCAAAAGACAGACGCTCAATGAGATAGCTGACAATATGGGGCTCGATGTGATTTTGTCAGATTATAGTCTAGGTAAAATGAGTAGCTCCATGCTTGGAAATGCATTAGAAGCACTCGTCGGGGCGATTTATATTGAATTTGGTTATGACAAAACAAAGGATTACATCATCAAAAATATTTTGATGCGCTACCTGAATATGACTGAACTCGAGACAAAAGACGATAACCATAAATCCCAACTTCTAGAATGGTGCCAGAAAAATGGCAAAGAAATAAACTTTACAACGCTTGCTAAGTTTAAGTTGGACAAAAGAGATTGTTTTAAAGTGGCAGTCGTCATAGATGGTGTAGAAATGGCCACTTCAGAAGACTTTAATAAAAAATCAGCAGAGCAAGCAGCGGCTAGTAAAGTCATGCAAAAACTAAATATCGCAGAATAAATTTTAGATAAACCATTCCATGGATTCATTAACTCAGATTGTTTTAGGAGCCGCAGTGGCTGAGGCTGCTTTGGGAAAAAAGATTGGAAATCGAGCGATGGTCTGGGGCGCAATAGCTGGTACAATTCCTGATTTGGATGTATTGGCAAATGGGTTTATGACTCCTATAGATGCTTTAGCTTTTCATCGAGGCATCACTCATTCGTTTTTATTTGAAATTATAGCTGCCTTACTCCTTGGTTGGGGTGTTTTTAAAATGTATCAATCACCACGACATAAATGGTTTGGCATCGTAGGTTGGAGTATACTGTCGGCTGCAATTGGGATCAGTATTTTATTTTTGGGAGATTTTGGTTTGATGAAAACAGTTATTGGGTTGCTATTTTTAGCTGGAAGTGGTTTATTGATTTATAAAAGATACAATCGCACATCTTACACTACACCAAAAGCTAGTATCATGCAGTGGCAATGGATGTTTTTTCTATCACTCATTACACATCCGATTTTAGATTGTTTTACAACTTATGGAACTCAGATACTTCTACCTTTTTCAGATCAAAGGGTAGCTTTTAACAATATAGCAGTGGCTGATCCAGCTTATACAGTTCCATTTTTGATTTGTCTATTGATAGCCATGTTTTTAGCCCGCACCAATCCCAATAGATCTAGATGGAATAACGCTGGATTGATTATCAGTAGTTTATACATGATTTTTACACTATACAATAAGACAAGAATAAATACAATATTTGAAAATTCATTGCGCCAAGAACATATAGTTTACAGTAGGTACATGACTACGCCTAGTATTTTGAATAATATTTTGTGGAGTGGTATCGCAGAAACGGATAGTGCTTTTTATTTCGGTCAATACTCTTTTTTTGATAAACAAAAGACGTTTAAGCTGATGAAAAGAGACAAAAATAATCCTGAATTTGCCACAGCATTAGAAGAAGATCCTACGTTAAAAACATTAAGATGGTTTAGTGATGACTATTTTGCTATAGAACGCAAAAGCGGTGATAGCATTCAATATTATGATTTGAGATTCGGTACTTTCAGGGTCAAACCTTCAGATCCTGATAATTTTGTATTCAAATTTATTCTTCAAGAAAATCCAGTAGGCAAATTTACATTATTAGGTCAAGATGACGGACCAAGAGACGCAAACATGGGTGAAGTTTTCAAAATGTTGTGGAATAGAATCTTAGGAAATGTGGAAGAAGAATTTAAATGATATGTCTTGGGCTTACCTTTAGGACGTAATACATTATAAAAAATAATATATTATATACATTGAAATTTATTATCGAATAAGAATATGGATTGATTAATTTTGCATCATAATTCGATACATCGTATAGATTTGTGTAACCTAGTCAATACCACATCATGCAATTTTTTAAATCCGCTCTTTTTGTCTTTCTAATAAACGTTGTATTTTGTACAAGCCCAATCCTAGGCCAATCAAATGTAATTGAGACAAGAGAAGCTTTCGCCATTGAGCCAAATGACAACGAATCAGTTTTGTACAAAGAAGTTTCTTTAAGTTGGGAAGATTTTTCTATATTAAATGTGTTTCAAGTTCAGCTAGCAGAAAATAAAGATTTTGAAGGCGTAATTTTAGATACCTTAGTAAATGGAAATTATTTTTTTACCAACATACTAGAAAATCATAAAGAATATTTTTGGAGAGTTCGTGATGCTAGTCCTGAATGTGATCCTTACACTTTTGAAGATTATCATTTTTTTAAAACTACCAATATCGTCATTGATAACGAAAATGAAAATACGGCCATAAAGATATTCCCGACACACATTAATGGCAAAGAAGTTATTTATTTTGATAACCCAGATTACTTAGAATTTGATATTAGCATCGTAAGCTTAACTTCAAAATCACAGTACCGTCACAAGTGTTCTTCCGATAGAAAAGGAATTACGACGGAATCATGGCCAAGAGGTGCATACCAAGTTACCATTTCATCCCCAAATAATTTTACCCAAACTAGGGATATCGTATTATATTAATCTATGGATGAATTAATAGATCAATGGAAAGTCCAATCTAAGGAACAAAAGGATGAAAATAATCGCTTCCTTAAAAATGTGTGGACAATACCCAAAGCTGAATTCTTGCCTAAGCTACAGGAAACCCACCAAGAAGCTTTTCAAAAAATAGATTGTTTATCATGCGCCAATTGTTGTAAAACGACGCCTGCTATTATTACGAAAGGTGATGCATCTCGTATAGCAAAACATATGAACATCGCACCCAAACAGTTTATCCGCCAGTATGTAATAGAGGATATCAATGGTGACATGATGTTGAATGGTGTACCGTGTCGGTTTTTGAATGAAGATAATAGTTGTAGTATCTATGACGTCAGACCAGAAGCTTGTCGAAGATATCCACATACAGATGAAGCAGAATATCCAAATAGGACATCGCTCAATCTCGCTAATACTATTGTGTGTCCAGCTGCATATTACGTAGTGGAGCGGTTAAAAACTCAATTTCCCACGATATGATTTACGAGTTTAATGGTTTTATACCTGTGGTGGATGAATCATCGTTTGTCCATCCACAAGCTTGCGTAACTGGCAATGTCATTATCGGCAAAAATGTATACATTGGTCCTGGGGCTGCCATCCGAGGTGATTGGGGAGAGATCATTATAGAAGACGGTTGTAATGTACAAGAGAACTGCACGATCCATATGTTTCCAGGTAAGTCGACCATTCTTAGAGCTTCGGCCCACATAGGACATGGTGCCATCATCCATGGCGCCGAAATAGGTAGGAATGTCATGGTAGGTATGAATAGTGTCATTATGGATGAAGTGGTCATCGGTGATGAATGTATCATAGGTGCATTGACCTTTGTAAAAGCTGGCGAAAATTTCCCATCAAGAAGTCTCATTGTAGGTAATCCTGCCAGAGTTATAAGACAAGTAAGCGACGAAATGATCGCATGGAAAACGGAAGGGACAAAACTATATCAACAATTACCATCTGACTGTCACCAGACTCTAAAGCCCTGCGAGCCACTTAGATCTGTTCCATCTGAACGTCCGAAACAACCTATCCTTTATAATTTTTTTAAGAAGCATAACTGAAATTGATTAGAAATTTTAAGTTTTAGTCGGTCTTGGATATAACGGTTTTCAATGTAAAGTATATCTCCTTCAGCTAAGGCCAATACCTTCATTTAAATATCCTATGATGACAAGTTTTTTAAATAGACCAATGTTTTATCTGCCCATTTAACTACCTATTCAGTAAATTTTGTAATTTTGTTTCACAAATCTAATTGTTATGCCAATTGCCAGACCATTCAACCTTCAAAAATGGATAGACGAAAATCGTCATGAACTAAAACCACCCGTAGGTAATAGAAATCTTTACAAAGAAGCTGGAGATTATATCGTCATGGTGGTTGCTGGTCCTAATGCTCGTAAAGATTATCATTATAATGAAACGGAAGAATTGTTTTATCAAATAGAAGGTGATATTGTAGTTCGTATCCAAGAAGATGGCAAAGCTGTAGATATTCCCATAAAAGAAGGTGAAATGTTTCTGCTTCCCGCACGAGTTCCACATTCGCCCATGAGATCTGAAGGTTCCATTGGATTGGTCATTGAGTTAAAAAGAACAGGTGAAGAACGAGATGGTTTACTTTGGTTTTGTGATCATTGCAATACCAAACTCCATGAATCTTATTTCCATTTAGACAATATTGAAAAGGATTTTCTACCTAGGTTTAAGGAATATTATACGACAGAAGATATGCGAACTTGCCCCAATTGTGGCAATGTCATGGAAGCGGACAAAAGATTCATAGGATAAGCTCGATAATGGCAAAAAAGATATACTTTGCATCTGACTTTCATCTCGGTATAGATGCATTGGAAACTTCTGATGAAAGAGAAAAAAAAATAGTAAGTTGGCTCACTTCCGTTCAGGATGATATGGCAGAACTGTACTTAGTGGGTGATGTTTTTGATTATTGGTACGAATATGGCACTGTCATTCCCAAAGGTTATATACGTCTATTCGGCAAATTGTCAGAACTCAGAGATGCAGGCATTCCTATCTACTTTTTTACGGGCAACCACGATATGTGGATGTTTACTTATTTCGAAAAATATTTTGGAATCCCTATTTACAGGGAACCTATCGTACGGACTTTTGGTGATAAAACATTTTTTATAGGACATGGAGATGGGCTAGGACCAGGAGACCATGGTTATAAGTTTATAAAATCAGTTTTTAATAATAAAATTTGTCAATGGCTGTTTAAATGGCTCATTCATCCTGACATTGGATTATGGTTGATGAAGTTTTTTAGTTCCAAAAGTCGGCAGTATACTGGTACGGAAGATGCATTTTCGGATCCGAAAAAAGAATGGCTGGTTCAGTTTGTAGAAAGTCACAGCAAAACACAACATATTGATTATTACATATTTGGCCACAGACATCTACCTATAAATTATCAGCTTTCTAATGGTAAAAGTCATTACTACAACTTAGGTGAATGGATGTATGCATCATCTTATGGAACATTTAATGGCAAGGAATTTGAACTACACTTTTATGATTCGAAGTATACAGAAGTGTACGGCAACCAGTAAGGTATTTATTCTAAGGAATTTGGTTGAGAATCAAACTTGTTTTTTCAAAAATAATATTTAGTCAAATTTTAAATATGAAGCTTTTAAATCATTTCGGCATTTTGTTATTATCTATGATACTAATATCATCTTGCACCACCAAAAAGGATGTGGCAGCCGTGGCACCTAGAGATGTTTTTCAGTTAAATGTCAAACCCGCAATTGTGGAAGTGGACAACTTAGGTCGTTTATATCTAGTGGACGAAGGAAATAATATCATCAATTACACACCTGAATTGAAGGAACAATATCGTTATGCAAACAAACGAAGCGGGCAGGTGAGTAGTCTTGATGTCACCAATCCATTAAAAGTGGTCTCTTTCAGCAATGATTTTAACCAAGTTTTATATCTAGATAACACATTGTCTGTTATTTCTGAACTAAATCTAAGTGAAAAATTTGCTGATATAAGTGCTTGTGGCACATCAAATGATGGAAATCTTTGGGTATATGATCCGACACAATTTAAAATGATGAAAATCAATGATCAAGGCAACATCTTACTCGAAACTTCTAATGTAAATGATGTAGGAATAACCAATGTGAATATTACTGATATCAAAGAACGTGGTAATTATGTCATCATGTGTGATAGAGAAAAAGGTTTTTATGTTTTTGATAATATGGGGCAATACATGTATCACTATGAAGCAAAAGGAATAAAATCTATACAGTTTGATGGACGCAATATTTATTATTTTACAAATACTGGTCTTAAGAGTTATTCTATAAAGTTTAAGGAAAAAGTAATGATCAGCTATCCATTTGATATGAGTCGCCAAGATTTAAAATACGTAGTTTACAGCTCGGGAGACATTTATGAAGTGTACCAAACAGGAATTAATATATTAAAAACAGCTAAAAAATAGCTAAGAAGATTGAGATTGGTTAAATAGTATTGACTTATTAATCTCCTTAATCAAGCTTGGACCCTCATAGACCATTCCTGAATACACTTGAACGAGTGTTGCACCTGCATTTAGTTTTTCGATGGCATCATCTCCACTAGCAATACCTCCTACACCAATGATGATAATCGAACCATTAGACTTTTTATGAATATAGCTAATTACATCGGTGGATCTTGATTTTACAGGTTTTCCACTGAGTCCTCCTGCACCAATTGCATCTGTATTGCTTCCTAATTTACTACGATCCAATGTAGTATTTGTCGCAATAATACCTTGAATTCCAGTTGTTTTTACGATGTCTATGATATCATCTAGTTGGGTATCCGTCAGGTCTGGTGCAATTTTTAACAATATAGGTTTTACGACACTTTTGGTAAGGTTTAGTTTTACAAGCGTAGATAAAAGATGCGTTAATGGTGCTTTTTCCTGCAATTCTCTTAGGCCTGGCGTGTTTGGCGAACTCACATTGACCACAAAATAATCGACATATGGATATAAAGCTTCAAAACAAATTACGTAATCGTCTACTGCATTTTCATTTGGTGTGACTTTATTTTTGCCTATGTTGCCACCGATGATGGTTTTGGAAGGTTTTCTGTTTTTCAGTCTTTCGACCAATGCTTCTACACCATCATTATTAAAGCCCATTCGATTGATGAGCGCTTCGTCTGTAGGTAGTCTGAAAAGTCTAGGCTTATCGTTTCCATCTTGTGGTTTAGGTGTGACCGTGCCTATTTCTATAAATCCAAAACCCAAATGAGACATTTCTTCATAATACTTCCCGTCTTTGTCAAAACCTGCTGCAAGTCCTACCGGATTGGGAAAGTCCAAACCCCATATTTTTCTATGTAAAGATGGATGTTCGATATGATATAGTTTTTTGAATAGCCATTTTCCACCCGGTATGGACAATGTTATGCCAAGTAAAGCTACGGTAAGATGATGTGCTTTTTCTGGGTCGAGCAAAAACATAAAGGGTTTGAGCAAAAGCTTATACATAACATTGATTTGATGTGACAAAGGTAACCAAAACCAAATTTTTCATAGATTATTTTTGAAATAATATAAAGACCGCCTTGCATTTTAGTAAATACCCTTACTTTTGAAGTGTTTTATGAAGTAGTTTTGTGCAGAATTAGGAATTTCAATTTTGATCTCTGGGTTTGCTTTCGTTTTATATCAAAACAAGATTTATGGTTAAAATACAAATGGTTTTTATTTTAATGATTTTATTTGTGTTCAATCTTTATGGACAACAATTAAATGAGTTTATTGAAAAAAACGATCAGCTATTTAAGGAAGACAAAAAAGAAGCTATCAGAAAAATGGATTCTATATACACCATTTTCAAAGGGAAAATTGCACCCTTGGATGAAGGTGAAATATTATATTCGTTATGTAAATATTACGTAAGGTCTGGTAATCAAGATAGTGCTTTGACGCATGCTCAAAAAGGTATGGATTTTGTTAAAAAGCATGATATTGACGATATGACCGCTGATTTTGCAAATGTTTTAGGTGGATCTTATTTTCATCTTGGACAGCAAGATTCAGGCGTTCATTATATGATTATAGCTGCCGAAAGTCTGGAGAAAAAAGGCGATAAAGAAAAGTCAGCTTATGTGTACAATAATCTCGGTAATGTATTTCTTGACGACACAGACTTTTCTAAGGCAATTTATTATTTTCAGGAAGCATTAGCAAAATTACCCAATGATGGGTCTAATGTATTTGCAGGTACCATATCTGGGAATCTTAGTTTTGCATATGTATCTTTAGACAGCCTTGTACTTGCCGAAAAATATGCTTTGGATGCAATCAGAATAGGAGTAAAAACCGAAGATAACACGGCCATATTATACGGGAAACTCACACTAGCTGACGTAGCAAACAAAAAGGGTAACCGGGATGAGGCTTTGATCAAATATAACGAATCTTACCAACTTGCTGCTGAAATTGAAGATGATTACAAAAAGGCTTTATGTGCTGCTTCACTAGCTGAATTTTATGCGAATTCCAATACGAATCTTGCCATAAAGTATGGATTAGAGTCATACAATTACAATAAGGAAAACTTACCTAGATTTTTACCACAAAGCACTTTACTTTTGGCTCGCGTTTATGAAAGTAATAAAGATTTTACAGTATCTAGTCGATTTTATAAAGAATATGCAACCTTGATAGACAGCATAAAAACGGTGGATTACAATACCTTAAAATTGGATTTGCTTGAAAAATATGAAACTGCTCAAAAGTCACAACTCATCAGTGAACAAAAATCAATTATCTCAGCCAATTCTCTCAAAATAACACGTCTTTTTGCAGGATTGATTGCCACGGCATTAGCTCTTTTTATTTTATTATTGTGGTGGAAGCTGCAAAAAAATAAAGCTGCCCAAAAGTTGACCGAACTGAAACATGAAAAAGAACAAGCCATCTTTAATTCTTTGGTGGAAGGTGAACAAAACGAAAGAATACGATTGGCCAAAGAACTACACGATGGACTTGCAAACGAAATCGCAGCACTAAAGATGCAAACGTCTATTTCCAACCTTAAGACGCCAAATGATACACTAGAAACGATAGAAAGAAGATTAGATCAATTGCATGAGAGTACAAGGAATATCGCGCATAACATGTTGCCAAAAGTATTTATGGAAGATGGTCTTATGTCATCAATAAAGGCTTTATGCGCCGATTATGATAAGGTCATTCCAGTAGATGTGGACATTAAAAGCTATCAGAAAAACAAGTCGAGATCTTTCGAATTATTCATTTATAGATTAGCCCAAGAGATCATAGGCAATGCTGTAAAATATGCAAATGCTTCTAAGATATTAGTTACCATCCATGATGAAGACGGCATATTTTCATTAAAAGTAAAAGACGATGGTATTGGCATTGATCAAGAAAAAGCACAATCAGGATTTAGTTTTATAAAAGATAGACTCAAAGAAGTGGAAGGCTTTTTGCAGATCAACTCTGATAAAGGAAATGGAACAGAAATTGACATCAATATAAAATATGGCGTATAGGATTGTTATTTTGGATGACCATCCGCTCATTGTAGAAAGCTTGACAACGATAGTGAGTTTGATGGATAATGTAGAGACTGTTAAAGCTTTTTCCACAGCCAAGACTTTTTACGAGGATGAAAAGACATTTCTTAAAGACCTTTATATTATTGATATTTCATTAGGTGTAGAAGATGGCAGAGATGTGATGAAACATCTTAGAAAAAAACATTCAGAAGCCAAGATTATCGCATTGAGCAGTCATGATCACCCACGTATTATTCAGTCTGCTTTTAGATCTGGAGCGGACTCATATCTCTTAAAAACATCGTCTGCATCAGAAATTAAAACTTGTATAGAAACCTTGTTGAAAGGCGAAGATTACTTACCATCGAATATTCAAAAAATACTCCAAAACCACCTAAAAGGTCAGAAATACGAAACCAACCCAAACTTCCCTACACTCACTTCACGCGAACAAGAAGTATTACAACTCATTGCGGAAGAATTGACTTCCAAAGAAATTGGCGAAAAACTTCATTTGTCAGAATTTACCATTGAAGGTCATAGAGCTACATTGTTTCAAAAATTTGATGTTAAAAACATTGCAGGCCTTATGCGAAAAGCAATTTTGGCTGGCGCAATAGACTAGATTTTATTTAAGCGGTGGGAAACCACTGTTTTTTTAAACCATGTTTTCCCATCTTTCGCTACCGTGGATATGGTCATACCTTTGTGCTATATTTTTAAACAAAAATTTAAATGTAGTAAAATGAAAAAGTATGTAAAATTTTCAATGATTGCAGCATGTGTTTTAATAATGAATGCCTGTAATAAAGACCCTCTAAAACCCGATGAAAATAACAATAATACCAATAAACCAATATCGCTTGAATGTGATATAAGGCAATCTCTCACACTCACGGATAGAAACCCATTAGGTGTGGATTATATCGTAGATTGTGAAGCTTATGTATTTAATGGAACACTTACTATTGAGCCAGGTACTACGCTCCAGTTTAATGATGGAGCTTCATTATCCATCTTAGAAACAGGAGTCATCAAAGCTAATGGAACAGCTCAAAATCAGATTAGATTTACAAATAATGGAGGCAACACACCGTCGTGGGCAGGTATATTTATTTACACAGATGGTGCAGGTAATTCTATCAGTCATGCTATCATCGAAAAAGCAGGTGCAGCCACATCATTAGGCTTATATAATGAAGTAAAAGGAGCACTGATTATAGAAGAGTCGAAAGTAAATGTAACTAATAATCAGATCATCAATTCAGGAGATGCTGGTATCGTTATATTGAATGAAGGAGAGTTTACGACTTTTACTAATAACACAATTAGAGGAAGTGTAAATTTCCCGATGGTGGTGGATGCAGAACAAGTTGGAACTATAGATTATAATGCAAATACTTATACCAATAACGGTAAAGAATATATAGAAATTAACTCGCCACAAAGGGTAGAGAACTACATAGAAAAACCGATAGTTATCACAAAAGCACCCATTCCTTACTTTATCTCTAAGAAGACATTTTTCTATAAAACAACGGAAATAATGGCTGGAACAGAGTTTGTTTTTGCTGAAAATGCGATTTTGGCTTTCAGCGCTGTCGATACCCCTTTCAGAATATTGGGTACGTCGACAAATCATGTCATCATGAAAGGACTGAAAGCACAATCAGGATTTTGGGGTGGGATTCTCATAGAGACAAAAGGAGATAAGTATCAATTTGACTACTTAGATATATCAGATGGTGGTGCTTTGGATCATGGCTATGGCACACTAAAAGGAAATGTAAAATTAGCTGGATTTGGCCAAGCTTTATTGTCTATGAATAATTGTACATCGACGAGGTCTGGCGGTTGTGATGTAGTTTTAGATGAGTATTGGGATATAAAAACACTTCAAAACAACAATAGTGGAAATTTGAATATTTGTAAAGAGTAATATAGGAATAATACTTTTTCTATTAAGGCAGCACAGACTTGATTTGTGTTGCCATTTTTTTATTCAAATCAATGGCAATGTTTTGTATTAAATGAATGTTTTTTGCAAAAAAAAAAATAGCAAATTCAGCAAGTTGAAAATATAGTCAAGTTACATAAAAATGTATTGAGATCAAGTTTATTAGAACGTTCATTCGACTAACAACTTGTGACTCTAAGTTTGGTTGAAGGAACTACTTTTTGACCTCGGTTAAAAATCCAAACATCACATCGCCTTTTGATAAAATTAAATTAAAAATATACCATTAAATGGGAAAAAACCTTTATATTTGTGTTAGCTAATATTGATGTTCCGTAACGGCTAAAAGATTATTTTACTTACATTGCCTAAAATAATCATTATTCAATTCAATATAGTAGAAATAAACGTCCATACATTATGTATTCAAGTATATTTATTAAATATCCTAGTGCATTCATTAGGTATTCAAATGAAAATACTAAATATCCAACTGCATATTTTAAACATCCACATGGATAATTTAAGTATTCACATGAATTCTTTCTGAATCTACATAAATATTTTCTATATCCAAATGAATATTTTCTGAATCCACATGGATTCAGAAAATATTTACATCAATTTATAATGTATCCATCTGGATTAAGAGGTTTTGCTTAAAGATTACAAGATAACCTTCAAGTATTACAAAGGAACAAGTAAAGATTTCTTTGCAACACTTAAGTTGTACAAGCTAATGCTTAAAGGTTTCTTTGCAACGTTTGAAACTTATTAACGAACGCTTAAACGTTGCTTTGCAACATTCAAGCATCACTAAGTAACGTCTAAGTGAATCTTTAGAACACTAAAGTGTTGCAAACAAACGCTTACTGATTACAAAGTAATGCGTTAATGTTTTAAGCTAATCAGACCACCTTACACTTATTACATTACAGATGTATAAGCTATTTTCAAACCCAACTTGCAAATGGATGTACATTTATCTCTTGGCAAAAAATGCAAATGTACTGTCTCCATTACCTTCCATAAAATGGCATACTTGTTTTAATCAAGTAGTCTACAAACGCAAGTTTGGGAGCTTGTCTTAAATCAACCTTCTCCCGTATAATAATTATAATCTCTGATAACTCGGGAAATAAATGAAATATCATTTCCTTCTCGTTTTATGCCACTTACTTCCTCTATTTTATTAACTAGTTTTTGGAGCGTGATATAATCGTTGTTCTTACGTGCATTGAGGTAAGTCTCCTTGATGATACGCATGTCATTATCTGAAAACCGTACGACATTTGGATAAAGTGGCACATAATCTTGGGCAATTTCTTCTAATATTGTGTGGCTGATATTGATATTGTTTTTAAGGTTGATCACTGCTGTACCCGCTGCAATATCACCGATACGTTGATGAATTTTGGAGACTAATATTGATATTCCTCCAGCCAGACATGATGTACCTGTGACATCTACCAATCTAAATACCCACCTGATCAGATAATCTGTAAAGGACGCTTGGTAACCATCTATTTTTACTACTTTGAGTGAGAATAATTTTTTACCTATGGACTGTCCTTCCATCAGCGATTCTTGGATGATGGAATAAAACATGACAGGTAGATAAAAAATAATATAGATACTCATAACAGACCAATTGTCCCAAGTAAATTCATCAATACCAATCCTATCTATCACTGCCCAATTGATAAACAAGATATAGCAGAATTTCATAACTAAATCGACAGCATATGCGCCCATTCTGACACCTACATCCGCAATTTTAAAATTTATATTAACATTTTGGGTAGTATTGATACTAATTTCAGCCATAAATAATTATTTTTACCCCGTATGAGAGAGGTTGCTTTTATAAAACGGAACAAAGATAAATGGCTAGCATTCGAACAAGCCATCACGGGACAGTCAAAAATGAATCCTGACGATCTCGCAGGCCTGTATATTCAATTGGTAAATGACCTTTCATTCGCCCAAACATACTATCCCAAAAGTAAGACTGTAATCTATCTTAATCATCTGGCTGCCACTGCGTTCCGGCAAATATATAAAACCAAACGAGAAGAGTCTAATGTATTTGTCCGATTTTTTAAAATTGATGTTCCCACCATCATAAGAGAACATAAAAAGTACTTGATTTACGCCTTTGTTTTGTTTTTTATTTCCGTTTCTATCGGTGTCATTTCAGCTGTTTATGACGATTCTTTTGTCAGACTTATCTTGGGCGATAACTATGTAGAAATGACCATGACCAATATCCAATCAGGTGATGCAGTTGCCGTTTACAAATCAGGGTCTAATTGGGGCAGCTTTATTGGTATTACCATGAATAATCTCACCGTAGGACTCAAATGTTTTATCTATGGTGTATCTGGGGGATTTGGTACTGTATACATAATGTTGCAAAATGGCATTATGATAGGGGCATTTCAGTCCTTTTTCTACCAGCAAGGCGTCTTTTGGGAAAGTGTTCGAGGGATATGGATTCACGGAGCTATGGAGATATTTGCCATCGTGATTGAGACCATGGCAGGACTAATATTAGGAGCAAGTATTTTATTTCCAGGCACTTTTTCAAGGTTAGATTCATTCAAGTCTGGTATCCGCACGAGTATTAAGATTTGGTTGAGTACCATTCCATTTACCTTTGCAGCAGGATTTCTAGAAGGATTTATTACTCGATATTCTAATGTCATGCCAAACGCAGTCAGCGTAGGGATTATCCTTACTACCTTGTCAGTGATTTCATGGTATTATCTGATATACCCATTCAAACAAAATAATCCACCTAAATTAGAAGAACTATGAAGTGGAAAGATGGTTTGTTGCTTTGTTTGGTTTTTATGTTGGCTTTTGGTTTGAAAGCTCAAGATTCATTGTGGTATGACCAAGAATTAGATACGACTTTATATAGTGACGACACCTTAACATCAGTCTCATTTTTGCCTATAGACACATTTGTTAAACGTAATTTTGATTCCGCGTTTAAGGACAAATATAAAGGGGAGGCTTTTGATTACACAGAAAAAGTACCCAAACCTAAAACGAAAAAAGATACGTCATTTCCCATAGAAGGGTTGTTAGAAGCTTTTATTTATTTTATTTATATCATCATTGGTGTGGGGATCATCATTGGCGTGTATATATTGGTGTCTGTGCTGCTAGGGAAACAAGGCGCTTGGCTGATCAATAAGAAGTCAGATGATAAAACCGTATTTTATGGTGATGATCTACAGCAATCAGCAGATACAGATTTCAAATCTTTATTACAAAAGGCAATAGAAACAAATGATTTTAGGCTAGCTATAAGATATCAATACTTAATTTTATTGCAAAAGATGTCTCAAAAAAACATCATCGAATTACATAAAGACAAAACCAATTCTGATTATCAATATGAGATAAAAAATGCTCCATTGAGACAGTCATTTGGTTATCTATCTTACATTTATGACTATGCTTGGTATGGAGAATTTGAAGTGTCAAGATCAGATTATGAGCATGCAGCAAAGGCTTTTGACGAAACCTTACAAATGATATAATATGGGAAAGTCAATAAAAAGTATATTATTCATTATAATAGGTTTGATCATTATTCTTGTGGTTTTTTCGCAATTCAAACCAAAGACTTTAGATTGGACACCATCTTATAATACAAAAGACAAAATTCCTTTGGGTCTATATGTTTTTGATAAGGAAATAGACTCTTTTTCTACTGGGTATATTGATAGGTATAAAGAGTCACTCAAAGATTATTTTTATTGGGAAGACACTGAAAATGATGATTGGTATGGATACAATCTATTGTATATCAATGAAGTGGTAAATTGGGAAGATGATATTGTAAGAGATGTATGCCGTTTTGTTCGTGCAGGAAATTCTGCCTTTATTTCAACTTCTGTCCTTCCGCAAACACTAATGGATTCTTTGGGTTTGTCTACAGAAAGTATGCTTTTTGATCCAAGATTTGCAGCATTATTGGATCAAGAAATAGCTGTTGTAATCTCAGATTCTTGTATGGCAGATATTAAAGTGAGTCATACCAAAGGGCTCACAGGTTCTTATTTTACATCTTTTGATACCATCAAAACAGACGAAATTGGCTATGTCCAAACCTTAAATTACAAGGCTACAAACTTTATTAAAATATATCACGGCGCAGGCTTATTTTATATACAGTTAGATCCTGCTGTTTTTACCAATTACTTTTTGCTTACCAAAGATTACCATCGATATGCTGAGCACGCATTATCTCACATTCCACCCAATAATGATATCATTTGGTCACTGAATGATCAAACTTCCAAAGTCATTTCTGATTCTCCGCTGCGATTTATTAAGTCTCAACCACCATTGTATTTTGCCTTTATCTTACTCATTGTAGGCATTTTGATGTTTGTAATTTTTAATATCAGAAGGACACAGCGTATTATTAAAATCATCCCTAAGCCTATAAATTCCACAGTGGATTTTGCTAGGACTATCGGTAATTTATATTTTCAGAAAGGATCTATTAGAGATATCATGGACAAAAAAATCATATATTTGCTAGAAAGAATCAGATCTGAATATCACCTTAACACAGAAAAATTGGATGATCATTTTGTCCAATTATTACATACAAGAACAGGTGTAGACATTAATAAAATAGATAAAATGGTATTTTTGGTCAATAAACATTTACGAACCGATTATACTTGTACTGAAAACGACCTGAAATGGTTGAATGATTCCATTGAAAACGTATTAAAATAAAATAAAAATGAATACTGAAGAATTGCAAGAAAACGAACCTTTAAAATTTGAAAGTAGGGTAGATATGTCGCCCGTATTTGACAAGTTATTAGCGGTCAGAAATGAAATTAATAAAGTGATCGTAGGTCAAGAACGAATGATCGATCTACTCTTGGTTTCGATGCTTGCCAATGGTCACGTCCTGTTAGAAGGCGTACCAGGAGTAGCCAAAACCATCACAGCCCGATTGCTCGCAAAAACATTGGATACCAGTTTTGCGCGTATCCAGTTTACGCCCGATTTGATGCCATCAGACATTTTAGGTACCTTGGTTTTTGATGTTAAAAAATCTGATTTTGAATATCGTAAAGGACCTATTTTTGCCAATATTATTCTTATTGACGAGATAAATCGTGCGCCTGCAAAAACACAAGCTGCACTCTTCGAAGTCATGGAAGAACGCCAAATCACTATGGATGGTACGACGCACGTCATGGCACCACCATTTTTAGTGATAGCTACTCAAAATCCTATCGAACAAGAAGGAACTTACCGATTGCCAGAAGCACAGTTGGATAGGTTTCTCCTAAAAATCGAAATCGGATATCCTGACTTAAAAGACGAGATCATGATCATAGATAGAGAACACCAACTCGTCACTTCTGACAAACTCGCTGACATAGCTGCATTGGTAAAACCTGAAGAGATTATGGCTTTTCAGCAATTAGTACGACAAGTGAGAGTAGAACATCAAATCATAGAATACATCGCTAAAGTGGTGATCAATACGCGTCAGAATCCATTGTTGTATCTAGGAGCATCGCCACGAGCATCTATTGCACTACTGAAGTCAGCCAAGGCACTAGCAGCCATGAAAGGAAGAGATTTTGTCACGCCAGAAGATGTCAAAGATGTTTCTTATGCAGTCCTAGGCCATCGAGTAGTCGTCTCTCCTGAGAAAGAAATGGAAGGCATCACCGCAAAACAGATCATCAAACAAATCATAGAGACTGTGGATGTGCCTCGGTGATATGATGATGATTTCAATTATGTAGGTCTTGTATTCGATCAAAATCGTATTATTATTTTATTGCAGTTCATTGATTATGATCTTCATATCTATAGGTTTATCAAAATGTATATCTGATATTCACTTAGTGGACCGTTTGATTTAGAAATATTTAATGATGTTTTTTCTAATACTCACCTAATCAACGTCACATCACCACTCACAAACTCTACATCACCATTCGGATGTTGGACTTCAATCACATAACAATAGACACCACTGACAGCTTCTTTGTCATTAAAATATCCATTCCACCAATGTCCGTTGTCGTGCACACTAAACCCACCTGAGATGTAGACAAGGTTGCCCCATCTATCATAAATCCTATATTTAATCACATTAAGGTTGTAATCATCTAATGTTTTAATGATAAAGTTGTTATTGACACTAGAACTATGACCACTGATAATATTTGGTAGGTAAAAGGGACATTTTTCTCTTTCTACATCGATACGTTGGCGTACTTCACAACCATATTCATCACGGATTAATAAGTCATAATCTCCCCAAGTAAGCCCTTCCACCAGATTTGTAAAGATTTCTTTTTCATCCAAAAAAATACCAAGAGTACTATCTTCTGCTGATACTGAAAATGAAATGCTTCCATTGTTTTCACGGCAATCCGTTGGTGTAGCTTTTATTTCTGCTAGGATGATTTCTGGTGTTGCTTCTATGTCGACCAGTGTATCCAAAAAACAACCAAAATCATCTCTTATACTTATGAGGTAGCTGCCAGCTGCTAGACTGTCTATTTTGGGATCCAATACAATATTGTCATTAATGTAATATCGATATTCACCTACCGTCTCCATATTTATTTGTAAACTGCCCACAGCATTTTTGCAATTATCCTTTTCAGTGACTACAGAAGAAATAACGACAGGAATACTTGGGTTTATATCAATAAATGTGGTGTCTCGGCATCCCAAATTGTTTTGGACGATGACCATATATCTACCTGGAGCAAGATTGTCGTAGGTGTTTGTGTCCGTAAACATTTGATTGTCTATAGAATATTGGAGTTCATTGCCTGATGCAGAAATTTCTATTTTGCCATTATCACCACCACAGGTCGTACTAGAGACGGTCGTATTGTTATCTATACTTGGGTAGATTAAGTCAGGGATATTAACATCCATTTCGGCTTCACAACCGCCTTCCGCTTTTAGGTAGAAATGGTAGTCTCCTGAAGGTAAGTTTAAAATTTGATCAAAAGTAAAAAAAGTCACATTATCTAGAGAGTAAGTGAGCTCATAATTTCCTGCGTTTATAGGTGTAATAGTACCAAGAAATGTGTTGCAATCAGGTGGGTCAACTAAAAAACCTACTGACTTTTCTACATCAATACCTGAAAAGCAAAATGAAAAATTATCCATTGCAAAGCCAAATCCTCCAGAGACTTGTCTAGTGCCTTCAAATTTTAATGAATAGATAGTACCGATGCATCCCGGCATGTTAAACCCAAAAAGAGTAGCGCGACCGTCTCCAGTATCCGGCTCGCCAGCTTTGATTGTTTTGGTAAGTAAGGTATTACCATTTATATCTCTCGCGGTAACTGTAAAGATTTCATCAAAATCCATATCGAGTACCTCGGCAGATACACTATCTACGGGATTGTTAAATTTCACAATCAGAGGCGTTGCAGTTAGATTTGATACCAATCCATCATCAGTGATAAAAAAACGTCCCACATTTTGACCAGGAGAAGGAGTGTCATTGCCAAATGAACTTGCAAATGCATAAGGTCTAATGCCACCTACTTCTGCAAGTAATGGAATGGCTCCATTCTCTAGTTCGAAAGTCACACCATATTCAGTAAAAAATTGATTGTTAATCGGCAGCCCTTCATTTAAACTAAGATTCCCAATAGTCTCAAAATCAATAGTAAGACACTGATTGCTTTGCTGTGCATATAGCTTTACACTAGATAAAAAAAATAGGATTAGATAAGATTTCAATTTCATAATATTCAAGTTTAATGTAAAGTTCATAATTAATTTTAATATTTATGTGGTTTTTATAAAATATTTTTCTTTTTAACTATGATTAAACAAAAATATATTATTTTTACGTGAGATTATTCCAATTTTAAACTTAATATAAAGATGAAGACTAAATTTTTATTGTTTGTTTTATTGTACACACAATTTTGTACCAGTCAAGACGGTATTCTGTTAAATACACCAGACGCTACGAATGGTTACAGTTTGTTTTCTACATCTGGTTCCACTTATTTGGTAGATAATTGTGGCGAAATTGTCAAAACTTGGCCAGTCTATTCGCCCACAAGACACTGCAAGCTATTGCCTGATGGTAATTTGATTTACATGACAAGTTCTACGATTACGGAACTAAATTGGAATAATCAAGTAGTAAATTCTGTCCAATTAAATGAGCTCGGACTAGTACTAGAATATGAAGTCGTAAAGTTGAAAAATGGAAACTACCTATGTGTTGCAAGAGAGGAAGTGTCTTTACAAAGATTTCAAGAATATGGATACGATATTCCGAATACCTTTCCGACTCAGAGTGATGTTGTCGTAGAGTTAGATGGAAACAGCGGTAAAGTAGTCTGGAGATGGAATCTCTTAGACCATGTCATTCAAGATAAATTTCCTGCCAAAAAAGCATACGGTGTTATTAAAGATCATCCTGAAAAGATCAATATTAATGCCATCGCGACCTTTGATTGGGAGTTTACGGAGTCGTTTATGATTAATGGTATGGACTATAATGAAGACTTGGATCAGATTGTCTTGAGTGTGAGGAAGGTTTGCGAGATTGTAATTATTGATCATAGCACCACTACAGAGCAGGCAAAAGGCAGCACAGGTGGAAAATATAATAAAGGTGGTGATTTATTGTACAGATATGGTAATCCAGCAAATTATAAAAGAGCTACACCAAATGATCAACAGTTGTATTTTCAGCATAATCCAAACTGGATAAAATATGGAGAGCATAAAGACAAAATTATGGTTTTTAATAATCTTCTTTCGAAAGAAAGTTATTCTACCGTTCAAATTATAGACCCACCAATTAGACCAGATGGATCATATACCTTAGAAAATGACCAACCATACATGCCACTGACACCAGCGGTAGAATATGGTGCCACCCAAAATAAAGTCAAGATTTGGAGTGGGTATACTTCTGGTGCTAAAGTCTTACCGAATGGAAATATCGTAATCACTGAAGGCAGGACTGCCAAAATTTATGAAATAGATCCAGATGGAAATGTACTTTGGAACTACGCTGTTCCATTATCAGGCTATTTGTTTAGATCAGAAAGGTATAGTCATGACTATCCAGCTTTTATAGGCAAACAACTTACACCTATGGGTAATGTAGAAAGTCCACCTAGTAATTATGCGTGCAGTTTGTACTCTAGTACCGACGAAACTGCTGATGAAAATAAAGTAATATTTAAACAGTATTCAGATCTTATTAATATTTCTTCAAGCATAGATTTTGATATGCGTGCTTATAATTTACAAGGTCAATTATTATCTTCCCTACAATCTCAAAACCAGCAGATAGATTGGGTTCATAATTTATCTGATCAAATTGTAATTCTTCAAATCATAATGGGTAATCAAATCACTTCAAAAAAAGTTTTTATTTACTAATTAGAATTTAAACAGCTTTTTAAAACAATCATTTCAAATAAAAATATTCACAATGACATTAAAAATCTATATCTCTTTAGTTGTTCTTTTTTTAGTGCAATGTATGGAAGCTCAAAATTTGGGCCTATTGACCTACAAAAAGGATAAGACGGCAGATGGCTACACTATGATATATCCACATAATCAACCATCAGTATTTCTAATCAATAACTGTGGTAACATCGTACATAGATGGGATGATGCTCCAAACTCTAGAGCTGGCAATACAGCTTATTTGCTTCCCAATGGCAATTTAGTGAAAACCAAAAGACCTGCTGCTGTTGCTAATGACCCAATATGGGCAGGTGGTGGTGGAGGTACCATAGAGATAGTGGATTGGGATAATAATGTACTTTGGTCTTATACAAAAAATGATAGCATCGCAAGGCTGCACCATGATATTAAGGTAATGCCAAATGGTAATATTCTAGCTATAGTATGGGAAAAGATGTCAAAAGACGAAGCAATAAGTTTGGGTAGAAATCCTGCATTGATTACTCAAGACGCTTTGTATCCTGATGCCATTTATGAAATCAATCCAGCGTCTAGTGCAGTCGTATGGTCATGGCATGTCACAGATCATTTGATTCAAGATTTTGATCCGACCAAACCAAATTATGGGGTGGTATCAGACCATCCAGAATTAGTAGATTTTAATTATGACACAAATAATGGTGCAGCTTCTTGGATGCATACGAATGCCATTGATTATAATGCCGAATTAGATCAAATTTTAATCTCAAGTCCTTACTTCAACGAATTGTGGATCATTGACCATACCACAACTACTGACCAAGCAGCTAGTCACAATGGTGGTAAGTCCAATAGAGGTGGTGATCTAATGTATAGAATTGGCAATCCTGCTGCTTACAAAAATGGTAATGCTGCTGATCAAGATTTATTTTTTCAGCATAATGCTACATGGATTCAGAATTTGCCTTTTGGGCATCCAGATGCAGACAAAATATTAGTTTTTAACAATAGAAAAACAGCAACTGCTTCTGCTATAGAAAAATTTTCGACACCTTGGAATATGTATGATTGGGACTATTCTGAAGTGAATAATGTTTTTCTTCCATTGAGTTTTGAGAATACCATTACACACCCTGGACCTCGTCCATTTTTCTCTGCAGGCCTTTCTAGTGCTCAGATATTGCCCAATAATAACATCTTAATGCTTAGTGGTTCTTCTGGCTACATCACAGAGATGACAGAAGATAAAGAAATTGTATGGGAATACGTAGTTCCGCTGAAAGGAGGTCAACCACAAGCAACGAATGCAACCCTTGCATCCATGGAAAACAATACATTCAGAGCTTATAAGTATCCTTCTGATTATTTAGCTTTCATGGGCAAAGACCTTTCTCCTAAAGGAAATATAGAGTTAAATCCAGATTTGACATTATGTGATAGATTGGTCGGTTCTGAAGACTTTACGAATGCTAAAACTTACATTTACCCAAATCCCACATCAGAATATCTATGGGTATCTGGTGGATTGAAGACAATCAATTCTGTGCTGATTACAGACCAAAATGGTAGACTAGTTAAAGAATTGGCGAAGTATAATAGTTTAGAACCAATATCAATATCGGATTTGCCGGCAGGTATTTATTACATAAGTTTGAATAATCTTAATGCTGAACAATTTATCAAAAAATAGAAGTTGGAAATATATAATATCAAAGTTTATATTTGCTCCAAAATTGATAACAGGTATTACTCCATAGGTTAATGGCATTTATAAAAAAAATATTTTCTGGACTTTACATTCACCAAAGGTTTTATTACTTCGGTATAGGGGTCATTGTGCTGATGGTGATTTCCTTCTTTTTACCGGTTTTGTTTCTGCCGGCACAGATAGCATTTTATGTATTGTTGCTGTTTTTATTATTTGATATTTTACTGTTATTTAATGCTCATAAAGGGATTCAAGCATCAAGATTACTCCCAGAAAAATTGTCTAATGGTGACCAAAACGAGGTTATCATAGAATTGACAAATTACTATGGATTTAAGGTGACATGCGAGATTATAGATGAGATACCCGAAGAGTTTCAGGTTAGGGATTTTATGATGACTAAAGTTTTTGAAGCGAAAGAGTTTAGACAGATGGAATATCACTTGAGACCAACATTTAGGGGAAATGTGGAGTTCGGCCGATTGATAGTTTTTGTTATCTCTCCCTTATCATTGATCAAAAGAAGATTTTCAAGTGTAGAAAAAATGACTATTCCAGTTTATCCTTCTTTTATTCAGTTAAATAAATACGAATTAGGTGCTTTTTCTAATAAATTGATGCAACATGGTATGAAAAAAGTACGGCGATTAGGTCATTCTATGGAGTTTGAAAAGATAAAAGAATATGTTCCTGGAGATGATTTCAGGACTGTAAATTGGAAAGCTACAGCCAAAGCCAATAAAATGATGGTCAATCAATATCAGGATGAAAGATCACAAGCCATATACTGCATCATAGATAAAGGTAGGACAATGAAGATGCCTTTTGACGGCCTAAGTTTATTGGACTATGCCATAAATGCAAGTCTTGTGGTCAGTGGTATAGCTTTGAGAAAACAAGATTATGCAGGTTTTATGTCTTTTTCGAGGAGAGTAGACAATAGGGTAGTGGCGAGTAGAAAAGCCATGCAACACCAACTAATCATGGAAGCTCTTTACAATGTCAAAACTGATTTTTATGAGACAGACTATGGCAAACTTTATGGTGATATTCGGAAAAACATCTCACACAGAAGTCTTTTGCTGCTCTTCACAAATTTCGAAACAATGGATGGGCTCAATCGACAGCTTCCATATCTAAAAGCCATTGCAAGAAGCCATTTGCTCATCGTAATATTTTTTCAGAATACCGAATTAGACGCTATCATCCATCATTCTGCTGATAATACACAAGAGATTTTCGACAAAATTATAGCAGAAAAATTTGT
>DLGT01000102.1:120176-121262 GCA_002482845.1 Saprospiraceae bacterium UBA7687
TGAATTAAAGAAATACGGTATCCATAGCATTCTTACGAAGCCAGAAAATCTAACTATTGACACCATTAATAAATATCTAGAGATAAAAGCAAGAGGGATGATTTAGCGCTGCTTTCTCCTTCTGATGGTCTGGCTTTAAGACAGCCTATCCATAATTTTTGTATGAATAATAAACAAGCAATAAAAGAAATCACAATGAAAAAAGGGGTAAACAATAAACATGATAAATTCTTTAAGGCAATGATGGAAGATAGGTCTATTGCGACTGATTTTTTAAAAGAGTTTTTGCCTGCTTCTGTGGTCAGCCTAATTGATTTTAATACATTCGAAAATATAGGTACGAGTTATATTACTGAAGACTTGAACGAATTGTTTTCAGATGCTATCTTTAAGTTTAAACTTAAAGAAAAAGATGAAGAATGTCATGTCTCTGTATTACTTGAGCACAAAAGCAAACGAGATGATGCTACTGTCTTTCAAATATTAGGTTATTTGGCAAATGGCTATAAACTTCAATGTAAAAATAAAGAACCCAAGCGAGTTATCTTACCAGTTGTTTATTATCATGGTAAAGGCAAATGGAAATTAAGGCAGTTGGATGATTATTTCCAGAACTTACCGTTGAGTTTAAAGTCATTTCTACCATCTTATGATTTGGTTTACATTGATTTGGTCAGATTATCTTCTGATAGTCTTGACTCGCTAACCAATGTATTTTTAAAATCTGCATTGATGGTTCAAAGACATAGCTCTTCTCCAGTCTTACTTCAGAGCGAAATTGAAAAAATCTTAACGACCTTATCTGACTCCACGGAAAGGAACTTTTTTTTCACAATCATTGTTTATGTTTTGGAAGTTTTAGAAGTTGACCAAAGTTATATTTTAGATATTTCAGAAGGAATATCCACAAATTTAAAAGATAAAATTATGAGTACATACGATCGTCTAATCGAAAAAGGAATTGAGCAAGGAATCGAACAAGGAATAGGCAAAGGCATTGAACAAAACACAATTGATGTCATGAAAAATTGCCTAAAAAATGATATTAAGATTCCTATGATCGCTAATATTACAGGATTGAGCGAG
>DLGT01000010.1:0-653 GCA_002482845.1 Saprospiraceae bacterium UBA7687
GTCAAAGTTTTTCAGGCATTAACAACAAATCAACATCAAACCTTTAACATTTAAACCTCCTTCCATAATCATACATTCCTCATTCTTTCTTATCTTTGCCATCACAAAAATTCAAACCCAACAAAATGGCAGACAATAAAATCATATTTGCAATGGAAGGCGTCACCAAAACCTTCCCACCACAAAAAACAGTATTAAAAAATATATGGCTTTCATTCTATTATGGAGCCAAAATCGGCGTTCTAGGTCTCAACGGTTCTGGTAAGTCTTCTTTGCTAAAAATCATCGCTGGTATAGATACCAACTTTCAAGGTAAGGTCACTTTTGACAAAGATTATAAAATTGGCTATCTCGAGCAAGAACCAAATCTAGACGAAACAAAAACCGTCAAAGAAATCGTCGGCGAAGGTGTACAACACATCGTAGATGTCATCAAAGCCTATGAAGATGTCAATAATAAACTTTGTGAGCCGCTCGATGATGACGAAATGATGAAGGCCATCGAAGTCCAAGGCGAACTCATGGAAAAAATGGACCATTATGACGCTTGGAATCTCGACCACAAACTAGAGACAGCCATGGAGTCACTCCGTTGCCCTGAAGGCGATACTGCGATCAGCGTGTGTTCCGGTGGAGAAAAACGTAGAGTAGCT
>DLGT01000010.1:747-3190 GCA_002482845.1 Saprospiraceae bacterium UBA7687
CCTACCAACCACCTCGATGCAGAATCTGTACATTGGTTAGAGCAATATCTCAAGAGTTTCCCTGGTACGGTCATCGCAGTCACGCACGATAGATACTTCTTGGATAATGTCGCAGGATGGATTCTGGAGCTAGATAGAGGCGAAGGTATTCCTTGGGAAGGCAACTATTCTTCATGGTTAGAGCAGAAAGCCAATAGACTCGCCATGGAAGAAAAAACAGAATCTAAACGTCGCAAAACTCTAGAAAGAGAGTTAGAATGGGTGCGAATGGGAGCCAAAGGTCGTCAGGCAAAAGGGAAAGCACGTCTTAGCGCTTATGACAAATTGCAGAATGAAGAAACAAGAGAAAAAGAAGCCAAACTCGAACTCTTCATACCACCGGGAGATCGTCTTGGTGATAAAGTCATAGAAATCAATGGTGTGTCCAAAGCATATGGACAACGCGTTTTAATAGACAATTTTAATGTCTCTATACCGAAAAATGCCATCGTAGGTATCATCGGACCGAATGGTGTGGGTAAGTCCACGCTATTTAGAATGATCATGGGCAATGAACAACCCGACAGCGGCAGCATCACGATCGGCGATACTGTACACCTGAGCTACGTAGATCAGTCACACGCAGACCTCAAACCTGACCTCACGGTGATGGAAGCAGTAGGCAAAGGTATGGAACTCATCATGGTAGGCAAAACCCAAGTCAATGTCAGGGCATACCTTAGTAAGTTCAATATAGCTGGCTCAGACCAACAGAAAAAAGTAGGTGTCTTATCGGGTGGAGAGCGCAACAGAGTCCACCTAGCCATGACGCTCAAAGAAGGTGGCAACGTCCTTCTCCTAGATGAGCCTACTAATGACATTGACGTAAACACACTCCGAGCGCTAGAAGAAGCCATAGAAAACTTTGCAGGATGTGTCATGGTCATCTCCCACGATAGATGGTTTATAGATAGATTAGCGACTCATATTTTGGCATTCGAAGATGACTCACAAGTAGTCTTTTTTGAAGGTAACTTCAGTGATTATGAGAAAGCAAAAATTGAGCGATTGGGCAATGTGACACCTAGGAGGCCTAGGTTTAAGAGTTTGTTGTAAGGGAATTATTAAGACTTAAATATTTATGACATCAAAAGAATTACATAGTTTTATTCAAAGGCAAAGAGCCAATGAACAAGGTATTATCATTATTACTGAAGAATTTAAGTTTTCTGAAGATATAAGGATAAGTTATAACCTGATTCCAATAGTCTTTAATGGAAAGTTTGTTTCCGATTTTAAGGTATCATTTGAAGAGAATTGCCATGTTACTTTTAATAATGCAAAAGTTAAAACATTGATCTATTCTCCATCAAACTACCTAAATTTACGTAATTCTAAAATTGAATCACTTACATACTTAAATATTTACTCTAGCTTAAATTTAGTAGGCGAAGTTAACATAGAAGAATGTTCAATAATAGATGTAGATCTTAATAGATTTAACCATAAGGTTTCAATTATAAATTCAGAAATTAAAACTTTTCGTTTACAAGGAAATTCAAACTTAGATCTTGAAATAAAAGGTAAAAATGGAAAAAAAAGTAAAATTGAAAACATAAAAATATTCGGTAATTATTCTAATCATAAGGATAATAATAGAAATTTAAAAATATCTAATAGTATTATTGGAAACAACGAAAATCGTGAAATTTCTGATTTTAATACAGAATTTATAAATTACAATTTTTCAAATGTAGATTTTTTTACATCCTGTATATTTTTCAGGAAAAAGAAATACTATTAATTGTGATAGTAGTATACAATTTGATACTGCAATTTTTAATGAATTTAATGAATCACTTGATTTAGTGTTTTTTAAATCACGACACCTAAAGTTAGAAGGGCATTTCAAAGCCATAAATCTATACTCTCTTGATTGTAATAATTTAGATCTTTTTGGAATAACAAATTGTGAATTACTTAATATAGAAGATGCGTATATCAATAATTTAAGTGTTTACAATGTAAATATTAAGCAATTAAATGTTGTAGGAAACAACAACATATTGAAAAAATTAAACTATCATTCAATAATTAATACTTTGTGTAAAGGTAAGTTAGTAAATGATGAGATTAATTTTAACGACACAATAATTAGTAAAGACTTGCACTTATACTTTCATGATATTGAATCAAAATCATTAAATTTTAATAATGTAATCAACAATGGAGCCCTTATCTTTACAAATATACAAATTGGGACTTCCCAAAATATTGGAAATTTTACATTTAAAAACAGTGATTTAGGTAAAACTATTTTTATGAATTGTAGCTTCATAAATTCTAAAGTAGATTTCACAAGTTCGAAAATTAATGAAATATTTTTAGCAAATACTGAGTTCCCTAATATAAACAATGAAAACTACATTTCTACAACTGATAACAACTAAGTTTTCGTTTGGTA
>DLGT01000168.1 GCA_002482845.1 Saprospiraceae bacterium UBA7687
ACTAACTTGTTACAAATATTTCTATCAACAAGTGCTAATATTTGGCTGAATACGCTTACTTTTATCCCTGACATGGCGTGTTAATGGTTGCACCCACAAGATGGGACATTTCTGCCATGTCATTTTAATTTATTTTGGACAGATGTGAGAAGCGATAATATCTGGCTCTGTAGGACTGATAACTACTTCTTTTTTGTCAAACCCGTCCGTATCATAGGACAACCAAATCAGTTGCCCCTCTTTCACTTTGACACGACCTTTATCTTTTCCCTTAAGGATGATGTTGGTTCGTATTTTGGGACCTGCAAGATCCATATAAATCTTACAAGCTTTTCCTGTTTGAAAACAAGCTTTTTTCAGTTTACTGATCATACCAGACCAAACAGCTTCATCATCATGCGCACAATTAATACGCGCGACATTCATACCATTCAACAATAAGCTTTTGATGAGTGCATAATTTGTGGCAAAACTCGTATCAAAGGTCACCATGAGAGAAGGTACAAAATCATTGTCCCTTTCGCCAAATAACTTTTTGCTTTTATGGACAATATTGGCTTGACACCACTCAAAGGAGCAAATTTCTTCATCCTCCACTTTATATCTTTTGCCTAGACGTTGATTGATCGCTTGTAACTGACTTCTGATGTGGCTCTCAGCACTTGCTAATGATGACAGTCCCATTCTGTGCAAGTCATTTTGTAACGCTCTGATATCTTCTTTGCGCAAGGTCAAATAATGAAGCATGTTTTTGGCAGCCATAAGTTGAGACGTGTGTATTTCGCTTAATATACTCGATCGCTTCTCCACTTCATTTACCATAGAAGATTCTATATCTCTTAATGACTTCTTTATGCGCTTAGTGATATTTATGGATTCCATCGGTCTTTATTTAATGCAAATATAAGTCAAGTGCTGTCGGTTACTAAGTGACTTTCTACGACAGATTACATGATAATAGTCATCCTTGGACATTAGTATATTAATAATATTTGATTACAACGATAGTACTCAAGTTGTTATTTTAATGGAGATAAGTGTCAAAAAGTCTTTCATATTTGAGTCATCTTTGACATCTATTCTGATACCACGGCCTTCAGCATATACTTTGGCTGCTTGAAGATCGTCTTTAATAGCTTGTGCAACATTACTTTCTAGAACTTTATCAGTTGCCTTTTGTCCGAAAACAAATGCAATCTTAAAAAATTGTTCTCTAGGTAATAAGTAGATGATTACTCTCTTTTTGTCACAAACCCTAAAACTCCAACCATATTTCACTCCTGAATATTTCCATTCTTCAAATGCCTTAGGGTTTGTTGACTTTGTGAATGCTACCAACTGCTCCCACAATATATACGTATCACCCAAAGCATTTTTCAATTCAGCTACATTGGGTTCTTTGGTTTTGTCTGTATATATGCTTGTCATGATACCTGTTTGGTTTGAATCGAATACACACCTAAGGGGCAAAATATATGAATATCAAATCTCCAAATAAATACCCCTCCTAAATTTTAACATTCAAATTAATAACAAATTTACTTATAAATATGGTAACCAAAGATTTTTACTGCACACATCCATCAGATTGAATGATAACATTAGCATTAGTTTGCAATGAATGAATCTAGAGTTACTATTCTTAAAATGGAAGCCTTTTAAAACTATTATATTTATTAATGACAACTTAATACGTAAAATCGGATGTACATGTATTTAGGTTTATCTTTATGAACAAAAGATGATCACATTTAATAATATGAATGCAATCTCAAAAGACCTCCTGTATTTACGGTAATTGATGTCCCCTCTTGTGCAGTCAACATCCTACAATGTCCTCTATGTGTGTTTTCGAGTACAGGGTAGTTTGGACAACCAGGTGGGATTAATACTTCATCAGATTTGATCGGCAGTACACCTATATTCCAGTTGCCAGGTTCAATCCATAGATTGTTTACCACTCCAGTCCATATAAAATAATGGTAAGGCTGTAAGATCCCCTGTGTCAGCATGTTATTTGCCCCATTCAATGTAGCACAAGCCATCTCACCAAGTGAAAACTCCACCATGATGCTACCATTTATAAAAGTAGTACCTGAGTTGTCCAACGTGCTTCCTGAGCTAAAAACTACATCATTAATGTGCGGTAAAGTGTGTGTAATACCTGCATCTGGTTGTAAAAAACCTTGCGTGTACATAAAAGTGGATGTACTGATGGTGCTAATCGACAAACCACCCAAAGTATATTCTAAAACCACATTGCCATTGCTGCTACTTGTTCCTGCAGCACTAAATGTCTGAGAAGTAAGTTGCTGTGCTTGTACAAAGCTGGTAACCAATACAATTAGGAAGGCCAGTTTAAAATGTAACATGTGTTTTAAATTTATCAGTGAAGAAAAAAACATCCGAATCATTGATCATTTCCATTTTTTGCTGCGTGTAAATGCTCTTTTTGCTATAACATTTTTATTTAATTGCGTATAACCTAGTAAGACATGTTCATGAAGCTATTTGAAGTAAAATTTACATTTGAATTGTTTCCAATACCAAAACCAATTTTATAGCTACCAGCAGGCAAGTTTGTTAAAGTGCCAGTTGCAGTAAGAGCGGTTCTATTTGGAGAAGCAGCTACGGTGACATCTGGATAAGCAGTAGGATTAAAAGCAGTGAGTGGGCTTCCTGATGGTATTAACGACCAGCACATCGCAATGGCACAAGGTTGTGGGTTGGCATTACTATGTCCAAATACACCTGTTGCTGTTGCAATAATTATATCTTGTGGACCATTAACTGTAACTGTTGCTGTAGGACCTGCAAAAACAAAAGGTACAGATCCTCCTGATCCAACTCCTTGTATACCAGCAATAAGCCCAGCAGCGTTTCCTACTGTAGGTTGTGCAGGTAGTTTAAATGGTGCCCAGGTCGTGCCAATCCATCTCAATACATCACCTGTGCTTGGTACTGTACTACTTACAGGTTTAGTGCCTATTCTTAACATTCCTGGTTCCCACTCACTTCCATTCCATTGCAAAACGTCTTCATTACTTGGCTCACCCGGTAGAACATCAAAACCACCAATTTTTCGGGCATTTTCAGCAACAAAGGTATAAGGCACACTGGACAGTGGTTGTGTACCCATATCCGTAAAAACATTGGTATTGCTGATATCAAGTTCGACTTTAATAAATTTAATCTCGGGTTGGTTATTCGCCCAATCAATAGTCGTAAAACTACCAGAAGTACTAATCGTACCTGGTGTACCTATTCGTACATTAAACAGACCCAAAGCATTGGTAGTAACACTTCTTGTCTCACTGTAAAGAGAAGTTCCACCATCCATAATAGATAGCCTTATTTTAATGGTCTGATTTGCCAATGCTTGTCCATTATTATTACGCGCCACAGCTTGATAATTGAATACTTGTGGTACCTGTGCATTTACTTGACCCGCAAATAAAAATACAAGAAATAAAAATACTATGTTTTTCATGATTTAAAAATTTTGATGAATTAATGGTGCAAAGTTGAAGCAGAATTACTACCTAGAAAATTAAAGCTAAGTGATATGTTTTATTTTACGCTTAATATGTAAGTTTTTAATATTGAACTGTAAATTAAACCTACTATCGATTATAATCTCCAAAAAAGCTATATATCATCCCTAAAAATGCGCTCTTTTGTAGCTTTTACATTTAAATGGTCTATTCCTACATCTTAATTTATTTTTCAGCATTTAGCCATATTTTGTTTGTCATAAACATAGGTTTTATATAGCTTGCACCCACAATGGCAAAGATAATTTTCATCATATTTATATGTTTCACATTGCTTCCCGCTTATGGTCAGGAACAAAGTGATATATTTAATCACTTGAGTGAAAAAGATGGCTTAAAAAACAACATAGTATTCAGTTTCCTTAAAGACAAACACGACATCTTATGGGTAGGCACACAGAACGGTCTAAATAGATTTGATGGCTCGCACTTTTATACTTTCAAAAAGAAAAAAGACCAAAACTCTATACCAAATAACACGATACATTGTTTGTGCGAAGATAATCGCGGTAATATTTGGGGCGGCACTGGAAATGGTATCTTTGTTTATTCACCCGTTAAAAACGAGTTCCAAACATATTATGCTCCAAAAGAAGCCTACGACAATAGCATTTCTAATATTCAATGTGACAAAAATGGAGATATCTATGCCTCTACGACTATAGGTCTTATCAAACTTAATAGGAAAACCAATTTTTTTGAACTTCTCATGAAAACGACCCAATCACTTGATTCTATCGATTGGTTTTCATTAGGTAAAAATAGAATGTTGAGAGATGAGCTTAATGATGGTATCTGGATGGCAACTAAAGGTGGAATTTTATACTTTGACAATGTAAAACAAAAGCTTTATGGTGCTTCTAATCATAGCAATACCTTATTTTCTAGGAGAAATACATCCGCAATATCAAGATCAAAAAAAGGTTATTTTTGGTTCTGTGACAATGATGCCAAAGAAGTCATCTCTTTTGACCCAACAACAAAAAATATCTTACAAAAAATAAGTGTAAAAAAGCAAGCACCAGAAGCAAGGGCATCCACTATCTTAGAAGACAGCCATAACAAACTGTGGATTAGCAGTTGGAGTTTCGAGTTAATTACCATAGATTTAGACAATCAAAATAAAATTGAAAAAATAAATAGTGATGTAACAAATAAAACTAGCGTTGCAGCTAATTTTTTCTGGACAGGTTTGGAAGATGAAAACAGAACTATATGGCTTGGCACAACCAATGGTATACCCTTGTGCAACCCAAGTAAATACGTTTACAAAGCTTGTAATCTTCCTCAAAAAATACCCGCATTACTGACTTCATCTATTCACCTGATCGAAGAAGATCCTATTGACTTGAGTTGGTGGATATTGACCACACGTTCGGAATTATTTCAATATTCCCCAAAAACCAAAAAGGTTATTTCATACCCTTTACTAAATGCTTTCAAGAATAAAGAAGGCCAGACAATCGGCAATATCATAAAAATTGGTTTTTATAAAAGCCAAACTATTCTTACATCAAGCAACGGTGCTTGGATATTAAATAAATCCACAAATAAATTTGAACCATGGCGGATTTTACATTCGAAATATTCAGACTTAGTCATCCATAACTTTATAGAAGTAGACTCTTTTTTATATTTGACGGATGGATATAAGTTGGTAGTAATGAGTAAAATATATGGTTTTTCAGAAGTGATATCTACCCAAAACGTACCATTGAAGCCAGATATAAAAATGGATATTAATCACCTGCTCTGGAGGCCACGTCAGTCACTTTTTTGGACACTAAACAATGATTATATTGCATCTATAGATGATGATCATAAAATAGGTCTAATTAACCTCCTTCAAAATTCTACTTCAGAAGCTGGCGGCTATATACATGATGCAGATATGGACATTGAAGGCAACATATGGATCAATAATAAAGGGGTTGGTTTATATCGGTACATTCCAAAGAGCAAAAAAATCAGCTATTGGGATGAATTGAATGGTTTGTCAGACAACCACATGCATAGCATAAAAGCAGATGATCTAGGAAATATCTGGACCTTATATTTTAATAAAGTATCTGTCTTCAATCCTAACCAAAATAGCTTTATTAATTTTACTATTCCATACTCAGAGCATGACTTTAATTATTTTAACTGGTCCATAAAAAGGAAAGATGGTGTAATCATGGGTAGCATCGGTAATGATATGTTTGAATTTTATGCAGAAAATTTACGGCTTGTACCAAAAATCAAGGCACCACAATTGAATGTGTTAAATGCTTCTGGTAAGGAATATTTTCTATCGTCACTAACTAATCTATCCCTAAGTCCAGACGAAAATTCATTAAGATTTACTTTTGGATTATTGGTCGATGCGGCTACCTACCCACATGAATTTGAATACAAACTGGAAGGTTCAGACGAAAAATGGATACAAGCTTCTATCAGCAATGAAGCCAATTACAACAATTTATCTCCTGGGGATTATACCTTTCGATTGATAGCAAAAGGTAAAAATAACGTCTGGCAATCTGACGAAAAAGTTATCCATATTACCATCAGATCTCCTTTCTATAAAACTAAATGGTTTTATGGTCTTTTACTCATTACTTTGGCAGCCATGATCTACTTTTTTTATCATTATAGAATGTCACAAAAAGAAAAATTGTTTCTTCTGGAAAGCAAATCCCAATTGCTAGAAAAAGAAAAAACAATAGTCATGTACGAAAGTCTAAAACAACAACTCAATCCACATTTCCTTTTCAATTCATTGACATCTTTATCAGGACTCATCGATACAGATCAAGAACTTGCAGGTTCATTTCTGGAACAAATGTCTGGTATCTATCGGTACATTCTTAAAAATGGTGACAGCGAAACGGTAAACCTCAAAGATGAAATACAGTTTGCAGCGTTGTATATCAATTTACAGCAAACTAGATTTAAGCATGGGCTTCAGGTTAATATTGACATTGATGAAGAATTTATGCATTATAAAATTGCCCCTGTCACCTTACAAAACTTGATAGAAAATGCCATTAAACATAATATTATTGACATAGAATCACCATTGATTATTGACATCTATATCGAGCAGGACTATATTGTGGTGAAAAATAATATACAGAAAAAGAACGTCGTAGAAACGTCCAATAAAAAAGGTCTTATCCAATTTTTCACTTTGTATAAATACCTGACTAAAAAACCCATCAAAATAGAAGAAACGGAAGATAGTTTTTGTTTAAAAATCCCTTTAATTTAAAGTATTAATTATGAAAGCCTTAATCATAGAAGACGAAGAATTAATAGCCAATGTGCTCTTAAAAAAAATCAAAAAAGTAGCCCCAGACATTACTGTAATGGAAATATTACCTAGTCTCAAGACCGCTCGCCGTTGGTTTAGTCAAAACGCGGAGCCAGATCTCTTATTTATGGATATCCAACTCAGTGATGGGGTCAGTTTTGATATCTTTAAGGATTTTGATTTAAACTGTCCTGTAATATTTACCACGGCATATGATGAGTACGCTATTCAAGCATTTAAAGTAAATGGTATTGATTATTTACTAAAACCTATCAATGATCAAGACTTAACCACTGCCATTGATAAATGTAGGAAACAAATCCAAAAAACAGAACCAATCTCAGCGGATATCAATAGCCTGATAAAATCCATCACAAATCCTAACGCAGCTTCTAGATATAAAGAAAAATTTATTGTCAATGTACGCAATCAGTGGATGCCCATTAATGCTAAAGACATCGTTTGCTTCTGCAAAGACCTGGTAAATTTTGTGTACATGACAAGTGGTGAAAGATACATGGTAGATTATGTAACACTAGAAGAAATAGAAGAATTATTAAACCCAAAACAGTTTTACCGCGCAAATCGTCAATATATCATAAACATCGATTACATACATACTGTCAAACCTTTAGAAAACTCTAAATTGCTGGTCAAACTGCACGAACCTAATCATAAGTTAGAGATTGATATCAGCAGGCTGAAGAGTCCCGAATTCAAAAAATGGATGGATAGGTAGTAGGAATGTATGGTTTTTTATTAGTTACTAAATCTACCTCTTCACAATAAGTTTTGTCACCGATTCTTGATTATCAAACAAGATTTTTGCTATGTAAATACCTTGGTTTAGTACGGATGTATCTACGATATTATGTTTTGATGTCATTACTTTTTGTCCATTCAGATGGAAGATTTCGATCTCCAAAATGGGATATTTACTTTCGAAAGTTAAAATATCAATGGTAGGATTTGGGTAAATTTTTAAATCATCATTACGAATATCCTGACTACTTGACGTCGTTGTGTACACTTCAAAGATGTCATCTTCTACAGAACAATTCAGTGAATCTGTGATGGTCAAATGATAAAAAGTAGTGGTATCATTCCAAACAATAGGATTTTCAATAGTTGTATCTGAAATCATAAAATTGGGTGACCATGCATAACTCAAGTGTCCCCAACTACTCTGTGCAGCTATCCAGAGCGTGATAGAATCCTGTGGCTTCTTGCCTATCGCTTTATCAATGGTCAAGAAAATCCAGTCACTAAAATTGATGGTTACAGAATCAACACAAGTTTGGCCATTAGAAGTGATTCCCGTCAAATAATACGTAACTGTTTTTTCATAATGTTCGTTGATGACTGGTTGGAGCATTGTAGTATCGCTTAGCATATTAGAAGCAAAATAAGTTTTATTAAGCGCAGGAAAATAGTAGGTAGATGCCCATTTTACTTGGATGACATCGCCACTTAAGATAGTACCAAATAATTGTGGACTATTATTTATTTCTTCAAGACAAAGATTTCTATTTTCACCTGCATCGATGACACATTGACTAAAGGTAATACTTGTAGTAAGTAGATTCAGGAGTAGCGTAAAATATAAGATTTTCATTTAGACTTTTGTTAATGGTAAGAAGTTATGTTATCACAACAAAAATACTAAAATTAAAATCACCTAGACAAATTGTAGGTATAATTTGTATAATAATGTCTCACACGATATCTAGTTCAAGGTATTAATCGCTTTTAACCCCGTAAAGGGAGTGTAGAATACTTTGTG
>DLGT01000069.1 GCA_002482845.1 Saprospiraceae bacterium UBA7687
AATAACACCACCTCCTGCGGCTACTTTGCCCGTAGTACCCATACCTCGTCTATCTTCGAAATTGTCACTTTTTCTTCTTCCTTCCCATTTCATATTTTAATATTTTGTTTTAGTATTTAGGTTTATAAAATTTGTCTCCACTTTAAAAAAGTTATCTTTAATTAATCATTAATGGATACGATTTTAAGACTAACATATATTTTAGTCGTCACAAATGTTTTTTTATTTTAACTCATTTTACATGTTTTAAGAACACATTCAGAATTGTCAAATAAAATACAATATTAAGCGATTTCTTTAAATATTGGAACAAACCTAACTTTTTTTAAATATTCGGTTTATCTTAATTTTAATCTGACACCGTATTGAATACTATAATTTGCGTTTCTATTTTGAAATGGGATATCTCTTTATCTTTATGTGCAATATATGACAAAAGTTCTTCGCTTGCTTTTTTACCCAGGTCAAAGCCCGAATGAAGAATGTGATCTACCCTTGGGAATAAGTGGTGAGGAATTACTCCATCACTAATTGCTATCATGCTAATATTGTCTGGCAGAAAGCTTTGTTTCATCATAAAATGGTAAGCATGTATCAGTAGTTCATCAGACATAATAAAAATACCATCATAAGAATGTGTCAATGATTTTTGCAATTCAATTTCCATGTTTTGAAGATTCTCAATACAAACAATGTTTTGTTCGCTATAATGATGACCCGCTGCCAACAAAGCTGTTTTAAATCCTTCCATCCTACTTTTTGAAATTTCCAGCTTAGGATTACCGAATACCCCTAAGATTTTTTTTCTATTTTGGTTTATTAGATATTTGGTTGCTTCTAGAGCAGTCTTTACATCATCTATAGTGACGGTAACAAACTGATCTGTAAATATGACTTTATCTATTAGAACTACGGGAATATTTGCATTCTTTAATGGTTGAAGGTGATCTAAGTTTTCTGTTTGTTCTGACAAAGATAAAAACACACCATCTACATGCCAGCTGATACAATGTCTCGTGATTTCTATCTCTTTGTTAAGTTGATTGTTTGAAATGAAAATGATGATTGAATATCCTGAATTTTCTAAGACTGAATTGATTCCATCAATCATTTTGTGTGTAAAAAACATATTGAACTCAGGTAAAATAAGCGCAATAAGGCCAGAATTTTTTTGTCTAAAGTACTTAGCATGCAGATTTGGAATGTAATTAAATTCTTCAGCAGCTTGTTTTACCCTTTCTTTAGTCTTTACACTTATATCTGGATGATCAGAAAGTGCTCTGGAGATGGTGGAAGGATTTAAGGAGAGAATTTTTGCTAATTGTTTTATGTCTATACTATTCATAGTGCAAAATTATGAAAATTATTTTTCAACAACAAACGTTTGTGCAAACGATTTCTAAATTCAAAATTTTGATTATTTCATCTTAAATTTCACTGTGAAATACTTTTTTATATGGTTTATCGACTTTGAAGCTTTCAAAATTTTATTTTGGCACTTTGAATACTTCAAGGTTCTGGCGTCATATATTTTATGATATCATTTTTAGCCTAATTTTATTATGAATTTTTCTGAAATTTAAGATTCAAAAGATTACAAAAATATTAGTAAAAAGGACCTGAATTATTGGATGTAAATGAGAGAAATTCGAAAACACGAGTTTTTTGGAGACAGCGTTATAATCGTTACAAACGTTATGGAATTGTTAATAAATATTAATAAATTTGCCCCGCAAATTAAATATTGTTTCGAAGGCAGATTGCCGTGAAAAAGTTTGATATACAGGTGTTTATATTTTTTATTTAGACTATTTAATGGATAAATAAAAAATAATTCTAGAATATAACACTTGATATCAGATTTTATTTCTAAGTTTGGGCCTTTATTTGGAGTGTATTTTTTACACTAAGTTCATAATTTTTTAACTAATTTTTAACAAAATCGTCAAAGCCACATGAAAAGATTTTTAACGAAATGGTCAATTTCGTTGTTTTTGGTAGTAGGTATGACAGCTTCCATGATCGCACAGAAAACGATCTCAGGTACTGTAACTGATGCCGCAAACGGCGACGCGCTAATCGGCGCAAACGTATTAGTAAAGGGTTCCGGAACGGGAACAATTACTGATATCGATGGTACGTACGCTCTTAAAGCAAATGAAGGAGACGTACTAGTTTTTTCTTACACAGGTTATGTAGATCAAGAGATCACTATTGGTGCATCTGCTACCATTAATGTTTCATTGGCTGCTGGTCAGTTGCTTGATGAGGTTGTAGTAGTAGGTTACGGTACTCAAAAATCTAAAGAAGTAACATCTGCTGTTGTAAGTGTTTCAAGAGAAGAGTTCAACAAAGGACCTATCTCTGATGCTGCTCAATTATTACAAGGTAAAGTAGCAGGATTACAAATCTACAACAGAGGTGGTGATCCTAACAGAGCTAGTACTATCAGAATGAGAGGTATCTCTACTGTGGGTGCTAACGTTGAGCCTTTGGTAGTTGTAGATGGTATCATTGGTGCATCACTTCAAAACATTGACCCGAATGATATCGAGTCTATGGATGTATTAAAGGATGGATCTGCAGCTGCAATCTATGGATCTAGAGGATCAAGCGGAGTTATCATTATCACAACCAAAAAAGGTAAAAAAGGTGATGTAAAAGTTGGTTATTCTGGTCAATTTGGTGTTTCTAGTATCAGAAGGTCAGTTCAGATTATGGATGCACAAGAGTTTGTAGCCGCTGGTGGAACCAATCTAGGTAATACGACTGATTGGGTAGATGCAGTGACACAATCAGGACAAAACCAAGTACATGGTGTATCTGTAGAAGGTGGCATGGGTAAAACTAGCTACCGTGTTTCTGGTAACTACCGTAAAGTAGATGGTATTCTTCAGAATACTGGTTTTGATCAGTTCAATACTCGTTTGAACCTTAATACTAAAGCATTAAATGATAAGTTATCAATTGATTTTAATACTTCTTACACAAACAAAACTCAAAACTTTGGTTTCCAAGAAGCTTTAAGATACGCAGTACTTTACAATCCTACAGCACCAATCTTAGGTGATGACTCTCCATACCCATTCGCAAGTGCGCAGTTTGGTAGCTATTTTGAGTCACTAGGTTTATTTGATGCTTTCAACCCTGTTTCTATTGTAAATCAAAATAGCAACACAGGTAAAAGAAGAGAATTTAATTATGGTGCAAATTTTGGATATAGTATCTTAGATAATTTGACTGCTAATTTTAGAATAGCGCAACAATCAAATGTATCATCTACGAGAGCATATTACCCAACAACATCACATTTCAGAGGTAATGCAACAAGCCCTACTAGAAAAGGTAGAGCAGACTTATACAATGATGATTTTTCATTCAAATTATATGAGGCATATGCAACACATCTAAGTGATTTTGGTAAATCTAACCTCACAATAACAGGTGGTTATTCTTACCAACAAAATAACTTTTCTAGTACAACTATAGGATTAGGAGATTTCCCAAATAATGATATTGATTTTAGCAATAATATCGAGTCTTCTCAAGATCTTCGTAATGCTGGTTTTATAACACTAAACTCAGATGCTTCACCTGATGATAAGATAATTGCCTTTTTTGGTAGAGCGAATTACTCATTTGATGACGCTATCTTCGTGAATGCTTCTGTAAGAAGAGAAGGTTCAACAAAGCTTGGTGAAGGAAATCAATGGGGACTTTTCCCATCATTCGGTGTAGGTGTGGATGTTAATAAATATACACAATTAGCAAATGTTGACTTACTTAAAGTAAGAGTAGGTTACGGTGTGACAGGTTCACTTCCAAGGGATAACGGTTTGTCTAAAGCAATCAGGGTAATTGAAAACGGAGCTGATGGTAGCGTAACATCTAAACTTTCTCGTGCTGCTAATCCAGATCTTAAATGGGAAGAAAAAGCAGAGACAAATCTTGGTATAGAATTTAAGACAGGTAGGTTCGGAGCTGTTTTGGATTTATACAATAGAGATATCAAAGACTTCATTCTTAATAGAACAGTAGATGTTGCTATTTTTGGTGTAAATAATAGATTTGAAAATGCAGGTCAATTAAATACTAAAGGTATTGAGTTAGCATTGACGTATGATGTAGTTAAAAACAGTGATTTCTCATACACCACTGGTGTTAATTTTTCAACATACAAAACTGTACTTGATTCATATGTAATTCCACAAGAAATGAGAGCAGTCTTGGGTGCTCCAGGTCAGAATGGTACACCTATGATCTTAGTGAGAGAAGGTCAAGAAATAGGTCAGATATGGGGACCTGTGTTTACAGGAGTTGATGATAAAGGAGCGCCGACTTTCCAAGATGTAAATGGTGACGGAGTTATTGTAGCGGATGCGGACAAAGGATTAGAACCGAATGCAGATTTCGCTGTGCTCGGTAATGGTATTCCAGATTTCGAATTGGGATGGACAAACAATATCAGCTACAAAGGATGGAATGTAAATGCATTCTTCAGAGGGGCTTTCGGTCATAGCCTAGTGAATACTTGGAGAGCATTTTATGAACCAAGAGTTTCATCACAGTCTTCTTATAATTACGTAAATACAGACCTAGCTGTAGATGGTCTTACTTCTGCGAGATTTAGTTCATTATACGTAGAGAAAGCGGATTTCTTTAAATTGGATAACCTTACCATTTCTAGAAATATTGGTTTAGGAGACTTCAAAGGTATCAGCAATCTTAATGTATCTTTAACTGGTCAAAACTTATTTGTAATCACTGGTTACACAGGTGCAGATCCTGAACCTTCATTATTTTATAATGGGGCAACAGACAATGGTGGTGTCGAAACCATAACAAATCCTGATGTGTTGGCTCCTGGTATAGATAGTAGAAATAATTATTTCTCAACAAGAGCAGTAACTTTAGGTATTAACTTTAACTTCTAAAAAATAAATAGTAAAATGAAGAGTTTAAAAAAATATTTGGTTTATCCTTGTATTCTTCTGATGGCTAGTGCTTGCACTGATTTAGAAGAAAACCTAAAAGGAGATATCACAACAGATATCAGTATTCCTGGTTTACCAGGTGGTGGTGGTGGTACAAGTGATGTTTTGGGAGCGGCTTTTGCTGGTCTTAGAACAGGAACTGCCAACCATGGTTCTTATTATAGTGTTCAGGAGATCACTTCTGATGAGATGTGTATTGCAGCCAAAGGTGGAGACTGGTTTGATGGTGGTATCTTGGTAGAGCTTCATAGGCATACTTATACTCCAGGTCATACAATGATCAAAGACACGTGGAATAATACATATGGTGCCATTAACACTTGTAACGAACTCCTTGCTGGAACATCTATTGATGACAATCAAAGAGCTCAGACTCGTGCACTAAGAGCATATTTCTACATGAGATTGTTAGATCTTTATGGAAATGTGAAGATTATCACTACACCTGGTACGGATGCGCCTCAGTCAAATAGAGCTGCAGTATTTGCATTTGTAGAGAGTGAATTATTAGCAGCACTTGGCGTTTCTGAGGTAACTGCTGGAACAGATTTTTCTGGAAGTGTTTTAGGTACTGCAGTGAATGCTTATAGAATTAACACATACAGTGCTTTGGGTTTATTAGCAAAATTATACCTAAACTCAGAAGTTTATACTGGGACTCCTAGATTTGACAAAGCAGCTATTGCAGCAGGTTATGTTATAGACAGTGGTGTTTATAGATTATGTGGTGATGGCTGTAAAGTACCTAACTTAGGTAAAAGACCTGCTGTTGCAACCGACCCTGTGGAGTTAGAAGGTTATGCAGCTGTATTTGCACCAAATAATGAAAACAATCCTGAACACATTTTTTCAGTGTTTTATGATGAGGTTACTGGTCCTGACATGAACTTCTCTCAAATGAATCTTCATTACTCATCTCAGTTTACCTATAATTTCCAAAATCAACCATGGAATGGATACGCAACACTTGAAGAGTTTTATAATTCTTATGAAGATGGAGATGCACGTAAGAAAAACAACTTTCTTGTAGGCAACCAATTAGATTTTGGTGGATCAGCTATCTTGGATTATGCATCAGATGATGACGATATCCAATTAAGTTACACTCCTAGAATCAATGAATTAGCTCCAAATGCACTTAGAGAGTCTGGTGCGAGAGGTAGCAAGTTTAGTTTCAAGCAATTAGGTCGTGATAATATGAGTAATGACTATCCTATCGTTAGATTAGGCGAGTTGTACTTGATCAGAGCAGAAGGATTGGCTAGAGCAGCAGGTAACTGGGATCTTGCATTACCTGACGTAAATGCCATCAGAGCGAGAGCTAAAGTTGCTGATTTATCTTCACTTACAGCAGAATCATTTTTGGCTGAAAGAGGTCGTGAAATGTTTATGGAAGGTGTGAGACGTACTGACTTGATCAGGTTAGGTAAATATAACGGTACTTGGTGGGAAAAACCAGCTTCACCAGCACACGTTAATATTTTCCCTATTCCTCAGTCTCAGATTGATGCAGCTAATGGTACTTTAGCACAGAATCCAGGATACTAGTATTAAGGTACTTTTTATAAAATCATAAAGGCTACTCTTTTTAGGGTAGCCTTTTTTTAATTAATGTAAATTCTTAACCACCTTGTCCAGAATAGGTTTTCTACTTTTTTTGGTTTTGTTTATTTATAGTTGTAAAAAGGAAAATAAAACTCTTTTTACTTTGACTGATCCAAAGGAAACTGGGTTGGATTTTAATAACGATCTGCCTTACACTGAAGAATACAACACCTACACTTATCGTAATTTTTATAATGGTGGTGGTGTGGCACTAGGAGATATCAATAATGATGGACTACTAGACATTTATTTCACTGGAAATATTAAGGACAATAAGTTATTTCTGAATAAAGGCAATTGGACTTTTGAAGATATTACTTCCAAAGCAGGAGTAGCTTGTCAGGATGTTTGGTCCACAGGAGCGACATTTGTAGATATTAATGCGGATGGACTACTCGATTTGTATGTATGTAAGGCAGGAAAGCCAGGTGGAGAAAATAGACATAACGAACTTTTTATTAATCAGGGTGATCTTACATTTGTAGAATCAGCAAAGGAGTACGGTTTAGATTTTACTGGATTATCTATACATTCTGCTTTTTTTGATTATGACAAAGATGGAGATTTAGACTGTTATTTATTGAGCAATTCGCTTCGCTCTGTAGGTGGATTTGATCTGAACCCTAAACAAAGGTATACCCCTGATTCGGAAGGTAATAAACTACTAAAAAACGAAAATGGCAAATTTATAGATGTGAGTCAGGAAGCAGGTATTTATTCCAGTAAAATAGGATACGGATTAGGCATTACGCTTAGCGATATCAATATGGATGGATGGACAGATATCTTTGTGTCCAATGACTTTTTTGAGAGAGACTACTTGTATATCAATAATCAGAATGGTACTTTTACAGAAAAAGGCCAATCTTACTTTGATGTAATGTCTATGGGTTCTATGGGGGCAGATGCTTCTGATATTGACAATGATTTGATGCCAGACATTTTCGTTACAGAGATGCTACCACAAAATTTAGAAAGGAAAAAAACAAAAAATATATATGAAACGTGGGACAAATACTTAGAAGCGATAAAAAACAGCTATCATCATCAGTTTTCTAGAAACGTATTGCAGAAAAACCTGAATGGTGGCAAGTTTTTAGAGATAGGTAGGTTTTCAGGTGTATCAGCTACAGACTGGAGTTGGGCATCATTGATTCAGGATTATGACAATGACGGACTAAGAGATTTGTTTGTGAGCAATGGTATTTATAAAGATTTATTGGATAAGGACTATTTAAATTATTCGGCCAATACGAGCATGATCAAATCTAAAATTGATAACAATGAGAAAGTTTTGACGATGTTGGTTGATAGTTTGCCGTCTAATCCTATCAAAAATAATATGTTTAAAAACATAGGCAATATGCAATTCCAAATGGTCAGTGATGATTGGGGACTGGGTCAGACCACTTTTAGTAATGGCAGCGCCTATGGTGATCTTGATAATGATGGTGATCTCGACATTGTCGTCAATAATGTCAATATGCCATCTTATGTTTATCGTAACAATTCAGATACAATTCAGGCTAAAAGCATTCGGATAAAATTAATAGGCGATAAACCAAATACTGCAGCTATTGGAGCCAAAGTTATTGTTAAATATGCAGGTAATCAATCTATGCTAGAAAATTTTCCTTCCAGAGGTTTTCAGTCATCGATGGATCCTATTTTGCATTTCGGTGTTAATGCTACGAGTTTGATAGACTCTGTGATGGTATTTTGGCCAGATGGCAGAAAAACAACTTTACAAAACTTGAAATCCAATAAATTGTATGAAATAAGACAATCCGAATCAGTTAGTAAAGGAAATTATAGCTTAACACTAAATCATTTACCACCGTGCGTTCCAAATGCTATAGATTTTATTCATAAAGAGTTGGATATCAATCAGTTTGCTAGAGAAAGATTACTTGCTGAAATGAATGGTATGGAAGGTCCAGCGATTGCCATTGGTGATGTAAATGGTGATAAGAAAGATGATATATATTGTGGTGGCGGCAAAAATCAAGCTTCCATTTTATATCTTTCCAAAATAAATGGTAGCTACGAAAAGGTCACTAAACCATTTGATCTAGATTATAGGTCTGAAGCGATCAAAGCAAGATTTTTTGATGTGGACAAAGACGGAGATTTGGACTTGTATGTAGCACATGGTGGTAGTAATTTCAGTAATTATTCTCCTGAACTACATGATGTTTTGTATGTAAATGATGGAAGGGGTAATTTCATAAAAGGTCCAGCAATATCATTTCCTGAACCGTTTTATACCAGTGATTTTGTTATTACAGACTATAATAAGGATGGATTGGTGGATATTATAGTGGTCGAAAAGATGAAAACAGCTGCTTTTGGACTTCCTGGAAGTGTATATATCTTAACAAATATAGGTGCTGCAAAATTTAAAGTAACTACACCGACCTCTTTAAAAGATTTAGGCATGATGACTTCTATAGCATCCATAGATATTAACAACGATACATGGATGGATATTGCGATAGCAGGAAAGTGGATGCCCATTATATACATCCTAAATAATAAAGGTAGTTTTGAAAATTCAAAACCCACCGAAATACCTGAGACTGTTGGTCTATGGAATGTACTTCACGCTGCAGATATTGATAATGATGATGACCGAGATTTGTTATGTGGTAATGAAGGAAGAAATACTTTCTACCAAAAAAATATGACAATGTTTGTCAATGATTTTGATGGAAATGGATCATTAGAACAGATTGTTTGCCAGAAAGATGATGAAAAGTATTACCCCATAAATGATATAGACGAACTATATTCACAAATGCCATTTTTAAAAAAGAAGTTTAGATCCTATTCCGAAATGGCAAAGGCAGATATTGGTACCATGTTTGGTAAAGATGTATTACAAACATCAAAAGTATTCGAAATTTCAGAGTTGGCTAGTATCGTTTTAAAGAATAATAACGGCGTTTTTGAAAAAATATATCTACCTTATGAAGCTCAATATTCAAGTATTTTTACATTCATGACTCAAATTGTTAAAAATAAAGGAACATATATCTTTATGGGAGGCAATCATTACAAGGTTAAACCTCAGTTTGGAAAACAAGATGCTTCCCAAGGATGGCTTCTTAATGTGAGAAGTGAGCAAGAAAAACTTATATTTGCGCCTTGTAAAACTCTGAATGTTGAAGGCCAAATAAGATTTATTGGTCAATTAGATAATCAGATTATATTCGGTATTAATAATGATAGTCTTAAAATGTGTAACAGTAGTCGATATGATTAAGTGGTTTTGTTTTATTACAATAATAGTGTTTGTTTCGTGCAAGTCTGAATATACAAAGTATGTAGAATCTGAGCTAGATAAAGGTGTGATCAATGATAGTCTCATCTTTGGGATGAGAATGGGACAGACAAGAAAAGACTTTTTTAGAATTTGTTGGGATCTCAATAAACAACAAATTATCACAAATGGCGAAGGCACAAATGCGCAATACGTCGAAAAATTAGACAGTACTCAAGACCAGACACTTCAAAAAACAATGCTATTTTATGGAATTTTTGACCAGACAGACACCATGCGTGGTATGAATATTAAGTATAGGTATGATAGTTGGGCACCATGGAATAAGAATAGATATTCTATTGTTTTACTCGATCAATTGAAAGCGTTTTATACCCAAAATTATAAAGGAAATGATTTTATGGAAATAGATCTTGATGACATAAAATATAAGGCTTACGCAAAAATTGATGGAAACAGACAGATACTTATGTATCAAAAAGATGATAGAGATGTCATTGTAAAAATTGAAGACCTTCGACATAAATATAAAAAATGAAGCATACTTATTTGATATTATTGATTGGTTGTTTTTTCATCCAATGTAAAACAGAAGAACCCAAAAAAGATATTTTTGAACTTAAGGATAATGGAACAATAGGTCTCAATTTTGAAAATAAACTCAATGAAACTTCCGCATTTAATGTGTACAAGTATAGAAATTTTTATAATGGTGGAGGTGTCGCTATCGGGGATATCAACAATGATAATCTAGTAGATGTCTACATGGTGTCCAATCAGAATGAAAATAAATTATTCTTAAATAAAGGAAATTGGCAATTTGAAGATATTACCCTAAAGGCTGGCGTAGGTGGACAACGCGCATGGTCTACAGGTGTCTCGATGGCAGATGTTAATGGAGATGGATTCATTGATATTTATGTTTGTAATTCAGGTGATATCCAGGGAGATAATAAAGAAAATGAACTTTTTATTAATAATGGCGACCTAACATTTACAGAATCTGCGGCTGAGTATGGACTCAATGATCCTGGTTTTTCTACACATGCTTCATTTTTTGATTACGATAAAGATGGAGATTTAGATGTATATATCCTTAATAACTCTTTCCAAGCCATTGGTAGTTTTAATTTGAAGAAAAACGAACGTCCTGTGCGTGATGCCTTAGGTGGTGACAAATTGATGGAAAATCAAAACGGGAAATTCGTAGATGTAAGCGAAAAAGCGGGAATCTATGGAAGTGTCATTGGATTTGGGCTAGGCATAACAGTAGGTGATGTAAATAATGATGGCTGGGAAGATATTTATATTTCCAATGATTTTTTTGAACGTGATTATCTGTACATAAATCAGCAAAATGGGACATTCAACGAGCAACTTACAGAACAAATGATGTCTATCAGCGGCGCGTCTATGGGAGCAGATATTGCAGATATTAATAATGATGGCTATTGTGATATTTTTGTCACCGAAATGCTTCCATCTGATTATCAAAGACTGAAGACGGTCACTACTTTTGAAGATTGGGATAGGTATCAGTATGGCGTCACAAATGGTTATTATCACCAATTCACGCGAAATACACTGCAACTCAATAATGGGAACAATACGTTTAGTGAGATATCCAGATTTGCAGGTGTAGAAGCATCAGATTGGAGTTGGGGCGCACTGTTTTTTGATATGGACAATGATGGGTTTAAAGATCTATTTATTGCTAACGGTATATACCGCGACTTGACCAATCAAGATTATTTGCAATATATTGCAAATGAATCATTTATGAAATCAGTGATGAAGGAAGAAGGTGTGGACTACAAAAAATTAATAGAGATCATCCCTTCCAATCCTATTCCGAATCAATCGTATAAAAATAATGGTCAAGGTAATTTTGCCCCATTTATGAATAGTGGATTGGCTACACCAGGTTTTTCTAATGGTAGTGCTTATGCAGATTTGGACAATGACGGTGACTTAGATCTTGTCGTTAATAATGTAAATATGCCTTGTTTTGTATATGAAAACAAATCAAACGAATTGGTCAAAAATTCATATTTGAAGATTGAATTGTTAGGTTTGCACAAAAATCCCAAAGGCGTAGGTGCACGCGTTACTGCCACTGATGGCAAACAATCATGGAATTATGAAAGCCAACCAACTCGTGGGTTTCAGTCTTGTATGGATAGTAGAATAAATATGGGATTAGGTGCCGCTACTTCCGTCGATGTAACAGTCACATGGTCTTCGGGTAAGGTAAGCGTACTGAAAAATGTCAAGGTCAATCAACAAATCAAAGTAGAAGAAAAAGATGCACAAAATATTAAGAAACCTACAAATGAGACAACATTAAATTCAACTTTACAATCTGACCTATTGATAAATTATCGACATGAAGAAAATCCATATGTGGACTTCAATCGTGAAAGACTCAATTATCACATGATGAGTACACAAGGCCCCAAAGTTGGGAAAGATGATATTAATGGAGACGGACTGACAGATCTTGTTATTCCTGGACCAAAAGGAATTGCGACAAAAGTATTGTTAAAAACTAAAGATGGTAATTATGTGGATGGTCCAATGAGTCCGATATTTGAGAAAATTAAAGAAGCAGAACATACAAAGTGTCACCTTTTTGATGCGGATAATGATGGAGATTTAGATGTGTATATGCTAAGTGGCGGTGTAGAGTTGACTGAATATTCAGAGTATCTTTATGATGAAGTTTTGCTCAATGATGGCAAAGGTGTATTTACTTCCACAGGTCAGCGATTACCTTCAGCTAATGCAAAAATAAGCTCTGGTGCAATTGCCACTGCCGACATTGACAATGATGGTGATCAAGATATTTTCGTCGGTGAGCGTGTTAAAATAGGTCAATATGGCGCTTCGTGTTCAGGATTTATACTTGTCAATGACGGAAAAGGAAATTTCCAAGACGCGACAGCTACAAAATGTAGTGCGTTAAAAGATATTGGTATGATCACTGATGCCACATTTGCTGATTTGGACAAAGATGGTTTTTCAGATTTGGTTGTGGTTGGAGAGTTTATGGAAGTGAGTATTTTAAAGAATAAAGGAGGAACTTTTGAGAAAATTAAGCTTGAAGATCATACTCATGGTTGGTGGAATGTTGTAAAAGCTGTTGACATTGACAAAGATGGTGACCTGGATCTTGTGGTCGGAAATCATGGTCTCAATAGCAGATTTAAAGCAGATTTTACTTACCCAATAAATTTGTATTTTAGTGATTTTGATGAAAATGGCTCACCCGAAGGTATTTTGGCGAAGGTACAAAATGACAAAAAAGGATATCCTTATGCACTAAGACATAATCTCATGATGCGTTTACCTGGATTAAAGAAAAAATATGCCAACTTCGAGTCATTCAAAACAGCATCCATTGACAGCATTTTTAGCCCACAACAACTCTCAAATGCAACTGTAATGCAAGCCAATGAACTATCATCATGCATATTGCTGAATGAAGGAAATTTTAAATTCAAAAAAGTAATATTGCCTTATCAAGTTCAGTTCAGCCCGATATATGCTATAGAAGCTGTAGATATCAATGGTGATGGGTTTGCGGATCTATTGATGGGAGGCAATCTTTACGGTGTACAGCCAGAAATGGGTAGGTATGATGCGTCTTATGGTCATATTTTGGTTAATGATGGAAAAGGACAGTTTCAAGATAAGTCAAAGGATTATGGTTTTTCTATAAAAGGACAGATCAGAGATTTTGTTGTGGACAATGATTTAGTTCACGTGTTTAGAAATAATGACTCTGTATTGAGTTTCAAAATTGTAAAAAAATAGCATGAAGCAGTTTTTGGGGTTGGTTTTATTTGGTTTGTTGGCTTTGCTTGGGTGTACGGGAGAAAAATCCAATGACATATCGGAAAGTATCTTTGATTCTTTGGACAGTAAACAAACTGGTATTGACTTTTCAAATGATCTAAAGGATAATGATAAGTTTAATATCATTTCATACTTATATTACTACAATGGTGGTGGTGTAGCTATTGGAGACATTAACAATGACGGACTGGAAGATATTTACTTTAGTGGCAATCAGACACCTGATCAATTGTACCTGAACAAAGGTGGCATGCAATTCGAAAATATCACACAAAAAGCAGGCATAAGAGCTGACAATACATGGTCCACCGGCGTCAACATGGATGATGTCAATGGTGATGGATTTGTAGATATATATGTATGTAAGGTTGCAACATCTGATGCGAATGAAATTGAACACAATCTACTTTATTTGAATCAAGGTGATGGTACATTCAAAGAAATGTCCAAAGAATATGGCTTGAATTTTAAAGGGTTTTCTAATCAAGCTGCTTTTTTTGATTATGATCAGGACGGTGATTTGGATATGTATTTACTCAATCAGAATATTCATAATGTCAATAGTTATGGCACTATAGAAAAGCGAAAAGAAAACGATCCTTTTGCTGGTGATTTATTTTACGAAAACAGACTTAAAGAAGAAGGTCGTTTTGTAGATGTCACAAAAAATGCTGGCATTTACAACAGTCCATTGGGATATGGATTGGGTGTCACCGTCGCAGATGTCAATAATGACGGATGGGCGGATATTTATGTAGGGAATGATTTTCACGAAAACGATTACTTATATATCAATAATGGCGATAAGACATTTAAAGAATCTATTTCCAGTTACACAGCTCATACAACGCAATTTAGTATGGGTGTAGATATAGCAGATGTCAATAATGATGGATGGGCAGATATTTTTTCTACGGATATGATGCCTTTTGATCCAGCTGTAGCCCAAGTCTCTGCAGGAGAAGATTCTGATCAAATCAAAATGATCAAAAAAGACTTCGGTTTTCAACCACAAAGTGCCAGAAATCATTTTCAGATCAATCAGCAAAATGGCACTTATTCAGATGTTGCCTTCATGACCAAAACATTTGCCACGGACTGGAGTTGGTCTATATTGCTACAAGATTTTGACAATGATATGTTTGCAGATATTTTTATCACAAATGGTATCGTAAAAAGGCCTAATAACTTAGATTACATCAATTATTTGAATGTATATGACAATAAAAACCCAAATGTAACTCCTGAAAGAACCAAAAAACTGATAGAAAACATGCCTTCTGAACCTTTAAAAAATTTATTATTCAGACACAAAGGCAATCTTGAATACACAGATATTAGTGAGTCATTTGTAGGCAAACCATCTTTTTCTACTGGGGCAGCTTATGCAGATTTGGACAATGATGGAGATCTTGATATAGTCACTAATAATATCAATGAAAAAGCATTTGTTTATCAAAACAAAACTTCTGGAAAGTCGTACCTAAATGTCCATCTAACGGGAAATGAATCTTATAAGAACGTCAAGGGTTCTAAAGTAACTTTGTATAGTGGCGACCACACCATTACCAAAGAACTACAGACTACGAAAGGGTTTTTGTCTTCCAGTAGTAGCAAGTTACATTTCGGTTTAGACAATCTTACGAAGGTCGATTCTTTAGTCATTACTTGGTCAGATAGAAATACTCAAACAATAACAAATGTGGCTATCAATAAGGAAATGATCATTGATAGACCAGATATAAGCCAATTAAAAAAACAGGTTTATACCAAAAATAATGTTTCGACTACAGTCAATGTTTTGCCCATAAAACATGAAGAGAATAAATATTTTGATGAGAATAAAGAAAAACTCATCCCAGAACGACTTTCTAATGAAGGTCCAGCCATCATTAGCGCAGATTTGAATGGTGACGGAATCTCAGACTTGTTTGTAGGTGGCGCAAGAAACCAAGCAGCAAGATTTTATTTAGGAAGTGCGAATGGTGCATTTAATATTAAGAAGACTGCAGATTTTGATACAGATGCCAAGTATGAAGATGTCGATGCAGCGCTGATTGATTTTGATGGTGATGGAGATAAGGACATTTATGTAGTTAGTGGCGGAAGCGACTTTAATGAATTGGATAAGCTACTAGAAGATCGTATTTACATTAATAATGGTAATGGTGTATTCCGTAGGATTCCTATATCGCTACCACATACTAATGGAAGTTGTATAACTGTGGGGGATTATGACAAGGATGGTTTTGAAGATATTTTTATAGGTGCTAGATCTATTCCAGGTTCTTATGGATTGTCACCATATAGTTTTGTATTGCGCAATCTAAATGGTCAAGGTGTAGACATCGCTTATAAAGAAAGATATGGTATGGTGACCGATGCACATTGGGTAGATTTGGATGGGGACAAAGATCTCGATCTTGCTATGTGTGGTGACTGGATGAGCATCGTTATTATGGAAAATGATGGCAAAGGTGGACTGAAAGAAAAGACAACTGAATATGGTGTAGCTGATAAAACTGGACTATGGAATACCCTTGCATTTACGGATTTAAATAGTGATGGTGTACTTGATATTATTGCTGGCAATACAGGACTTAATCATAAATGGACCGCAACAGATTCATTACCGGTCAAGATGTATGTAGGAGATTTTGATGGCAATGGAAGTACAGAACCAGTAATTTTTTATCACTATCTGTCAAGATATATGCCATTTGCGTCCATGATGAATTTGACGTCACAATTGCCAATATTGAAAAAGAAGTTCAAAACTTATGCTAGTTTTAATAAGACTCAAGATATTGGCGATTTATTGGACGACTACAAGTCAAAATTGGTAGAAGAAAAGACATTATCAGAATTGCGTTCGATGGTATTTGTATCTTCTGGTAAAAAATATAATGCGTTTCCACTAGGGCAAAACGAACAAATGAGTGATATTAGAGATATTGAAATAGGAGCAGATGGTAAGATTTTTTATGTAGGCAATTCTTTTGATTACGTTTCCGAATTAGGTACTTCAGCTTCTAATCCTGGTAGAATAATGGGCAAATTTAATGCGACGACAAATACATTTGAACCATCCACAAAGCTGTCTTTGCCAGTCAATTTTAATCCTAGAAAAATCAGAAGCTTAGGCAAAGGTAAATATGTTATCGTCACCAATAATGATTATTTGTATATCCTGAATTGATATTCAGATTAGTTGTTTGTTCTTTTCTAAGTCTAAATTTTAACTAAAGTTAAAACGATAGGAGATATTTCTGAATAGCTTTCAATGGTTGTTTGGTAAATATCAACACCCAGTCTAAACAAAATTCCCAACATTCTTTACAAATTCTATACCTTTGCAGTATGGAGTCTTATACTATTAAAATCCAACAATTCGAAGGTCCCTTTGACCTGCTGCTTTTTTTTATTGAGCGAGATGAGCTTGATATCAATGATATTCCTATTGCCAAAATCACAAATGATTTTCTTGATTATATAAAACATCTTGAAAAGTTAAATATCGATGTGGCAAGCGAATTTATCCTTGTTGCTGCCACCCTCATGCGTATCAAGGCCAAAATGCTTATACCACGTAAGGAAATCGATGAAGAAGGAAATGAAATAGACCCACGTGCAGAACTCACTCAAAAACTCCTTGAATACAAGAAATACAAGTCTATCCTTGATGAAATGGGTGCCTTGGAAGAGAATAGACATTTCAGATTTGAACGAGGTAATGCTGCAGCTGAACTAAAACAAATAGCAGAGAAAGCACTCATCGATGTAGAACTTGAGTCACTGAGTTTGTTCAAGTTATTGCAAGCTTTCCAACAAATCATCAAGAGGTATGAAGACGATCTCAATAAACCCAAACATCAGATTGTCAAGTTTGGATATACGATAGAGGATCAGCAAAGTTTTATCTTATCTAGAATTCCCAAAGGTCAAAAAGTGAAGTTTGATCATATCTTTTTTGCACTCGAAAATAGAATTCATGCCATCGTTACATTCATTGCATTGTTAGAATTGCTCAATCTTGAGACCGTAGTACTAGTACAAGGAGAAGGTGTCAATAATTTTTGGTTGAGTAGTAATGAATGACAAGAAGTAAAAAATCATTACTTTTGCGCCAAATTTTCATAATACGATGTTAGACAAACTCGAAGCCATACAGGACCGATACTATTATTTGGAAGAAAAACTTTCAGATCCAGATGTGCTATCTGATATGAAGCAGTTTGCCAAAATCAATAAAGAGTATAAAGACTTATCAGAAATTGTCGATACATTCAAAGAATATAAACTCACAGCTGCCAATATCGAAAGTGCAAGGGAAATGCTCAAAGACACCGATCCTGAGATGAAGGAAATGGCACAATTGGAGCTAGAAACCTTACAACCTACGCTAACCGAACTCGATGAAAAAATAAAATACTTACTCATACCAAAAGATCCTGAAGATAGTAAAGATGTCATTTTTGAAATTAGATCAGGTACTGGAGGTGACGAGGCAAGTATTTTTGCAGGAGATTTATATAGAATGTACAACAAATACTTCGAAACCCAAGGTTGGAAAACAGAAGTACTCGATGAAAATCCTGGTTCTGTAGGTGGATATAACAAAATTGTGCTAGAAGTGTACGGCGCAGATGTGTATGGAAAACTGAAGTTTGAATCAGGCGCACATCGTGTACAGCGTGTTCCTAAAACGGAAGCTCAAGGTCGTGTACACACATCAGCAGCTACAGTTGTGGTAATGCCAAAATTTGAAGAAGAAGAAATTGATATCCGAAAAGACGAACTACGTACAGACACCTTCAGAGCGCAAGGAGCAGGTGGACAGCACGTCAATAAGACTGAGTCAGGTGTGCGTTTTACACACTTACCTACAGGAATAGTTGCAGAGAGTACTGACTCTAGATCCCAACACAAAAACAGGGAGATCGCCCTACAAAGATTGTATGTAAAAATTAAGGAGGCAGCTAGAGAAAAATCATATTTAGAGCAAAAAGACAAAAGAAAATCACTCGTAGGTTCTGGGGACAGATCTGATAAAATCCGTACTTACAACTATCCACAAAATAGACTTACAGATCATCGTATCAATCTCACACTCTATAGTTTAGATAGAGTAGTAGAAGGAGATCTCGAAGAAATCGTGCAGTCGCTCCAAAGAGCTGAAAATGCCGAAAAGATGAAGGGAAGTGATGAATAAAGAGATGGGTAGAAAATTCATTTTGTCACCTTTAGGGTCAGGGTAAAACAAAAGGAATTTTAAACTTTGTGTATTTTTGGGATACACCCAATTTTTTATATATCTGATGGTATTGAACTAGCCTTCATTTGAATGCATTTATTCTATTGCTCATCCACCAAAAAACACAAAACTGCATCTGTATAGATATAGCACAATACAGAATTTTATCGAAGCTTCTTATGTCCTGCCTTTGTGTTGCAAATTGATTTATCACACAAAAATAATATCAACATGGCAACAAGACATCGTCCAAATAATGAAATCAATGCCGGTTCAATGGCAGATATTGCGTTTTTATTGCTCATATTCTTTTTAGTCACTACCACCATTTCGGAGGATAAAGGGATTTTGGTGAAGCTTCCACCTTGGACGCCAGATCAACCAGAACCTACAGATGTAAAGCAACGAAATGTTTATTCTGTACTTATAAATGCAAACAATGAGTTGTTAGTTAGAAAGGTTCCGATGGATATAAAAGATCTAAAATCAAGTGTAAAAAATTTCATCATTAACCCAAATAATGACGTTTCACTTTCGGAAGATCCAACCAAGGCTGTCATCTCATTAAAAAATGATCGTGGTACAAAGTACAAAACGTATTTAGAAGTTTATAATGAGTTCAGAACTGCCTATAACGAACTTTGGGAAGAAATGGCATTGTCACGATACGGAAAGTCGTTGCAAGAGATATCTGTAGCACAACAAAAACAAATCAAAGATGATATTCCTCTTGTCATTTCTGAAGCGGAACAGACAGCTTTTGGGGAGGATGATTGATGCTGATTTGTAATATTGATTGACGTGAGTTATTAAAACTAAAAGTTTTATCTAGTAATTGGAGACTAAAAAAATTAAAGCTCATAACATGTTATTGAAGATATTTTATACGCACAATATGGGTTCAAAAAGCTTCTGAATAGTTAATATTTTTATAAAAAAATTAAACATAAGACACTTAATATCCGTTTGTCCGTTGTAATTACTAACTTTACACTTTAATTTTAAAAGAATATATGAGTTCATTTAATTCGGATGTGGAAGCGGTTGATGCAATGGCACAATCGTTCAAGGACCTTAGAGCAGAAATAGGGAAAGTGATCGTGGGTCAGGACGATGTCGTAAAATCGGTGATTATATCATTATTTAGTAATGGTCATAGTTTGCTTGTAGGTGTACCTGGTCTAGCAAAGACATTGTTGGTGAGTACGATTGCAGATGTCTTGGACCTTGATTTTAAAAGGATACAATTTACGCCCGACTTGATGCCTTCAGATATTACGGGTTCTGAAATATTGGATGAAAATAGACACTTTAAATTTAATAAAGGACCTCTATTCACAAATATTCTTCTCGCAGATGAGATCAATAGGACGCCGCCAAAAACTCAAGCGGCACTTCTAGAAGCTATGCAAGAGAGATCAGCAACTGTAGCAGGTGTAAAACATAATTTGCCAAAACCATTTTTTGTACTTGCTACGCAAAACCCGATAGAACAAGAAGGAACATATCCATTGCCAGAAGCACAGTTGGATAGATTTATGTTTAATATTCCATTGGATTATCCTAGTTATCAAGAAGAAGTCCAAGTGGTCAAAAGTACTACTTCCAATGAAAAATATGTCTTAAAAAACATTCTTACTGGAGACCAAATATTAAATTTCCAATCATTGGTGCGTAAAATACCTATAGCTGACAATGTTCTAGAATATGCCGTATCGTTAGCTTCTAAAACTAGACCTAATACGCCATTGGCTACTGCTGAAGTTAATAATTATATATCTTGGGGAGCTGGACCTAGAGCATCTCAGTACTTGGTATTAGGTGCAAAATGTCATGCAGCCATCTCAGGTAAATATTCTCCTGACAAAGAAGATGTCCAAGCCATTGCTAATTATGTATTACGTCATAGAATCGTACGTAATTACAAGGCAGAAGCGGAAGGCGTCTCAGAAGAGCAAATCATCAAGAATTTGTTTTGACCAACAGTTTTTTAAATATCCCCAATTAGTCAAACAAAGCAGCTGATTTATCCAGCAAGGATTTTTTTGATCATTTAAAAGTAACAAAATGAAACGTTTGTATTTTTTGTTTATTCCCCTATTTCTATTTTCCTGTGATCCAAAGGACCTTCAGAAAGTCTTAGACACTGTCAATTCTGTGCCATTGACCAATGCTGATATTGCATCTGGGCTCAAAGAAGCACTTAATAAAGGAGTAGATCAAAGTGTAAAAACATTGGCAGTAACTGACGGCTACTATGCATCTATATATAAGATTGTATTGCCTGAAGAAGCGACTAAAGTGATAGACAAATTGAAATTTATTCCAGGTTTTGCTAATCTTGAGCAAGAAGCTATCAAAAGAATCAATAAGGCAGCTGAAGATGCAGCATCCAAAGCAGGTCCAATATTCTTAGGAGCTGTCAAACAAATGACTTTCGAAGATGTGATGGGAATATTGATGGGAGAAAAAAATGCAGCCACCACTTATTTACATAATAAAACGTATAGTTCTCTTTATAATGAATTTAAGCCAGTGATGAATACATCGCTTAATAAATTCGGTGCGTTAGATCTTTGGACAGACGCCATCACTAAGTATAATTCTCTCCCTTTTGTGACTAAGGTCAATCCAGATCTTGCTGATCACGTGACGTCAAAAGCACTTGTAGGTTTGTTTTCGCTTGTAGAAAAAAAGGAGCTTGGTATAAGAACAGATATCAATCAAAGATCATCTGACTTATTGAAAAGAGTATTTGCAAAGCAGGATAAATAAGAAAAGAGATTTCTTCAGATAAAAAAAAAGGATGACTCGTATTGATATATGAGTCATCCTTTTTTTTATTGTGTTATGCTTATTATTTGAAAAATGAAAGAAAAGAAATCTATTTGATTTGATTATTTTTTCATCACAAATGGATAAACTATTGCCAAATTTTCTCTTAATTTTTTCATATCTCCTATGACTTCATCATACACGGAAATATTGAACATTCTTGTGTTATAGATTCTTTTTAAGATTAGGATCAATCGACTTCTATCTTCTTTTGAAATATCAAGTGGAATATTTATTTTTTGAAGCTTACCTTTTTCGTTGAACACTAAGGAGTTGTCCAGAATTTCATTGATATGATGCGATTCATTGGTATAAAGCTGAGACTCTTGATACTTTTCTTCTATTTTTTCTAATACTTCATATTGAAAATCATAGAGTTTGATCATTTGCCTTCTTAGAGAATCATTTGATATAGAATTAAATCCTCTTGACCTTATGGTTTCGAAAGGTGAAGTATTTTGAATACTAACAAAATTACGCGTTAAGGTACTGTGGTAAATATCGAATGAATCAATAGTGACCAACTGTCCCTTTACCGCTTTAAAAAAATATTTCACTGCATTTTTACCATACTCATGACCTAGTTTGTTCATTTCAGCATCTCTGATATCCTCTTCAAGACTATGATACATTTCCTTAATCGTCGCATCTATGTATGCTTGTTGCTTGAGTTCTTCGGAATAATTATTGGCCATAAAACCTAAATAAACTCCAAAAACTACCACAAAAAGTTCTGCCAAGTATTTCAGAATCTTGGATTTTAGTCTTGTCCTATATATTTTAGAATTCTGCACTTCCTGAAAATCTAGGGAAAGGAATTACATCTCTGATATTAGTCATACCGGTCACAAATAATACCAGACGCTCGAAACCAAGCCCGAATCCTGCATGAGGTACTGTACCATATCTTCTAGTATCTAGAAACCATGACATTTCTTCCACTGGTATGTGCATCTCATTCATTCGTCTTACCAAAAGGTCATATCTTTCTTCTCTCTGAGAGCCGCCTATGATTTCGCCGATACCTGGGAACAAAATATCCATAGCTGAAACTGTAGGTCCTGGAACACCTTCTTTTGGATCATCTTGTCTCATGTAAAATGCCTTAATATCTGCTGGATAATTGGTCAAGATGACAGGCTTTTTGAAATGTTTCTCTACCAAATATCTTTCGTGCTCTGATTGTAGATCAGCGCCCCATTTTTCGATAGGGTATTGGAATTTCCCTTTTTTATTAGGGGTCGAGTTCTTAAGAATTTCTATTGCTTCTGTATATGTCAATCGCTCAAACGGGTGTTCAAGACAGAATTTTAATTTTTCAATTAAAGACATTTCTGATCGCTCAGCTTGTGGTTTGGTTTTTTCGTCATCTATAAGTCTTTGCTCAAGAAATGCCAAATCTTCGGCACAGTTGTCAAGGGCATATTGTATCAGGAACTTCAACATATCTTCTGCTAAGTCCATATTGTCATGTAGATCATTAAAAGCCACTTCAGGTTCCATCATCCAGAACTCTGCAAGGTGCCTTGTTGTATTAGATTTTTCAGCACGGAATGTAGGACCAAAAGTATAAACTCTCCCTAAAGCTAAGGCTGCTAATTCTGCTTCCAATTGTCCAGATACAGTCAGATTGGTCGCTTTGCCAAAAAAATCTTCTTTATAGTTGATACTTCCATCTTCTTTTCGTGGTGGATTGTTCATGTCCAAAGTAGTTACTTGAAACATTTCTCCTGCTCCTTCGGCGTCACTTCCTGTAACTATAGGACTGTGTATATTGACAAAATTACGATCATTAAAAAACTTATGAATACCGTAAAATAGCGCTTGTTTAACCCTAGAAATAGCACCAAATGCATTGGTTCTGAATCTTAAGTGGGCGATCTCTCTAAGATATTCCAAACTAGGTCTGTTTTTTAGTTGGATAGGGTAAGTCTCAGGATCGCAATCTCCCAAAATGTCTATTTTTTCTGCAACAAGTTCTACAGTTTGACCTTTGCCTTGAGACTCTATGAGTTGTCCAGTTATGCTTATGCCTGCCCCTGTGGTGATACGTTTGATTGTGTCTGCATCAGTTTTGTCCAATTCAACAACTACCTGAAGATTTGCAAGACAAGAACCATCATTTATTGCAATAAATTGGTTATTTCTGAATGTACGGACCCATCCCATTACGGTATATTGTTGGTCGGTAGTAGCCTGAAAAATATCCTTAACTCTCATTCTTTTTGCCATCTTACTATTGATTTATACAGATTTAGGCTGCAAAAGTAAAGCAATTTATAGAGTAAAGCACAATTAGATTGTGAAAATTATGTATTTTGATTTAGCTACGATCTTAGGGTGACTTAGGATTTATTTTCTGTAAGGGAATCTTCTAGCCACATCATTGGTCAACCAAGCTAATAAGTCTGTGTTTTTATCGTGTACTTCAAGGTCTCTTTTCTTTGAATAAGCCCAAATAGCTACATAGGCTTTTGTATCGATAAGTTCGGTACTCAAAAACACTTGCACAACATTTAGATTGATAGCTTGATTTATAATGGGATCTTTTATAAATATTCTTGCTGTACTCAGAATTTCTTTTGGTAAATCGTCTTTGGTTGAGTGAAGCATAATTGACGTTGTGATTTTTGTTCTTAGCACAGCATCTACTCCAAGGGCGTTTGCTAGTTCAACATCAGAAACATCTCTTAAATTATAGATGTCAATATTGTTTTTCTTTAGTTTTTCATTAGTTGTACTGATAGATTCTATACTTATTTTTACATCATTTTTTCCATTTCCTGTTTCTCTTACTATTCTCTGATAAAGAGCGGTTTGTACAAAGTCGTTTTCTTTTTGAAATAATTTAGTTTTTTCTTCATCAGTAATTTTTTCATCAAATTCTTTTCCTTCAAATATAACGGGCAAAATAGCTATCTTTTTATGCTTGCTAGCTAATCTGTCATAGGAAGATGTTTGGTATTTACTTGGTGATGCACATGCAAGTATGCCCAATGCTAAAATAAGTAATGTAAACTGTTTCATTTTTCTTGATTTTTGATGAATAATATTTTTTCAAGACGAACTAAAAGTAATATTGGTTAAACAATATTTTCTTTTTAATACATTTTTAACAAAAATGTTAAAGCCCTAAACATCAAAAGACATTTAGGGCTTTAAATTATTTCTGGTACTTACTTAATCCAATCGTTCTATGATACCTGCTATTCCTTGTCCGCCACCTACACATGCGGTAACCATACCATATTTTTGGTTGCGACGTCTTAGTTCGTTGATGATTTGAATGCTTAGTTTTGCTCCTGTACAACCTAGTGGATGTCCTAGGGCAATCGCACCGCCATTTACATTGACGATGTCAGGATTTAGTCCCGCTTCTTGTATGACAGCCAAAGCTTGAACTGCAAATGCTTCATTTAGTTCTATGAGACTGATATCTTCTAGGGTGAGTCCTGCTTGTTTTAGTGCTTTAGGAATGGCTACCACTGGGCCAATACCCATATAAAGAGGATCTACACCACCTACAGAACAAGAAACAAGTCTCGCTACAGGAGACAATCCCAAACGATTGACCATTTCTTCGCTCATGACTATGACAAAAGCGGCTCCGTCTGAAGTCTGAGATGAATTACCTGCTGTAGATGTACCACCTAGTTTGAATGCGGGTTTAAGTTTGGACAATCCTTCTAGTGTGGTGTCTGCTCTCACACCTTCATCTGTATCAACAACGTATGTTTTTTCTACTCTTTTGTCATTTTCTACCAATACATCAGTAATCGTAATGGGAACTATTTCATCCTTAAATTTTCCTGCCTTGATGGCTGCAGCTGCCTTAGCATGTGATTTTACTGAAAATTCGTCTGCTTGCAACCTTGAGATATTATATCTTTCAGCTACCGCTTCTGCTGTGTGTCCCATACTAACATGGTAATTAATATTGTCCATGCTCGCTTTATAACTTGGGGCAAGTTTGTATCCTGTCATCGGCAATAGCGACATAGATTCAGCACCACCAGCTACGTAACAATGTCCCATGCCTGCATTAATTTTTGCTGATGCAATAGCTATGGCTTCTAGTCCTGACGCACAATATCTGTTGATGGTCATACCAGGTACTTCCTTACCTAGTGCGCGTGCAGCAATTAGTCTGCCGACTTGTAGTCCCTGTTCGCCTTCAGGATTGGCACAACCTACGATGACGTCGTCAATTTCTTTTGGGTCTAGTTGTGGTACTTCAGAGACTAGATAACTAAGAATATCTACGGCAAGATCATCAGAACGATAATTTCTGAAACCACCTTTTTTTGCTTTACCTACTGCGGATCTGAATCCTTTTATGATATATGCGTTCATATTAATGTCTGATTTTTGTTTAGTGAATTTGGCAGAATTAATTAATTTCTCAATGGTTTATTATTCATCAATAAATATTGAATCCTATCCAATGTTTTCTGATTTCCTAGGAGTTGCAAGAAAGCTTCTCTTTCGATATCCAAGAGATATTGTTCAGATACTTTTTGCTGACTAGTGAGATCACCACCACAAAGCACATAAGCTACTTTTTTGGCGATTTCCATATCGTATTCACTCATATATTTACCAAGATAGAACTCATTGAGTGCCGTATAAAGCGTACCTAATCCGCCTCGACCTAATACAGTAACTTGTTTTGGACTCGGTGCTGTATAATTTCTTGCCAACTCAAGTACCTTTGCTTTTGCGGTGCTAAGTACTTTTGCAAGATTTACTTCTACGCTGTCTCTATCGTGCTGTAAGTATCCATGTTTGAATCCTTCATATGCTGAAGTAGATACGGTAGCCGTAGCAATCACTTTTAATTTTTCTACCAAGGTTGGTATTTGCACATCACCTTCAAAGAAAGCGTCCGATGCCCTAACGGCAAACTCTTTGGTGCCACCACCACCAGGGATAAGACCGACACCTACTTCTACCAATCCTATATATGACTCTGCATGACACACGGCTGCATCAGTATGCATTAAGATTTCACATCCACCACCGAATACATAACCTTGTGTAGCTGTCACAACTGGGATATTGGCATATCTCATGGCCATATTTATTTGTTGGAATGCATGGACCATTTCGTCTAGTTTTGCAAAATCTTTTTGCATGGCAACCATTCCGACATTCATAAGATTGGCACCTACCGTAAAGTTTTTGGCATTATTTCCGATGACGATACCTGTCCAATCACCATTTTGAACCATGTTTAATGCTTCGAGCGCACCTTGACCGATACCTTCTCCAATGGCATTTGACTTGGAAGTAAATTCAAAACAAAGTACGCCATCACCTATATCATGGATAGCACATTCAGAGTTTTTATAAACAGGTGTATTTGTTCTGTAATTGTCAAGATGAATATTCAGTTCTGTACCTGGTATAACTTTATAAGCAGCGGCATCGAGATCGTAGTATTTGCGTTTGCCATCTTCTGATTTATAGAAAGAAGTCACGCCATTTGCCACCATATTTTCTACCCAAGCAGGCACGGACTCACCAAGAGATTTGGCAAGGGCGATTCCTTCTGCCAATCCGATCATATCCCAATATTCGAATGGTCCGTAGGTCCATGCATAGCCAGCTTTCATAGCATTGTCTAGGGAATAGATATTGTCACTTATTTCAGGTATTCTATTGGCTGCATAGACCATGATGCCAGATAGAAGGTCTCTAACAAAATTGCCAGATTTTTCGTCAGATGCAAATATTTCTTTTAGTCTTTTGTCTATGATTTCCACTTTTTTGGCGATGCCTACAGCGGGTAGCATGGGTTTTTGACTTGGTTTATATTCTAGTGTATTAAGATCTAAGGCGAGAATGATTCTGCCACCTTTGTCATCACGTTGATCTGTCTTTTTGTAGAAACCTTGACCAGATTTATCACCCAAAAAATTATTGTCTAATAAAAACTGTGTTGCTTTGGGTACTGCTTTATCTTTTAGGACTTTTACATATTCATCATCAGGACAATTGTCAATGACACCTTTGGTCACTTTTACAGAAGTGTCTAAACCCACAAGATCGAGCAATCTATAACTTCCTGTATTAGGCCAAGCGATGGTTTCGCCAGTGAGTTTGTCCACTTCTTCTATGGTAAGTTGGTATTTTTCAGTGAGTTCGCTTACTTTATTACCGCTGTAGAAACCGATCCTATTAGCAATAAAAGCGGGCGTATCTTTACACAAAACAGCTCTTTTCCCTAGGAATACTTCGCCATAGTGCATCCAAAAATCTACCACATCAGGGTCTGTACCTGCATGCGGGATGACTTCAAATAGCGCCATGTATCTAGCAGGATTGAAGAAGTGTGTGCCACAGAAGTTCTTCCTGAAATCATCACTTCTACCTTCCGCTAGTTGTGAAATTGGGATACCAGAAGTATTGGAAGTGACGAGTGCATGAGGTTTGCGCAGGACATCCACTTTTTCGAATATTTGTTTTTTGATATCTAGTCTTTCTACAACCACTTCGATGACCCAATCGCACTCGCTGATTTTTGTCATATCATCTTCGAAGTTTCCCGTCGAGATTCGAGCGGCAAAATCTATATCGTAAAGAGGTGCAGGTTTGGATTTTATAGCTGTGGCTAATGAAGTATCGGCTATTCGATTTCTAGCAGCTTTGATGGTTTTTTGTTTTTCGTCTAGGTCGAAGGGTACGATATCAAGCATTAATACTTGTAATCCGATGTTTGCTAGGTGGCAAGCAATGCCTGAACCCATGACACCTGAACCTAAAACGGCTACTTTTTTTATTCTTCTTGTCATAATATGATGGCTGAGATGATTATAATATTATTTTACAACCATAAAATTATGACCTTTTTTCTAAAAACAAACTTTTTTGTTTAAAAAATTTAACTCAGAGTTAAATTTTTAACAATTGAGCATAAAAAAGGCGATACAAATGAATGCACCGCCTTTCTATTAACTAACAAATCACCTTCGATTTTAAAAAGATCTGGTTCTAGCAGTTTTTGGATTGAATTGAACGCCAGCTTTTTTATTTGCTTCGGCCATTCTCATTTCTTTTTTTTCAATCCACTGTCCTCCTTGTGCAGATGTAACATCTTTTAGGAGTTCTTTTACCTGATCTGGTACTATGCTTTTGATTAATGTAAACATAAATATTCTTCTTACTTTTAGAATTATGACGCAAAGGTAAGTCAAATTATTACACAAGTCAATGTTGTTAACGCAAATTTAACAAAATTTTATTTTTTGAATATGTTTATTTAGTCTTTTTCTTGGAATAATATACCGTAAATTATCAAATAAATTACATATATTCTGAATTGTATGTTTTTAGTTGATAAAATATTGAACTCTGTGAGATTTGACAAATTAATGTTTTTGAATTTTTTTATTGGCTGTGAATTATAAATTGCTGATCTTACTTAACAAAACAATGGCAAGTAATTATAAATTGCTGTTTCTAGTTTTAGGAAGGATTGTTTTATATCAAGCTGTCAATTTATGATAGGATAATTAGTGGGTTATAATGGATAGTAAGCTTGACTTTGTATGGAGTATAGACGGAGTGTGGTAGGATGTTTATGGGAGCATCAGTGGAGCTTCTATGGAGCGCGGTCAGGCCAAGGTCGAGACAACCTCGGCACAACCTTGGGACAAGGTCGGGACAACCCTAGTGGAATTATAGTAAAAAATGGTAGTTTTTATGCGTTTAGAGGGGAATTAGAAGATGTTCAGACTTGCTCTGGCATTTGATTTTTTGTAATGGACGCTGGTATAAAGATAAGTTTTTTGAATAGAAAAAGGATTGATTTTGAAGGTTTTTTTAATGAAAAATTTAAGGTAATCAAGGAGGTAAGACATGTCAAAAATCGGTAGGTGTTGTTGTTTCGTACCTAAAGGCACGAGGATTGGGTTTGGATATTATTTCTACCGATATTTTGTCCCTAACGGGACAGGGTTTTCGAGACCATTTGGTTTAGCTGAGTTTTATATCTCACAGACTACGCAGATTCCGCAGACTTTTTGTGTAATTGTTTCGTACCTAAAGGCACGAGGATTGGGTTTGGATGTTATTTCTACCGATATTTTGTCCCTAACGGGACAGGTTTGATGTTCTTATATTGAAGATGAATTTAATATCTCACTGACTATGCGGATTCGCAGGTTTTTTGTGTTATTGTTCCGTACCTAAAGGCACGGGGATTGTGTTTCGATGTTTTTTCTACCGATATTTTGTCCCTAACGGGACAAGGTTTGGGTTCATTTGATTAGGATGAGTTTTATATCTCACAGACTATGCGGATTTAGTAGATTTTATTTGTTCTTGTTTCGTACTTAAAGGCACGGGGATTTGGTTTCGATTTTTATTTCTACCTATATTTTGTCCCTAATGGGACAGGTTTGATGTTCTTATAATGAAGATGAATTTAATATCTCACAGACTGTGCGGATTTCGCAGATTTTTTTATTCCGACCTAAAGGCATGGGGATTGTGTTTCGATGTTTTTCTACCTATATTTTGTTCTTATTGGGAGCGGGTTTGATGGTTGTATTTTAGATGTTGAAGGTAATGCAGGATAAAGACTTTCGCTCATCAGTCTTCGTTGCACTCGGCTTAATGGTCGAAAGTGAAGAACGTTAAGGACTTTCCATCATCAGTCAGATTAGTTGCTAGATGCCGTTAAAGCTGTGTACTATTTCGGATGCCGCTGAAGCTGCACACGATTGCTTATTCAGATGGAGCTTTGCATTATGAAGGATTATATTTTAAAGGTTGAAAGGGATTCAGGAAAAACTAGGCGTATGGGTAAAATCTGAAAACTTGCGACAGTGGATGTTAAAATAAAGACTTTGATTAATTGAAAAGTATATGATGGTTGCTTTTAATAAGTTTTTAGATCACTTATTTTTCTAAATGGTAAAAAATGTCAAATTATTGACTTATTTTTGTTTAGGAAATCTAAAAATATAATTGACTAAAGGATAAAAGGAATTTATGATAACTATGGAAGATTTAGATACAGGAAAATGGATGGCACAATTCAATATACAAGATAGGTTAAAATCAGGTGTCATTTTGCTTTCATTTAAGAAGCATAAGACAATGAAATACATTTTTGCATTAATATTTTTTGTTGGTATTAGCCAAACAAATGCTCAACAGTATCACCCACTAGTGAAGGAAGGGAAATATTGGATTTACGGTCATTATGATTATTCTAATTGTTTTCTAATGGGTCAACGTTTTAGTGAAATAAGATATTTTGAAGGGGATACCATCATTTTGGATAATCAATACAAAAGACTTATTTCTGCTAATAGTAAATTAAACAATTCACAATACGAAATTTATAAAAAAAAGACTGTTTGCTACATGAGGGAAGACACATTGCAGCAAAAGGTATTTATGATAAATAGTGATTATGATGTATTTCCATGTACAGACAGTGTAGAAATATGTATTTGGGATTTTAGTTTGAAACAAGGTGATACTCTTGCCCAATGTGCTCAAAATATGTTTTTACCATTTGAAATAGATGGACAGCAATACTGTATTATTGATTCTGTTCAGACTGATCCTAGTGGTAAAGTTTTGTACAGCAAAGGAGTCATTCCTGGTACATGTGGCGATTTATCAATAAGTAATGTATTTTATGTGGAAGGTCATGGAATGGATGTAGGCCCTATATTACGAAAATTTAATGTTTTATATCATAACTACTGCGAAGGCACTTTAGCTGACTGCAATATTATTATTAGCAGTACCCAAAATGGTCTAATTGACAATAACAATAAAATTATCATTACTCCAAATCCTACCACAGACTTTATCAAAATACAAACAGAATTGGATATAAAAGGTATTGAAATAATAGATCAGAATGGAATGGCTGTTTTCAGATTAAATGACAAAGAAATTGACGTAAGCCACTTAATATCTGGAGTTTATTTTGTAAAATGTATCTCTATAAAAAGTGAGATCTATTATGGTAAGTTCATAAAGTTATAGGGAATATTATTGCACATTAAAAATAAAAAAGATGAAATATTTATATATACTTATGTTTTTTGCATGTATAAATCAAGGTAATGCTCAGAAATACCAACCATTGGTAGGTGAAGGGAAATACTGGATTTATGAGGTTTATGGAACTGGAGATAATCCTTGTGATTATAAGTGGACAAATGATGCACACATTCATCATTTTGGAATTGATACTTTGATAAATGATATTACTTATAAAAAGGTGTTAGTAAGTAGGTTGAAACTATTTTCATCCATGGGGCCGACAGTTAGGCCATATGAAATTACTAGTACAAATGTTATGGGCTTTATCAGAGAAGACACTTTGGTAAAAAAAGTATATTTAATTCCAAATGGTTATTTCTACAACCCATGTAAAGAAGAACTTAAAGAAAATCTTTTTTTTGATTTTTCTTTAGAACAAGGAGATACATTAAATGAATGTTTGCGGAACAGTATAGAGCGGTTTGGAAATCCTGATGAGCCTTTCTACCCTAAAGTTGATTCAGTCAAATATGAAATAGACCAGTATGGAATAAAAAGAAAACATTTTTATTCCTTTGGATATTTTGAACCCTGCAATTTTTGGCATTTACCTGGATATATTATAGAAGGATTTGGATTTTTTGATGGGCCCTTTAGAGGCCTTATTAATAGGAAGTTGATCAATTATTGCGAAGGAACTTTATCAGATTGCAATATCATTAGCGGTACTAAAGATACACCATTTGACAATAGTAGTAGAATTACCATCAGTCCAAATCCTTCATCAGAATTTATTACAATAGAAACAGCTTTAGATATAAATGTCGTCGAAATAATAGATCAAAATGGAATGGCTGTTCTCAGAGTAAATGACAAAGAAATTGACGTAAGCCACTTAATATCTGGAGTTTATTTTGTAAAATGTATCTCTATAAAAAGTGATATTTATTATGGTAAGTTCATAAAGTTATAGGGAATATTATTTCGCATTAAAAATAAAAAAATGAAATATTTATATACACTTATATTTTTTGTGAGCTTTTATCAAGCTTACTCGCAAAAGTATCAACCTTTGGTAGAAGAAGGGAAGTATTGGATATATCAATTTTTACAACAACCTGAAGGTAGCGCTTGTATTTTTAATTGGACAGAAAAAGCGGAGATTCATCATTTTGGTAAAGATACATTATTGGGAAGCATTTCATACAAAGAAATTCTTAACAGCTCTTTAAAACTTACTGGAGTTATGGGGAGTGTTAAAATACCTTTTGAAATGGTTCAAACAAAGGTGATGGGTTATATAAGGGAAGATACTATGTCTAAGAAGATTTATGTCCTACCAAATAACTTGTTTACTTCGCCATGTAATGAGGAATACACAGAAAATCTCTTGTATGATTTTTCTTTAGTGCAAGGAGATTCTATCAATGAATGTTTGGCATATTACATATATCAATTACAAGATCAATTTGAATATCCCAAAATTGATTCTATTAAATTGGAATTAGATTTTCAAGGGAAGTTGAGGAATCATTTCTACTCATTTGGATATTTTGAACCCTGCAATTTTTGGCACGGACCTGGATACATCATGGAAGGCTTCGGTTTTAATGATGGTCCATTTAGAGGACCGATAAACAGACAATTGATCAATTATTGTGAAGGCACTAAAGAACAATGCAATATTATAATTAGTAGTACTAAAGAAACACCAATTACTAATGATAAAATAACCATCACTCCGAATCCTACCCCAGAATTTATCAAAATAGAAACACCTTTTGATATAAAAAAAATTGAAATTGTAGATAGAAATGGTAGAATCATTCTCACAAGTATAGAAAAAGAAATAGATCTGAGCAATTTAATTTCAGGTACGTACTTTGTGAAATGTTTGATAAACCAAAATGAATGGTATTATAAATGGATAGTTAAACTTTAAGTGTAATGAATCAAAAAGTAAAGCTCGTTATTTTTGTTTTTATATTTCAGACAGTGTGTTATGGAGAAATTTTTTCACAATTGCTTAAAATCGAATATGAAGAATTTACTGCTGAGTATTTGTTAGAAAACGTAAGTTATTATTTTGATGTACAAAATAAGACATTATTGTCTCAAACATCTGGTTACGCAAAGGAACATCTTTATCAGTATGAGATTTTTGATTTTGTTTATAAAACAAGAAAAAAAATTAATTTGAATACTCATAAAATAAAAATTGACACAATCAAAATAGGTGATAAATTAAATAGGATGCAGCTCACAGAAAAAAATTGTGACGATAATGAAATTTGTACACTCAAATATTGTAATTATTTGTTTAATCCATATGCAGAAGGTGATACGAGTGTTTTAGATCTAGAGGTGGAAGTAGATTTTAAACATGAATTGGGTGACATCCTATTTAAAGAATATCTAGAATACATACCTTCAATTGAAGTAGTTTTAAACTCTGAACGAGGTATTATCCTTTACTATGAACATAGAGAATCTGATTTTTCAATGAATACGTATAGAAGGAAATTCATAGGTTATTCGTATGTAAATGATGTTTTCGACTTTTCAACATTCGAAGAAGTAAAGACATTGGAGGAACTTATCGCAAATTAACATTTAGAAAATGTGATTTTTATAAATTTTTAAGTATAATTCACTCTATTCGTTTTCTAGGAATAATAGAGGTAATAAAGTGATATTACGAGTTCTATTCTTCCTTTTTTACTATATCTCTACCCAAGATTAGCAGAAATGGCATCGTAATTGTAATTTTGTACCTTTAATTAAGGGAATTCGTATTAATAAGGACAACATGAATGTTTTAAAATTTGGTGGTTCTTCTGTGGCCAATGCAGAAAGAATCAAAAATATCGTATCTATCGTCAAACCAAGATTGGATGCTGGTGAAAAACTAACCATCGTTTTTTCTGCTTTCGGGGGCATCACAGATTTGCTCATCGAAATGAGTGAACTCGCTAGTCATGGAAAGGACAAGTACATCGCATTATTTCATCAGTTTAAGGATAAACATGCTGAAGTTGCAAAGTCTTTGCTATCACCTGCAGCATATAATCAAGTGAGTGTGACCTTGGATGAAAATCATGATACACTGAAGGATTTGCTCAAAGGTATCTTTCTCGTCAGGGAAGTATCGCCACGCACACTTGACTATGTCATTAGTTTCGGAGAGCGTAATGCCAATTACATCATAGCGGAAGCGATGAATGAAAACGGTATCAATGCAGCATATCTCGATGCACGTAAAATTATCAAAACCAACAAAGATTTTGGTGCAGCAAAGGTCAATTTCAAACTGACGGACGAAACCATCCAAGAATATTATAAAGAACATCATGATAAAGTACAGATAGTCACAGGTTTCATTGGTTCAGATGTTGGTGGATTGACGACAACACTTGGTCGTGGTGGTTCGGATTATACTGCGGCTATTCTTGCTGGTGCGCTACATGCTGAGGTATTAGAAATTTGGACCGATGTGGATGGCGTGCTGACTTGTGATCCTAGAAAGGTCAAAAAAGCATTTACTATTCCAAGGTTGAGTTATGTGGAAGCCATGGAGATGTCGCATTTTGGTGCTAAAGTGATCTATCCACCTACGATACAACCTGCATTACGCAAAGGTATTCCCATTTATATCAGAAATACGTTTAACCCTGCATTTGAAGGTACTTTAATCCATAAAGAGCATGACCCGAGTTTCAAATCTACTATAAAAGGTATCAGTTCATTGGGCAATCTGTCTCTGATCCGTCTTCAAGGCAGTGGAATGATGGGTGTGCCTGGTGTTTCTGCAAGGCTATTTTCCGCGCTAGGGAAAGAAAAAATCAATGTCATTCTGATCACCCAAGCGTCTTCTGAACATTCGATCAGTATAGCCATCGCGGACAAAGAAACAAAAAAAGCGATCCACGCCATTACAGAAGAGTTTGAAAAAGAAATAGAAGATGGACTGATCGATCAGGTGAAAGCCGAATCAGATTTGTGCGTGGTTGCCATCATAGGAGAACAAATGAAAAATGTGCCGGGTGTGGCTGGGAGACTGTTCGAAGGATTGGGCAAAAATGGTATTAATATCGTGGCGATTGCACAAGGTAGTTCGGAGTTGAATATATCTTTTGTAATTAATAAACAAGATGAGTCCAAGGCTTTGAATGCCATCCATGATTCATTTTTCCTTTCTGATACCAAACGAATCCACGTTTTTATGGTAGGTGTAGGTCTCATAGGCGGCACCTTGCTCAAACAGATAGAAGAACAAAAAGAAACACTTAAAACGCAGAATGGTCTCGAAATTACCATAGCAGGTCTAGCCAATACTAAAAAAATGGTATTTGCTGAAAACGGTATCGATTTGACTAACTGGAAAGAAGCTTTGGACACAAGTGTGGATGTCTCAGATAGTCAAACCTTTGTGGATAAGATGATCGAAATGAATCTTTCCAACTCGATTTTTATAGATAACACAGCAGATGGCAAGATTCCAGATTTGTACGAGCAAGTATTTAATGCAAGTATTTCTGTGGCCACACCTAATAAGGTAGCCGCTTCGTCTGCCTATGACCAATATAATCGACTAAAACAATTGGCCAAGAGAAACAATGTACAATTTCTATTTGAAACCAATGTAGGGGCAGGACTTCCTGTAATTTCTACCTTGAGAAATTTGATACAAAGTGGAGATAATATCATTAAAATCGAAGCCGTTCTGTCTGGTTCAGTGTCTTTTATATTTAATAGTTTTGATGGTAGTAAGCCATTCAGTCAATTGGTGACAGAAGCCAAAGAACTAGGATATACAGAGCCAGATCCAAGAGATGATTTATCGGGTGCAGATGTAGCTAGAAAAATCACCATCCTTGCTCGAGAAGCAGGTTATAAGGTAGAGACATCGGATGTGGTCATCAACCCAATATTGCCAGAAAGATGTCTGAAAGCAAAGGATGTAGCATCATTTTTTGAGATATTGAAAGAAGAAGACCCCTATTTTACCCAATTGCTGCAAAAGGCAAAAGCGGATAATGGTTTATTAAGATTTATAGCAAAAGCTGAAAATGGAAAAATATCTTGCGGTGTTGAAGTGGTAGGAACAGATAGTCCATTTTACAATCTAGGAGGTAGTGACAATATGATCGTATTTACGAGTCAAAGGTATAAACAAAGACCGCTTGTAGTACGTGGTCCGGGAGCAGGTGCTGAAGTTACCGCTGCTGGTATTTTTGCTGAAATCATCAGTGCGGGTAATTGATGACGTACGGTGCTACGCGGGAATTTGTATTTTGATTCTTTTTAAAAATTAAATAATGGCTAAACCAGGTATAAAAATTTTTGCTCCAGCTTCCGTTGCAAACGTAGCTGTGGGATTTGATATTTTAGGATTTGCATTAGAGAAACCAGGAGATGAAATCATCATCAGAGAAGGGAGTAAACCTGGCTTGGTGATCACAGATATTCAAGGTGCTGGTGGTAAACTGCCTTATGATGTAATGAAAAATACAGCGGGTTATGCTGCATACAGACTACTCGAACATCTAGGAGAGACAGATCGACCGATTGAGATGGAGATACACAAAAAAATGCCTTTTGGTAGTGGTTTGGGTTCTTCGGCAGCAAGTGCGGCAGGTGGCGTATTTGCGGTAAGCGAGTTTTTGCATACAGGACTGAGTAAGTACGAGTTGCTAAGGTTTGCGGTCGAAGGTGAGCAGATAGCGGATGGTGCTTTTCACGCAGATAATGTAGGACCTTCATTGCTAGGTGGCATGGTATTAATCAGAGATAATGAGACGCTTGATATCAAAAAACTCCATATTCCACATGGGTTATACGCAGCTGTAATTTATCCACACGTAGAAGTGTTGACTAGAGAATCGAGAGGCATTCTGACATCCGAAGTCAGTTTTAAAGACGTCATTCGCCAACAAGGAAATCTTGGGGCTTTTGTTGCAGGAATGTACACTTCAGATTATGGTTTAATTTCACGGTCGCTTCAAGATTTATTGGTTGAGCCACAACGAGCGCATTTGATTCCACTTTTTTATGAAATGAAGGAAGCAGCTTTGGCTGCAGGAGCACTTGGATTTAGCATCAGTGGTGCAGGTCCGTCCATGTTTGCTTTGTGTGACAATAGCATAAAAGCAGAATCGGTCATAGAAGCAGCCAATAAATTATACCAATCCAAAAAAGTAAGTATCAACACCTATTTGTCGAAAATCAACCATGAAGGGGCGATCAGATTTTAAAATTATAGCATATGCAACTATACTCCACCAATAATCCATCGCTAAAAGTCGAACTCAAGGAAGCTGTCATGCAGTCGCTGGCAAAGGACAAAGGTCTGTACATGCCTGAGGTAATCCCTGTTTTGGACAAGGAATTTATAGATCATATCGAAAATTATTCTTTTCAGGAGATCGCTTTTGTTGTGAGTAAAAACTTGATAGGCAATTATATCCCTGATGCTGATCTGAAAGAAATAGTGTATGGTGCTATCAACTTTCCGGCACCTGTAGTAATGTTGGACGAGAAGATAGGAACTTTAGAACTTTGGCATGGTCCGAGCCTTGCATTTAAGGATTTTGGGGCAAGATTTATGGCAGCATTGATGTCTTATTTTATCAAAAATGAAAACCAACACACCACGATTCTTGTCGCTACTTCTGGAGATACAGGTGGCGCAGTGGCAGCAGGTTTTTACAAAACGCCAGGCATAGAAGTCATTATTTTGTATCCAAGTGGCAAGGTAAGTGATCTACAAGAAAAACAACTGACTACCCTTGGTGAAAATATTAGTGCTGTAGAAATAAATGGTACATTTGACGACTGTCAAGCATTGGTCAAAGAAGCTTTCCTAGACGATGAACTGAATAAAAAATATCATCTTAGCTCGGCCAATAGCATCAATATTGCTCGATTGATACCACAGAGTTTTTATTATTTCGAAGCATACAAACAGGTCAAAAAATATGGAAAAGAAGTGGTTTTCAGCGTGCCAAGTGGCAATTTCGGCAACATCACAGCAGGATTGCTAACTAAAAAAATGGGTCTGCCAATCAAAAGATTTATCGCAGCTACCAATGTCAATAAAATAGTACCTGATTATCTTGCGACTGGAAATTATACACCAAAACCTTCTGTAGCTACCATCAGCAATGCTATGGATGTAGGTAGCCCGAGCAATTTTACTAGAATATTGGCATTGTATGACCAAGATTATGAAGCTATCAAAAAGGATATCGAAGGTTTTTGGCTAGATGATGATCATACACGCACTGCTATGCAAGAAGCGTATAAAAAATACCAGTATGTCTGCGATCCACACGGCGCTATCGGCTACCAATCTTTGACAAACTTGGGAGAACATGAGCTAGGTATCTTCCTAGAAACAGCGCATCCTGCTAAGTTTCTCGATACTGTCGAAGAGACTTTGGGTCAAAAAGTAGACATTCCCGAAGCTTTATCTTCGCTAGGAGAAAAAGAAAAACAGTCCACGATGATGGATACATCTTTTGAATCGTTTAAGGCTTTTTTGTTGGGTAGGAAGTAGGTCTTTCATCCGATTTTCAAATCAATTGGTACAAAATCGAATGTTTTTTTCAACTATTTCTTTCCAAATGTATTGGTTATGATACAATTACATAAACCGTATGGGTAGATTTGGTTTCTTTATATTTCTAGTTTTTTTGTTTGTCTTGCTAGATGTTTATTCCTTTTATGGGCTGAGAGGTTTATTGAGTCAAGGTCGATATTCGCGTATCTACACAGGCTTGTATTTTGCGATCAGTGCTTTTGGATACTTTTGCATCGTACATCTTTACCAGTTTATGAGTAATGGTGTGAGTGGTACGCGTAGTGAATTGTTCAATTTTACAAGTGGATTTTTGCTGACTTTGTTTATTACCAAGTTGGTTTTTTCTATATTTTTGATCACCCAAGATGGTGGCAGAGCGATCATTGGTCTGTTTCAGTATGGGAAGAGTTTATTTGGCGATGGCGATGCTTCCCGACAAACATTTATTCCTGAACGTAGGACGTTTATCACCAATGTTGGCGCTATTGTGGCGGCTATTCCATTTTTCGGGATGTTATATGGCATCACCAAAGGAAAATATCAATATACGGTAGAAAAAATCACCTTGACATTTCGTGATTTACCCAAGGCTTTTGATGGGTTTAAGTTGGTGCAAATATCTGATATCCATGCTGGCAGTTTCGACAATAAGGACAAGGTATTGGAAGGCATTCTCAAGATCAATGCATTAGATCCCGACATAGTGTGTTTTACAGGTGACTTGGTCAATTCTGAAAAAGAAGAAATAGATCCATACATCGACATCTTTGGACAGATACAAGCCAAACACGGGAAGTTTGCCATCCTTGGCAACCATGATTATTACGGTCGTTATGACAAAAATGATCCCAAAGCCATCAAAGCATATCACGATGATTTCGGAAAGAAGTATGCTAAAATGGGCTTTGACTTGATGAAAAATGAGAGTCGTTCCATCAATATCGATGGTGATGAGATACATCTTTTGGGTGTAGAAAATTGGGGTGCAGGCAGATTTTTTCAAAAATATGGAGATATCGACCTAGCTGCAGCCCATGTTCCAAAGGACTCTTTTAATATCATGCTTTCGCACGACCCTACGCATTGGGATGAAAAAATATTAAAACACGAACGACATATGCATCTCACTTTGAGTGGTCATACCCATGGATTTCAGTTTGGTTTCCAATTGCCCGGATATGCATGGAGTCCTGCCCAATATAGGTACAAAAGATGGTTAGGTCTATATGAAGAAGCAGAAAAATATCTTTATGTCAACCGTGGTTTTGGCTTCCTAGGTTTTCCGGGTAGGATAGGTATGTGGCCAGAGATTACGCTTATTGAGTTGAGAAGTGGTGAGGATGTGGGTTGATTTGGAATGATTGATATAGGCGTTTAAAGAAAATGCAATGAAGTACCCAGAGCAATTTTTTTATGACCTTTATGGTAAAAACATAACATATACCATGTCATTTTTTGCATTGATTATGTTAGGTGCATGGGGATGTTTTGTTTATATTCACTTGAAACATGAAGATTTTCTAGAATCAATTGTTGGAGAAATAGAAGTAGTTAGTGTTTTTAATCAGCGGGGCGTAATATTTTTGAACCAAAGTTATAAGCTACTAGGTACTACTAATAATGATAAAGTTTCAATGGACGATATATTGGTTTCAGGCGCCATTTTAAAGAAAACTGAAAAACTAGATTCCATAGTTATTATTGACATTGACGGTAAGGTCCATTCTTTTAATTTGAATGATAAAAGTTATTGATGATCTTATAACTCATTAAGAAAATCTTTTGCAGGTGTAGTTTTAAGTTTTCCTTCTTTGAAAAGTCTTACTTCTTCTAATCCTGCTTTGATGTTCTCCAAAACATCTTCTGTTGGATCATCATCTGTTTCCATCTTTTTTACATAATGTAGGTCCTTAACCAATTTAAAAAGTGATTATATTCCTTATCTGTCGTATAAATGGTGACCTGTCTCATGATATTTCCAGAATTTGAATAAAATTTAAAATGAATAACAACATTCGATAACTAAGAGTTTCAAAATACCATAAAATACAAATACCGAGTACCGAGCAGCAGAAATATGAATTATTGAACAATCGAAAGCCTTGAAATATACCTTTATGTGTACCTTTGTACCTTTGATATTAAGGTATTAATTATCATGTCCAACATAGAAAACAAAAATTCTCACGTAAACCCTTCTTTTAGTCTCCCGACTAAGGAGCAAAAACCTGTGGATTATTATCTGAATGGACTTGTATCAGGTGACCGGTATATCCTAAGCGAAACGATTACCTTACTAGAAAGTAGACTTCCTAAAAAACGCGAACTTGGCGTAGAAATATTAAGCAAACTGCCTGTAAATCACCAGCCCACAATTAGGATAGGTATCACTGGCACTCCGGGTGTAGGCAAAAGTACATTCATTGAGGCATTCGGGCTGTTTCTGATAGATAAAGGCCACAAACCCGCTATTCTTGCCATCGACCCATCTAGTCAAAAAACCAAAGGAAGCATCTTGGGTGATAAGACAAGGATGGAGAGTTTGTCATCACATCCTGAAGCATATATAAGACCTTCTGCGACTAATAATGTGTTAGGAGGTACAGCTGCGGTAACTAAGGAAACCATCCAAATTTGTGAGTCAGCAGGTTACGACATCATCATTGTAGAGACGGTAGGTGTCGGACAGTCTGAAACGGAAGTGGACAATATCACAGACATCAATATCCTACTTTTGCAACCAGGAGCAGGTGATGATATTCAGGGGATCAAACGTGGCATAATGGAAAATGCAGATATTTTTGTCATTAATAAATCTGATGGCGCTATGATAGAATTGGCTCGAAATACCAAAACTTCTTACACCAATGCCATCTCACTTTTTCACCACGATCTAGAAGGCTGGACTTGTCCTGTTTTATTGGTTTCTTCCATCGCTCAATTGGGAATATCTGAAGTTTATGATGCCACCATGGCTTATCACAAAGTAGCAAATGACAATGGTTTTTTTACAAAACAAAGAGAAACCCAAGAAATAAAATGGTTTGAAAAACAAAGTAAAAAGATGGTTATTGACATGGTTTTAGGGCAAAAAGACATCCAAGAAAGCTATATTAAACTGTTAAATGACATTAAACATCAAACAATACAGACTACCGAAGCGTTAAGAACATTCCAAGAAAAACTATCTCTTATTATTAATTCAAAATAAGTCTCAACATTGAAAAGTGTAGTTTGTGTAGTTTGGTCTTTGTTGACATTGCTTTGTATGGATGCAATAGGGCAAGATATGTTCCAAAAGCAACAAGTAGATTACTTAAACCCTAATCCAACCACCAACGATTCTTCTAGTGTATTCAGATTTTTCGGAAGTCCAGTTTCTTACAAATACAAGCTATCTGGCAATTTTGGTGAATTGAGGTCTTCTCATTTTCATGCAGGACTAGATATTAAACCGTCAGGCGGACGACAAGTGGACCACATACTATCGGTAGGTGAAGGATTCATCTCTAGGATTGCCATCAGTCCAGGTGGATATGGTAGGGCCATTTATATCGACCATCCTGATGTGGGTTATACAACGGTGTATGCTCATATGGAAAAATTTGACGCTGCGATAGAGCAATTTGTACTAGATAGACAGCGCGATGCAGAGTCTTTTTCAGTTGATTTTTATTTAGAGCCGCATATTTTTCCTGTGACAAAAGGTCAAAAAATTGGCATCATGGGTAATGAAGGCCATTCTTATGGTAAACATCTTCATTTCGAAGTGCGGGATACAAAATCCGAACAACCTATTAATCCAATGCTTTTTGGTTTCGCTACGGAAGATAATGTAGCACCTAATATTATGTCACTTGCCTTGCATGGTTTGGATGATCATTTTCATAAAAATTATAACAAAAAGATACCACTTCCGGCAAAAGTAAATAACATCATTCAAATACCTGAACCCATTATTTTTCCATTAGATAGACTGGGTGTAGCTTTATCCATGTTTGATAGAACAACAGGCGCCGCCAATAGAAATGGAATCTATAGTCTTGACATGTATGTAGACGATAGCTTGACCTACAGTTTTCAAATGGACAAGTTTTCATTTGACGAAACAAGAAATATCATTGCTTTTTTTGATTATAAAGCTAAGAAAGAACAAAATCAAACCTACACACTTTGTTATAAATATCCAGGTAATGAACTGGGTTTTTTAGACGAAGCTGGAAGTGGGTTAGTACTTCTTAACCCTGATACTACTTCTAGGCTAAAAATAAAGGTTCAAGATTGGCATAAGAATACGACGACCTTGCTTTTTGATATTAAAAGAGCCGATAGTATTGCTATGCAAGATGAAGTCATTAAAGGTCGAGTTATTGGACTAGATGATGAAGTAACTATAAGTCAGGATGACTGTTTGGTACAATTTGAAAAAAATAGTTTATTTAGAAAAATAGATTTCAGTTTAAAAAGTACCAAAAACAACAAAAATCAAACGACATACCATATTCACAATATTCTAGAACCCATTAAATCTCCTATCAAAATATCCATAAAAGCAGATACAAGCTTAGTAGATTTGAAAGACAAAGCTGTCATCATTCGACAAGGTGGGCAGAATTATGGTGGACAATGGGATGGCGAATATCTGACGACAAGGATTAAAGAATTTGGAAGTTTTTATTTGGGCTACGATACGGTTCCTCCCAGCATAAAATCAATAAATTTTACCAAAAAAGCAGGACGAAAATCAGCTTACCAATTCAAATTAAAGGACAACTTGACGGTAAATGGCGCTACGACTCGGGACGTAAAATATAAAGTATGGATAGATGATGTTTTTGTAGTCAGTCCACTTAGAAAAATGAATAATACGCTCACCGTTCCTATCCACCAGCTAGCGAAAGGAAGTCATCGACTCAAGATAGAAGCTTGGGACCACAGTGGAAATAAAGCAAATTATGAATCTGTGTTCACCAAATAATTTGTTGAAACCAAGGATTCTAAAAAACAAAAATTGGTGCTTCTGATAAATTATTGTCAATTTTTGGTCAATTATCTTTTGTGCATATGAAAGAAAGCAAATTCTAAAAACAAAATAATATTTTACAAAAAAGCTAATATTCGGATTATAATAAATATTACAAAGGAAAACGGACTAATTGAACATATGTTATTTTGCCTTAACAAAGTATTAAACCGCTTAAAAAACCTATAAAAATATTCTCAAAATACTATAAATAAAAGACTATCAATGGTATTATATAACATTTTGTTTTCTTACCTTTGCGCAAAAATTTTCAAAATCGATAACATTGTCTGATGAGAAACAGAATTTTTATTATTACTTTACTATCTTTTATATATTTATATCCATCGGTAGCACAGGATAATCATCAGCAAGTACATCAAGATACAACTACTTTGCAAAGTAGCAATACTCAAGATGACCATACTCAGACTGGTGAAAGTCATGATGCTCACGCAGATCATGCGGATCATGATCATGCAGCTTTTGATCCAGGTGCTACGGCTATTCATCACATCAGTGATGCAAACGTATATAGTATTCTTGATTTTGTCAGAATACCGTTGCCTACTATCCTTTATGCTAATGACAAAGGATGGGATATATTTAGTTCAGGAAAGTTTCATGCAGGTCACCATGAAGATGGTCACTATTCTTACAATGGATATGTATTACATCATGGAAGTGTACATCGAGTAGCTGATGCAGGATTTCCAATGGAAGGCTCAGTGGAAGTAGAAGGTTATGCACACAAACAAGAAGAAAAAAACGGTAAAAAAGTAGATGTTAATTACGCCCTTTATCAGGGTAAAGAATATAGATTAGATGCCAGATCAACTATGGATGGAGGTATACTTGGAGGCGGGTTTACTTCATTTATTGATTTTTCGCCAACGAAAAATGTAATTTCCATGATTCTGGTATCTCTCTTTTTGTTTTTGATGTTTAGAAAAGCAGCTAATGCTTACAAAAATAACCCAACAAAAGCACCAAGTGGCATCCAAGGGTTTTTAGAGCCTGTGTTTTTATTTATCAGAGACGATGTAGCTATTCCATTTATTGGCAAGAAGCATACAATTTATCTTCCATTTCTATTAAGTGTATTTTTCTTTATCTTGGGTCTTAACCTTTGGGGACAAGTGCCTTTTCTAGGAAGTGTGAATGTCACAGGAAGTTTATCTGTCACCATGGTGCTAGCGATATTAGTATTTATCATCGTAAATGTAAATGGTAATAGCCACTATTGGGGACACATTTTCTGGATGCCAGATGTGCCGATTCCGATTAAGATTCTTTTGGCATGTGTAGAAGTCATGGGTTTATTTATCAAACCATTGACATTGATGCTGCGTTTGGCAGGAAATATTTCTGCTGGTCACATTGCGATCTTGAGTTTCATAGGGTTGATATTTATATTCGGTAAGTCGGGAGAGAGTTTGGGTGGAAGTTTAGTAGGTACGGCGGTATCTATTCCATTGACGATGTTTATGATGGCGATTGAGATCATCGTAGCATTTGTACAAGCATTCGTATTTACCATTTTGACAGCTTCATTTATTGGCGCTGCTACAGAAGACCATCATCACGCTGAGGAAGGTCACCATTAATATAGAAATAGTTTTTTTGAATAATATTTTTTTCATCCATAATAATACTTAGACATGACAGGAACATTTGCAGCAATTGGAGCCGGATTAGCGGTAATCGGAGCTGGATTAGGCATCGGTATGGTAGGTGGTAAGGCTATGGAAGCAATCGCGAGACAACCAGAAGCATCTGGTGACATCAGATCAGGTATGATCATCATGGCAGCCTTTATCGAAGGTGCTGCTTTGATCGCGATACTTCTTTCTATCCTTATGGCGTAATCAAGCCGAAGGCAAAACGAAAAGAAAGATTGCAGAGCGGTTGGCCGAGCAATCTTCTTCTTTTTCTTGCTAACGTTATTATTATTCTTTAAAAAAAAAACGTAATTATTTTACCATAACAAACGCAAAAAGATATGTTTAATTTAGTCACTTTCACTCCTTTTCAGCCGACACCAGGATTAGCTATTTGGTCATTGGTGATATTTTTGTTATTTTGGTTTTTGATGTCTAAATTTGCTTTCAAACCCATTGCTCAGGCATTGGCAAAAAGAGAGGGCGATATTCAAGACGCTATGGATGCTGCCAAAAAAGCAAGAGAAGAAATGGTAAACATGAAGTCTGAAAATGAAAAACTTTTAGCACAAGCAAGAGAGGAAAGAGCAAAAATACTTCAAGATGCTAAAGAAATCAAAAATCAAATCATCACTGAAGCAAGAGAAAAAGCAAAAGAAGAAGCTTCTAAAATTGCTACCAATGCGATGCATGATATAGAAAACCAAAAGAAAGCAGCCATTACTGAAGTGAAAAACGAAATAGGTAATATGGCACTTTCTATTGCAGAAAAAGTAATCAGAAAGGAGTTAAAAGGTAATACAGAACAAGAGACTTTTGTCAATACATTGGTAAAAGATCTTCACCTGAATTAATCAACACCTTGTAATAACCATTTAATTAATAAATAATGTCTGTAAGTAGAATTTCGTCAAGGTATGCAAAATCGCTTTTAGATCTTGCCCGAGAACGTAACGAACTCGATACCGTACTGAAGGATATAGAGTCTTTTAATGAGGCTACCAAGAATAGAGATTTTTTTCTATTATTGAAAAGCCCAATCGTAAAGACAGATAAAAAACTTGCAATTTTCAAAGCTATTTTTGAAGGTAAATTGAGCAAGACCACTTCTGCATTTTTTGATATCATTCTTAGGAAAGGTAGAGAGATGTATATGCCAGAGATAGCAGCAGATTTTTTAGGTCAATATAAAGAATTAAATAGAATTTCAACTGTTATTCTTACGACTGCTACACCACTTAATGACGTTTCTCTTAATGATATAAAAGCTAAACTTCTGGCAAGTGACATTACCATGGACAAATTGGACATCGTGACAAAGATAGATCCGTCTATCATCGGTGGTTTCAAGATTGAAGTGGGTGACAAGTTGTATGATGCGAGTGTCGTGCACAAGTTGGAACAACTCAAAAAAGAGTTTGGAAGCAATCAATACGTAAAATCATTTTAAAATAAAATTATAAATATAATAGATATGGTTGATGTAAAACCTGATGAAATATCCGCAATACTGAAACAACAGTTATCAGGATTCAAAACAGAAGCAGAATTAGAAGAAGTAGGTACTGTACTACAAGTAGGTGATGGTATCGCTAGGGTATATGGTCTTTCTAAAGCACAAGCTGGGGAATTGGTGGAGTTTGAGAATGGTGTTCAGGCTATCGTACTTAACCTTGAAGAAGACAACGTGGGTGTCGTACTTTTGGGATCTGGAGACGGTATCAAAGAAGGATCTACGGTAAGACGTACATCTAGAATTGCTTCCATCAATGTCGGTGAAGGATTCGTAGGAAGGGTAGTAAACCCACTAGGAACACCAATCGACGGTAAAGGTCCTATCCAAGGTAAGACTTATGAAATGCCATTGGAAAGAAAAGCACCAGGTGTTATCTTTAGACAACCAGTGACAGAACCTTTGCAAACAGGTATCAAAGCTATTGACTCAATGATTCCGATCGGAAGAGGTCAGAGAGAGTTGATCATTGGTGACAGACAGACAGGTAAAACTGCTATTGCCATCGATACGATCATCAATCAGAAGGAATTTTATGAGAGAGGTGAACCTGTATATTGTATCTATGTAGCTTCAGGTCAGAAAGCTTCTACAGTAGCACAAGTATTAAAGGCACTAGAAGAAGGTGGTGCCATGGCTTATACGACCATCGTATCTGCATCTGCGGCTGATCCTGCACCTATCCAGTTCTATGCTCCATTTGCCGGAGCGGCTATCGGTGAGTTTTTTAGAGATTCAGGTAGACCAGCATTGATTATATATGATGATTTGTCAAAACAAGCAGTTGCATATAGAGAGGTATCACTTTTGCTTAAGAGACCTCCAGGAAGGGAAGCATACCCAGGTGACGTTTTCTACCTTCACTCAAGATTACTAGAAAGAGCAGCAAAAATCATCAATAATGATGAGATTGCTAGGAATATGAACGACCTTCCTGATTCATTAAAAAATTCAGGATTGGTAAAAGGTGGTGGTTCTTTGACAGCACTTCCTATCATCGAGACTCAAGCAGGTGACGTATCAGCATATATCCCAACTAACGTGATTTCAATCACAGATGGTCAAATATTCCTAGAGTCAAACTTGTTTAATGCAGGTATCAGACCAGCGATCAACGTAGGTATCTCTGTATCAAGAGTAGGTGGTAATGCACAAATCAAGTCCATGAAAAAAGTAGCGGGTACCCTTAAATTGGACCAAGCACAATATCGTGAACTAGAAGCATTTGCAAAGTTCGGATCTGATCTAGATGCAGCTACACAATCTGTACTTGAGAAAGGAAAAAGAAATGTGGAGATCTTGAAACAACCACAATACTCACCAGTATCTGTAGAGAAACAAGTTGCCATCATTTACCTAGGTTCGCAAGGTTTGTTGAGAAGTGTTCCAGTTGATAAAGTAAGAGCATTTGAAGACATATTCCTTACAACTTTAGAGAGAACAGAAGCAGCAACATTAGAAGCACTCAGAAAAGGTAACCTTTCTGACGAAGTTATTGCTACTTTGAAAAGAGTAGGTGCAGAAGTTGCAGGTCAATTTAAATAATATATTACGACATAGTAATCTAACCATAAACAATAAGGCATGTCCGGAAAGTTAAAGGAAGTACGAGAAAGGATCAAGTCGGTCCAGTCTACTCAGCAGATCACCAAAGCCATGAAAATGGTATCGGCATCTAAGCTTAGGAGAGCGACTATGGCTATCACAGAGCTGAGACCTTACGCCAATAGATTGGATAGAATGATGAAAAACATTGTTTCTAACCTTGATGGCGACATTAACTCTCCTTTTGTAAAAGAAAGAGAAGTCAAAAAAGCAGCAATTGTAGTCATCACATCTAACAGAGGACTTTGTGGTGCTTTTAATACAAATATCATTAAAGAAGCCATCATCAAAATTGAAGGTGAATATAGTGCACTACGTGCTTCACGTAATCTTACATTGATATTTGTAGGTAAAAAGGGTTATGATGTCCTAAAGAAAAGATATGCTGATCTAAACCTAGTCTCGGATTATGTGGATTTATTTTCAGACTTAAGTTTTGATAATGTGTCGCAAGTCTCTCAAATGTTGATGGATAATTTTTCAAGCGGTGAGTTTGATAAGATTGATGTTTGTTATGGTCAATTCAGAAATGCTGCGTTGCAAGAACCAAAGGCAGTTCAGTTTTTACCGGTAGCGAGATTGGATGTAGATAATATTTCTGATAGTAAATCAAAAGCAGACTACATTTTTGAACCTAGCAAAGAAGTGTTGTTGAATGAATTGATACCAAGTATTCTTCAGACTAATTTTCAGAAATTTGTATTGGACAATCATGCATCAGAGCATGGTGCTCGTATGACTGCCATGGATAACGCAACTACCAATGCGGAAGAATTGATGAAGGCGCTCAAAGTTAATTATAACAAAGCTCGTCAAGAAGCAATCACTAAAGAGCTTTCTGAGATCGTAGGTGGTGCGGCAGCTTTGAATGGATAATAAACTTGCTTAGATATTTAAGAATATCATTTATACAAAATAAAAAAGGCTCTCACTTGTTAAGTTGAGAGCCTTTTTTTATTCTGTATTTATAACTTACTCCTATGATTGGAAAGGATTGCTCCACTTAGGATTTTGCGTCATCTCTTTATCTGTCAATGTTTTTAAGAATGCTTCTAGTGCTTTTTTCTCAATACTAGTAAGATTCAGAAGTTTGACTTTACCATTGTTGTCTTTGAATTTTACATCGAGGTCTTTGTGTGGCTTGATACCTTCACTATAATGATTTATGACTTCTTCTAGTGATTTAAATCTACCATCATGCATATATGGACCTGTCAATTCTATATTTCTAAGACTTGGTATTCTAAATTTACCATTTTCTAGTCCATTATCTTTGTACACCAATTCTAGACCGATATTGGTAGCACCTTGTAGATCATCTGAGCCATTCATACTTCCACCGTAAGGATCTCCTGGACCATCTTGGGCTGCCATATTGCTTCCTCCATGGCAAGTGCTACATTGGCCTTTACCATTAAATATTTTCATTCCTAATGTTTCTAACTCGTTAAAATTAGAGAAACCATTATTTTGACCTGCATCAAATCTTGATCTATTGGAAGTGATTGATCCTACGAATTGAGAAATTGATTTTGCTACTTTCTCAGATGTAATTTCTGGAGATCCATATGCTTTGTTGAATAAATCTGCATAATAATCAGTCGCTTCTAGTTTTGCTACCAATCTATCTAGATTTTCCATACCCATTTCTATATGATTCTGAACAGGCTGAAGTGATAAATCGTGTAGTGTTTTTGATCTTGAATCCCAAAAAAGATTATTTTGAGATATAGGGTTTATAATCGCCATACTATTTCTAGTGGTGATTTTACCTTCAAAACCTGTTGAAAATTGTTTGCCGTCTGCAAATGCTTTATCTTGGTGGTGACAAGTGGCACAAGCTACTGTATTATTAAGGGACAGTTTAGTATCATAAAACAAAACTCTACCTAGTGTTGCTCCCCAAGGTGTAATATCTAGTGAAGTATTAACAGGGACCAACTCTCCATTAATCAGTTCAAAATTATTGTTCATGTTACCTGCTATTCTTGCACCTGCAGGAAGGTCAAGTTGGTTGTATGCATATGGCAAGTCAGGCAAAACTAATTTTGGCTCAGCGGCAGTTGATAGTTCATTGTCGCTACATGCAAATATTGATGCAACCAACAAAAAAGATAAGAAATACATTCTTCTCATGATGTTTAATATTTAAAGATTTTTAAAAAGTGATTCAAAAATATGGTAATAATTTTAAATTGTCAACAATTTGTAAAATTTTAACACTAATAAAGTCGCACATTAACAAAAACAGCCGTTGGGAGTTGAAACTGGACTTTGATTACATTATTGCTACTAATACCTAAATTCATTTGTGCTTCAGTGCTTAGGAATATTCTTTTAGTTATATGATATTCAAAACCATAGCCTTTTGCAATACCAAAAAATCCGTCTCCATCTTCTCCTTCCACTGAAAACGCCAAATCCCATGCACTTGTATACGCAAGCTTTTTATCCTTGGTGATTGGATATCTTTTTTCTACCCCAAATGCTAAATATATAAATGGGTTGCCGTTATCGATTTCTTCACTTGTCACATTTGCCCCAAAATTTATTCTAAAAGCTCTTGAAGAATAATATTTTTTCCACCTTAAACCTATCAAACCAGAATCATTCTGGCCCAAATTGAAGGGAACAAGTTTCGATACTAAAGGCGTGAAGTTTATACCTATCTCCTTTGTATAGGACCAGAAATATGGATCATCTTCATATTGATCTTCTTCAGCATAAACAGAAGAATCTACTTTCTCTTTAGTTTCTTGAGAAATAACAGTGCCAATATATACTAATAGTATTATGATGGTTATAATTGGTTTTTTCATAGTAATTAAAACGAAATATTAAAAAACAGCGATTGAGGTAATAATAATTCAATATTAGAATCTGACGATTTTGTTTGTTCTGAAGGTTGATTACCAAATTCTAAATTTTCTGTGGTGGTGCTGTAAAAACCATATAATGAACTTTCGGAACTTATAAATAACCTATCTGAAATTTTGAATTCTAATCTCAACATTGGTCCTGCGCCTCCACCAAAAGTTGTTTCTTTACTTGTAAATGTGACACTCCCAAAACCATTATTATCTTGTACGCTCGAATTATCTGTCATTACCTTACCAAGTATGTCAAATCCGTAAGAGAAAAGCACTCTTTTATTTAGCACTATATGTTTTTCTAAGCCTATTCGGAATTGACTTGTCGTCTGATTGATCGTTCTAGTAACAGAAAAGCCATTTTCAAAATCTCTATTTTTTTCATTATTTACTTGTAAACTGAATGCTGATCGGAACGATTTTTTTCCCAAGTGTCTTCGATAAGTAAGTCCGTAAGGAGAGTTGGCATTATTGGGATTAAGGCTTAGTACATTTCCCAATACATTGGTAAAATTAATTCCAATCTCATTTTTATATGGATAAAATGATTGAATACTTGTAGTTTCTTTTTGTGAAAATACAATACTTGATGTAAATAAAAACATCAATAGGAAAGGCAGAAATCTCATACATAAGGTGTTTGACTTTTTTCTTAACGAAATGAAATCATGGAATGTTGCCTATGTAAAAAATATATTTTGTAATCCTTATTTTCTTAATTCATTAATATAGTCTCTGACACCTGCAAAAGATACGGTTTTATCTTCAAAATACTTTATCGCATTCGCTGATTCTTTATCTGATGCTTTTAAATGATTTAAAATATTCATCATGTGCATTTTCATGTGACCTTGTTGGATACCAGTGGTCACTAAAGAACGCACAGCTCCGAAGTTTTGAGCCAACCCTACAGAAGCAATGATACGCATCAGTTGCTCGGCACTTGGATTGCCCAAGATATCTAAAGATAATTTTGCCAGTGGGTGGAGAGAAGTTAGACCTCCTACAGTTCCTAAAGCAAGAGGTATATCAAGCCAAAATCTAAAAATACCGTTTTCTACCTCGCAATAACTTAAGCTTCTATATTGCCCATCTTTTGCGGCATAGGTATGTCCAGCCGCTTCTATAGCTCTGAAATCATTGCCTGTAGCAAGGACAACAGCATCTATACCATTATATATACCTTTATTATGAGTGGTAGCTCTGTATGGATCGATATGTGCAATTCGCACAGCCATTCTAAATTTTTCTGCTAGATGTTCGGCCATCATCCCATTGGCAAATGTTCCTAAATCTTTGACTGGACAAGACACTTCAGCCCTAACTACACACTCTGGTGTATAATTGGACAATATGGACATGATAATGTTAATGTCTTTTTCAGCATCTGTAAAAAGTGGATTATCTACAAAATAATCTTCTAAACTCGTGGCAAAATTCTCTAAAACGGAGTTTATAAAATTTGCTCCCATGGAGTCACAAGTTTCGAAATGGACTCTGAGTTGATACAAACCTTTTTCCTTTCCCGTAAAATCGAGTAACTCTACTTTAGTGATGCCACCACCACGTTTTGCCATGTTTTCACAAATTGGTGCGGCTTTGAACCTAAGTGTTTTTTCTATTTCTGGGAAAATGGATATTAATTTAGAGCTTTCGCCGTTCCATACAAAATGAACCTGACCTATTTTGGTCGTTCCAAGGATGGTGGTTTTAAAACCACCTCTCTCTTGCCAGTATTTTGCACCAGCGGATGCAGCTGCCACGACTGAACTTTCTTCGATGACCATAGGGACACAATACAAATTGCCATCGATCAAGAAGTTTGGCGCTAGACCATAGGGTAAGACAAAGTTACTAATGGTATTTTCACTGAAACCGTCTATTACTTTTTGAAGGTCACTTTCTTTTTGTTGGAATACGCTGAGTACATAACTTTCGCCATAATCTGCCAAAAAATTGGTTTTTAACCATGCTATTTTTTCAGCTTTTGAGAATTTTGAGAATCCAGTTATTGATTTTGAGTACATGAACATATTCTATTTTGCAATTAAGAAAGCCTTGGCAAGTGACAAACCTTTGATTTGTAAATCCACATAATTTTGAAGGATTTCATAAGAATCCATAGCATGTTTTAGAAAACCAGAGGCTTGGCCATAAATTGCTGGTAACGTGGACTTTTGAATGTGATAATACCCATCTAAAAAATCTGAAACACCACCAGATACAATGATTTGTTTGCAAATGACTGATGAGGGAGATTCTTTGTAGATTTGATTGGTAAAGGAAATCATTTCTTCGGCACTATGTCCTAGATGAGCTAAATTATTATAATTTTCTGCTTTTGTCTCGGATGAACGCAGGATTTCGAGTAGTGCAAAATTTGTACCACCATTGGCACCAAAATCTATTGCTTCTAACGGTAAAGCTAATAAAGATTTTAAACTTGCAGGCCCCATACCTTGACCTACTTCTTTCACGATTATTTTGAAATCAGCTATATCGATTACCCTTTTAATAGTGTCGATAGGTGATTGACGAAAGCGGTCTCCTTCAGGTTGCAACCATTCTTGCATCGGATTTACATGTATGATTAGACCGTCAGCGTCCAGTTTATTAATCAATTCTTTAATTCTATACGAATCATTATTGTCTAATAATTGTTCTATTTGAGCTATGCCGAGATTAATATACAAAGGTTGGTCACCCATGTATTTTCTGATATTAAAGTCTTCTAAAAATTCATCGCTGTAGAGTAATTGTCTGCATGAACCGAGTCCCATTCCTAGACCATATTCTCCACAAGCAGTAGCGAGATTTTTATTTATGGTCTTCGCCAATTCAGTTCCTCCTGTCATGCTGGAAACCCAAATAGGTGCGTCAAAGGATTTACCCAAAAAAGTGAGTGCTAGATTGCTGTAATCCTCAGGGTGAGGCGATAATATTGGTTCGTAATAAAATCTCTGATCAATATTGTGGTGCGACACTTTGGATCTAAAAGCTAATTCTATATGATCCTTTTTGCGCTCGGATGCTGTAGGATCGATTTGTTTTTCATCTTCCTTATTAGGGTATGCCATGAATTTCGTTAAGTGTATTAAAATATGTGCTCAAAAGTAATCAAATTATCATTTAATTAACCAATTTTGCGAAACAATAGTAAGCAATAAAGGTTCAGTGTAAACGCTTCGTTCGTATATTGAAATGAGCTTGGTAAGATTTTTGATCTTTGAATATAGGTAATTCACTTATTTATTTTGCCAATTGCCAGCTGATTTTGTAGTCAAATTATATCATTTTCCATATATTTAAGATAAATGTTTAGTAAGATTTTATGTCTTTCATTTTTAATAATTTGTAATTTCTATTTAAGAAGTCAAACTTCAACCAATAGTCTAGCAGTAGAAAACTATAATAAGGGCGTTGAAAATTCCAATGCAAAAAATTATGAATTAGCTTTATCTTTTTATTCCAGATGCATCGAAGCAGATCCCAACTATGTAAAAGCATATTATAATAGGGGTAATTGCAAAATAAATCTTAAAGATCTACATGGGGCATTAGCTGATTTTCAACAAACTATAACTTTAGACCCTGAATTTGCAAAAGCATATCTTTTTAAGGGATACACCCAATTATTGCTAGAAGATCACCAAAATGCAATTTCTACCTTCACGCAGGCTATTACAAAAGATGCAACACTAACCAAGGCATTTGTAAACCGTGGTACAGCATATATGAAAGTTGGCAATTATGAAATGGCCATCAATGACTTTACAAAGGCAATCACCATGGGTGAACAATCATATTCTGTCTATTTGAATAGGGGAATTTGTAAATCAAAAAAAGAGGATTATCAAAATGCATTGGCAGATTTGAATGCCGCATCAGACTTAAAACCAGATCAATCTATTTCTTCTGCTGAAAAGGCTAAAATATATTTAAAACTAGAAAAGTGGAACGAAGCAATTTCTGAACTGACAATTGGGATCAGAAAAAATCCTGCAGATGCGGAATTATATCATCAACGAGGCTTTGCTAAGTTAATGATGGAAGACCTTAATGCTGCGTTGCTTGATTTTGCTATTTGTTTACAATTAAAACCAGAACACCAAGCTGCTTTGCAAAATAAAGCACTTACTTCATTTAAACTAGGTAAGCACGAGGATGCAGTAATGGACTATTCACAATTATTAAAACTTGACTCTGATAACGAATTATATTATATCCAAAGAGGCATTAGCTATCTAGAAGTAAAGCAGTATGAAAAAGCTTTGGATGATTTTTCTGAAGCAATCCATCAAAAATCTGATTTCGCAGAAGCCTATTTTAATCGTGCCAATGCATATACTAAGCTTTTAGACCATAAAAAAGCATGCAAAGACATCAAAGAATCGGCAAAACTAGGTTATCGTCCAGCATTTGCTCATGTAGATAATCTATGCAACTAGCCATTGTATTATTCAGAAATTATCTTACAATTTCCAATTAAATTTGCCGACGCACCAGCTTGATTTTGAATAGTCGATGTAGATGTCCCTGGCCACTTATGGGTACTTACATCATCAAGAGTCAATACACCAAAATTGTTAATTGCACCAATTCCTGCATTGGATGAATGTATATGTAATCCTTCCATTTTTAGGGTAATACCTGGATTAATAACGATTGTGGCGTTCGTGCTATTCGACATGACATGAATATTGTTTGCGATATTTGCTTCAATAACAAGGTTTTTATCTACTATGAGACTTTGATTACCTAGCAAGATGGTATCATTCATGACGGATGGAGCAAATCTAATGGTATCACCTGCTGCGGCACAATTGATAGCAGCAAATAAACTACCTGTGCCAGAGGGGTGAGGATTGCTTACTGTGAGTCTACAAAAGTTAGTTAAGCAAGTTTTTACACCCCAACTTGAAAGACTTCCACCATCTTGGTTAGCCAAATCTTCCACTCTTAATCTCCATGTTCCTTTTAGTTGCAGACCATTAAACGATGCTATAGAATTTGAAGGTAAATATGTACCACCATCGGTAGGTGGACAAGGCCAATTTGAGTTTAGAGCTGATTGGTCAAAATTGATATTGAAATTATCTTCTGAATCGCAAGGCTGATTCCAAATAGTTGCGTTGTTGCCGTTCGGTGCAAACAATGTAAATCTAAGATCATCTATCCATGTATGTAGTCCTTGTAAATTTGTAACATCTAAATCTGAAATGGTGCCTTTATCTGTAATTGGTATAAACGAATTTATGTTAGGTGTTCCATTACCTGATATAGGAATAGGGAGATCACTTGCATTATAAATCATACATGGAATTGTTTCAAATGATCTCACATCTGACCATGCACCAACACTACATCCATTTACGCCTCTTACTCTCCAATAGTAAATCGATAAACCATCCAAGTTTTGGCTTAATAAATAACTAGTAGATGTACTAATTTCTGTGACTTCTACATTGTTGAAGTTTATATCTCTAGTAATTTGCAACTCATATGATACGGCATTATTTATACCTGTCCATTTAAAATCAGGCCTATAAGGAGCATTAGTAAGTCCATTGTCAGGTGCTATTAAGCTAGGTTGCGTGCCATCTACAATAGATGTTAAATTAACTTGTAATGTTGTTGTTTTTATAATCGATCCACTTGTACCAGTAACAGTGACGGATACAGTGCCAGCTGTAGCATTTGAATTTGATAATGTAAGTGATGTACTTGACCCAGGAGTGACAGGGTTATTTATAAAAGACCCCGTTAGACCTGCAGGTAAACTGCTAAGTGATAAAGTAACAGGACTATTGAAGCCGAGTATACCTTCTAAAGCAATAGAAACATTACTAGATTGACCTTGACA
>DLGT01000167.1 GCA_002482845.1 Saprospiraceae bacterium UBA7687
GCGTTCAATCTCGCTTCTGGCAATATGCTGCAAATTGCCAGAAGCGAGATTGAACGCATTCATGACTAGGTGATTAAATTCATCAACTACAGGATGTGGATTAACATCTATAGGGCCTATTTCTACTTCTACATTGGAATGACTCCATGACTCTTGACTATGGTCTGTAAAAGATGGATTAGTATCTGGCATAAAAAGGCCATCCCGTATACTAATAATGCGTTGTGTCTGTTGCGCAGTTTTGAAGGTGTTGATTTGGATAGCTCTAGCCTTTTCAGAAGGGAAGTCAAGAGCTTGAAGGTCAAATAATGCCCACAATAGACGGACGGTTGGGGATTGTTTGGCACTAGGACTAAACCATATTTTGGGTTTTACGATCATATCTACAGCCATTGATTTGTTTGATTCATCTACCCATCCTTTTTGGCCGGTGACGGTTACTTCTACATTCATGGCGCCCAAGCCCTTGATAAATGTGCCTTGTTGCGGACATATAATAGACCAAGATTGCCCGATATCATCGTATCCGACCCTAGAGATGTCCGGTGCAAACATTTGATAACATCTTTTGGGGTTTGGTTGATCTTTTTGGGTTTCCCATGAAAACTCAGGCCACAATGCACGCTGCTGACGTGTGATTTTGCCTATATTGTCTAGATTGCCTGTCAGTGATAGTGCATCAAGGTTTACATTAGGATAGTTCATTTCTGGATGTTGGGATAGAAATCCACCTTTCCATCCCAGTGCAGGCACTTTGTTTGGTATTATGTCCATTAGATTGTTATTATTTTCTGCAAAATTAGCCACAAGTGTTTTGTCTAAGTAGAGTATAAATACTGTGTGAAAATATAGGTATTAACACGTAGGTGGTGTCTGAATTATAGATTACAGACTTGGTTTGAGAATAACATATTTGAAAATGTAACTATTCACCTATGGCCCACAATATAAAATCTCCAAATTCTTAATCCAAAAAATAAAATACTACTTTTGTGCTTTAAATTGAAGTTACTCATGATGTTGGTTTTAACTAGATTTTTAGTTAGTTGTTTTTTTGTGTTTGCATATGGAAATATGATTGGTCAAACAAAAAAAGTATTGATCATAGGAATTGATGGTTGTAGGCCCGATGCACTAATACAAGCCAGTACTCCTAATATCGATGCACTCCTCGATAACTCTATATACAGTCTTCATGCGCTCAATGATGATATTACCATTTCAGGTCCAGGTTGGTCTGCTATGATGACAGGTGTGTGGTCTGCAAAACATGGTATAACCGATAATTCTTTTACTGGCAGCAATCTTGCACAATTTCCACATTTTTTTAAGAGAGTGGAAGACTTTAACCCTGCATTACAAACGGAATCTATCAGCCAATGGGGACCAATAAATAACCAAATTGTACTCAACCATGCAGACTATAAAGTCAATGCTGCTAATGAAATGAGTGTAACGATGGAAGCCATAAATAGACTGGCAAATCACAATCCTGATGTTTTATTTCTCCACTATGATGATGTGGATCATGCTGGTCATGGTTCGGGTTTTTCGCCAACTAATCCAGTTTACATTACCGCCATTGAAGAAGTAGATCAAAACATAGGTATGGTGCTCGATGCACTTTATGACAGACCTACTTATGACAATGAAAACTGGTTAATACTGATCTCCACAGATCATGGAGGCAATGGTACATCACATGGTGGCACTTCTATTGGAGAGGAAACGATTTTTTATATTGCCCACAACAAGTCATTTACCAAGACGCAGATATTCCCAGATAGTATCATTATTCCTATCACGAGTTGTATATCTCAGACAAAATATCTAGATTTTGATGGGGATATCGATATGGTGACCATACCTAATATATCTGCTTATAATTTTGGTACAGATACTGATTTTACCATGGAGTGTCGAGTAAGGACTGCATCTGCTGGTGACGTAGCAATCATGGGCAATAAAAACTGGGCAAGTGGTAATAACGATGGTTTTGTAATGTCATTTAAATTTCCTTCAGGTCCTGAATGGAAGGTAAATGTGGGTGATGGCAGTAGCAGGCGTGATATCAACACAGGTGGTACAATTGCCAACAATGAGTGGCATCATTTGGCAGCTACATTTGATAGAGATGGTACTATCACTATATATGAAGACGGTGTAGTAAAAGGAAGTACAAGTATGGTGGGCATTGGAGACATCACAAATAATGGACCGATAACTATTGGAGCAGATATTCTAGGCAATCTAGATTATACAGGTATAGTACAAGAAGTTAGATTGTGGAATAAGGTGATCACTCAATCCGTTTTAGACCAATGGAAATGTGCACCGCTGACAACAAGTCATCCTGACTATGGCAGATTGATAGGGCATTGGCCACTCAATGAATCGGCTGGTACAATAGCGAATGACCTATCTGTAAATAATAATGACGGAGTCATCACCGCGCCTGACTGGCAAAGTGGAGATACTACATTAATTTATACTAATACGCCTAGAATCGTCGATGTAGCTGTGTCTGCTTTAGACTGGTTATGTATAGATACCATGAGTTTGTGGGGACTTGATGGTAAATCTAGAATATCAGCAAAGTCCATAGTGGTAGAACCAATGGATAATCTTCCAGGTAGCCTTAGAGCTGCAATACAATCATCATGTCCGAATGATACTATATTTTTTAGTCCAATGACTGACAATATATTTCAAAATGTCAATACCGCAGAGTTAACGATTCCATATAATCTGTTTATTCATGGGAATGGTATAAACAATACAAAACTCACTGCTTCTTTTGCCAATAGATTGTTTTACATTCCACTTGGGACCACCTTTCATCTCACAAATCTGCGCATGAGTGAAGGCAGTGCGCCCGTCAATGGTGGTGCTTTTTATAATCAAGGAAACATCTATCTTAAAAACATCATCCTAGAGAATAACAGGGAAGGCGCCACCTACAAAGCAATGACCAACCATGGCTATATCACCATTGAAAATCTGGTAGAAGTAAAAGAATAGTCTAGTGCCAAAGCTTCCAGCATTGGAATGCAAGTAAATAAAAATAGAAACTATTAGAGCTTAGTTCTAAAAAAAATATTACATTTTTATAAAAGGTGCCACAAATACTTTTCCATTTTGCTGATCATACACCTTGACGAAATAATTTCCTTTATTCAAATTTCTAGTTTCGATTTTATGGTTTTTTATGAACTGTCCCGCTATTTCTAAAGTACCTGACGAGTTGTAAATCTGGTAATCCATCAAACCTGAATTAGAGACATTAGGTAATTCTAAGGTAATATCTTCTGTCACAGGGTTAGGGTACACAGAGAAAATTAAGGAATTTTCATTATTGGTCGAACTAATGGGTGCCAAAGAATAAATGTCAACTATATCCGTAGCATCTTCATCATCAGACTTTCCTCCTGCAAAATAAACATTTTTATTTGCGCCAATAGCCGTCATAGATGACCTTCCTGTTGGCAATTTTAGTGTACTCCATTTTTTCTCATTAAAATCATATACATCTATCAAATCAATAAATTGGTCACCAAATGTAAAAATCTGTCCTCCTGCTACAAACATCTTTTCATCATAGATGGTAACGGCCATATCAAATCTATTGCCTCTAGATAAACTGTCTATTTCCCATTCCAATGTTTCTACATCAAAAATTTCTAAAGTCTTGTAGTAATTATAATCACCATCTTGTCCACCAATAAAATACGCTTTATTTTGATGGGTTGTACCCAATAATCCATATCTGATGGCTGATAAGGAATCTACAGTCCAAGTATTAATTCGAACATCAAAAATGCTTACATCTTGGTATTCTTCCCCATAATATTGACCACCTGCTATCAAAATGTGGTTAGTCAATGCTACAACACTGAAATTATCTCTAGGAAGAGACGGTTCTCTTTTTATGGGAATTTTAAAATACGACCATGTTTCGGTTTCGATATTATATACATCCATATTGTCATAGGAAACCATATATATTTTTCCTTCAAGTAAGGTCATTAATCCGCCCACGACATTAGGCTTAGTTAAGGACTTTACAAAATTTCCTTCTGCATCCAAAATTTCTAGAGTTTTAGAATCAGTTGTATTATTTCCACCACCACCTACGTATATTTTCTCACCTATTACGATACATTCAGGCCTGCTTTTAGCAGATTTTAACTGTTTAACTGTCCATATATTTGTATTCAAGTCCAAAATGTCAATTGTTTTGGTGGAGTTATCATTTAGATCCCTTCCAGCAATAAAAAACAATTTATTATTTACTTGACAACTACATAAATCATAACGTTTGGATGAAAGTTTCTGACTGGACCATTGACTAAAAATAGATCCTGTAATCATCATATTAAAAGAAAAAACTAATAGGAAATAACGAAGGTGCATTGGATGACTTTTTAATTTTTTTTATTACACACAATGTTACGAATTTCTTTAAATAATGTAAAGTATACCTTCATTTTTTTAAAAAAAAATAAAAAACAAATTTCCCTATTTACTTTTTTAAATGACTCCAATTCTTTTATAATTTAACATACTCTAAAATAAAAGTCACTACACTAAATAACTGAGACATTAAAGGACTAACATCCTGTAATCACTATGACATATCAAAATCAAGTGGAAAAATTGCGATGCACAAAAAACAAAAGCAAACATGTGCCCCTTCCAGCATTATTAGTTCCACATTAAATGAACATCGCTCTTACAATTTTAGGATGATAGGAATAAAGCCAATGCATCTAGCTTTGGAATGTGCAAAACTTGAGGTTTAGCCTCGACATCTTAAAAACGCTGAACTAGTTAACATTTCCACTTTTTTTATGTAACTTTAGTGGCATCATAAAACTACCAACTTACCCCTGAACACTTCACTGTTTTCGGTTTCCAAAACTATAAAATAAATACCTGCACCTAAATGAGCTACAGAGACTGATTTATTTGTTTGGATTGGTTGTTCTAATACAATCTGTCCTGCGGCATTCATTATTTTACAATTTACTTTAGATAATTCGCTTAGCCCCTTACACTGAATTTCTGCTTTAGTCGGATTAGGATAGATGTCAAATTCAAGTTTTGGGTCTTGAGTAAGTTGAGAAGTACCTTCTAATTGAATACCACAAGCGTAGCTACTTCCTCCATTTACCAAAGCATCAGACAGACAATTTAAGTAACATTCTAGATTGGTATATCCTGCCACACCATAAATATCATTTGATAGGCTCGTCCCATTATGGTCTTGCGAATGGATATCTAATCCTTGCATCATCTCCCAATAATCTGGCATACCATCATCATCACTATCGAGTGGCGCTTGTTTTTCATTGGTAATCATAAAAGCATCGTCATAATGGTCTTCATCAATGCTCAAAGGATCTATGATGCCATCCGTGACATAACCCATCAGTCTGAGATCCATCGCATCTCTCGGGAAAGCACCAACTGATGTTGACAATACATCTGCAAGCGTTTCTGTAGTGGTGTAAGAGATTGATGGAAATGCATGTCTTAAAGGTAATAAATCGGCTACACCAAAGTTTGTATTTGGATGTCCTTGGTCAAAATCATTACAACAATAAAAAAGCTCGTAATCGCCATATTGGTCATAAAGATTCATCTTATTTCCTTCAAAAAATAAATTGTTTTCTTCAAAATTTAATAAGTCGAAATGATACATACCATTGGTGTATGATGGTGCTGCGTGATAAAAGTTATTGATAGCATTCAGATTTAAATTAAAATGACCATTAGGAGTAGGACCTTCATACCACAACTCTATCCTTGGGTCCCATGCAAGATTGTTAGACAGTTCAATGTTAATGGTTTTGCCATCACAGTATGGCGATTCACAACTTATTTCTGGCATCCTACCGCCGATTCTATTCCATACATTATGGTGGATAGACAAGCTATCGAGCCTACTTTGAGCAGATGAATAATTGATCAACATGCCACCCAAATAACTATGTCCACCTAGTGTTTCTGCTAGCAAACAATGTTGTATGGTCAGCAAAGAAGATCGCGAGATATCTACCGCTTCATCACTCGCATGTGCAAAAGAACAATGATCAATAATGGCATGGCGGATACCACCCAAAGTTATGCCATCTTCTGCTAACCAATGTGGCGTCGGATATTGCTCAGTATCTCCTATTCTAGATCTCAAATGTCTGATGATGATGTTTTCACTGGAAATTTGCTCTTCATTATAACTCAAAAATCCCCTGACGATGATGCCATCTGGTGACGTCTGTCCTGCCACGGTAAAATCACCATGTCCAGGAGGTACTTCTACTGTAGTAGGTATAACGCCGCTGACTTTGAATAGTATATACCTTGGGCCATTTTCATTAAGTGCAGCTTGGAGTGAACCAGGGCCATCCGCATTTAAATTAGTCACATAAATCACCCTTCCACCTCTACCACCACTTGCAGTAGCACCAAATCCTTCTGCACCTGGGAAGGCAGGAGCCTGTCCATAAAGCGAACTCATTGCATTGGTCATAACCAGTATAAAAATCCAAATTTGTATTCTGAACATATATTTTTATTTGAAGGCAAAATTCTAGCATTTAGTTGATCTATTCTGTTAATTTTGCGACTGATTATCCTAAATATGCGACAGTTTTATCTTGTTACTTTGCTAATTTGTGCTTTGTTTGCGCCTTTGTGGGCACAACAAGATATAACGATACCTTATACACCTGTTCCTATGTCTATCGATGGTCATCTAGACGAATGGACATTGCCATTAGAAATAAAACATACATCTAGACTAGCATACCGCAATCTAGTGGCGTGTGGTTTGTATTGGGATTCAGAACATTTATATGCTGCTTTTAAAGTATCTGATAGTCAACTTTGTGTCAATGCAACAGGCGATAATAATGCGAGATTATACCTAAATGATGCAGTAGAAATTTATATAGATGGCAAAAATGATAGTCGGGACAAAATGGATCTGAATGACTATCAGCTTCTCATCAGTCTGACAGGTGAAAAAACAGTTTTCAAAGGAGATAAACAACAAATACAACATGGTAGTCATGTTCCTAAAGATCACGAAGGAACAAATATCGTTGTAAAAACAAAATCCAACATCATCGGAACAATCAACGATACCACTGATCTCGATAGCGAATACAGCTTAGAAATAGCGGTACCTTGGAGCGCAATAGGTATCATACCGAAAGAAGGATTTGAATTTAGGATAGACTTGTGCAATAATGACATAGACACCACTGCTGATATGGCATCTTGGTCAGATACTTTCCATCCGCCATCTATGAACTTTATTAATCTAAGTGGTAAATCAGATTTCGGTTTTCCCAATGATTGGCATAGGGTACATCTGACAGGAGCACCAACTTGGAAATTTTCATTATTAAAGACTTATCATTCTTCTTCTTTTGTATTAAAATTAGGCTTAGGTGTTTTGGTATTATCGTTGATTGGTGGACTTTGGTATCAAAACAGCAAACTCCGTTTTTACCGAAATTTCCCACAGAAAAGACAGGATTTAGCATCTTCTGAAATTGTAGAAGATGAAACAAATTTTGTAGAAGATAAACTTAAAGAACCTACATTATCAACAGAAATCGCTCGATTAAAAAGTTATATCCAACAGTACATAGACGAAGACATTCCTGTAGAACGATTAGCTACTGAAATAAATGTCAGTGTAAGACAGCTGCAACGGATCTTCAAAGCTGAACTAGACATGTCTCCAAAACAATATACAACCATCTTGAAGCTAGAAAAAGCAGCAGCACTGCTCCAGAATGGGCAGTGGACTATTTCAGAAGTAGCATTTAAATGTGGTTTTGCAGATCCGTCTTATTTCGGTGCAGTATTTAAAAAGTACTTTGGTAAAACGCCGGCAGAGTATAAAAAGGATGCTGGATGACAAATTCATAATATTTTAAATCAACACATTATGACAGATATTTTAACATTGGTGTACCAAAATGGAGGTTTCAACGAGCAAGAAATGGCCGAAATAAAAAATGCACATCATGAACTAAGATTTAAAAAAGGTGAAAATGTCTTATTATTCAGTGGTATATCAGATGGATATTATATTGTCAAAGAAAGTATTTTAAGGTCATATGTCATTGATTTTAATCATGAAGAAATGACGACTGAATTTTATTGTCAAGGAGATGTAGTGATAGAAGTGGTATCACTTTTTCAACAAAAACCAAGCGAAAGTTGTATCCAAGCGCTATCGGAAGTAGTATTGTACAAAATACCTTTTCCAGTATTCCAACAATTATTTCTGACACTTAGAGGATTCAGCGATTGGGGTAGAAATTGGATGACAGAAGAACTTTTCAAACTCAAACAAAGACACATACACATGATCACCCAAACTGCAGCTGAAAGATATCTCAAACTTGGTGAAGAAAAACCTGACATCATTCAAAAAGCTCCTCTCAAGCATATCGCTTCACATCTAGGTATTAAAAATACATCTCTCAGCAGATTAAGAAGAGATTCCATAAAGAAAAGGTAAAAGTAGTGTTCAAAAACAATAGAAATAAAAATATAATCTAAATTTGACTTATGTCAATTGCAAATGTACCAGTATTGATTAATTTTGCGTTCACAAAAATTAAAATATTATGAGCAATCCAGTAGTTTGGTTTGAGATCGCAGCGACAGATCTCGAGAGAGCAAAAAAGTTTTATAGCGATGTATTTCAAATAGAAATGCAGTACGTCGATATGCCAGATTCACCTATGTATATGATGGGGTCAAGTGCAGAAGGGATAGCAGGTGCGAGTGGCGCCTTGGTAAAATCTGCTGATAATGTACCATCAACATCAGGTACGATCGTTTATTTTTACTGTGATGATGTTGAAGTCGAAGCATCAAGAGTTGAAGCAGCGGGCGGCACACTTATAGTTCCGAAAACTAGTTTGGGAGAGTTTGGTTTTATGGCAATGTTTATAGATACAGAAGGTAATAAAGTAGGCATGCATTCAATGTCCTAAAAATTATAAAAAATAACACCAATCCATTTATTTTAATTAATATATGAATCAATGGATTGGTGGATTATTCCTAATGCGCTACCTATTTCACTTGACTTTAAAAACAATAAAACTCCATTTTGCAATTTATTGTTGATGACGATAAATGATTATTAAATTCTTTATGCATCAAGGATTTAATAATCACTTCAGCAATTTCTTCTCCAAATCTTCCAAGCTTACACCTTTGGTTTCTGGCATCATAAACAAGGTGAAAAGTAACTGCAAAAACATCATAAATCCAAAAAATGCAAACAGCGGCCATGGATTGTCACCAAGCATACTGATCACAGGAAGTGTAAAAGCAGTAATCAATGCTGCAAAAATCCAATGTATACCCGTACCCCAAGCTTGACCGAATGCACGCATACTATTGGGAAATATCTCAGAGATAAATACCCATATCACTGCTCCTTGACCAACAGCATGTGCAGCTATGAACCCAAAAACAAATATCACCACAACTGTTCCACCTGCATTCGTCATAAATGCCCACGCTATCACAGATAAAGTGATGATGTAGCCTACCGATCCAATGATCATTAGTTTTTTGCGTCCCATCCTATCTATCAAATAAACACCAAGTATGGTAAATACTAAATTAGTAATGCCGATGCCGATGGAAGAGAGTAGGGCAGTACTCGCACCAAGACCAGCCATCTCAAAGATCCTTGGCGCATAATATAGGACAAAGTTGATACCCGATACTTGATTAAAAAATGCTAATAGAAAGGCTAGCAAAATCGGCAAACTATACTTTTTGGTAAAGAATTTTTCAGCTCTAGCTCCTGCTTTTTCGGAAGATTTTATGTCTTGGATGAGTGCATTTATATCTTCACCAGGATTGAGTTTGGCTAAAATATCAGCAGCACTTTTTTCGTCGTGTTTATGAAGAAGTAACCAACGTGGACTTTCAGATACTTTCAAAATCATGATGCAAAATATTAAAGCAGGAAGTGCTTCTAATCCTAACATTAATCTCCACTGACCAACTCCAAGAAATTCACCTATTAAATAATTTGTTAGAAAAGCAACCAAGATACCAAGCACGATATTAAATTGATATGCAGCAACGAGTTTACCCCGGTTTTTTGCAGGCGCAATTTCTGAAATATAAATAGGTGCTGCCACAGACGACGCTCCTACACCAAGTCCGCCAATGAATCGGAATATAGAAAATGAGTAAGGATCCCAAGCGAGTCCAGAACCTACTGCAGATACAAGATATAAAACACCAATCCAAAATAAGGTGTTTTTTCTACCATATTTTTCAGCAGGATAACCACCAAAAAGTGCGCCTATCACTGTTCCCCAAAGTGCCATAGACATAATAAACCACGAATGAAAAGCAGGAGAAGTATTCCAAAGTTGTTGTATAGGTTGGTCCGCACCAGAAATGACTGCTGTATCAAATCCGAAAAGGAATCCTGAAACTGCAACTGTGATGGTCCAAATGAGTAAGTTGTTTTTAGCAGGCATATCTTGGCTTTGTTTTGAATTTAAAAGCAAAGAAAGTTAAATATTTTGTTATTGCAATTATTTTTAAGTATTTAAATGTGGCAAAAGCTTCCAGCTTTTGAAAAACTTACATTGTCGAATAGAAAACGCCAAACACAAACTCATACGAGAAGTATGTACTAATGCAAGCTTAGCAAAGACGCCAATCTTATCAGTATCTAAATGTTGCAAAAGCTTCCAGCTTGTGAATATCCTCGCTAAGCTAGAGTTAGTTAAAGCTTCCAGCTTTTGAAGAACTTTTTAAACATCAAGCCAAAGCACCACCTTCAGAGGTTGCTCTATACTTTTCTATTTGCCTATGCATCACTTTAAACCATAATGGCGGTATCAGCGACAAAAGCATCATGCCAGGGTATCCAGTGGGCATTTGTGGACTTTCGTCAAAGTGTCTTAAAATCTGATATTTCCTATTGGCCAAATAATGATGATCTGAATGACGTGTCACTTCCAATAAAAGAATTCTACCTAGAGAATGATTAGAATTCCATGAATGAATTGGCAATGTTCTTTCGTATCTGCCATCCGCTATTTGTTTTCGTCGAAGCCCATAATGTTCGATATAATTGACTGTTTCTAAAAGTAGAAATCCTATTGTCGCACCACCTAAATAAAACAATAAAACTTTCCAATCAAATATTAAGAAGATGGCTACTAATATCAATAATTGTATAATTTGGAATCTTAGCATTTCATTATGTAAACTCCAAAATCCTTGTTTGTTGGCAGCCAATCTTTTGCCTTCTAAATGCCACGCAGACAGCCAACTATCTCTGATAGATCTTACAAAAAATCCATATACAGTTTCTCCATATCTTGCTGATGCAGGGTCTTCATCTGTAGATACATTTTTGTGGTGACCACGATTGTGTTCTATAAAAAAATGCATGTATTGTGTGGTAGCAAGTAGAATTTTGCTCATCATTTGTTCATACCAAGTACTACGGTGTCCGAGTTCATGTGCTGCATTGATACCTAGTGCACCGCAAGACATACCATAAGCTGTCATCAAACCAATTTTCTCCCACAATAATAAAGAGTCGTCATCTACGCTGTATAAAAAATAGATAAGCAATGCCACTTGTACAGGCACAAGGCTATAAAGAAGCAAGTCATACCATTTATCTTGAAGTGCCAAAGATTCTTCTACTTCATTCATATTCTGCGTAGTACCACTGAAAAAGAATTCAAGAAAAGGTATCAACCCAAAAACATAGATTATAGCAATGTAACTATAAATTCCGCCTAAATAAATAGAAACAAACACCAATAAAGGTGTCACATATACAAATAAATATTTAAGAAGATGTTTATTCATTTTTAGCGATTTACGACCAAAGATAGTGTTTTTGTTTGACCTTTTTCGCTGGAGATATTAAGAAAATACCTGCCATTGGTAAGCATTTCGGCATTAAATGAAAATACATTATATCCTGCTTTTACCCTGTCTTCATAAAGTATTTTAACTAATTTTCCTTGGGTATCGTACAGTCTGAAATTCAATTTTTGCGTCTTTTCTGTATTAAATTCAAGGGTGATTTTGCCATTAGAAACAGGATTGGGATATAGCTTGGCATTCGAAATAAGTGAGACATCATTTGTACCAACTTGGCCTACCTGGATGTAACCAGTTTTAATGGCAGTATTTTCGCCAAGTTCATTGGTTACTTTTAGGGAGACTTCATATATTCCATCTTGATTGTAGACTACAACAGGGTTTTTCTGTGTTGAGGTCGAAGGATTACCACCTGCAAATGTCCATACTCTTTCTCTAGGTCCACCTGTAGAAAGATCACTAAAAGTTACTGATTCTCCCGCTATGAGATTGGTTTTGTCTGATGAAAAATCAGCAGTTGGTACAGTTCTATTTAGTACAGTGATATATTTCGTTTTTGTTTTTGTGTTGCTCCCAGCGATATTACTTACCGTAAGTGATGCAATAAACGAACCAGCAGTATTATATCTTATCACTGGGTTTTTTATGTTGCTCGTCATAGGGCTGCCAGCTTGAAATGTCCATTTATGATTCACCACATTGTCAGAACTTAGACTAGTATATCTAGCTGTATCATTTCTATATATGGTATCAATATCTACGGTAAACTCTGCAACAGGAAGCGCTATTGGGTCTTGGATATGTATAAAATCTATCTTTGTTAATGTATCTTTACCAAGGTCATTTTGTACTACCAAAGTGACATCATAAGCACCATCAGCAGGGAATACTACTTTTGGATTTTGTTCTGTAGAAGTCGCAGGTACACCACCTTCGAAAATCCACGACCATGTGGTAGGACTCTTTTGTGTTAAATCAGTAAAAGTGATTTCAGTGTTTTTGGCAACTGTGGTTTTGTCGGCTACAAACTCAGCCATAGTTTTTGTGGTAAATTCATCTTCATTAACATATTGGCCCAACCAAGTACCATAACTTCCACCTTCACCATAGCAGCCTGTTACCCATGTCTCCACACGACCATTTATAAATCTTCTGCATGAAGTCGTATAGTCGCCCCATCGCTCATTATTGTCAGTCAAAACATTTACAGGACTAGATCCATCTTTTAGCCTGACAGGATCGCTCCACATAAACGCTGCACCTGTACCATGACAAGCTCGTTGTTCCTGTCCAGGTAATAAATCGATGCCTGATACCAAATAGTTGACTAGGATTTCAGCATCTTCTTCATTTTTTCCATAAGCCGAAAAAGAAGGGAATGCATAATCTAATCCCACATTTGTCAACACATCTGCTTCAAAACTAACATTCTCTACATCCATTCTTCCATACAACAATCCCACATCTCCATTAGGTGTATTTACATGTCCGCCCATGTGGATGGTGCCATTGTGGTAAATTGAAGACCAAATACGACTGTCAAATGTATTTAACACATTAGGACTGTTTTTCTGACGGCCATCAGGCGCTAATTGAGTAGCCAATCCTTTGGTTTGTAATGAAATAAGTGAAGGGTCATCACTTAAAGATCCTGTTGTGTAATAAAGGTTATAAGTATCTCCACCAAGTGCTTCATTACTTACGAAATACATACCTGGGTCTGATAGATAGTCCCACGCAGAAGGTGTAGGTACAAGATTAAAAGATGGTGCATTGTCTGCATTTTTAAGCTCGTTATAATATTTAAAGGTTA
>DLGT01000022.1 GCA_002482845.1 Saprospiraceae bacterium UBA7687
ATACGATGTCTTTGAGCCATCGCATCAGAGATTTCCTGCGGTCGTAAAGCTTTCAGACATCCTACCGCTTTTTTTCTTTGAAATCTGAGAACCGATACGATGTCTTTGAGCCATCGTATCAGAGATTTACCTTCCTATCTCATCTTAGGTCTTCTCCTTTTTCCACCCGGCATCATCATTTGACCGGTTTTCATACCCATACTTTGAGCTACTTTCATTTGGCCACGATTGTTGATGGCAGTTTCAAATTGTTTGAACTGTTCTTTTAATGTTGGTTCTGTGATTTTCAGTCCCTTAGCTTGGTAGAAGTAATTTTTGGCACCATTCCAGTTGTTTTTATTTGCTTGAATACCTGCCATTTGGAGCAAAACCATTGCTTTTTCATTATCAGAAGGAAGTTTTAGTGCAAGCGCTTCGTTAAAATACCCTTCAGCTTCAGTATTATCTTTTCTTTGTGCTGCAAGCGAACCTTTTAGAATGTAGTAAAATGCTCTATTAGTAACATAAAGATATTTAGGGAAATAGGTAAGATTTAATCTTTTTTCTGCGCCTTCAAAATCAGACACTTGAAGCAATTCTGATGCAGACTGTACCGTTCCTAGCAAGATATAACTGATCAAAAAGATAATGCCTATTATGATGAAAATCCAAGTGTAGCCTACTCCTAGGACGAATGAAAGAATGATGCCACCTACTAGACAGATCGCTATAATGGCAAATTTTAAGTAAATATTTATGGTAAACATATGTGTATTTTATGGATAATAAATCAATTCAGGCTGCGAAAATAACGCCTTTTTTATTACATCTGTATGTTAAAGGTATTAATTTCTTATTTTTTGTGGTGCGATTGTTTCATTGTATTACCTTTGTGGTGTAGTGAATGGCTAGAAAGTAAGGATTTTAGATATGGTTTAACGAAGGTATTGATATCATTTACATGTACCATTTTTCTTTCCAACTTCACAATATGCACAAATTCAACAACTTAACAATTATATACAGTAATGAAGGTATTTTTAGAGTCGACTTATGGTGATTTGAATTTTAAAGGAACCAATGAACGTGGACAAACTATACAATTTTCTGGTAATAAAGAAGCTGTAAGTCCAATGGAATCTGTACTGATGGCAGCGGCTGCATGTAGCTCAATAGATGTGGAAACACTACTCAAAAAAATGCGTCAGGATGTAAAAACGATCTCAGTAGAGATAGATGGCACACGGGCAGATGCTGTACCTGCAGTATTTACCAAAATGCATTTACATTACATCATCACCGGAGATGTCAAGGAGGAGAAAGCTGAAAAGGCAGTACAAATGTCTATGGAACAATATTGTTCTGTGTCACTTATGCTAGCAAAGTCGGTGGAAATCACCCATAGTTTTGAAGTGAGGGTGCCGGGATGGAGCGATGATATTTAATCAAAATGAGCTGTCAGCAATTCAAACAATTTCACAAATTAGTAAGATTTTTATAAATGAAATGAGCATGAATCATCTTTGTGGCACACACACCTTGATGATTATTTTCATGCGAAACGTAAGTTCGATAACACCAAAGATGGAGATATGTTATCAATTCCATCCCGCCGGTGACGCGGGACGAGTTATGACATTTAAAAAGAAAATAAAAATAAACAGATGAAATTTGAAACAAAGGCTATTCGATTACAGACAGATAGGTCGCAACATCACGAACATAGTACGCCTATATTTGCCACTTCCAGTTTTGTGTTTGACGATGCAGAACATATGCGGGCGCTTTTTGCCAATGAAGCGGATGGAAATATCTATTCAAGATTTACCAATCCATCTGTGAGAGAATTTGAAAACAAAATGGCAGCTCTTGAAGGTGGAGAAGATTGTATAGCCACAGCTACAGGAATGGCAGCTATTTTTACTACTTTCGCATCATTATTGAGTAGTGGCGATCATTTATTGATGTCAAAAGCAGTTTTCGGTTCTACCTTCAAAATCAATGATGATTACCTCCGCAAATGGGGCATCACTTATGATTATATCGATCCACTAAATATGGAACAATGGATGGCATTGGTCAAACCTAACACCAAACTTCTGTATCTCGAAACACCTTCAAATCCTGGCCTTGACATCATAGACCTAGAAGCAACTAGTGCCTTCTGCAAAAAGCATGATATGTTGTTTATTGTCGATAATTGTTTTGCTACACCTTATTTGCAACAGCCACTTGCATTCGGTGCAGATATATCTATTCATTCTGCCACGAAGTACATCGATGGACAGGGTAGGGTCATGGGTGGCGCTATTATTTCTAATAAAAAGATCATAGAACAAATCTATCCCTTCATGAAAAATGCAGGACCATCTATGTCACCTTTTAATGCATGGGTTCTGTCCAAAAGTCTAGAAACACTAGCCATCAGAATGGATCGTCACTGTCAGAATGCATTACAAATAGCTACATGGTTGGAGTCAAATAGTCAGGTCGCTTATGTGAATTATCCATTTCTTCCTTCTAATACACAGTACGAAATCGCCACCAAACAAATGAAAGCTGGTGGCGGTATGATCAGTTTCGAACTCAAAGGTGGTATAGACGCTGGACGAAAACTCATCGATGCTCGAGAAATGATCTCCTTATCTGCCAATCTCGGAGATACACGTACGATCATAACGCATCCTGCATCATCGACCCATTCCAAATTGACACCTGAAGAACGAGCAGCCGCGGGTATCACAGATGGACTGATTAGACTATCTGTAGGTCTAGAACATGTAGATGATATCATTGCTGATCTGAAATTATAAGCATTTCGTAGAATTATATTTTTTTCGTTTGCAACCTATCTTATTTTTGGCACGTCTATATAAAGTCAAACAAAACAATTTATGCATTACATCCATACCCTTATCCTATTATTTTCTATTGGAGTTTTACAGTCACAAATCACCATCAAAGGAGCTGTCAAAGACGAAACTGGACTACCCGTAGCATACGCTTCTGCATCTTTGATTAATCTAGATTCTACCTTGGTAAGAGGAAGTTTGACAGATGAAAAGGGAAATTTTTTGATCGAAAATGTCAGTGCAGGATCATATAGAATACTAGCTTCTTATTTAGGGTATGATAATGTGTATAGCGATATCTTCGAAATAAAGCCAGAGAATAAAACGGCAACAGTTGATATCAATTTCCTACAAAAAGGAGTCACACTAGATGAAACAGTTATCGTAGCTAAAAGGCCATTTCTAGAGCAAAAATCAGATAGACTTGTCGTCAATGTAGCTAATAGTGCTGTAGCAGCTGGGGGAACAGCTATGGAAATTCTTCAAAAAGTGCCAGGCGTAGTGGTCATGCAAGATAAAGTGACTTTGGGCGGAAGCCAAAACTTGCAAATCTGGATTGATGGCAAACCTTCACCCTATAATGATATGAATGCCGCACTAAGGGATATGCCTGGCGATCAAATAGAAAAAATAGAACTCATCACTCAACCAGGGTCGCAATATGATGCATCAGGTGGACCTATTCTCAATATAGTATTAAAACGAAATGCAGATTTAGGATTTAAAGCGACTGCTGCTGTTACAGTTGGCGGTGGTAGATTTGATCAGGCGGATGTAGATGCAGGTCTTGAAAATTATTATAGACTCAATCCTTCTTTAAATATGACTTACCGTAATGGTAAAATTAATCTATTCGGGAATGTGTCTTACAATCAAGGGGATTATTTTACGACAATCATTGTAGATAGGTATATAGGTGATGAAGTGTATAAAAGCAAAAATATAGATCGGGTAGATTATACTTTTAAGAATTTAAGATTTGGTGCTGATTATTATGCTACTGAAAAGACAACGGTAGGCACAGTTTTTCGTACATGGGGAAGACAAGGAGATGGCGTAGGTTTTAATCGAACAAGTGTTTTTGACGTTACTGAAACGATATTGAATAATATATTTGTTACTGAAAATATCACAGACTCCAAGAGAAGTGGATTGTATGGAAATGTGTACCTAAAACACGAATTTGACCGCAAAACAGGTCATGGATTTAATGTTGATTTTGATTACAATACTTTTAACACTAGAAATATTAATGATTTGTCTATTTATCCCGATGACAATCCACTTTTCAGATCCTTGTCTCGTCAAGATGTAGATCAGCCTGTAGATATTTATGTGGGGAAGGCGGATTATAAGTATCCCATCGATTCCACTTTTAAAGTGGAGACTGGTGTAAAAATGAGTTTTGCAACGGTTGATAATGACCTTAATTTTTTTAGAAATGGAGAAGTTTCAAATAATGAATCCAATGACTTTTTATACAAAGAAAATATCAATGCAGGATATTTAAATTTAAGCAAAACCATTTCTAAATTTGAATTGAATGCAGGGCTTAGGGTGGAGCAAACTATTCTTTCCGGTGAGTCGATGGATTCTTTGGTTTTGGATAGAAATTATTCACAATTATTTCCAAGTGCGAGTGCAATGTACCGCTTTAATGAACATATGGCCTTACAATCTTCATATTCAAGAAGGGTCAATCGTCCTGGTTTTCAACAACAAAATCCATTTTCATACTTCATAGATTCGCTCACTTATACCCGAGGTAATCCAAATTTAAGACCTGAAATCATCAATACCGCACAATTGAATTTGACATACGATGGTCAGCCGTTCTTTGGTGTCGCTTATTATGTGACAGATGATGTTATTGTAGAAAATGCACCTAGACTAGAAGGTACTCGAACATTCACCACGGCCGAAAACCTTGCCAATCAAACAAGAGTAGAATTGCAACTCAACTTCCCAATCAAATTGGGTAAATTCATAGATGGATTCGGTGGTAATCAAGCCATTTACAATGCTTACGATGCGACTTATCAAAATATAAAGTATGAAACTAGTAGATGGCATTGGTTGGGTTATTTTCAAATAAATGCTACATTACCTAAAGATTTTAGACTTGAAATGGGTGGTTTTTACATGACGAAATTCCTAGAAGAGTTTCTTACCATAGATAATATCGCTGGAATGAATTTTGGTGTTTCAAAAACATTTGATGAAAAGCGAGGCAGATTATCATTGAGTTTTAATGATATTTTCTATTCACAGAATACGAATGCAACGATTGATTTTAGTGATGTGCGCGTCAATTTTTTCCAAAGAGAATTTTCTAGACAAGTGAGATTGACCGCAAGTTATCAATTTGGAAATTCAAAGATGAAAAACGTATCAGGTAGAAGTTCCGCATCAGAAACAGAGTCATCACGCGTGAAGGTGGAGTAGGGTATCGGTTATGGAGCAATCAAAAGGATGAATAATCCGAATAGTGGGTAATTAGATAGACTTTCAGAAAGAGTTTCAGTTTTATTCTTATACTATAATTTAGTTGAATTAAAGAATCAATCCATGTGATGACATTCGTCATTTATAGCATGATCTTAGCCCAAAAATAAAACAATAGTTTCTCAACTTACGTTTCGTTTTTGTCAATTAGGTCAATTTTACCTATTCCTTCTTTTATTAAACTTATAGTCAAAATTAGCGTTGCTTATATGTCTATAAATTATATAAATGTTACTTATAATTGGAATTGTCGTAATTTTGTCATGTTTTTAAATAATCAGATAACCAAATAATTTTTACTAAATGGAAGATAACAACCATGGAAGTCAGTCATCGTATGATGTGAATTCTGAAAGCAAAGGAGGGTCAGAAAGTAAATGTCCATTTTCAGGGGCATCTCTAAAAAAGACAGCAGGAAATGGCACTGGAAATAGAGATTGGTGGCCAAACCAGTTAAAATTGAATATTCTACGTCAAAATTCTTCATTGGCAAATCCAATGGACGAGTCGTTCAATTATGCAGAGGCTTTCAAATCATTAGACCTAGACGCTGTAAAAAAAGATATCGTAGAGTTGATGACAACATCTCAAGAATGGTGGCCTGCAGATTATGGTCATTATGGTCCGTTTTTTATCAGGATGGCTTGGCACAGTGCAGGTACATATCGTATCGCTGACGGCCGTGGTGGCGCAGGTTCAGGTACACAACGTTTTGCACCTCTCAATAGCTGGCCAGACAATGCCAATCTTGATAAAGCTCGTCTTTTACTTTGGCCTATCAAACAAAAGTATGGCAATAAAATCTCTTGGGCAGATTTAATGATCCTTGCAGGAAACTGCGCATTGGAGTCAATGGGATTTCCAACTTTTGGTTTCGGTGGTGGTCGTGAAGACGTATGGCAACCAGATGAAGATGTTTATTGGGGCTCAGAAAGAGAATGGTTGGGAGATCAACGTTACAAAGGAGATAGAGAACTAGATAATCCTCTGGCAGCAGTTCAAATGGGTCTTATCTACGTAAACCCAGAAGGACCAAATAGTAATCCTGATCCATTGGCTGCAGCAAAAGATATTCGCGAGACATTCACTCGTATGGCCATGAATGACGAAGAGACGGTAGCATTGATAGCAGGTGGACACTCATTCGGTAAAACCCACGGTGCTGCTGATCCAAGCAAATATGTAGCTGCCGAACCAGCAGCAGCAGGTATTGAAGAACAAGGACTTGGTTGGAAAAACTCATTCGGCACAGGAAATGCAGGTGATACCATCACAAGTGGACTTGAAGGCGCATGGACAACCACACCAACTAAATGGAGTAATAATTATTTTGAAAACCTATTTGGTTTTGAGTGGGAATTATTCAAAAGTCCAGCAGGTGCACATCAGTGGAGACCTGTGAATGGTGGTGGCGCAGGAACTGTTCCAGATGCACATGATCCATCAATAACACACGCGCCATTTATGCTTACGACGGATTTGTCGCTAAGAGTAGATCCTGCGTATGAAAAGATATCTAGAAGATTTTTTGAAAACCCAGATCAATTTGCTGATGCATTTGCTCGTGCTTGGTATAAACTGACACACAGAGATATGGGTCCAATAGAAAGATACCTAGGACCAGAAGTGCCATCAGAAGTATTGGTTTGGCAAGATCCTGTATCTCCAGAAACAAAATCTGTGGTGGATGACCAAGATATAGCAAAACTTAAAGAACAAATCTTAGCATCAGGTCTTTCAGTGTCACAGCTGGTATCTACGGCATGGGCGTCAGCATCTACATTCAGAGGTTCTGACAAACGTGGTGGTGCCAATGGTGCAAGGGTAAGATTAGCGCCACAAAAAGACTGGGAGGAAAATCATCCTGGACTTTTAACTACTATAATCAGCACATTAGAAGGTATCCAAAAGAGCTTTAATGATGGTCAATACGGTGGAAAACATATTTCTCTTGCAGACTTGATCGTATTGGGTGGTTGTGTAGGTGTAGAAAAAGCAGCAAAAGCAGCAGGTTTTGATATCGCGGTACCATTCACAGCAGGTAGAGGCGATGCTACACAAGAGCAAACTGATGTAGAGTCTTTTGCAGCACTAAAACCAATGGCAGACGGATTTAGAAATTATACAAGTGCGCACCATATCGGATCTGCAGAAGAGTTGCTCATAGATAAGGCACAACTCATGACATTGACAGCGCCAGAGATGACTGTATTGTTAGGTGGAATGCGTGTTCTGAATACAAATTATGGTCATTCAAAAAATGGGGTATTCACACATACGCCAGAAGTATTGACGAATGACTTTTTTGTCCATTTACTTGATTTGAATACCACTTGGAAAGCAACATCAGCGTCTCAAGATGTATTCGAAGGAAAAGATCGTAAAACAGGAGAAGTGAAATGGACTGGAACAAGAGCGGACTTAATTTTTGGGTCTAACTCAGAGCTCCGTGCCATTGCTGAAGTGTATGGTTGTACGGATTCTAAAACAAAATTTGTTAAAGATTTCGTAGCAGTATGGAATAAAGTGATGAATCTAGATAGATTTGATCTAGCTTGATTATAAAGAATGGTTTTTCATAGTAAGTAGTTTTAATAAGTTTAAGTAGTTTTTAAAGGGTGATCTGGAAACAGGTCACCCTTTTTTATTATAATCAGATCAACCCTATAAATATGTTACTTAATAATGGGTTATTTTGGTTCACCTTATTCCTGATATAAAACGACCATAGAAATAGCAGGGACTTTTATTTCTCCTGTTGAGGGTGTATTCATATTAAATTCATCTCCCCAAACAGCTAATTTCCAGTCTTCTTTTAATTTATATTTGATAATTTCTGGACGTGCATTATAAATGACTAAAATATTTTTCCACTTGTCACCATTCGCATGATTGCTGATTTGAAAACTAATCAGTCCGTCTTCTACTTTTTGGAAGACAAGATTTTTGAGAACATCTTCTTTTTTGGACATGTAGAATGCAGGATGATTTTTGCGGAGTTGGATTAGGTTTTTGTAATAATCCACGACATTTTTGTTTTCTGATTTCCATCTCCAGTCTATTTGATTGATACTATCTGGAGCATTGTAGCTATTATGATTCCCTTTTTTGGTACGTAACATTTCTTCACCAGCATGGATGAATGGAATGCCTTGAGACGTCAAAACGACTGCATTAGCTAGTTTGTCCATAGCGATGAGATCAGCTTGAGATGCATCAGGGCGAGATATCTTGAGTTTGTCGAAAAGTGCAAGATTGTCATGACATGATACATAATTTACAGATTGCCAAGGCTCCGCGGCCCACGGTTTATCAGAGTTGTAGACGGTTGTAAAGTTTACTTGTGGGTGAGATATGCAGCCAGCTATGCCCATTTTGACAGACTCTTCTGCACCTTTTTTGCCACTCACAAATCCTTTGTCTTTATCATTAAAAACAGAACCTTTCAGCCCATCTCTGATTTCATCAGAAAAAGCAGCTACTTGTGGCATCTGGCTAGTATGGGCTTTTAATGCTCGATTTGGCATTGGTAGTGGCGAGTCACCTGCTGTCCAACCTTCTCCATATATCAGAATATTAGGATTGATCTCTTTAAGTCGTTTTGTAATAGCATTCATAGTTTCGATGTCATGAATGGCCATCAAGTCAAATCTAAATCCATCAATATGGTATTCTGTCGCCCAGTAAGCTACAGATTCTATTATAAATTTGCGCATCATGGCTCTATCTGAAGCAGTCTCATTGCCACATGCAGAGGCATCAGATCTTTTGCCATTATCCCATTGTCTGTAATAGTATCCCGGAACTTCGAGATTAAAATTAGAATTGTCATAGACACCCGTATGATTATAAACAACGTCTATAACTACACCTATATCTTGCTGGTGGAAAGCTTGTACCATTTCTTTAAATTCTTGAATTCTTACTTCACTTCTATATGGATTGGTTGAGTATGAACCTTCAGGTACATTATAATTGATAGGATCATATCCCCAGTTAAATTGTGGTTTGTCTAGCTTGCTTTCATCCACAGAATTGTAATCACATGTAGGAAGTAAATGTACATGAGTTATGCCAAGTTCCTTGAGATGATCGAGACCAGTTCCTACGCCATTTGGTCCTTTGCTTCCTTTTTCTGCTAACCCTAGATATTTTCCTTTGTGCAAAACACCTGACTCAGGATGGATGGAAGCATCACGTACATGTAACTCATAAAGGATAGCTTCATTAGGAAAATTGATAGATGGTCCACGATCTTTTTCCCAGTCTATTGGATCTGTACTTTTGAGATCAATGACCATGGCACGTTCTCCATTCACACCTAGTGCTTGTGCATAAATACCAGGAGTTTCGTTGAGCCAATTGCCTTCAGTTTTGACTTGATAAGTGTAATAAATACCTTGAACATCTCCTCTCACTGTAATTTTCCAGATACCATTTTCTCCCTTTTGGAAATCGGAAGTACTTAGGGCTGATCCACCATTTCCAGTTTTGTAAAGTCTTAATTTGACTTCTTCTGCTACAGGAGACCAAATGCTAAATGTCGTAGCTTCTGGTTTGTAACGAACCCAAAGATCAGCTTCTGTTGGTGTGGGATATTCGCTAAAGTTTGGCGTCACTTGACCTTTGGTAGTGATAGACATCAACATCGATAGAATCATGAAAAATGGGAAGATATATTTTTGTGTCATGAATATTGGCTGTTTTAAAAGACAAAAGTAAGGATCAGAATTACAATAAATGACTGATTTCGTCAAAAACTTGAAATTAAAAGAAGAATGGTATTTAATTCACGAACTTTATTGTTTGATATACAGCCATTAAACTTATACCTAAACTATTTCTTTTGCTTGTTCTCATTTTTTGTATAATGTTTAAGTGTTTAACGTTTAAGAGATGCAGTCATTTTGTTTAACCTTATCCTTAATCTCAATCTCAACCTTATTTCATCTAGTTTACCCCCGACCCCTTATATGTTTGCATTTTAATTAAAAAGGGCCCAAGATAAACGAATAATTTATAACTTGGCGGTTGAAGGGGAGCAGCCCTTGATA
>DLGT01000105.1 GCA_002482845.1 Saprospiraceae bacterium UBA7687
TAGATAAAAGCAATTTCAAAGTTTTTCCAGTTTCTTAAAACTCATCCCAAGTTTGAATCAAAACTCACAAATCAAAATGGTTTAACTTCAAGAGGTTTATCTTATTTGGATATAAAATTTTCCTCATTATAATGTTTTTGATTGATTATTTAATAATAATTTTTTGCTTCTTAAATACAATCATTCATTAAGACTAAACAAGTATTGGATGACATTAATCAGTTCAAAAGCATTTTTTGAACAAAGAAAACAATTGAAATTTGTGTTTAATTCTTAGAAGCCATTAAAATNNCATTCAGATAAATAGCATCGTATAATAAAATTGTAGGTTAAGCCCAACGTCGCTATCATGAACCATAGGATTTAGTACACTTTCGATCATTTAGAAATAAAGACTGTCAAGTAAACTCAAATCAATGCAAATTAATCAAGAAAAAAGTAACAAAAGCCACGAGTCTTGATTATAGGGGGATGACTCTCAAAGAGTATTTCCGTCTTTCAGAAATCGGAACTAATGCAGTTCCACTAGAAATAAAAGAGACTTAATAATAAAATGCATGTTCATCCAAAGAAGCAGTCACACCTTCTTTTCATGAATTTAATGGGCGTCAGAAGATTAAAACTGAGATCTATGAGGATAAATCTTTTATGGAAGATAAGCCAAATTTTCTACAAAAGTAAAAAAATCGCCAAATCTTTCCATTTGAAAATAAAACGAAATATTTAAAAGTAGAAAAATTACCAAATGATATTTGTCCAAAAAAGGACTCTAAGAATACAAAAACAAAACGTGCAATAACCCTTGGGGCTGCTTATAAAGATCATTTAAACAGATCCACAATCACTTCCTTTTATCAGCTTGAAAACAAAAAGAAAAAAATGTTGTAAAAAGTGAAACATTAAAAATAAAGAATAAATTAGCTGAAGCTTAGCGATGCTTTTTTTATCACAAAATATGCATAAAAGTTTCACATAAACCCACAAAATGCATATTGATCCAATTTTTACCTTTACCTTTACTCAAATAAAAATATTAATATTATCAGTACATAACTCCATATCAATAATGAAGAGCCCTCCTGTTGATATAAGGTTTTGCACCAGGTTTGTTGGCATCAAGAGTGGCTAACTGATTTTAAAATCCTTTATCTGCTCCAATTCTTCTCCCTCTTCCACTTTTTGCGCTGATATTATAAATATCGATTGTATTGCTTACATTTGATTTTTAGTTTGTATCCTGTTCAAAAGTTTTCCTTAAAGATCTCCTTCTGTTCTTTTATATTGATTTTTATCTGCTCACTAGCGAAATTCCATATGTTTATCGATATTTTCGGCCTATTTGATCATTGGCTCTTGGATCCACATAATATGATCTTCCTTCCCTTGAACTACTCTGGATTTTGTTGGATGAAATTTTGCGGCTTTCATCAATTATCTGAATTTTTTATTTTTATTTTACTGATTTATCAAACCTTTGAGTCACTGATATCAAGTTTCGATAGTTTTTACTAACAGATTCAGATTTCTTATCTCTAAAATAATCATCGAACTAATTTTTTTCCAGTTTATTTCCAACTCCGTGTCGAGTAATTCTTGGTTGACTTCTTGAAGCACGTTCGTTATGGGTTTGTTTCTCTTCAGCTAAAGTATATGATGAATTTTGTAGAAATCCTAAAGGTGCATCTAAAATAAAATATTGGTTACATGAAACACTTTTTTTACGGATTGGTTAAATTAAGCTCGGGTCAAAGGACTTACTCCCAATGTATGCTTTGCTTATTCCTCCGTTCTTAACATATTTTTTTAATAACAAATAATAAGTTGTTACTGCTTCATTATGTCGATTGGCTTCGATGCATTTCTTAGCAAACTCTCTTTAAAAACCAAGTGTAACAACTGTATCAAGGACAATTTAATCAATTGGTATTCGATGGTATCCAACTATGATACCATGAGAGTAGCTTTTTTCTGTGGATGCTAATTGCCACCATTTGTGCTTTCGAATCTAGTCAATATGATATCGTTTTTCAGGGTTTGTATTCAAAATTTTTGATAGAATATCTTTAGCATCCTAGCTCAAATGTTTTGGAACTTTGTATTCACCTGCTATTATTTTTTGATAGAGCTTTGAAGTTTCAGGATCTTCAAAAGGAAGGCATCCACATAACATCGCATAAAAAATAACTCCACAACTCCAAATGTCAACCATAATGGCTTCATATTTGTTTTTCCCCTATATCATTTCAGGTGCCGCATAACATGGTGATCCACATGCTGTTTTTAATCTTTCTTATTTTCTATAAGTATTTGAGAGACCAAAATCTAGAATTCTAATGGTCTGATCATAATCAATCAGGAGATTCTCAGGTTTGAGATCACGATGGACAATGTTGAGCTTATGCAAGTATTCAATTCCTCCAATAATTTGATGGAAAATTTGGCAGGCTTAAGTTTCTTGAATTCTATGTTATGCATTTGTTACTTTTTAGATTTTACAATATAGTCAAATAGCTCTCCACCTTCCATATACTCCATAATTAGAAAAAGTTGCTTCGGAGTTTCGATTATTTAATATAGCTGTATGATGCTGGGATGCCGTATTAATTTCAGAATATGAATTTATCTCGAAACTCTTTCAACATCAGCTACATCAACTATCTTTTATTTCTCAAGTATCTTTACTGCCACTTTTTCCCCCGTTAGGATATGTGTGGCTGCTTTGACCTTCCCGAATGTACCTTTGCCTAAGGTTTTGCCTACTTTAATACAAACTTTACCTAGAACGTAGGTGCCAATTGTTTTAGTGTGAGTTGGATCAAGCTGAGATGCAGTTAAAGGATTTTATGG
>DLGT01000080.1:0-146 GCA_002482845.1 Saprospiraceae bacterium UBA7687
ATTTTCGATATTTGCCACAACAATAGGATTTGCTGAACCTTTAGCCAATTTGTTGTGAATTGCTTTTGTTCTTTGAATTTTCGATATTTGCCACAACTCATTTTGATTTGATAGTTTTTAGTCATTAGTTGTGAATTGCTTTTGTT
>DLGT01000080.1:160-10385 GCA_002482845.1 Saprospiraceae bacterium UBA7687
AATTTTCGATATTTGCCACAACGTACCATAGTGTAAATATCTGTAATTCAATTTTTTACGACTTTATTTAGAATTGTTAAAAAGTAAGTATCAGAAATAAAAAAAGCCAGAACTCTGGCTTTTTTTATTTCTATGCTCTTCAAAATAGTTCTAACTGTTTAGGCAGATTGCTAGGTGGTTTTGGTTTTTGTCCATAAAAAAACTCTAATCGACCAAATTGTACATCCGTGATTTCAAATACAATTACTTGACCCAAAGGTGGTAGCTTGGTCTTTACCCTTTTTTTGTGTACATCTGCATTTTCTCTACTGCTGCAGTGTCTTGCGTACATACTGTACTGGATCATTTTAAATCCATCGTCCAATAAAAATTTTCTGAACTTACTGTATTCCTTACGATCTTTTTTGGTTTCGGTAGGTAGGTCAAAGTGTACAAAGAGCCACATAATTTGATATTTGTTGAGTCGGTTTAGCATAAAAGATCGGGGTATAAGATTTTACGAGCTGTGCCCTGATAACATTTGACCAGGCTTGCTGTAGTGCGTTGTGCACCAACCATAAGTGGGCTGTCTTTGCCTTGTATGCAAATATCTATTACAGGTATTTTGAGTAAATGTGCTTTGTCTACTATTGTCAGTTCATCGTTGATTTCTGATTTATCTTTCAGATAGTCTAGTATATATTTATCTACAATAGGTCTGTATGGTTCCATGATGTCGTCTGCCAGACAGTAGGAATTATATTTATTGGTATGATGGATGCCAAGTACGGGCAGGCAGCCACTTCCTACAAGGTTTCTTGCAATGACTGCTCTCAGGATAGCATATCCATAATTGAATAAGGCATTAGGTCCGCCTTCATGCCTTCCTCTGGTCACATTATATTTATCTAATATTTGATTCCAATAAATGGCTGCTGCTTGTCCCTCATAGTTTTCAGTATCTCCACTACTGATACGAGGTATCATTTTGTCCAGATGCAAGGTTTTATATCCCAAAATTCTCAAAAGATTGGCTTGGTTCTGGATTTTAGCGGTGATGGTTTGTTTCCAAAGTTGTTTTTTGAGTGGTTCGCTTGCTTCTATTTGATATTTAAGTTTTTGGCTGTAGGTATCATTGGCCATAAGTGGTAAGGTCATGGCAAGTGGTAAATGATTAAGACCACACCAAATGATCACCGCATTATTTTCTTGAAGTGATGTGATCACTGTGTGGGTGAAGGTCACTTGCTGATGATCAGCAACCACAATACCTATGTCTTCTATTGGTATGGCATGCTCATCCTCAATACCTGCTTTGGTACTAGGTTTACGTATACAAAGTTGACTATTTTTTACAGATAAGTATGCAGGGTTTCCAAAATATAATGTGCGCTTTATCATAGGCAAAGTATTTGATATGGGTATATCAAATACTTTGCCAAATAATTATTAATAAAGACTACTGTTCTCCAATATGAATAATGTCACCTAAATGGTTGAGTCTAACTTTATAAACATGCTCCAAGTTTGAAACACTTTGTATGACCTTGTAAGTTATTCCTTTAGTGGCATTATTTACTTCCACGCTTGTTTCTAAATGGTGCCTAAACCAAAATCCCGATAGTAGGGAGCCAAACTTTTGAACTCTAAATAAATTCGGACTTATCAGTTTTTTATTCTGAGGGTCTAGTAAATCTAATTGATTTGGATCAAATCCCGATTTTTCATTTGGAAAAACAAAGTATTCATTTTGTTTAATAGAAAAAAGAAATTGCCAACCAAGACCTTGGTTGAAGGTTTTATCAATTACGGGTTCGCCAGCATTGACTAATTGTACCGAATCAAAAAGTGATACGACTCTTTCTTGCAGTTTTCCACTTTCATCTCTATATATAGCCACATGGTGGTTATTGCCAGTGCTTACGAAGTCAACAGGGATGGGTTTGCCATTCTCATCCAGAATTTCATTTCCAAAATGGTCTTTTTTGTAATGGAGGAACTCAGCATTTTTAACACCTGATATGGTTACTCTTTTTATTGCTATTCCTTTACTTTCATTGAGCCAAATGGGATTTTTTTCTAAATCTGAAAATGCTTTTTTTGCATCATTGCCATAAGCTGCAAAACGCGCTAATAATATCTTTTTTATGCTTTGATCCAGAACTTTTTCGATAGACTTAGCATCTTTAAAGTTATCAGGAGTCACATCTTTACGAATAGAATAATCTTCTTCTAGCCATCTTAATTTTACTACTTCAGGCATTATGGTAGACTTATTATCATTTAAATAAATCGGATTTTTAGTAAAACTATTTTTCCCACCGAATGCTTTTTTTGGATCGTTGTCATGATCTACTAACCTTTTTAGTAACAAAGATTTGTACAAGGGATTGGTTATTTTTTGGATGGTATCAAAGTCAAACTTTGTCCCAATCTTTTCTTCTTTATTTACGTAATACTGATATTTTCCGTACACGGTTTCTTTGTGTAAATGTCCCCTTGGCGTCAGTTCAATTCTGGTATTAACTCCGTTTTTAGATTTTATGATATTTTTATTTTTGGTAACGACTTTATTTTTTGCCTTGTGTGATACTAATACATTTTCTAAATGCTCCTTAGCTACTTGTCTAAAATGTGGTATAGGAGTTTTAAAGACCCTAATTTTTTGGCCTTGATCATTAATTTTAAGTTCGGTCTCTAAATTTTCTATGCCAATGATATTGTTGTGCAACTTGTGTCTCACATCTTTTCTAGCATTGAGATAATTTAAATATTGAATATAGTTATGCTTCGTAAATGCTACTGTAAGTGCATCCATCGCATGGTGTCTATGGTCATTTCTTTTAGTCCAATCAATAATTCTTTCTTTAAAACTACCATCCTTCTTTTCTATTTTTTCTGTAAGTCCTAGGGTTTTGAATTTATCGAAATTCAATTCTTGCATGATGTTTATCAATCCCCAGTCTTCTCTCAGCCTATCTGTTATATTTCCTGATGTTGAAACTACAGCACGAGATATTTCCAATAACATGTTTTTTGCCTTTTTAGCTATGTATTGACTATCTCTAAGATCACGCTCTATAAACCCTTCGCCTATGTCTTTTTCTTGTTTTAAGAGTTTTTGATATTTTGCTTTGGTAATGCCTTCATCTTTACCAAGTTTAAACATTTTTTCAATTCTGTCTGTGTACTCTTCTAGCTGATGATTTCCGAATTTGCTTTCTATATATTCGTAAGCAGTTTGGTTACCTTTATCCAGATTTACTTGTCTATAAACAACCGTTTTATTAGAAAAACTATCATCAAACATTTTTGACTGAGGTATGATATGATCAATATCTATTTGTTTACTGAAAAGAATTTCCTTGGGTATATATGTATTTGTGTATAAATCTTTGTAACCATTATTCTTTAGTTCTTCGTAAAGCTTGTATCTAATAATGTCATTTCGTGATGGATTTTTTATACCGAACTCTGATTGTAAAATCTTAAATATATTCTCATGCACTATTTTTGATGCATTTATGTTTGTTGTCATTTCGGCTCTTTCTTTTGCATTCTTCTTTAACTCTCTTGCCAACTCTATACGTATTTCATCGAATTTGAAATATTCGATGATGTTTCCAAATTCATCTTTAGAACTATATTTTTCTATTAGACAATTCACAAGATTTACCATTTGGTTAAGTATTTTTTCTACTACAGGATTACGCAGACTATTTTTTTTCAATATCTCAAGTGTATTCTTAAGAGGTCTATTATCAATTTCTTCTTTTGTTAAAGATGAAGCAGAATGACGATATCCTGCTAATTCACAGGCAGTGCTATAATTGTTATCTTTGATATACGTAAATATTTTTTTGATTGCTTTAGCACTTAGATTTCCATAATCATTACTAAATGATATATTTGCTAAAATCCTTGCATGTTCTCTTTTAAAACCAAATTTTTTTGCAAGTAACTCATATAGTTTTTCATTTCCACTTGGGGAGTCGTCTCCTTCGTATGAATAAAGTAAGTGCCACAATTGATAGGCAGCTTGTTGTTCAAAATGCGATCCATTAAGCCCAGCATCAAACTCCAAGATTTCAGTATTGATTTTTAGTGTTTCAAATATTAGTTTGACTTGGTTTTTAATTATAGAAGCTGGAAGATCCAAGTCATCCAAATCTACTTCATCTTTGTTTAATTTTACCCCAAGTAAATCTTTTACGTCATATCCTTCATATTCAAGAATATCCAAGAAAGCATTATAAAGGATTTTATTTGTATTATTACCTTCTATTTGAGTATAGTTTAGTTCCCATTCCGCAGGCTTATGCTCTAATATTTCTATTATTTTATTTGCCGAAAGATTTCCTTTAAGATTGAGTTCTTCAAATAATCTTTGTTTTGTTTCTAAATCAAAGATAAAAGTTTCATTATTATCGTCAAAAAGAGATGTTTGATTTTTTTTGGTAATTATTTTATTTCCTTTTTTCTTTACTTCAACATTATTTAATATTTGCCAAATTTTGAACTCTTGAAACAATGGTGATGATTTTGGAATAACTCTTTGTCCTATTGTTTGAGTTTTGCCATTAATGATTTTATTATAACTTTCAAACTCACATAAACTTATTAATCCTTTTTGAGACTTTAGTTTTCTCTGATAAAAAATGACAATATCTCTAATCTCAGTTTTAAGTTGTGGAGTGAGTTCTGCATGATGCTTTGATTGTTCTGCCCAAATAGATTCAAATTCATCTAAATAATCTTGCCGATAAAAAACTTGACTTTTAAGCCGAGTATGTGGATTCTCTAATAACTGATTATACAAATTTTGGCCTACAGTTTCTTTCTTGAAGAATAATGCCTTGCTTCGATCCGAGATCGCGCCCAAATATCCACTAGAATTATTTAAGTTATTGTTTATTTCAGTTATCACATACGCAACTTCTTCCACTTCAAGTTTAATGGATAGTGCATCATTTCGCCATTTATATGCTTGGAACTTTTTACCATCTCGTGATTTTGACTTGTTTTCTGCTGTATTGAATTTATATTTTGCCCAGAATGCTGTTGCTGTTGCTCGCTGGCCTTTTCCTTGAAGTTCTTTGTAAAACTCGTCAGTAAAAATATCTGGATAAAATTGTTTTTGAAAATGCCAAATCTTATCAAACTCCATTTGCAAATCTGACCGATAAAAATCAGGAATATGTTTTTTGCCACCCATAAGAAGTTGCAATACTAGCTGACCTGGTGTTAGGTTGTCTTCATACAATCTTATAGCAATTGCCATACCATCAATGGCTTGACCTTCATCTTCGTTTTTTGCTTTACGACTACTTTTATATCCTCTCTTCTTATTAATAGCTAGTAAAACTCTGGCTAGTTCTATTTTCTCTATTTTCTCCTTTGCAGCTATTGACCTCAATTGCCAGGTTTCGAAAGTTGTATTTTTGCCATCTTCGGCTAGAACTGTTTCTTTTGATATTATTTTAGCCTTTGTAAGTACTTCAATAAGATGTTTTCTTCGTAATTGAAATCGATCTAAATTTCTTCTTGCACCACGTTTTAAAGTTCTATCGGCATTGATAGTAATTGGCTTACCTTTTTCAAAGTTAGTTTGTTCATCAGTGGTTAATGGATTTACCCTTGCACCAATTTGGATGATTTCTGAATGCTCTGGATTTTGACTTTCTACAACATAAGCCCACCCAATAGATGTAGTCCCCAAATCCAAACCTAAAATTTTTTTACTCATTGTTTTTTTATTTAAAGTTTTATAATATCTTTGTGTCAACAAAAGCAATTCACAATAAGGATTATTCCGTTGTGAAAACATTTAAAGCGGGGCAACTCGCTTTTTTTATTTAAACTAGTACCATTTCTCAAAATAAAGCTTTGGATCAATGAAATACATTTTCTTCTCCATTTTGCTTGAGTCAGGCTTTCCATATTTTTATATTTTTTTATACCTTGCTCCTAATTATTTCCAATACTGCCGTTTTGGAATTATTTTGATTATCTTGGTTTGAATCTAAATTTCCAACTTTTATATCAGATTTAAACTTATTTATTTTCATTTTTTGGACTTTAAATTTTTCTGCTAATTGAACTTTAATTAGTCTTTTATAACTTTAGTCCCAAAGATAATAAGACTCAGTTATTAATTTTAAAAAAGGCTTTATTTTTTATTGGTTTCTAAGCATTATTTTAAACAACCTGCCTATAATCTATCCCAAATCATACAACACTTTCAAAAAATTCTGTAATGCTTTCCCAATCAAAGCTACCTACCTTTGTCTAGTAGGGCATTAAGATTCCTACACAAGTTCATATGGAGAAGAAAAAAGAAAGTAAGACCCAAAAAAAGGTTGCAGAGGTCATGCACGAATTTAAAGAAGGCGAGCTACATATTGGCAAATCAGATAAGATCGTCACCGATCCAAAACAAGCGATTGCCATTGCACTTAGTGAGGCTGAAAAACTTCCAAAATCTAAAAAATAAATCATTATGTGGAAAGAAGAAAATAATCAATTGAGACGTAGCTTTGAGTTTAAGAACTTTGTAGAAGCTTTTACTTTTATGACTGGTGTTGCTTTTGCGGCTGAAAAAATGGGACATCATCCATCTTGGACCAATGTGTACAACAAAGTGGATATACAGTTATTTACACATGAGGCCAAAGATAGTGTGACGGACAAGGAAGTAAAACTTTCTAAGGAAATAGACAGTATTTACAAAAAAGGATAAAAATGAGACACATTTCAATTATATCATCAAGCGTTAGGGAGGGGCGAAAAAGTCACAATGTGGCGCTGTATTTTAAAAATTATCTTACGGAACATAAGTTGGCATCGACGGAGATCATTGATTTGAAGGCCTATAGTTTTCCCTTCTTTGATGCCACGTTAAAAAACATGGATAGTCCTTCTAAAAAAGTCTTGGAATATGCTGATAAGATCAAATCTTCTGATGGCATTATCATTGTTACGCCTGAATATAATGGTGGGTATCCTGCTAGTTTGAAAAATGCGATCGACTTATTGTATGATGAGTGGAGACACAAGCCGATTGGGATTGCCACTGTTTCATCAGGTCCTTTCGGTGGTAGTCAGGCGGTCATGTCACTGCAATTTACATTATGGAAAATGATGGCATGGACAATTCCTGCGATGTTTTCTGTGCCTACTGTAGATAAAGCGTATGATGAAAACGGAAAAGCGCTAGATAAAGCCAATTCTGACAAATTTGCCGCAGTTTTTATAAAAGAGTTGCTGTGGTGTATCGAAGCAGATTTGGCACCAAAACATTCGTGATTTCCTTCCTGATTTTGCAAACCATTAAGGAGTTAAGAGGAATTAAAATTGATGGCTTTTACTTGGCACTAAGGCGCGAAGTCCCCAAGTTTTTATTCTGTTTATTTAAGAAGTTAGGGCTGCGAATCTTTGGATGTTTAAGGTTTAATTGTTTAATGTTTATGGACTTTATTTAGTAAGATATGAAGTCTCCGTTTTATCAAAGATGTCATAGCTACGCTCCTTTGGTTGTGTATTTTTGGGCCCACTTCGAAAACATAAATAGAATGATTAGCAATCGTTTTTTACCCTTGGCTCTTAAGTAAAACACTCCTTCCCGTAAAGGGGAACGCCCCCGACCCCAAAGGGGTATGACTTTGATTATCAGTTTATTAGAAATAAATATTTTACCATAGATCAAGCTGGGTAGATTCCTAAATTAAATTTTAAAATTAAATAACATGCCAATATATAGCACCAATCCGGCAACCAATAAAGTGGTGAAAATATACGAAGAAATGCCTGACACTGAAGTTGATGAAGCCATCGCAAAATCGGTGGAAACATTTGCTGACTGGAAAAATACATCTTATGAAGAGCGGGCGAGCTTATTGCACAAAGTAGCTGGTTTGTTGCGTGAAAATAAAAAAGATTTTGCCCGACTGATCACCCTAGAAATGGGTAAGTTGGTCTCACAAGCAGAGGGTGAGATCAAACTCAGCGCTGAGATTTTTGATTATTATGGCAATCATGGAGAAGCTTTTTTATCCGATACGATCCTTCATCCTGTGCATGGGCAAGCCTTGGTCAGACATAGTCCGATAGGTGTGTTACTCGGTGTACAGCCATGGAATTTTCCATTTTATCAGGTAGCACGATTTGCCGCACCCAATATCATGGTGGGCAATACGATGCTCATCAAACATGCTTCGATTGTGCCACAGTGTGCTATCGCTATTGAGCATTTATTTTTGGAAGCTGGTGCGCCGATTGGACTATACACCAATCTACTTATCTCTGGCGAAAGGGCATCGGCGTTGGTATCAGATCACAGAATCAAAGGTGTGTCGCTTACAGGAAGTGAGGCTGCTGGCGCTAGCATTGCCACAGAAGCTGGTAAACATTTGAAAAAGTCAGTGTTGGAGTTGGGTGGTAGTGATGCGTTTATCGTATTGGAAGATGCTGATATCGACAAGGCTGTGGGATGGGCTGTAGTAGGTAGAATCAATAATAATGGAGAGTGTTGTATCGCATCAAAAAGATTTATCGCCGTAGAAGAAATCGCAGATACGTTTTTTGAAAAATTGCAACATAAGTTTGCCAATCTAGTAGTGGGTGATCCGATGGATGCAAAAACGGAATTGGGTCCTTTGTGTAATGTTGCAGCTGCAGATCACATTGCCGATCAAGTGAAAAGAGCCGTGGCAGGTGGCGCTAAAATATCCCTTGGTGGCAAAAGAATGGATCAAGGAGGCGCCTATATGGAAGCCACAGTGTTGACCAATATGTTGCCCGATAATCCTGTGTATTACGAAGAGTTTTTTGGTCCTGTGGCCGTCTTTTTTAAGGTTAAAAATGAACAAGCAGCCATTGATTTAGCCAATGATTCTCCATTTGGGTTGGGTGGTTCGGTATTTACACAAGACATTGAAAGGGGCAAAAGGGTAGCAGACCAAATAGATACAGGTATGGTTTTTATCAATCATCCTACGTGGACGCAAGCGGATTTGCCGTTTGGTGGAACTAAGGGTTCAGGATATGGGAGGGAACTTTCTGAATTAGGCATTTATGAATTTGTCAATAAAAAATTGATCAGGGTAAGTGAATTGAGTGATCCGTTTTAGGAAATGGTGGAATTGCTAATTTGGTGGATTTGCAGAATTGCAGAATTGCTGAAATTGCGGAATCGGTGATTTGTTGGTTTTGCTGATGCTGCTGAAGCTGCACACGATTGCTGATGCTGTTGAAGCTGCACTCGATTGGGGAATTGTCTTTTCACTCTTAGACAAACGGAGATCGCATAATTTGATTTTCATTACACTCAAACTCTTTTTGGTTAACCATTAAGGAGTTAAGTGGAATTAAGAGTTCAGAGCTTTTAATTGCCACTAAGGCGCGAAGTCTCAAAGTTTAATTAAGGCTAATAAAGATGTCAGGGCTACGCCCCTTGGGTGGAGGTTTTCAATATTGTGCTACAAAGAAGTCAGAGCTACGCTCCTTTTTGACGTTTAAGGGTTAGGGGTTTAATGTTTTATTCCCAAGGATTCAAGCTGTGAAGTAATTATTATTTGATTTTCATTACATTCATAGTTATTTTTGCTAACCATTAAGGAGTTAAGGGAAATTAAGATTGATGACTTCTAATTGCAACTAAGACGCGAAGTCTCAAAGTTTTAATGCCGACTATTTAAGATGTCAGGGCTACGCCCCTTCGGTGGTGGTTTTTAATATTTTGCTACAAAGATGTCAGGGCTACGCCCCTTTTTGATGTTTAAGTTTTAGTTGTTTAAGGTTTAATTCCCAGGGAGTCAAGCTGTGACGAAAGTATTATTTGAGAAAATAAATTATTCAAATACTACCTTACCTAATGACCGTGATAGTACCTACAAGTTGTCTCTCACAACCTAATGACTTAAGGATGTAGGTATACACCCCATTTGCTACGCTTCCACTCTTGTGTGATCCGTCCCAGTCTTTTGAGCCTTCCCAAACCAAATTTCCCCATCTATCAAAAATAATAACATTAAAAAAAGATTTTAAGTTGATTCCGGGGAATTCGTCATTTATACTATCTCCGTTTGGAGAAAATATATTTGGTAATGTTGTGACTTCATCTAAAGCAACACTAACCGTTCCTTTAAATTCTCCACAATTATTGTTGACTTCATATGTATAGATTCCAGGTTCAGTTATTATAAAATTTTTGGATTGAAAAGTCTCATTCCAAAATGTCTCTCCCACA
>DLGT01000157.1 GCA_002482845.1 Saprospiraceae bacterium UBA7687
ACTAAGATCACTGCATTGCCTGTCATATTGCTGGTACAACCTGTCGTTGCATTGGTAGCTACCACAGTATAGGTGCCTGCTGTACTTTGTACAGGGAAGTTTAATGCTGCTCCGGTTCCTGCTACTGGCGTGCCCACGTTACCACCATTAAATTGTAATTGGTAGTTGACACCTGTTTGCGAGCCTGAAAGGGTAATGGCCAAGCCATCATCGGTTGTACATTTTGTGCCACCACCGCTAACGGTGAAGACAGTTGGCGATGGGTTTACAGTTATTGTAAAGGTGATAGGATTGCCAGTACAAGTAATACCTCCATTTGTTATTGACGGTGTCACCGTAATGGTTGCTATTATTGGTGTTGTACTTGTATTTATTGCTGTAAATGCGGCTATGTTGCCTGTACCCATTGCTGCGAGACCGATACTTGGGGTATTATTTGTCCAATTGTATGTAATTGTACCTCCAGTTGTTGGCGATACAAATTCAACTAATGTAGTTGATAAATTATTACAAACAACTTGATTTTGAACTGTATTTACTATTGGTGTAGGATTAACCGTTATTGTAAAATCCATAGGTAAGCTTACACAAGTAATGCCATCATTGGTATAACTCATGATCACAGTTAAATTTGCAACAACTGGTGCATTACTTGTATTAATTGCCGTAAATGGTAAAATATCGTCTGTACCTGATGCACCTAATCCTATAGATGTATTATCATTTGTCCAATTATAAACAATACTACCACCACTTAATGGAGTTGTAAAATCTATCGTCGGTGTCATTGCATTATTACAAACTACGACATTGGCGACTGCATTCATAACTGGTGGTGGATTGACCGTAATGGTAAAAATCATTGGAACTCCATCACATTGAACACCACCATTTGAAAATTCTGGTATAACTGTAATTGTTGCCACTACTGGTTGATTACCTGTATTTATTGTTGTAAAGCTTGAAATATCTCCACTACCAGATGCTGCCAATCCTATTGATGGTGCATTATTTGTCCAATTATAAATGATATCTCCATTTGTTGAAGAACTGGTAAAAGTCACTGCTTGAGAAGTTGCGCCATTACAAAGAGTTTGATTCGCAACTTGATCAACTGTTGCGGTTGGATTAACAACAACTGTAGCAATAATTGGGCTACCAATACACTCTTCACCTGCATTTGTAAATGATGGTGTAATTGTAAAGGTTACTGTAATTGGCATATCAGTTATATTGGTTAATGAACCTGAAATATCGCCAGTTCCATTTGTACTTATTCCGGTCACATCCATTGTATTATCTCTAGTCCAACTGTACACAGTTCCAGAAACATTACCAGTTAAAACAATACTGGTGATTTCATCTTCCGAACATATGGTTTGTTCATTTGGTGTAGCAATAGCATTTGGTATTGGATTAACCACAACTGTTGCTATTATTGGTGTACCTACGCATTCTAACCCTGCATTTGTATACGAAGGTGTTATTGTAAATGTAACTGTTATGGCAGCATTTGTAGTATTGGTCAATGATCCAGATATGTCTCCTGAACCACTAGCTGCAATCCCAGTGACTCCAACTGTATTATCTCTTGTCCAATTATAAACTGTACCTACAACATTTCCAGTTAAAGCTATGCTTGAGATGCTTGAACCTGTACAAATCGTTTGGGCACTTGGTGTCGCCACCGCATTTGGTATTGGGATAACCACAACTGTAGCGGTTATTGGAGTACCAGTACATGTTCCACCTGCATTGGTATAAGAAGGTGTAATGGTAAATGTAACTGTAATGGCCGCATTTGTTGTATTCGTCAATGAACCAGAAATATCTCCTGAACCGCTAGCTGCAATTCCTGTAACTTCTGCTGTATTGTCTCTAGTCCAATTATAAACCGCACCCACAACATTTCCAGTTAAAGCTATCGTTGTAATGCTTGAACCTGTACAAATCGTTTGGGCACTTGGTGTTGCCACCGCATTTGGTATTGGGTTAACCACAACTGTAGCAGTTATTGGAGTACCAGTACATGTTCCACCTGCATTCGTATAAGAAGGTGTAATGGTAAATGTAACTGTAATGGCCGCATTTGTTGTATTGGTCAATGATCCAGAAATATCTCCTGAACCACTAGCTGCAATTCCTGTAACTCCAACTGTGTTATCTCTTGTCCAATTATAAACAGTACCTGCAACATTTCCAGTTAAAGCTATGGTCGTAATTGTTGAGCCTGTACATATCGTTTGGGCACTTGGTGTCGCCACTGCATTTGGAATTGGGTTAACTACAACTGAAGCAGTTATAGAAGTACCAGTACATGTTCCACCTGCATTAGTATAAGAAGGTGTAATAGTAAACGTAACTGTAATTGGCGCATTTGTTGTATTGATCAATGAGCCAGAAATATCTCCTGAACCGCTAGCTGCAATTCCTGTAACTCCTGCTGTATTGTCTCTAGTCCAATTGTAAACTGTACCCACAACATTTCCAGTTAAAGCTATGGTTGTAATGGTTGAACCTGTACAAATTGTCTGGTTATTTGGCGTAGCAACTGCATTTGGTATTGGGTTAACCACAACTGAAGCAGTTATTGGAGTACCTAAACAAGTTTCACCAGAATTTGTATATGAAGGTGTAATGGTAAATGTAACTGTAATTGCCGAATTTGTGGTATTTGTCAATGATCCAGAAATATCTCCTGAACCACTTGCTGCAATTCCTGTAACTGTCATAGCATTGTCTCTTGTCCAATTAAAAACTGTGCCTACAACATCTCCTGTTAAACCAATCGTTGTAATGGTTGAACCTGTACAGATAGTTTGACTTGAAGGAGTGGCTACAACATTTGGAGTTGGATTAACTATTACTGTTGCTGTAATTGGTATTCCAGTACAAGTTTCTCCAGCATTTGTATATGAAGGTACTATAGTAAATGTTACTGTTATAGGAGCATTTGTTATATTGGTCAAAGTTCCTGAAATATTTCCAGAACCACTTGCGCTTATTCCTGTAACACCTGCTGCATTATCTCTTGTCCAATTATAGACAGTTCCCGCAACGTCTCCTGTTAATGCAATAGTTGTAATTGCTTCTCCTGAGCAGACAGTTTGTCCACTTGGTGTAGCAACTGCATTTGGTATTGGATTAACTACAACTGTAGCGGTAATATCAGGACCAGTGCAAGTTCCTGCGGTAGGACTTATTGTAAAAGTCACAGTTACTGCAGAATTAGTGTTATTCACAAGACTACCATTTATATTTGTTGTTCCACTGGCAGCAATTCCAGTTACAGACACTGTATTATCCCTTGTCCAAGTAAATGTTGTACCAGTAACAGGACTACTTAAAACTATTTCTGTAATAGCATCACCAGTGCAAGTTGTCTGGGCACTAGGAGTGGCAATAGCAGTTGTGGATGTCAAAACACTGATTTCAACTTCATCTACAACATCCGTACAACCTGGAGCACTTACTGTCCATCTTAATAGATAGGTGCCACCACCACCTGCAGGTGTAAATACTGCATTAGGTGCATTAACGTTGCTAAATTGCATCAAAGATACTGATGGTCCACTTACAACACTCCATAAACCTGTTCCATTGGCAAAAGATGCATTTAATGTTGCTGTTTGATCTGAACAAATCGACTGATCATCTCCTGCATTTCCTGTAGGTGGCGTACTGGCAATTATTTCCACATCATCCGTAAATGCTGCGCATGGTGCATTCGTAACTGTCCATCTTAAAATATATGTTCCTGCTCCACCTGCTGGTGTAAAAGTTGCAGTTGGACTTGATGTATTACTAAATTGTGATGATAATAATGATGGACCACTTACCACACTCCATTGTGGAGTTCCATTTACAAAAGACGCTGATAAAGATGCTGATGCATTACCGCATATCGCTTGATTCATTCCAGCATCGCCTGAAGGTAGTCCATTAACAGTTATGATAACATCATCAGTGGCATCTGGACATCCTGAACTTGTAACTACCCATCTTAAGGTATACATACCCATGCCACCTGAAGGTGTAAACGTCGTTGCTGCATCACTATTATCGGCAAATTGAGTGCCTGATAAAGAAGGGCCGCTTATTACACTCCAAATCCCAACACCATTTGTAAATGTTGCGTTAAGTATTGCTGATCCATTTTCACATATTGTTTGAGGTGTTCCTGCATCTGCTGTTGGTACAGGGTTTACAGTTATAATGACATCATCTGTGGCGTCAGTACACGGACTGTTACTGACCGTCCACCTGAGAGTGTACATTCCTGCCCCACCTGATGGTGTAAATACTGCAGATCCATTTGTTGTACTACTAAATTGTGCCAAAGATAATGAAGGACCACTGACAATAGTCCACTGACCAGTTCCATTTGTAGCAGTAGCTGCCATAGTTGCAGTACTCGTCGCACAAATTGTTTGAGCCATACCTGCATCTGACATTGGTGTAATGCTTACGTTGATAACCGCTGAACCCAACATTGTTGTAGAGCAACCTCCTGAACCAACACCAACAACAGTATAAGTACCAGCAGCTGACTGCGCCGGAAAATCTATGGCCATTCCTGTTCCTGCAATTGGACTTCCTACCGTTGTCATACCGTTAAATAATTGATAGCTTACACCTGTTTCAGTGTCACTTAAATTTATGACAAAACCTGGATCCACATCACATCTTGTGCCTCCACCAGAAACATTGAATGCAGTTGGAGGTGGCGCCACTGTGACTGTAAATGAACAAGCAGCATTAGGCAAAACACCATTTGAAGCAGTTACGTCTACTGTTGTGGTTCCTGTAGGGAATGTATATGGTGATGTAATTACTGTTGCACCTATTCTGTACTCAATGGTCGGAGTCGGACAACCTACAGCTGTTGCACTAAATGTCTGCAATGATCCACAAGAAGCATCCGTTGGATTCACCATTAAATTTGGTGGACAAACAGTGATAGTTGGTGCTATATTCAAAGTAGTAACTGTCGGATTTGCAGCACCTGCCATGTCCGGGTCATCAGTTAAGACAAGGCTAAAATTAGATCCTGTTATTGTACCTTGATTTGATATAGAACAATCACCCAAAGGGAATGGATTATCAATACTCACTTGAAAAGAAATAGTCATATTCCTATCTTGCGGCAACAAAAATCCTGACATACCACCGACTGTGACTGTTTCACCAGACATCATACTCATGGCTACAGGTGGCTCACTGTCATTTATAACACTTGAAGTACCTTCAGAATTAGCAATTGAATTGGAACTATTTTCTACATTTGGGACAAATGTATCCACAAAAAGCTCCTGACCTAAGCCCTGATTATCTGTTGTTAATGCATCTTCTGTTATCCCAGATGTAAATGGGTGAGATGGTACGGTACATGTTGCACCAAATGTAAATGTTGTGGTAGGACCAAAAGCTATTGCACCATTAGTATTTGTATTACCATTCCCTGTCCAATTGGCATTAATTGTTGGACCTGCACCTTGGAAGTGCATAAATGAAGATGGATCTAGAAATCTAACTCTATATGCACGAGGATATCCCACTGGCAATATCAGTGTATTATTTGATACATTGCCACATAATGTGTTTATGGCAGTACCCATAGTTGAAGTACCAGCTCTTAAAACAATACCTTCTAGTCCAGCAACAGTTGTGGTAGAGTTAGTGATACTATTATTTTGCAAAGTAAGATCTAATCTAGCAGCAGCATTATTTCCATTTATTGCAATGGCATCCACTGGAATATCAATATTGCTAGAAGTTACATTAGGGTTATTTTTTATTTCAATAATCGCCTGACCATTACCTTCATGAAGATTTCTTATATTGGCAAATGTTGTCGCTGTAGGTGAGTTGTGTAATATTGAGCCATTATCATTAACACGACCATTCAAGTCAGATGTGATAAATGTGGAAGCTAAAACTGCTACTTCACCTTGAGACGAAATTTCAGTATTATTATTGATGTTGTAATTCATATTGGCATTAGCACCATTAGACCCGACTTCTATCCCAGCCATTGGGTTACCAAAATTTCTAATGGTATTACTTGTAAAATTAAAGACGAAATTTGAATTATCTTCAGCCAAAGCTTGAACTCCTTTACTTCCTGCTCTTGCAAAACTTGAATTGGTAATCGTAACTGTAGCAGTTGCATTGCTTTGAGTTCTCATTTCAAAACAATCTTGTCTTGTGACCACATAACTTGTATTTTCGAAATTACAATTGTTGATTGTAAGCGTTAATGATCCAGTAGTATTAATGATATGAGAATTCCTGTAATATGCATTTGAAAAGTTACATCCAGAAAAACTACATGTGCCTGTCAAATTTCTGAATTTCAGAGCATTCTCCTCTTCACTGTCTCCATTTCCAGTGGAAGTACAGTTTGTCAAAGTAAGATTTGATACTACATTTCCATTTATCCCATGCTCATTTGTGGTACTGATGTCAACATTATTTAAAACAGCTGTTGAAACATTATTCATATATACAGCTGAATTACAAAGTAAATTGTCATCATAATCGCAGATACCGTCAAAACCAGTTTCAATTGTATTTGCGTTTGTCATGGTTAAATTCCTCAAAGTGATATTAGTAGCACTTATCAATTCAATACCACGCGATCCTATATTGTTGAATACTCCACCAGAACCATCTGTTGTACCAGTACCTGTTATTTCCAGCGATCCTGTGGTATTACTTACCCTCATTCCATAAGAACCGTTCGATGCAGAGACAGATCTAAAAATTACATCTAAAATAGAATTATTAAAGTTAACCGCAATTCCACCAGTGTTGGTTACGATTACATCTCTTATTAGTAAAGATGTTGAGTTATTTGATACTAAAGCAGTCCCAGATGTATTATTAATCGTCAGACCATAAATTCTGTTTACTGATTGGGCATTAACATTATTCCCAGCTTGATTAAAAATCGGATTTGTTCCGCCTACTGTAGGAATTGTGGCAGGAGAGATTGGTGGAAAACTCGAAAAAGTTACACTAGCCAAAGTCGGTAAAGATCCAATTGCACCTTGACCAATTAGTCTTTGATTTCCAAGTAATAATGTGCTCGATGTATTTGTATAAGTTCCTGAATACACAAAAATATTATCACCTGGATCGTCTAAAGATGATCCATTAAACGCATTCATAGTATTAAATGGGTTACTTAGCCTTCCGTCACCACCAGCAGGCGCACTAGCATTAATAAACCATATCATACCTGTCACAGAAATAGTCACAATTCCTACACTTGAGTAAGTACCATCAGAAACTGTATAAGTGAAGGTGGTATTACCAGTATATCCTGGATTTGGGTTAAATGTAAAGCTACCATCAGCCGCAAAGGTCACATTTCCTTGTGTACCTGCCGTATTAATTCCTGTCACATTCAAAACATCTCCATCAAGATTTATATCATTAATAAGAAGGCCTGATCCTGAAGGAACTGAAATAGACACATTACCCACCGTGCTGTATATATCATTTACTGCCACCACTGATGTTTCGAGAGAACCCGGAACCAATGTGGTATTGGCATCAATCATATCCGTAAATATTACACCTGTCGCATCCATAGCTCCTGATGCATTCGATATAACAATGGTGTATTCAATAACATCACCTGGACTAGGCCCAACAGGTCCATTATCTGTTCCTACCAACAAATCTGATTTGGTGGCTGTAATAGATGGGGCAACCATATTTAAAAAAGGAAGGACGTTTTGATCATTATCACCGTTAATACACATTGCATATTTCACAGTTTTGTAATCGTCTGATGAAACACATGCTTCAATTTTGGTATTGGGATTTGTCTCAAATCCAACATTGCTGTTGGTGACATTGGCTTGCAAAAGCAATGCTAATAAAAATGTAGCAATAAAGTCCATAAATTGAGGTTATTTAATGTTTTGGAACTAAAAATTCGTCTCTGTAATAATTCAAGAACATATAGAAAATGTACTACAAAATCCTACAAAAACACAATTGACATTAAAATTATATTTAATATCAGATGTGCAATTTTAAAATATGTAAGCAATTCATTTGTCCGTAAATTATGGCAAAAGTACTCATATATTTTTAATTAAAATAAATTCTACTTAAATATTTGCATTCTTGATGAATTTATTTACTTTTGCTTCATATTTGGCATGTTATCTTAACACTGACAATAATTTACAAGTAATTTAAATCGCATGAATAGAAGGAAGTTTATTGGCATTTCTGGAATAAGTATCATTGGCACCAACAGCTTAATGATGTCAGTTTCAAGTTTTTTGGGATTAGGCTCAGAAGAAAAAATTTTCGATATCTTATCTTTTATTGGTGTAAACAAGACTGGTAAAATTGATGCTTTAAAAGACAACTCTGTGATTGTAAACAACCTAAAATCATGGTCCAAATCTAACTATTCCTTGTGTGATGACAATACTTATTGGAAAGCAGGAGATGATCAGGTTCTTATTCCAATCCAGCTCAAAACGTCGGATGAAATAATAATTGATAACATTGTGTTGGTATTCAATGTAGAAAAAGATGAAAACATTCGTTATGTAGGAAACTTATCAAGTTTTCACATTGAAGCAATATCAAGAAACAAGAAGTTACTTAACAAATTAGGTGATACTCATAAAATAAGAGAATCTGTACTTCCTTTTTCAGGTAAAGGCAAACCAGTAGATTTAGGTTGGTCATTTGAGACAAAACTTGGAATTTTCGAGTTGTCAGCTTCTTTAAATGAAGGTAAAACATCCGTATCATCCGCCCTTTATGCAGATAACAACGCATTATGGCAAAGTAGTTTTTTATCTGAAACTCCTTTGATTGTAGATCATGCAACGACCATCTAATTTTTTATAATTCAAAATTTATTTGACCATGGCTGAACCATTTTTATCAGAAATAAGAATATTTAGTTTTAATTTTCCACCTAGAGGATGGGCATTTTGCAACGGCCAATTATTGCCAATTAATCAAAACCAAGCTTTGTTTTCTTTACTTGGCACTACGTATGGAGGCAATGGTCAGACAAATTTTGCCTTACCTAATTTAAAGAGAAGATCTCCCATCCACTTTGGTTCTGGACACACACTTGGTGAATCAGCAGGTCAAGATGCACATACCATTAATATTCAAGAATTGCCGGAGCATTCACATAATGTGGTTGCAACATCTTCCATACAAAATACAGTCGTTCCGACTAATAATTACTTAGCGTCAAGTACTCCTTCTAGCTTTTATAATGGTTCTAGTAATGCGGCAGCACTTCCTGGATCATTATCAAATATAGGAGGAAGTCAGCCCCACAATAATTTACAACCTTCTTTAGTCCTAAACTTTTGTATAGCACTACAAGGCATATTTCCTTCACATAATTAAAATTAAAACATGGCACAACCATATGTAGGTGAAATAAGGATGTTTGCAGGTAACTTCAATCCAGCAGGATGGATGTTTTGTGAAGGACAATTGATTCCGATTTCCGAAAACGAAACATTGTTCCAATTAATTGGTACGACCTATGGTGGTGATGGTGAGTCTACTTTTGCACTTCCAGATTTAAGGGGACGAATCCCTATTCACATGGGTGATGGCTATAACTTGGCAGAATCTTTTGGGACTGAAACAGTGACCTTAACCACATCGCAAATACCTGCTCATTCGCATCCATTTTTAGTCAGTAGTAATAATGGAGGTGTCACGAATCCTTCAGGAAACGTACTTGCTAGAAATGCTGCAACAGATGGATACACAGATGACACATCAGCGGGAACAGTTACCATGAATAACGGTTCTATCAGTGCATCAGGTGGCTCACAACCACATGAAAATATGGCTCCCTTCATTTGTGTTAGTTTTATTATTTCCTTGTTTGGAATTTTCCCTTCACCAACTTAAAATAAAATAATGGCAGATCCTTTTGTAGCCGAAATAAGAATAATGACATCCAATTTTGCTCCTAATGGATGGGCATTTTGTAATGGACAGATTTTACCTTTATCCCAAAATACGGCATTATTTTCTTTGTTGGGTACAACTTATGGTGGTAATGGTCTTAATACTTTTGCATTACCAGATATCCAAGGTAATCATGTCATGCATCATGGACAAGGTCCTGGGTTGTCATTAAGAGACTTAGGAGAAATAGGTGGTTCTGAAAATGTCACTTTGTTAGAAAGTGAAATCCCATCCCATTCTCATGCGCTCAATGCAGTGAATGACAGTGGTCTTCAGACATCTCCTAGTAATGCATTGCCAGCTAGAGCTCCCATGTATAACTCAGCAGGTACATTAGTTAATATGGCAGCAACTGCAGTGGCACCTGCTGGTGGTAGTTTACCTCACAATAATAGACAGCCATATCTAACATTAAATTTTTGCATCGCTCTTCAAGGTGTATTTCCGCCTCGAACATAACCATAAATAGGTGAATGTAAGTTTAAGATCGATAGTAGTCGATGATGTATTTTTTCTGACTGAAGTTTACCGTAGTACGCGTGTCGAAGAACTAAATCGCGCTATTGATTGGTCTGAAGAACAAAAATCAGCCTTTATTCAGCACCAATTTAATGCGCAGGATGATTATTATAAAAAAGTCTATCCTGACGCTTCATATCATGTGATAATGTATAATGACATTGCAATAGGTAGATTATATGTAGAACGGTTCTTAATCGAAGGTACTATAAGAATTATAGATATTGCAATCTTACCAACTTATAGAAAACTAGGTATAGGGAGTTATTTAATTAACAGTTTAAAGGAAGAAGCCATTCAATCCAATAAATCAATTACCATTCATGTTGAAATCTTTAATAAAGCCTTAGATCTATACAAACGGTTAGGTTTTGAGATAATAAAAGAAACAAATGGCGTTTATTATCTAATGGAATGGAAAAACAATAAATAAATGGAAGGTCACACGATAATGGTCAAACAAGATTTTGAGTGCTTAATCAACAATTCAATAAAGATTCATTTTAATGATGATTACATTCTACCTGCAGAGGTCATTTCAATTTCTGAAGGTATGACTTACGCTGAGAGTATAAGAACTCCTTTTTCTGTCATATTTAGAACAGATCAAAAAGGCCAGTACTTTGAACAAGGAACCTACCCTATCCTTCATCCTGAGAAAGGCAACATTCCTGTATTTTTAGTGCCTTTAGGTCCTGATGATAAAGGAATGAAATATGAAGCAGTTTTTAATTAAAGATCCAATTCAATTTCTATCATTCTATTTCCATAGTATTTAAAATGTTAAACTTCGATATTTCTTTAATAAAAGGTTACTGCTGATTAAATGCGTTCATAATGCATATACTAAACTTTAATAAAAAAAGAGCACTTCCAAACTTTGGTAAGTGCTCTTTAAATTTTAATGATTTATTATCTTTTAATCTGCGAATGACAATGGTTAATACTGTTTAATTAAATAAACCATCGTATTGACTATCAGTACCCCTCGTTTGAATAGTTGGTTGCTTTAACTCCAAAATATCATCTGATTTTTCTTTACCTCCTAATAACAATAGAGTTGATTTCTGTTCGTACTCTTCTAGCATTTTCATGCCTTGCTCTTCGAAGACGCCGTTTTGCAAATCAATCGAATTCATAAAATCAGAAGACATTTCCATAAATCTCTCCATTTCACCTACTTTGTTGGCTACGTCATCAGCAATGACTTCCATTGCTTGGTCAAACATCGCACGTTTATCTGCATCACCTTTGATGATACTCATTGCTGATCTCATTGCAGAATGACTTGCACGAATCGCTTTGCGCTCTTGCTCTTTTACTTTTACTTGATCAGTCGTATCTTCTAATAAGATTTCAGAGTTTGAGTACATTTTTGTCAATACTCTATAAAGGATTGACATTTTGTTATGCAAAGCTGTGTACTTCTCATTGCTTTCTTGAAGTCTCGCTGCCTTTCTGCTTGATAACAACATAGCACTTTCATTACCTTGCTCTTTTGCTTTTCGAGCGATAGCCATATTGTTACTGATTTCCTTATTATTTTCTTCTACAATAGTGATCAACTTTCTCATTTGACCTTTTAATCCACCGATTTGAGTACCCATTTTGGTAAGATTGTCTTGTAAGTCACTGATATAATTTTTTAATATACCAATCGGATCTATGGTTACAAATATACCTGTGATCCATCTCATCACACTTTTATACATATAAGATACAAGCGTGCGCCATTTAGGGTCAAGAACCATGTAAATAATTGCACCTAGTACAGCAAGCAAAGCCACAATACCGATAGTATTACTTAGCATTGCCAATATCTGTGCACTAAACTTAAATAATACATACCCTAAAGCACCTATAATACCCATCAAGAAAACTGCTCCCGTGGTTCCCTCAGGTTTTTGCCAAAAAGTTTTTGGTTTGAATTCTGTGTTTGGAAAATTTGCCATATTATTTTGTTTGTTTTGATTGTAAAAATAAACTAATTTTGGATAGCTTGATCAAATTATAAATCAAATTTATAAAATTCTATCATATAACAATCCATCTTCTTCGATTTCTTTGTAAAGCAAATCAAAAGTTGCCTTAAAGTTGTCTCTAGTTTCTTCAATTTTCGCTTTAGAGCTGTTTGCACTTTCTTCTAACGTTAGAATCTCAGCAGCAATAAGTGTCTGTTCTTTTTCTAACTGAGCTATCTTTCTTTTATTCTCTTCTACTTTCTCATGAAGACGTTTGACTTCCATTGATTTTGCATCAATATTAGTTGCTATCTGGTTTTTTAAGGCTAATGCAAATTGTTCCTTCTCTTTATTCAGCACATTTTTATAATGTTGTACTGTAAGTAATAATTTATCTTTAGTAATCCCCATAGTGGATGCGGTAATAAAAGCACTCTTGGCTGCTGTACTTTCATCCATTCCCAAAGCTATCAGACCTTTGTAAGATTGCTTAAATTTGATATAATCGAACTCTTTGTGTAGACCATCTTTAATTGCTGTTAGCAATTTGATCAATACTTTGTCATTCATATCAGTTGATACTGCAAAAAGTTCTCTGAGATTAATTGTCATTTATTATTAAGTTTACGCAAATGTATAACCATTCTGTGTTTTAATGTAAAATTTTTCGATTAATCCAAGGTGAAATACTACCAAATATGTCATCTACTCGGATTTATCAGGTACATATAAATAATGTTGGTCCAAAAACGTCTCATACATCTCCTGGTGTTTGAGATTTTGATCATCAAAAGGTTGATCGTATTTGTTTGCTAATGTTCTTTGTCTTGATGCTTCAAATAAGGTTACAGCACATGCTACACTAATATTTAAACTTTGTACCATACCATGTTGTGGAATGATAAAATTTCCATCCAGATATTTTAATGCATTTTCAGAAATACCTCTTTGCTCATTCCCAAAAACCAAGGCAACCGCTTCATTCATATTTAGGGCATACAACGACACTGAGTCAGTATCTAGATGTGTACCATATATTTTGTCATACTTTTTCCTAACATCGGCAAAACAACTTTCTAAATCATTATAAAAATGCGCTTTCACCCACTTTTTAGCACCTGATGCACTATTATTTCCAATATATTTACGACTCCTATTTCTATTCTCGTCCGTGTAAACTATATAAATTTCACTTATTCCCACTGCATCGCATGACCGCATTACAGCACCTATATTATGAGGATCATTTACATTCTCGAGAACAACAGTAAGGTCACTTTGTCTTTTTGCAATAGTGGAACGAAATTTCTGCTCTCTCTCTTTAGTAACTGGTCTTTGCATGCTTTCTAATTTCTTCTATGGAATTTTGTTCCTTTAAATTCTATAATGTCTAGATGTTTGTTCTCATAAAAATCAAATGCATCCAGGTCGTTAGCTGTAGGTGAGTCGTCTGATTTTGCTTTTTTGATATTGTACGTACTCTGCATGTAGGAGGTAGGTTCGTATTCTAAATAATTCTGAAAATTCACACCGTACTTCCATATATTCCTACCGATATACAACATCAAATCGTATCCTTTGATAGCATCTTGTGTTGGTATTTCACCATATAGATCTAGAAATTCACGTCTGAATGCTCTTATATCTGATTGATTCTCATCTACAAAGTCAGACATTACCATTCTCATTTGTAATGCGTGATAATATTCAAATTCTATTTTTTCAGATTCAAATAACATGGGCATTCCATAAACGATAATTTGTTTACCACCTTTTTCAGCCATTAATCTTCTGAGGACAGAATATGCAAAACTTTCATCAGAATAGGAGTAATTTGGTAGAATAATAGCTTTCACCTTTGGATTTTTAAGCAACCTGTTGAATGCTGTAGGTCCTGTAGAAAGACTGTCATCTGTTACATAATAAGGTGTATAAAAATCTTTTGAACTTTCATTAAGTGATGTGGCCGCAGCATCTTGAAAATATGATATCCAAGAGTTTGTTTCTTTATTATTTTTTCCAACGATAAAAACTTCACCCTTTTTAAACTCTGATGCAGTGCTATAGGCAAGTTTTAAGAAATGCTCTTTAAGATTAGGCTTCATTTGAATGTAATACGGATTTTCGTTCGTGATCTTAGTACTTGTTTGCCAAGGCGATACCAAGGGAATTCCCTTCTCTTTACACTTTTCTGCCATCATTTTGACATCATCTCTTTCAAAAGGCCCAATTACAAGATCTGTTCCTTCATTTAAAATTTCATTCGTTTTTTCCTGTAACGGCTTTGTACCTTCTTCTGTGTCAATAACTTCTATATTAAACTTTATACCTTCATCATCTAGTTTTTCTAAAGCTCTCATAACGCCTGCATAAAAATGTACAAACCTTGACTGCGCCATCTCATTAGGACTGTAATTGTCAGAATTAAGAGGTATTAGTAATTTAATATTATAAACATCTTTTAAAGATAATCCACCTTTATTTGAAGGTTGTGGTTGTGCTTTTATGACAATGGGAGGCGTAGGGTTTTTAGGATACTTAAGTTCTATGGTATCGACTTTTACCTTAGGTTTCGTACTGTCAGTAACAACTACTTTATCAGTACTTTTAGTAGTATTTGGTTTAGGTTTAGACGTATCATATACAACCGGAGTATCTTTAGTCCCACTATTAGTTACTACCTTCTTTGTACCACACGATACTAAGATAAGGGTCAAAATTGCAAAGCATATATTATTCCCACTCAATAGTCGCAGGTGGTTTTGTACTGATATCATAGACTACTCGGTTTATTCCTTTTACCTGATTAATTATTTCACTTGATATGGTGGCTAGCAATTCATAAGGTAAATGACTCCATTCAGCAGTCATACCATCTATCGAATTTACACACCTTAAAGCTACTGTATATTCATAAGTTCGTTCATCTCCCATGACACCTACTGACTGCACAGGCAGCAGAATAGCGCCTGCTTGCCATACTTTGTCATACCATCCTGATTTCTTAAGATTGTCTGTGTATATTTTATCAGCTTCCTGACACAAACTTACTTTTTCCCTTGTAATTTCACCCAATACTCTTATACCTAATCCTGGACCTGGGAAAGGGTGACGATTTAATAAATGTGGTGGAACGCCAAGCTCAGCACCTACCTTCCTAACCTCATCTTTAAACAACATTCGGAGTGGCTCTACAAGTTGCAACTTTAAAATATCTGGTAATCCACCTACATTATGATGTGATTTAATTGTAACTGAAGGCCCATGAACTGATACAGATTCAATAACATCTGGATATATGGTTCCTTGACCTAACCATTTTACTTCTGGCAACGCGTGCGACTCATCTTCAAATATCTCGATAAACATCCTACCGATTATCTTTCGTTTTGCCTCTGGGTCAGATACTCCCTCTAATTGATCAAGAAATCTATCAGCAGCTCTTACACCCTTTATATTTAGTCCCATACCTTCATATGAAACCAACACTTCTTCAAATTCATCTTTTCTGAGCAATCCATTATCCATAAATACACAATGGAGTCTATCACCAATGGCTCTGTGAATCAATGTAGCTGCTACAGTAGAATCTACACCACCTGAGAGTCCCATCATGACATGATCATTACCAAGTTGTGCCTTCAATTTTGCCACGGTCTCTTGCACCATAGATGCAGGTGTCCATGAACAATTAACTCCTGCCACATTATGCACAAAATTGTATAAAATGTCTTTGCCTTGTAAGCTATGGGTAACTTCTGGATGAAATTGGAGGCAATATATTGGATAATCAAAAGTACCATCTGAAGATCTGTATGCTGCCACTATATCTGATGTTTTTGCAATAACTTCAAACCCTTCTGGTACTTTTGTAATTGAATCACCATGAGACATCCATACCTGTGTAGAATCATCTACGTCCTTAAATATACGGTCTTGATGAATAATGGTCATGGTAGCCTTACCGTATTCTCTTTTTTCAGACTTAAGTACTGTACCACCCAGTTTGTGTGATAGTAACTGTGCGCCGTAACATACTCCCAAAACAGGGTATTTATTGACAATTTGACTTAGGTCAATGTCAAGCGCGTTATCATCAAGGACTGAAAATGGACTACCAGAAAGTACCACTGCTTTCAGGTTTGGGGTTTCCTGAAACTTATTGTAAGGATATATCTCACAATATACATTCAACTCTCGCAGCCTTCTAGCTATTAGTTGGGTATATTGTGACCCAAAATCAAGTATTATCACTAAATCATTCATGGGCACAAAGATATAATGTTATATATATCTTTGAGAATAAAAGTAGATGATAAGTCAAAAAATATTATTTTTTGATGTATTGAATCTTTACTTCATCTAAGTTGGTCTCACCTTTCAATGGCTCATAAACGGTATTTTCATCACCAATACCCCTTATTTTGAGATATGTGTTAACTGCCGATACCCTGTTTTTGTTTAAAGGAGATGCAGCATGAACATCCAGCGTTTGTACTAATAGACGTAGTGAAGGATCCGCTTTTAGATATTTAATAGTGGATTCTAATGATTCAATGGCTTTATCTGATAAAATGGCACCATTTTTTTCAAAATAAATCAACGTAGGATCTATATCTGCATAGATATATTTGTTATTCAATACTTTATCTACTACAACTGGTTTAGTTTCATCTTTGGGTACAGCAGTATAATCTTGTGTTTTTAGCACATAACCTTTAAGATCATCTGCTGTATCGTCAATAATTCGGAGTACCTTCCCTTCAGGGGAAACCTCTGCAAGTACTAATTTAGTATTATAAAGTATACTTACTTGTTTATTAGCTTGGGAGCTAAGTGTTAGGCTGAATCCTAAGAGACTCAACAGTAACACAAATCGGGGGAAATTCGTGTTTGACATGTTATATGGGTTAAAGTGTTAAAAAATTATTCTTCCAATAAACCTCTACCTTCTTTTACTATCTTACCTGTACTAATCAAATCCTGAGACAACTTATCCAAAACGCCATTTATAAACTCCTTGCTCTTGGATGTACTGTAATTTTTTGCCAACTCGACATATTCATTCAGTGTCACCTTAGTAGGAATCGTAGGGCAATGTAGAAACTCACAAATAGCCATTTTGATCATGATCATGTCCAAAATAGCCACTCTCTCAGCGTCCCAATTCTTTAATACAGGCTCTATCAAACCTAATAACGCTTTATCATCGTTAAAAGTTCTCTTTAACAAAAATTCTCCGTAATCCTTAGATGTGTCTTCATCTGGATAGTGTTCCATAATGAATTTATCATCGTCATAAGGTAAAGCTTTTAGAACTTTTTTGATAGCACCAATTATAAGAGATTTATCATCTTCCCAGTTGACAAAATGGTCTTCTATGATTTCATTAAATAACTCATTCTTTCTGCAGAATCGGAACAATTCTAGCAACATTTCTAAGTTTTCGTCCGTGTTAGTTTCTTTTACTACATATTCATTGTAGACATCTTCTTTGGCAAATTCGTAATAGATGGTTTTGAAATGATCTTTATCTACTTTTTGCGCAAAGCCACTTTTCTCAAACTTTTTGATCAATAAACTATTTTTTACTAATCCTTGTATCATCTCATTAGACCATAACTTGGGAGTAAATTTTTTATCAATTTCTGTCGGCAAGTGTTTCGACTTCCTTTTCTCAAAATCGTCCGATGCTGACTTTGTGATTTGGATTAGATTGTAAATAGAAAAAAGGAGTAGTTCAAAACTGTCATCTATTTTTTTCCAATAATCCTTTATGGTTGCCTCATAAGTAAGTGATTCGTCACGGTTTTGGGCGTACAATACCTGCATCACTTTAATTCTCACATTTCTTCTACTTAACATTCTTATAAATTACTTTTAATTTCAGAAAACTGTACCTTTAGCATTAAAGTGCAAATATAGCAATACATTTTAAATTACAAATTTTTTATATTCGTTATTCACAGTATGTTATGATTTATTTATGGATTGACTAATATGACACCCAATATGCACAACTTTGATAACTAGTGAAAAACATCTACCTTTAAATTTTATAACTATGGGTATAATTGGTTAAAGTTTATATTTACCAATAATAACCCATAGAACTAAAACATACCAATCAATAAATACCTATTTAATATACATGCTTTTAATCTCCTGATAAGTAGGAAGCTTCTTGTAATGCCATTTGTGTATTAAAACACCATTCTGCCAAAGGATGATACCAGGATTGGAACGCATGATAGTTTTGAGCAACTTTTCGTCACTAGTATAGTATGGTACATCTATTCCCGTGGCTTCTGCAAGAGATTTTGCTTTTTCAGCATCGACACCACTTATAACGACCGACATTTCTACATTATCTTTGGCTGCTGCTAGATATAATGGTTTGATGGTATTAATCATTCTATCCAAAAATCCTTCATTCCAAGTCACCTCGTAATAAGTCTCTTCTTTTTCCTCGACGCCTTTAAGTTTCTTGACAACTATAAAACCACCATTATCTTGTTTAACTGTATCAATCACAAAAGTAGAATCTTGTACCATTCGCTTAGCAGATTTTGCATTATAGTCTGCTTTTGAAATTAGAATCATGAAGTGTGGCTTTGGATTGGCTAAATATACATCCGCCATCTCATTATCTTCAAAGTCGAAGATCGAAAACTCACTAACCTTTGTCGCTTTGATACTTGGTTCTGTTTTTATTTGTTCGATAGTCTCATACTCTTCTGTCAATGTTGCCAAGTTTTTAAGATATTCTTCGTAAGAAAACTCCTTAATCTCGCCTGTTGTTTTATGTTTCATTTTCATAGCCACCACTTTGACAGCATTGGCAGCATCTATTTCTGTTTTTTTGATTTCTGCTATATTCGTATTGTTTTTGAAGGGTCTGAAGTCCATATGTGGCTCATTCCAATAGAAGTTGTAAAAACAATACAATACCAATAAAACAGTAGACGTAAATAAAATGGTATTTCTTTTTTTTCCATCCAAAATTGTGTGCATATCAGCATGTTTCCATATAAAGTAGATCGCAGGTAACATCAAGAAAAGATCTTTATAGAAAGAGATTCTTGGTTCTAACTTAATGAAATCACCAAAACATCCACAATCTGTAACACGCATATTACTAACCTTGTACTCTCCCCAACCTGAAAAATTAAAGAAATTAACATCACCCGGTACATATCCTGTTAAAAACGTAAATCCTGTAAGGAAGGTAAAAAATACAACTAATAAGAAAAATAACCATGCGGTAAGTTTAGGTCTATCTCCCAATATCAACATAATACCCAAGATGATCTCAAAGATGATCATTACGATGGCAAAAGCAGTTGAATAATTGGTTAAAAAGGGAAATAAAGGTGCTATAAAACTAAAAGATGTATCCGCAAATGTCGCATTAAATTCTGCAAAGTAATCTCCCATTTTGATCGCAGTACCTAGTGGATCGACAGCTTTGACCCATCCTGAGAATAAAAAAAGAATCCCTGTGAAATTCTGCAAATAAGTCATCACTGCTGATTTCTGTACTTTAATTCCAAAAATCATGATCAAAGTCAAAACGAGTGAAACTATAGCGATATAAGTAATTAAGGTAAGTAAAGTCATAAAATGGTATTTGTAAAAAGATGTAAAGTCATAAAATGGACAACTCAACTTAAATATGTAAAATGAATTTATCCAATTAAAACGATACGACTGTTAAATTTAAAAATAATAAATATTATTCCTATATCCAACAAAGCAACATTCAACTTGTTTGGAAATTGCTTTTTAAATTGGGAATATTGATTCTGTTACACCCACAAAGGTAAAGAAATGAGTATTGATATCAAATAATAATAAATTAATATTTGTAAAGCTACTGTTAAAAACTACAGTTTTACAAAAAATACATCATTTCTGACTTCCCAAACCATCACTTTTGAAGCAATTGCTAACATTCCAAGTCCAATTAAATGCCTTTTTACAATCCTACTTTACAACCGAACATCAAATGTCTTCCTGCTTGTGGATACAAGAAATTTTCTGTAATCAAGTCATTAAATATATAACTATAGGTATACCCATTGCTCGAATACTGAATGTCAAACACATTATTTACCATTAGTGTTACACTTGCAGATTTCCAATATTTGGATGATATGGTGTAAGCAACTCTTAGGTTTTCGTAATGAAAAGAAGGTAAAGACCTAGCTTCATTGGAAGTATTGTCAAGGTATTGTTTTGAAACAAATTTAGTGGAAAACTCGATCTCTAAGTTTGTTTTTGGTTTGACCATCACTTGAATAGCAGAAACAACCGAAGGAGAAAAAGAGATGTCTGTGTTTTTGTGCGCAATGATAACTTTTTCGAAACCGTCTGTATAATCAAATATTGCTTCGTCAAAGGCTTTTATTTTATTAGCACTCAAGGCTAAATTACCGTGGATGGCGAAGTATTTACCTAATTGTTGGGTGATACTACCTTCCCAACCTAAACGAAAACTTTTGTCTACATTTTGTCTGATGGCTGCGCCTACATCATTAAGTTCACCAGTTTGTACGAGTTGATTTTTATAATTCATAAAATAAACATTCGTTTCCACTCGAGTTTTGGCACCTAGATATTGATATCCTAATTCAATATTTTGAAGTCTTTCTGATACAGGGATATCCCCAAAGGCATTGTCTATAAAATCTCCTCTAGATGGTTCTTTATTGGCTACAGCCAATGAAGCGTAAAGGTTTTGATTAGACTTTAATGCATAATTGACACCTACTTTAGGATTGAAAAATAGAAAATCATCTGTCAAATCAATATTCCTAAGATCATTATCTATACCAGCTACTGAATAATTTACTTTGCGTAATTGTAAATCACCATGTAGGGTCCATCGATCTTTCAAAGTCCACATTGCTCGAAGATAAGCAGAGATATCTTGTTTTTCACCTTCATTATCATAATACCTTCTAGTTTTGTCAAAATCAGGAATACTATCTTTTGATTGGATCACATTGCCATAATGATCTCCAAAATACTGATTACCTGCAAGTCCTGCTTGTACCAATACCTTTGGATGCCACTGATACTCGACATCAAATAATGCACCTAGCAAATCCGTCTGTAACCATCGTCTACGAACTAGATCAGTCCGTGAAATAATGCCATCATCAGGGAATGTGATGTCGGGAAAATTGTAATTGGACAATTTATCATTGGCACGAAATTCTTCATAGTATCCACCACCTTTGGTATAATATAAGGTGGTTTTTACTTTAAGCTTAGTATTTACGACCAATGAGTGTAACAATTGCAAGTAAGTTTGGCGATAATTATCTATTTGATTGCCATAGGTGTAATAATTGTATCTGCGATCTGAAGAAAACAGATTGACAGAATCTTCTTGTGTTTTGTAAATACTTCCAAGATTATTATAATAATGATTGAGAAGTGCTTCTTGGTTATTTTCGAGTTTAGCTTGCGGTACACCATACCAAGACTGATATGTGATCTCTTTACCGCTGATCACATTAAATCTCAGTGATGACTTAGCTGTTACCCTTGCCGCAGAGAAATAAAGTGAATTCAGATTAGCCGTAGCACGATCTACATATCCACCTGACTGAATATTACTGTATCGAGCATCTAACACATATCGATCATTAATTAGTCCTGTACCTGCATTGACACTTATCTTTCTAGTACCAAAAGCGCCTAAAGTACCTGCTACATCGATGTAAGGATTGACACGAACATCTGATGTATTGATACTGACTGTGCCACCGAAAGCTCCAGCACCATTGGTAGATGTACCTACGCCACGTTGTATCTGAATACTATTTACAGAACCTAATAAATCAGGTAAGTCTACCCAAAATACATTATGTGACTCCGCTTCATTTACGGGCACACCATTTAAAGTCACATTAATCCTAGTCTGATCTGAACCACGCAATCGCATACCTGTGTAACCAATTCCCGTACCTGCATCTGATGTGACCACCATAGAAGGTGTCCATTGTAAAATGATAGGAACGTCTTGACCAAGATTTTCTTTTTGGAGTTGGGTTTTATCTAGATTTTGACGGGTGAAAGGTCCGTACTTCCCTACCCGATTGGACAAAATCTCCACAGCATCTAAGTTGTATATATCTCCAGAAAGGGTAATTTTAGTTTCGAAGTGGTCATCCACTTGTAGCACTGTATTATACGCTCGGTATCCAATAAACTTGACCACTAAATTGTAGGAACCTTGTGGTACATCTCGCATTATGAAGTAACCGTTATCATCTGTAGATGCAGCAAATGTTGTGCCTTGCAAGAAGACCGTAGCAAATGAAAGTTTTTCGCCTCCATCATTTACAATCGTACCTGACACATTAAATTGTGCAGATAGAATGAAAGGAAATAAAAATAGGGAAAGAATTAAATATCTCATTTTAAATAATTAATATATTAAATAAAATCCTAATGAGATATCTTAAGTAAGATGTTAAATAAATTTCCTTGTCAGCATTACCTGACCAGGTTCGATGGGTATGATCTCAGCCTAAGCAAAACTTAAGCACCCCAATAGGATGTAACAAAGGTAGATAGATAAACTGATATGGTGTAGTAAAAGTGATGAATAAATATTTTTTATTATTATTTTTACGAATAAATTTGGTTTTGTGATAAATAGCCTTACCTTTGCAGTCCATTACAAAATAAGGGTTTAAATAAAGTTCTAAATGTAGTGTCATGATCGCGGGATGGAGCAGTTGGTAGCTCGTCGGGCTCATAACCCGAAGGTCGCAGGTTCGAGTCCTGTTCCCGCTACTAAGAATTATTGAATTACAACCGTACATCGC
>DLGT01000033.1 GCA_002482845.1 Saprospiraceae bacterium UBA7687
TGTTGGAGATGGATTAACAGTGATAGTAAAGGTTATTGGATTACCTGTACAAGTAATACCTCCATTTGTAATTGACGGTGTAACCGTAATGGTAGCTATTACTGGTGTTGTACTTGTATTTATTGCTGTAAATGCAGCTATGTTGCCTGTACCCATTGCTGCGAGACCTATGCTTGGAGTATTGTTCGTCCAGTTAAATACCACACCTTGTGGTGTACCCGAAAACGAAACTGCAGCAGTTGGTAAACCATTACAAACTGATTGATTAGCCACAGGATTTACAGTTGCACTTACGTCAACAATCCCATCACAGTTATCGTCAATACCATTACATAGTTCTGTCTCACCTGGATTAATATTTACATTATCATCATCACAATCTGTATTATTTAGAACAAAACCCACTCCACAAACATCACAAAAAACCATGGTGCTGTCAGGAGTGCCGTAAGTGTCACCGTCAAAATCATAATAACAAGTTACCACATCACCTTGTAGACTTCCAAAAGCCATACCTCTTAAATCATCAGGTGAGCTCCCAAAACTAGGAGACCACATTCCAGTAGTTGTAACTCTCCTAAAACTTGATGAAATGTTACTAGTTAGAAAAGTACCATTTCCAACATAAACAGCACCAAATGTTTCCCCACTAACGACTCCTGAATTGATATTAGTTATGGTATACGGTGGTGTAGGAAGTATTTTTTCAAATACAACTGTTGTGTTTCCTGACCAGTGATAAATCATATTATCATCAGGATTGTAACAAATGACTTCGCCGTCAGCCCCATTCCCTAGAGCAGTTAAAAGCGTTGTTGAACCCGTTATAGGATTTATTTCAAACAGCGTTTCACTAGGTGTTGCGCCGTCACCTGTTACACCAAACAATTTTCCAGTTGGGGTAAAAGTAATTGATGAGAAGTTAGCGCCTAAATTACCAATTTGAGTAAACTGAGTGGTAACTGGATCATAAGTACAAAGTAATCTACCTGTTACGCCAGATACTCTCACGATAGCATAAAATACACCAGTTACAGGATTTTTTGTAAAGCCTTGCATGCCAAGAACAGTAAATCCTGGTAACGTCGGCCCAACTCTTTGGATAACTTGGAAAGTCAAACTGTCAAATGTCCAAAGAGAATCTTGAAATGGTGAAGTAGCATACAATCTTGAAAAACAAGGAGCTGACATACAAACATCTCCTTCATCAGACTGACCATTACAATTATCATCAATACCATTACAAATTTCTGTTGCTGTTGGGTTAATTCCAATATTTTGATCATTACAATCAGTGCTATTCAGAACAAAACCTGTTCCGCACGTACCGCAAAAAGTCATAGAACTAGATGCATTTCCAAAAGTATCACCATCTGAATCCGCATAACATGTGACAGTCTGTATATCACTTCCACAAATTTCTAAACTCCAATTATTTAGTGAGCCACCATCCTGATTAAATTCATCAACTACTGTTAATGTCCAAGTCCCCAGAAAATTTTCGCCATCAAATGCTGATAAAGATTGCAAAGGAATATAATTACCATTATCTATTGGTGGACAAGGATATCCTGCTGATAACGCTTCGTCATCAAAATTAATTAACATATTGTCTTCATTACCACATGGATTATCAATTAAGGTAATTGTAGTTCCTTGAGGACTTGTGAGTCTGATAACTAAATCTGATACCCAAGTATGAGTTATATTTAAATTCTTTACATTAATATCTGAGATAATACCGCCACATCCTGATAAATTGATGGTTGATATGATGGTTGCAACAGTAGTAGGAATAGAGATAGGTACATTTGTACTAGCTGTAGTATTACAAACAATATTTGCAGTGGTAAATGAAAACGCTGTAGAGAACATACCAGTTCCGCAAGCGTTGACAGCCCTTACTCTCCAATAATAAGTTGTAACTATATTAAGGCCTGATGTTTGAAAATTAGTATTTACAACTCCAGTTGTTGTGCTTACAATGTTTGTAAATGCAGCATCAAGAGCTAATTGAACATCATAACTTTCAGATGTTGGAATGGCATCCCATGTCAAGTTTGGATCTACAACATTTGTAGACATATTGGAAGGTAACAATAAATTAGGAGTTGATGGAACAGCTGACTGAATTAAAATATCTATTGATTTATTTACAGGACTAACTCCATCTGTACCAGTGACAGTCATGGTATAATTCCCAGGCAAGGCAGCTGATGTATTTGATATTGTTAATGTACCAGTTCCCGGCCCTGTAATAGGATTGGTGGAAAAAGTAAAATTAGCACCAACAGGAACTCCTGATATACTTAAAGTTACAGGTCCAGCAAAACCGTCTCCAACTTCATATGTATAAACAGCATTATTAGGTTGGCAAATTGAAACAGATTCAGGTGTTATTTCTAAGAAACATGATGGTGGTAAATCAAATGCTTCTGTACCATCAGATCTACTATTAGAACTACCTTGAGAAGCACTAAATCCTAATCCTCTTCTTGCAAATACTTCCCAAATTAGACAACGATTTGCGCCACCATATAATATCATATCAGCGCTAAGTATTGCATCTCTCCCATCAACAAACCCAGGACTACATGGCTGTAATCTCATTCCTTCGTTTACAAGTAGCATTGCTTCTTCAAAACCAACACTGCCGCCATGTGCATCAATTAAAGCCCAGGTCAAATCCCATATCATTCCACACCAAACATAACCAATGCCATGAGGAATTGCCAATGTCTTAATATCATCATATGTAGCTGGATTGATCAACAAATCAGTAGAATATGGTGTAGGTCTAATACCCGGACCGTTTGCTGGTTGGCCAAATAAATATGTACCAATTCCTCTTGAATCAGTTCCCATATCACCTGTGTTTAATGTGGTCATCAGTGCATACCAATCACTCCAACCTTCACCCATTTGCTCAGTATTCCCAAGACAACTTGTATTATTAGGACCACCCGTAAATCTATTGGATATACCATGAGCGTATTCGTGAGCAATTACACCATTATCTAAATCACCATCCACATTTGGATTTGGATTTGTACCTATATACATTTGCATTCTTGGTCTTGAACCATCATTGGGTGTACCAAAATTTGCGTTGTTTGTTCCAGAACCGTCTTGAGCTTCAGCTTGTACATAATCAGACCCTAAACCGCCATTTCCATAATTATTTTGTTGGAAATTTCCTGCCGCTTCATCAAAACCATATTCGTACGCAAAATCATGGATAAAATTATTCCAGTAATATAAATTTGTCACGGCTGCTGGCCTATATGTACTAGGGTCTTGTGCTAGGTCTAATGGAAAAGAAAAATCAAGACCAACACCTCCATCAGGACTAGATCCTGCATCTGGCATATTATTAGCATCAATATCAGTGTAAGCATGCACGTTATTACCTTGTGTTGTTGTAAACTCAGGTCCAATAGCGCCATTTGTATCATGCCATCCAAAAGGCGAAGCATTAGGATCTGCTGGCTCATTTACTAACACCCTACCATCAGCAGGTGGAAAAGGTGCTACATGATTAGGACTTTCAACAGGTTCTGGATATACTCTATAAGAACTACCATCCAATGTAGACATAGCTAATGCTTGTAACTTAATATGTTCAAACATTGAGATACCTGACTTTGGTCTAAATCTTTTATTCTTAGTATTTAATTCATTATGTTCGTGACTACATTCAGACTCATGCGGACCGAAATCACAGCTTACCACCCAGTTATTTTGATCTAAAATTTCTCCGGTTAATGCATCAACTCTAACATTCCACCAATTTTGTGCTGAAACTTCATAAATGCTCACGCTCCAAGCTAAAGCAATATTTCCGTTTTCTAAAGGTTGCCAAACTAATTTAACTGGTATGTCTTCTAGAGACAGTGTACTTTTCTCAAAGATAACTTCTTGTGAAGGACCACCTTTATACTCTTTTACTATAATTCCACCACCTAGATCATAACCAAAATGCAATGCTGCAAATTCCACTGCTTTTTCTGATGTAATAACCGGAGTAACAAGTTTGGTTGATTTACCTACATTTGGGACAAACCTAGTTCCGTAATGGACCAATTGGTCATTACCAGTTACGTGTGCGTTTAAAATTGCACCATGAACGGTTATTTGATGTATGTTTTGGTCAAAATAAATATGATGAATCCCACTTTTCCTAGAAAAAGATTCTGACGACAGGGTCATATTGTTGATGTCTATGGTATCTACGCCTATTTGAGCGGAAATATTTTTAACTAAGGCTCTAGCTATTTCAGCTTTAGTAGCAATTTGTGCGTTTGAGATTTGAGCGCAAAAAAATACAATCGAAAGTATAATTAACTTTGGATTGAATTTTAAAAAGTTTAGGTTCGTTACCATAATTTGGGGAATTGAAGTTCAGAATTGGGTTTGATTATATAGAGATTATGTTCAAATTGTTTTCACAAGATGTAATACTAGAATGATGAAATTAATTTTTTCGTAAAAAAAATGTAGATATAATACGTAGCCTAGCTTTCCCTGAGATTTTAATTGGTTTTTGATAGATCATGGTTGTTTGTTTTGAAATATTATAGCAAAAACCTATATCTATTATGTTGATATAAGTTGTGTTAAAATAAACATGTAGTATGACCTATCTAGAGATTGCGCAAAATTATAAAATATATCCGAATGAACAAACTATGTATTAATATTTTTTATATTATATTTTTTTACATATAATATAAAACTGCATAATAGATAGAAATAATCATGATAAAATAGTTAAATTAGATACTCTAGTAGCATAAAACTATTGTTCAATGGCCAACCAAGCCATTAATCCCATACCAATTTCAAGGGCTGATTCATCTATATCAAAAGTGGACGTATGAACTGGTGAAACTATCCCTTTTGCAGCATTGCCTGTACCTAATCTGTAAAAACATGCAGGAATGACTTGGGAATAAAAGGCAAAATCTTCAGAAGTCATCCTTATTGGAAGATCTACTACATTTTCTTTTCCTAAATATTCTACCATTTTTCCTTTTGCGGTTAGGGTGAAATCATGATCATTAATTAGACAAGGATAACCGTTTTCTATTTTTACTTCACATGTTGCACCATACGAACTTGCTGTTTGATGAGCTATTTGAACGATTAAATTATGGGCTTCCTTTCTCCAATTCTCGTCCATTGTTCTGAAAGTCCCTTCTATTAAAACTTTATTAGGAATGACATTAGTTGCACCACCGACAGAGTTTATTTTTCCAAAACTTAGCACAGTTGGAATAGCTGGATTACTTTTACGAGAAACTATTTGTTGAAGTGCAATTAAAATTTGACTTGAAGCCAAAATAGTATCAACAATATCATTAGGCATTGCAGCATGACCACCTTTACCATTAACTTCTATATATATTTCATCAGATGATGCCATGTATAATCCTGTTCTAATTCCAACTTGCCCTACTTCCATAGATGGAAAAACATGCTGACCAAGAATAGATTTTGGTTTAGGATTTTGCAAAACACCTTCTGATATAAGTAAACTTGCACCTCCTGGTAATTTCTCTTCTCCTGGCTGGAATATAAGTCTATAACTATTTACTAATGAATCCTTTAGATCATTCAAAATAAATGCCGCACCAATTAAACAAGACATATGAACGTCATGTCCACACGCATGCATCACTCCTTCATTAGCTGATTTATAGGGTACATTATTTTCTTCAAAAATTGGCAGACCATCCATATCAGCCCTTAATGCTATCACTTGCCCATTAATCGATCCTTCAATATTAGCAACTAATCCATGACCTCCCCACCCTGTCGTATAAGGAATATTTGCATTTGTTAATATTTCAGCAATATAATCTGATGTATTTTTCTCAACAAAAGAAAGTTCAGGGTATTTATGAAGGTGCCTTCTGATTTTGATAATTTCGGGAAGATATTCAGAAGCTTTATTTTTTATGCTATCAATTAGATTGGTCTTCATGTTTTGAAATATTTAAATTAAAGGGTAAATATAGACATTTGTATTTTGTCGCCAATTAATATTTACAGAATAGCTTTTAAGTTCTTTTGCGTTTGTGGAATTGTAACAATCACCCGATAAAAAAATTCTATTTATAAAGTAAGTAAAATAATTTATATACTTTTGGAACTTTAAGTATCGAACACTTCTATGCGAGCATTAATAATGTGTGTATTTTTCCTTACTCTATGGTCTTCCTGTAGTGTAAATAAACATCAAAATGATGATAAAAAAGCCATTCTACAAGTGCTTAAAAAACAAGAGCTTGCGTGGAATAGTGGTAACATAGATGTTTTTATGGAAGGATATTGGAAATCTGATAGCCTAATTTTCATAGGAAAGTCTGGCGTAAAATATGGCTGGGAGACAACACTTAAAAATTATAAAAAATCTTACCAGACTACAGAAATCATGGGTAAATTATCTTTTGATATTGAAAAGATTGAATTAATAAGCACCAATACAGCCTTTATAATTGGTAAATATACGCTTGTCAGAAAAGAAGACAAACCTTCTGGCTTTTTTACTTTATTGTGGAAAAAGATTGATGGTAAATGGTATATTATTTCTGATCATACTTCTGGTTAATTTCAAAACAATAATACATAAATTACATAAAATGTCAAATCAAAACAATCAACTGCTAAAATTACTTGGTTTAGGTTTTGGAGTTGCTGTAACGGTTGGAGGTACCATTGGGACAGGGATTCTTCGTAAACCTGGTCAAATTGCAGCCCTTATTGGTGAACCATGGATTATTATGTTACTTTGGTTGGCTGTAGGTATTTATGCTATACTTGGTGTTTTATGTGCCATAGAACTTGCTGTATCAATGCCTCAAGCTGGTTCATGGTATGTGTATGCAAAACGAGCTTTTGGTAATTATTTTGGATTTGTGACAGGAATCACAAGTTGGTTTGGAACTGTGGCAGCATTGGGTTTTGGCGCTTACACTATGAGTGAATATATTGGTCTGTTGTTACCCAATACTGTAGACTTTATACAATTCATTGCAATTTTTCTACTTATTATATTAACATTGTTTCATTGGTTAGGAACAAAATCTGCAGGTAAATCTCAAGAAATTCTTGCATTAATAAAGGGATTAGGACTACTGTTATTTGTAATTGTTTGTTTTATTTTCGGTTCTAATCCAACTGGTGCTGAAGTCAACCAAGTCGTAACAAATACAGTCATTCCAATGACCATTGTAAGTGTGATTGGCGCATTGCAAGCCATCTTTTATACTTATGATGGATGGCATACAGCTACTTACTTTACTGAAGAAAATGCAGATCCTGTCAAAACGTTACCAAAATCAATGCTTATGGGTGTGGTTTCGATTATTGTGATTTATCTATTAGTAAATGGTGCGATTCTTTATGTATTACCTGCCGATCAACTAGCCAATTCTAAACTAGCCGCTGCAGATACTATCAGCTACATCTTTGGAGATGGATATTCTAAGATAATTACTTTGTTTCTGATGATTTCGATACTTGGGATTGTAAATGCACAAATCATGTTTGCACCAAGGGTAGTATTCTCCATGGGTAGAGATGGGTTGTTTTTTAAGGCAACCACAAAAGTTAATGCCATGGGAACGCCTTCAGTTGCAATGCCGCTGACCGCCTTATTGTCTATATTATTAATAATCAGCGGAAAGGATACATGTGACAAACTTTCCAATATAGCAACCTTCTTTTTTGTACTCAGTTATGCAGCAGGTTTTGCAGCTTTGATAAAACTAAGATATGATGAACCTGAATTACCTAGGCCTTTTAAAGCTCCTTGGTTTCCGTATCTTCCTATATTATTGATCGTCTTGAGTTTGTTGTTTTTAGGTGGAGCAGTTTATAGTGATATCGATAGTAGTATTTATGCTTTAGTATTTTTAGTGATTAGCTATCCATTATTTCTATTAATTAGGAAGTTAAATAATGATTAGTGTTTCTTTCATTTTGAAATTCACTCTACTTTCAAATAGGGCAATATTTTTTCTCCTGTTTCTTCCTTGATGGAGATTATCCTTCTGATATGTTTTACATCTTGAAAATCGCCATGTTGTTTTCTGTATTTTAAGATGGCATTCGCTGTTTCTTTGGTAAAATATGGATTGGATACAAAGGTTTTATAATCAGCTGTATTAATGTTTATTTTTGTAATCAAAGCTTTATCAACTGTTAGATACTGACTTATTTTTTGGAAGACACTATCTTGAATGATATTTAATTCCGTCAATTGGTCTATGCTTAAAAAACCACCTAATTTACTTCTATTTTTTAGAATTTTGGATGTCAAATATGCTCCAATTCCAGGTATTTGTTCCCATTGGAGACTATCTGCTGAATTTATTTCGATAACAGCTACTTCCTTTTTAAATTTACTTACTTGTTTGAAATCTTCTTTATAGACTGTTTTTGCAGCATCAAAGCTAATAAATTGCTCTAATTCATTCACAAGATTGGTATCAATCCCAAAAATGGTTTTAAATTTCTGAGTGTCTCTAATCTTGCCTCCTTTACTTCTGAAATTGGCTAGTGAAGTAGAACCAAAAGAACTAAATCCTAAAAGCATTAATGAATCTTTTGAAATAACATTGGGATCAAAAGCAAACTTCTGAAATGTTTTGTTTGTCTCAGTTTTAGGTGTTCTATCATAGCTGTAATCACTTTCATAGTCAAATTTATCCACATAATCATTTTGCTCTGACAAAATAGAATCTTCTGGCAAGTAATACACACTTGCATCAAAATGCTCAGGCAAAGTGCTAGACCGTGGCCAAAATTTGATAGCAGAAACGGTTATAATTGTTACGATAAAAAAGGTAAGAATACCTCTTCTTTCTTGTTTAGTAAAACTAAAATTCTCTTTATAGTCCATAAAGTTAAGTTTGTAGATATCTGTAATTCTAAAAATAAAATGTAAATATATTTATTCCAAGTTTGTAATTTATATTTTAAAAGATTTTCTTGTGAATAAGTCTAAACTAAATTTAATTCCTTCGCTTTCACCATCATATAAGCATAAGCATCATCATAATTATTGGCGACTTCACCTTCTAAAATTGCTTCCCTTATAGCTGTTTTTAATAAACCTACTTCTCTAGAAGGTGGAAGTTTAAATAATCGCATGATGTCATCACCCGTGATAGGTGGCTGCCAATTTCGTAAATGATCTTTTTCTTCGACCTCTTTGATTTTTTCCATCAAGACTTTATAGTTCTCTTTATAACGCTGTACTTTACCTTCATTTTTAGAAGTAATGTCTGCTTTGCACAAAGTCATCAAGTCATCAATATCTTCTCCCGCATCAAATAAAAGTCTTCTCACTGCGGAATCTGTTACTTTTTCATTCGTAAGTGCAATAGGACGAAGATGTAGCATCACTAATTTCTGAACATATTTCATCTTTGCGTCTAGTGGCAACTTCATCTTTTTGAATATTCTAGGTACCATTGCAGCACCTAAAGCCTCATGGCCGTGAAAAGTCCAACCTAAGTTAGGATCAAATCTTTTGGTTGGTGGTTTTGCAATGTCGTGTAATATAGCTGCCCAACGCAACCAAAGATTCTTGGAGTCTACTGCAATGTTGTCTAACACTTCAAGGGTGTGATAGAAATTATCTTTGTGACCAATTTTGTTGATGATTTCTACACCATACAAAGCTGTCATTTCAGGAAAAATCAAATGTAAGAGGCCAGTATCAAACAACAGTTTGAACCCAACGGAAGGTTTCGGTGAAAGTATAATCTTTTCTAATTCAGTGCTGATCCGTTCTTTGGATATAATGCTTATCCTATGTTTGTTTTTACTAATAGATTTTAGGGTAATTGGATCTATCGTAAAGTCCAATTGGGTCGAAAACCTGATGGCACGCATCATTCTCAACGGGTCATCCGTAAAAGTTTTATCTGGGTCTAAAGGTGTTCTTAGAATCTTTTTTTCCAAATCATAGAAACCATTAAAAGGGTCGATAATCTGGCCATAATCATCTTCATTAAGACTTACAGCCATCGCATTTATTGTGAAATCTCGTCTATTCTGATCATCTTCTAAAGTTCCGTTTTCAACTGCTGGTTTTCTTGAGTCAGATTGATATGATTCTTTTCTAGCACCTACAAATTCTATTTCCAAATCTTGATGACGTATCATAGCTGTTCCAAATCTTTTGTAAACAGCAATATGTGGATAAGGTCTTAATTTAGAAGCAAGTTTTTCAGCTAGTGCAATACCATCGCCGACACAAACAACGTCAAGGTCTTTTGATTCTCTAGCTAATAATCTATCTCTCACATATCCACCAACCACATAAACAGGAAAATCTAATTCTGCAGCTGACTGCTGAATCAATTCAAATACTTTCCTTTCATATGGTTTAATATTGAATACCAAAATTTCTTGTTTTCACTTTTAATTAATCAAACATTAAAACGTCTTGGTAGTGTTCTTTTAATTCATCCAAGATATCATTAATTTGTGCACTTTCTGTCCCTGACACTAATCTAGCTCTAAATTCTTTGACACCTGGCAAATCTCTAAAATAGTTTGTATAGTGTCTTCTCATTTCTGCAATACCTGTTTTCTCTCCTTTCCATTCTATAGATTTCATAAAATGTGTACGAGCCACTTCTACCCTTTCTTCGATGGTAGGTGGATCTAATATTTCACCTGTGGCAAAATAATGTTTGATTTCTCTGAATATCCACGGATATCCAATGGCTCCACGACCTATCATGATGCCATCTACACCATATTTATCTCTATATTCTTTAGCTTTTTGGGGACTGTCGATGTCACCATTACCGAATATTGGAATATTTATCCTTGGGTTTTCTTTTACTTTTGCGATAAGTGTCCAATCGGCCTCACCTTTGTACATTTGTTTTCTAGTACGACCATGGATGGACAAAGCTTTAATGCCTATATCTTGTAATCGCTCAGCTACCTCCTCAATATTTAAAGTATTCTCATCCCATCCTAATCTAGTCTTTACAGTCACCGGTAGCGATGTAGACTTAATTACTTTTTCAGTAAGTTTGATCATTTTAGGAATATCCTGTAATATACCTGCACCGGCCATTTTACAAACTACTTTTTTTACAGGGCAACCGAAGTTGATATCAAGTAACTCAGGATTTGCAGCTTCTACCCTTTCTGCAGCTAGGGACATAGATTCTATTTCCGCACCGAAAATCTGAATGCCTATAGGGCGCTCGTCATCATAGATATCAAGTTTTTGGATACTTTTGGCAGCATCACGGATCAAACCTTCTACACTGATAAATTCGGTGTACATTAAATCGCAACCTTGTTGCTTACAAACAGCTCTAAATGGTGGATCGCTTACATCTTCCATTGGGGCAAGAAGTAAGGGAAATTCACCCAAGTCTGTTTTACCGATTTTAACCATGTAAATATTAAATATTTATTCCACCAAAAATACTAAAAATTGTAGCTAGCTCCAAACCAATATTCAATAACTGATCTTTGAATATCTCTTGCTGTTTCATTAGTATTATATAATAGCTCTACACCAAATCTCCATTTACCTGCTCCGCTCATATAACCAAGGCCTATTAAAGGGAAATTTAATTTTTGATCTATTGTCAGATCTCTAATTCTAAAACCATCAGGATCAGCTGCGTAATTCATAAACGCATATTCTGCTTGTACATAAATTTCATTGGTGATTTTACCTCTACCAAATAGGTATCCACCGTAATCAAAAACTGATGGATCTGGACCTGTCAATGCAAATTGATCATAAAATAACTTTCCTCCAAAACCCGCAGTAAATCGTTCACTAATTTTATACCCTACATTCAATTTAGTAGAAATAGACAATCCATTAAAGAAGCCAAGGTTTCCAAATTTTAGTTCAGGATTAATTTTCTCCATCAAACTTGGTTTATCTTCTTTTTCTTTAATTCTAGCCTCCTTCTTAGAAGACGTTGTTTTCTTTCTTAATTGTGCATTAGCATCATTTGACATTAAAAAACTTATTGCCAAAATAAATACAACTTGAAAATAATACTTCATATCGTTCATTATTAAATTAAACAGCGTAAAATTAAGTAAAGTATCAAACTAATTTGATACTTACTCAAACTTTAACGTAAATTTACAAATAAGTGTTACGACAATTCCTAAAAATATATCACCAAATTGTAAAAATCTAGAACGTTATACCATTATTAAACGGCTTCTTTAATTCTTATTTGATCGTGATAATCTTGTTCAGCAGATGAAGTTACCTTAACATTTCCCTTATTTTCTCTAATCACTCTAGAAAACAAAGAAATCTCTGGGTCTGATAAAAATTTCCAAACCAATGATGACCAAGAAGTGTGGTATGTCAATGTATCATAATATTCTGGCGCTATTCTTTTAATCTCAGGAAGCTTATTCCATGGAATATAAGAAAAATCGTGGTGCTCATTATGGTATCCTACATTAAATGCAAGTTTATTTAAAGGTCCATAATAGCTATATGTCTCTTGTGGAGAATCCGTCAGATAATGTTCTTGTATCCATCTTCCTCCCAATGGATGAAGTCCCACTGAAAAGAAAAATGATGCGACTAAATACAAAATAGGCATTAAACCGAAAAAGTAAATTAATAATAGATCAAACCCAATTACCACTACAAGGTCTACCCAAACCCAAACACTTGAAAATTGGATTTCTCTTAATCTTGGTGGTCTTGTCACTTGAAATATTGGGTAAAATAATAACCAAATCGCTTTTCCTAAGAATGAATTACCAATTAATTTAGCTTCCCATACACTTGGTATGTCTGCGTCTATATCATAATGTCCTTGAAATGCATGGTGCTTAAGGTGATATTTTCTGAATTGTACTGAACTCGGAACAGCATTTGGTAAGTCGCAAAGAATTCCTGCCCAAATATTTGCCACCCTACTTTTAAATACCATATTGTGCGAACACTCATGTATTAATGTAAATAAAGCATGATTTGCGAAAGCTCCAATAGCGTATGCACATAGCAATACTAGCCACCAACTTTGGTCACTTAATAAAATAGATAGGCCAACTTGTGTCGAAACAATGCCGGCAATGTATAAAAAAGTATAAGGATTCCTACCCATCAATTCCTTGATTTGAGGATACTTTTTAATAATTTCTTTAGTTCTTTGGATATGTGGTTCAGGACTTTCAGAGAAAATAAAATTATTTTCCATAATACATACTTGATTTTGATGGGTCAAAAGTATAAAATTAAAAAATTATTAACGGAAGATTATTTATAAATTATTTTTTTTCTGCCTTATTTCATGGTATTTACTTGTTAATTGTGGGAAGTCAAAAAAATAAATATTTGATATTTGTTAACAAATTGTAAAAGTATTGTACTTTCACCATTCCAAATATTTGATCATCAAAAACAAAACAATCCATGAAAATAAGAGAAATTAATGCCATGCGCGGACCTAATTATTGGTCAATAAGAAGACACAAACTTATAGTCATGGTTTTGGATTTAGAAGATATGGAAACCAAGCCATCAAATTTAATTCCTGGATTTGGTGATCGTCTCAAAACTATGTTTCCTACAATGTACTCTCATAGATGTTCTGAAGGTTGTGATGGTGGTTTTTTTATGCGTGTAGACGAAGGTACTTGGATGGGCCACGTAATTGAACATATAGCTTTAGAGATCCAAACACTCGCAGGAATGGATACAGGATTCGGACGTACAAGAGATTATGGGGAAGAAGGTGTTTACAATGTCGTTTTTTCTTACATCGAAGAGAATGTAGGAAGATATGCCGCTGAAGCAGCCGTCAAAATCTGTGAAGCACTTATCGCAGATGAAGCCTATGACTTAGAACCTGACATTCAGCAAATGCGTGAATTAAGAGAAAGTGGTCGATTAGGCCCAAGTACTGGATCGATCGTCGAAGAAGCAGCAAGCCGTGGCATTCCGTGGATAAGATTGAATAAATATTCTCTTTGCCAACTAGGTTATGGTGCTAATCAAAAAAGAATACAAGCTACTGTGACTAGTGAAACAAGTAGTATCGGTGTGGAAATTGCTTGTGATAAAGAAGATACTAAATTCCTACTACAACAAGCTGAAGTAGAAGTGCCAAAAGGTGAAATCATCAGTCGAGAAAGCAGTCTAGAAGCAGCATGTAGGTACGTAAAATTCCCATTAGTCATCAAACCCATCGATGGAAATCATGGTCGTGGCATCACAGTAAATATAAATAACTATGAAGATGCCGTAGTTGCTTTTCACGCAGCGAAACAAGTATCTCAAAAAGTAATCGTTGAAAAATATATCACGGGTGAGGATTATAGACTCCTTGTTATAAATCACAGACTTGTCGCAGCTGCCAAAAGAACACCTGCCCACGTCATAGGTGATGGCCGATCAACAGTCAAAGAACTCATAGATGAAGTCAATTCAGACCCAAGAAGAGGTTATGGGCATGAAAATGTATTGACCATGATCACTTTAAATGAATTGACAAAAACCATCATCTCAGCAAAAGGATTTACGGAAGATTCTGTCATTCCTTCAGGTATGAGACTTATTCTAAAAGACACCGCCAATCTAAGCACAGGTGGTACTGCTGAAGATGTCACAGATATTGTTCACCCTGCGAATGTGTCCATGGCAGAAAGGATATCGAAAATTATAGACTTAGATATATGCGGAATTGACATCATGACGAGTGATATCAGTCAACCACTATCTGATACTGGTGGCGCTGTACTAGAAGTAAATGCTGGACCAGGATTCAGAATGCACTTAGCGCCCACCAAAGGATTGCCTAGAAATGTGGCAGCTCCTGTGGTAGATAAATTATTCCCAAAACAAGGAGATACAGGTCGTATACCTATTATAGCTATCACCGGTACTAATGGCAAGACAACCACAAGTCGTCTAATCGCCCATATGGCCAAAATGCATGGTTATAGAGTTGGTTATACCACAAGTGATGGCGTTTATATTCAAAATAGGATGCTGATGAAAGGAGATTGCACAGGTCCTGCTAGTTCTGAATTTGTTTTAAAAGATCCAACGGTCAATTTTGCTGTATTGGAGTGTGCGCGCGGCGGATTGTTAAGATCTGGACTTGCTTTTGCACATTGTGATGTAGGTATTGTGACAAATGTAGCTGCCGATCATTTAGGATTAAAAGGAATTCACACATTAGATCAACTTGCTAAAGTGAAGGGTGTCATCCCTGAAACAGTTTTACCATCAGGATACGCCATTTTAAATGCAGATGACGATCTTGTTTACGATATGCGCAGGAATATTAGTTCACATTTGGCTTTATTCTCTATGGACGAAAATAATCCAAGGATAAAAGCACTGCAAAGGAAAGGAGGAATCACCGCTGTATTTGAAAATGGTTATGTCACACTTTGTCGTGGAGAATGGAAGATGCGCGTCATGAAAGCTGATCTGATCCCACTCACTTATGGTGGGAAAGCGACCTTTATGATCCAAAACATCTTACCTGCGATTATAGCAGCCGACGTTCAAGGTATCAGCATAGAAGATATGAAAGCGGCTTTAGAAACTTTTATCCCTTCGCCATCTCAGACACCTGGGAGGTTAAACATGTTTCAGTTTCAAAACTTCCAAATATTATTAGATTTTGCACATAATCCTGCTGGGATGAAGGCTTTGCAGAAGTTTACTGACAATATAGAAGCCACAAATAAAGTAGGAATCATAGCAGGTATAGGCGATAGAAGAGTCGAAGATAATAATGAAATGGGTAAAATCATTGCCGATATGTGTGATGAGATTATTATTAGACAAGACAAAAATTTGCGTGGTAAAACAGAACAAGAATTGATCGAAATGATTAATAATGGTATAAAATCAGCACATCCTGATAAAAAAACCACCATCATACCTTCTGAAAAAGAAGCCATACTTCATGCCGTTAAGAATGCAACAAAGGGATCATTGATCATTGTTTGTAGTGATGTTATACCTGATGCATTGGATTTAGTGACAAAGTTGAAGGAACAAGAGTTGAGCGGAGAAGTTGTTTTTGGTGTTTGAAATTCCATTGTTTAATATTTTTAATTAAAATAGATGCATCCATTTTCTATTGCCATCCATGGTGGCGCAGGTACTTTATTACGAGGACAAATGACATCCGAAAAAGAAACTGCCTACAAAAGTGTACTCCAAGAAGCACTTGACGCTGGTTATAATGTATTAGAAAATAAAGGTAATTCTTTAGATGCGGTAACTGCAGCTGTCACAATATTAGAGGATTCTCCACTATTTAATGCTGGACGAGGCAGTGTGTTTACGGCAACTGGAAGTCATGAAATGGACGCATCGATAATGGAAGGTCTCACGCTTAAAGCGGGTGCTGTATCCTNNTCTTTATTAAAGGGAATTAAAAATCCCATTTTGCTTGCTAGAGATGTGATGGAAAAATCTGAACATGTTTTTTTAGCAGGTGAAGGTGCTCGTCAGTTTGCATTAGAATTGGGATATACCTTTGAAGATGATGCCTACTTTTATGACGAACTAAGATACCAACAATGGCAAGAAATTAAAGATAGTGATCATTTCCAATTAGATCATAGTCTTAAAAAAGACTCTAAGTTCGGGACAGTAGGTGCTGTGGCATGTGATGCTTTTGGAAATCTTGCAGCTGCTACATCCACTGGAGGAATGACCAATAAAAAATGGGGCCGTGTAGGCGATAGTCCCATGATAGGTGCCGGAAATTATGCCAATAATGCCACATGTGCAGTAAGTTGTACCGGAAGTGGAGAGTATTTTATCAGAGGTGTGGTGGCTTATGATGTCTCTTGCTTGATGGAACATAAAGGGCTGAATTTAGCTGAAGCTGCTGCCGAAGTGATACATCATAGAATATTGAAAATTGGTGGAGATGGTGGACTAATCGCAGTAGATAAAAATGGCAACGTAACCCTTCCTTTCAATACAGAAGGTATGTATCGCGGGTACCTAAAATCTAATAATGAGTCAGGAATATTTATTTACAAAGAATAAAGGCCTACAAAATCAGCATCCATAGGCAATACTTTGATCGCTCTTTTTTCGATGTTAAATCGATCACCATTTGCAAGGACGTGAGTGGTGAGATTTGTAAGCGTCATGGGTGTGCCTTCTTCTAGAATCTCGATATTATTGTGTTGTAATTTATTAGGATCGAACAAAATAATCATTCCTGAGCCTATCACTTCGAAATCATTACAGTTCTTAATGACTAAACCGGTGTCTTCAGCGAGACCTACGCCAATTAATTTAGGAAATCTTGCTACTGCTTCCGCCAATCTTCCGAATCTTCCACGAGAAATGAAGTGAGAATCAATCACTAACTTAGGAATAAAGCCCATTCCTTTGGACATTCCAACAGCACCTTTGAAAAAAGACTGAGAACTGCTACCACCTGATATCATTTCTCTAGACATACACATTGCACCTGCGCTCGTTCCCGCGATGACGATGGGTTCATTCTGATATCTTTCTAACATTATTTTGTGAATGATTGTACCTCCTATTTTGCTCGTGATCTTTGACTGATCGCCACCAGAAAACATAATACAATTTGCTCTACGAATTAAGTCAATACTATCTGCTTCTTCTGATTGCTCTCTCTTTCGTATATCCAAAATGTGAACATTGGTACATTCCAATTTAGCAAAAGCTTTTTTGTAATTACCTATGACTTCATCAGGAATACTAGATGCCGTAGGTATGACAACTATCATGGCATCTTTACCACCACTTTCTTTGACAACTCTTGCCAATATGCCTTCGGTGATATATTCTAAGGTGTAAATTTCACTTTTCTCGATCCCTTTATCTTCGTTTCCACCTATGGGAATAAGGATGCCTTTTACGTTCATTTGCTTGGTATTTGCGGTGCAAAATTAGGTCAAATAAATAAGAAATTGTAAATTATCACCCAAAACTTACTAAATCAATGGTTTATGGAATTCAAAAATTGTCTTTAGATTGGATCAATAATCAGTGTTGAGAAGGTCTAAAACAATGAACTTAATAGGATTAATTCCATTTATAATTAGTACATTTGACCATCTAAGCAATCATATTAATATTATACGCCATGAAATTAAGTCATTCTATTTTCCATAAATTTATATATATTTTATTCGTTTTGGGCTTTATGAACGAAGGTATGGCGCAAAAGTCTTTTGCCGTCAGTAAAGAATATGATTTTCATAATTCGCAACAACTATCTGGAAAAAATGGACAATTAGTTACCTTAAATAGTTCTATCAATACAAATACAACATCGGAGAAAGCGCTAATTTCATTACCTTATACGATTCCCATTATTGAAAAAACACCATTTATCACGCTTGCTGCCAAAATTACTGCTGATGGTATATGGTTAGAAGATTTTGTTATTTCATATCGATTGTCAAAAGATTCTATGCAGTGGACTGATTGGGAAACATTTTCATTAGATAGCCATGCACATGAATTTGATCATGAAAACCATGAAGCAGATGATAAAATAAGTACTTTACTCTTTTTGGAGGATAATGCTTCTTATTTTCAGTACAAAGTAGAACTCAAAACAGAAAATGCCAATATTCATAAATTAAGATTTGACTTTTTTAATCCTGGAATAGGCATCGAAAGTAAAGACCATCAACCAAAAAACATCATTGAGCCTCGCCAAATGGACTGCCCTACCCTAGATTTTAAAACCAGGGTAGATTGGGGATGTCCAGATGGATTGAATGCACCCTTATGGGAGCCTCAATATAGTAAAATCACCCACTTTGTCATTCACCACCAAGCAGGAACGGCAAATCCACCGTACGATGCTGTGTTGCGTAGTATATGGAACTATCATACCAATACAAATGGATGGGGAGATATAGGCTACAATTGGATCGTGGCACCTGATGGGACGATTTATCAAGGTAGAGCATGGGTAGGTCAGACAGATCAGAATGTTCGTGGTGCGCACATGTGTGCTTGTAATGGTAATAAAGCAGGTATTTGTTTGTTAGGCAATTTTACCAATACTTTTCCAACACAAAATGCTTACAGTACACTTATCCGACTGTTGGGTTGGAAAGCTACGGAATTACTAATCGAACCATTAGATCAAAGTCTTACACCTATTCGTCTTTCTGCTGGATGTGCTGATTTGGTTGCCAATCATATTATTGGTCATATGGATGGATGTCCTATGGGCTATACGGAATGTCCGGGTGCAAAATTTGCTCCAGCCATGTCACAGATAAAAACTGATGTTGCTAATTTAATAGATCAATGTGTGGCACCTTGTAACAAACCATTGAATGACGGTTGTGGTGCTGGAACCTTAGCTACTAGTCTTATATATTCAGAAAATTATACGCCAATCAAAGGAAATACTTGTGGCGCTACGTCTTCCCTATTTCCTAGTTGTGTAGGTTATCAAGATGATGATGTTTTTTATAGATTTACTCCTAATACTGACCATGCAACCATAAGGATAAAAAGTGGATTAGGTAATGATATCGCTTTTCAACTGCTTTCTGGACCTTGTAACAATGCCATGGTGGAGTTATCTTGTATAAATGAAACAGGTTATGGCGGCATAGAATCTTATTTTGCGGATAATTTAACGTCAGGTGTGGAGTATTTTATCAGAGTATGGCACGTAGGATTTGCAAATGGAACGGATAGTGACTTTGACATAGGTGTTTATAATAGTTGTGTGAATGTAAATCCGACACCACTAGATATCACAGGAACTCCGATAGGGTTTACAGATAGTATTTCTATATTTAACATTATAAAACAAGAAGATGTCACATATAAATGGGAAGTACTAAGTGGTGGCGTAGTATCGGGGAGTAATGACAAAAGTTCACTGTTTGTGAGATGGACTTCAGCAGGTACACATACAATCAAAGTAAGTGTTTTGACCAATTGTGATAGTCTTTTGTATACTGATATTTTTACCGTAAACGTAACTACCCTTAGTTCGACATTGGATGATTCTTCTGTAAAGTCTAATATTACCATCTTTCCCAATCCAACTAAAAACTTATTTACCATTCAAATAGCAAATAATGATGAAGTACTTAAAGATGTGCAAATCAGTATTTATGATATGATGCAAAGAGAGGTATATGTAGAAAATAAATCCAATTATAGCCAAAATCAAGGCATAGAAATAGATGCAACAACTTGGCCAAAAGGTACTTATTTAGTCAATGTCATAGTAAATAATGAAGTCAGCACTCATAAGGTAGTTATTAAGTAAGGTATTTCAATCATTAAACTTACTCCTTCATTTTTCTGACCTGTTTCTTACAAATGGTTGTAGTCTTATTTGTCCATCAAAGAAAGTGACAAGTCTTTTATACAACTAAATCTGAATTTTATAAATAATGACTTTCAATCTAACGTAGCTGATAGTAAGATTATATTTGTAACTGACTACTTTATTTTAATTGTTTTTATTTCCATTTAAGAGATTTTCAGCAATGACATAAATAACTTAATAATTATCAAGTACTCTTCAAAAAACTTATAATACAATGAATGAACGGAAGTACTTTTGTTATAAAAATTAAATGATTATTCAAATATCATTATAAACCATCCAAAAACTACTCATGATGATTCAAAAACTACAACGTACTATTCAAAAACTAAACTCGCTTATTCAAAAACTACACCTCCTAATTCAAAAACCACACCTAACTATTCAAAAAGTAAACTTGCTTATTCAAAAAGTACACCTGATTATTTAAAAACTTAACTCGCTTATTCAAAAAGTACACCTGATAATTCAAAAACTAAACTAGCTAATTAAAAAACTACGCCATACTATTCAAAAACTAAACCCGCTTATTCAAAAAGTACGCCGTAATATTCAAAAAGTACGCCGTAATATTAAAAAAAGAAGAAGTACTTTAATAAAACTGGGGATTAATTGTAAATATTACAACAGGATATTCAAAATATGTAGGTAATAACGGGAATAGGTTAGATAAGGATTTTATCTATTTTTTGAATTTGACACCATAGTTAAGTCGTAGCTTATCACCAATAGTGATTTTGATTAGGTCCAAAACTCTATAAAGATGATGTAACTCTATACTTTGGGAAGATTAAGATATTCGATTTGGTTCAGAAAATTGGCACGTTTACTATAGGGCTATTGAAGTATCTTTAAAATCATGAGCATAAGAGTATTGTGAAGATCAAAACTGAGTTTAGATTTCTTGGCAATTCTACGAAATACGTCATGGTGTCCTTATAGTTTTAATACTTTTGTATAAACCATTTGATAACCATAGTACAGAAAAATCAAAACCAATTAATAAATCTAACATAGCTGTTAAACCATTTTACACTGTCTTTCTATTAAATAAAAATCACTAATCGACCTTAATTAACTTAAATCGTTTTATGGATTTATTATCCCTCAAATCCAAGAAGTAAATACCAGCTGGTAGATCAATTAATTCGACATCGCTTCCAATTTTGTCTATTACTTTGACTAATTTACCTTGCAAATTATAAGCAGAAAGGTTGCATAGGCCCATATTTTTATTAAATTGTATCCTTCCACTAGTGGGATTTGGATATATAAATATCTCATTTTCTGCATAATCTACTATAGGAGTTATCGGGTTACATTCACTAAAGATCAATTCATCATTACAATCGTTAAAATTACCCCTTACTTTAATGGAATCAGGGTACTCTTTGAATGCGCGGCAAAGAAAATTGCTATTACAAGTTTCTAACAAGTCATTGTTTTCAATTCTAATAAGTGCCTTGTCAGCAATGAAATCAAAATCTGTTGGTATTTCACAATTATCTAAGAAAGTTAAATTTTCCAAATTATCATTTTCTTCTAACCATAGAAAAGCCTTAATATTTTTAAGATTTGGAAATATTTTAGAACCATCTAATAGTGTTCTATTATTAGCAACGATAAAGGAATTGACATCTTCAAGTTGGAAATCTTCAAGTTCATGCCCCATTTCGCGTTGGCTAAAAAATCTCAACACATTACAATATTTTACTTTTTTAAAACTTCCCAAATTAAATTTATCGCAACCTGACATTCTAAAACCGTAAATGCTATCTAAGTCGTAGTCTAATTCACAATTTAAGTTAAAACTATTAATAAAACTAAAATGAATAGTACTATTAGGTTTTTGGGGCATGACATTTTTTAGATCATTTTTCCGATGATTACTTGCTACAGTTATATCAAAATCGTCCCCGACATTAAAGCGCAAAGGTGGTACAAAAAGCGCATTACCTATGAACGTTAAATCACCATTGATGTATTTAATATGCTCAAAAAGCTTAAGGTCAGCCACCGTGTCTTGGGGGAAATTTATATCTAACCTTCCAAAGGTATCAATCTTCATAGGCTTTATCCACTTTTTTTGCATATGCATTTCCATATAATCGACTTTATTCATGCTCAGTCCGCTTACATCAGATATATCCGATGCACTGTTTAGCACCAAGTAACCTACATATTTTATATAAGAGAGGGAATCCAAATTGGTTATATCCTTAGGAAGACCAACACAATGACTGAAATCAATATAGAGGGTGTCAAAAACATGACACCCTCTATATCTACTCGGAAATGAATCAACATCCTCCTGGGAGCAAAAGGATAATGTTTTAGGACATTGTGCTGAAATTGTCGTATCAGTGAAACACCATATGACATAAAAAATTGTCGCAAAAAGGATCTTGTTCATTTTTTATAGGTTTAATTAAAAGGTAAATTTAGCACAGCACAATCTTCGAGACTCGTTACAGTAAAACACGAATCTCCGCAAGGTATACATATCTGTCTAGATAATCCGTTTATAGATTGTATTGTGTTGAAGCATCTATAATTCTATAATTATTTACAAATATAGTATTAGTTTGATATAAAAATGGTAATTATCACAATTTTATTTTAAAAATTATAACTAAAATACGTATTCAATAAAATCACTTCACCGATGCATTACATGTATTCTATTGAATGGCTATTGGTAATACATTTTTTCAAAAATCAAATTTAAACCCAATATTTACTAGTATTCCAGTACGTTCCTTTTATTTTGCTGTTAAACTCGAGTGTACACTATATTAGTAAAAACCAAATATCTATTGTTGTAAAACTTGCAGGTAAATTGTAATTATTTCAACAGGATATTCAAAATTAATTCAAGCCTTTCAGGCTTGTTTTTTAGTCATTTTTTACCGCAGGTTACACCTACGGTTATTAATATTTAAGCCTTTCAGGCTTGTTTTTTGAGCACTTCTTACCGCAGGTTACTCTTAAGGTTATTCATGTTCAAGCCTTTCAGGATAGTTTTAGTCATTTTTACCGCAGGTTACACCTGCGGTTATTAAAATTCAAGCCCTTCAGGCTTGTTTTTTGAGCACTTTTTACCGCAGGTTATTCTTAAGGTTATTCATGTTCAAGCCTTTCAGGCTTAGAAATTACTGATGATTCAAAACTGACATAGTAGCATTAATTTAGTACCAAAACCTACATTGTAAAGTTGTGGTTCATATATAAAAGGTGGGGAAAATTCATTACCAATAGTCAGATAAAGTGAAAACATCATGTCATTATATAAAGAATCTGTCCAAGAATATTTTATCTAAAAAGAAAAGATAGGGAAAAAACAAACGTGACTTCACCCAATCATAGTAGCCACGACCTTTACTCCAAAATCTTTTCCAATGTATGGATTATTATTTGATTTTGACTGGAAATTTGATTTGATGATTCCTTCTGAACTAGCCATGTCAAAAATACAAAGGTTTGCTTTTGCCCCTACTTCTATATCTGGAATAGGAAGTTTTAGCACTTGTCTTGGAGTTACTGTAAGCTTGTGGATAAGTTGTGGAATGGTGATTACTTTTTGTAAACTCCCAATTGTAGCAGCAAGACAAGTTTCTAATCCTGTAGCACCTGGCGTAGCATAAGTAAACTCAAGGTTTTTTGCTTCTTCGTCCAATGGTGTATGGTTAGAGACTATGACATCGATGGTGTTATCATTGAGTCCTTGTATCAATGCTTTTTTGTCAGATTTAGCTCTTAAAACGGGAGAAACTTTAAGATTGGTATCAAAATCATTTAAGTCTTCGTCTGTATGTAGTAAGTTTTGGTAAGATACCGTTGCCGTGATACGATTTCCATCTTTTTTGGCAGCTTTGATGGCTTTTACCGATCTTTCTGAAGAAATACAATGTTCAACAATGGTGCCTTTATTATAATCATTGATCAAAATATCTCTTTGTACCAGATTCAACTCAGCTATCACAGGAACGCCTTTCATACCAAGAGATGTACTCATGTCGCCTTCATGCATCTCGCCACCTTGACTAAGGTAGTGATCGTCTGGATGGTGGATAATGATACCATCTACTTGATTTGCATATTGTAGTGCTCTGCTTATCAAGCCTGTATCTTGCACAGACTTCATACCATCAGAAAAAGCGATAGCTCCAGCGGACATCATATCCATATATTCTGCGATGTCGACGCCTTTTAGGTCTTTGCTCAATGCGCCTATGGGTAGGATTTCTACACCATTTCTATCAGGGTGGTCTTTTAAATATTTGATGTCAGCCTTGGATTGAGTGACGGGTTTATTGTTTGGAAAGACCGCTAAAGTCGTATATCCACCTGCCAATGCAGCTTTTGTGAGTGAGTCAATGGTTTCTCTGTGTTCATAACCTGGTTCACCGCTGTGTGTACCAATGTCACACAGACCGATACAACAATACAAGTCATTTCCTTTGATTACTTCTGCATCTGCTGCCTTAATGTTTTTACCTATTTTTTCTATTTTACCATTATTGATAAAAATATCTGTTTTTTGAAGGTGATGTTTAGAACCTTCATGTACAATGGTCACATTCTTAATAAGGACAGTCATGGATATTTAGTTTTTGAAAAATCTTAAGAGTAATGATTCGATGGCCAAAAATATAAGGGCAGCGATAAGGAACCACTTCCATAGCACGATACCTTTATCTTTTTCGCTGATGGTGCCTGATATATTTGCCTGCAAAGCTGATGAAATAACTTTAATTTTCGGATTGGATGGATTGATACTTTCGAGTTCTGTTTCTGAATACATATTCAAATCAGATTCACGTCTATCATAATTAAAAGCATATTGCCCCACAGTCTCTTCATCCAATTTTAAGTCATAAAAACCAGCTTCACGTATTTGGTTATTTAAGTCTAAGCTAATTTTGTTTCCATTTGGTATTTGACCAGGAATAAATTCGTCGGCTCCTGTCAGTTTGTATACAAAGTCACCTGTTTTCCTTTTATTGTCTGTTTCTATGACTACATTATTAGTAATGGTGTAGGACAGGTTTTTCTGTTTTGTCGTAGAAATAGCCATTTTGTACACTAAAGGAACAAAAATCTCTGCGTTAAAAACCAAGTCATTCACATCTGAATTTAAAGGTCCTGCACAAATAAAAAGTTGTCCATCGCCTACCCTGTACTTACTCAAATATGAACTACCATCTCTATACACAAGCAGCTTCTCTTCCAAGGCAGATTGATTGCTAGACTGGTCAAACGATAAGGTGGTAACAGGAAGTTTAAGATTGGTTTTTGTATTTATATAGACGTCCGAAAAAATAAACTCTTCCGTATTGATGGATGAAACTTCCTTTTTAGTTTTATTGATGGCTGTAAAACCTCTTGCACCCGAAATATTCAAGAATCCGTTATAATTGGTAATATCCGCATTGCTACCTGGAAAAACTAAGACTTTGCCACCGTTTCTTATGTATTGAGTCAACTCTGATGACAGACCTGAAGTCATAGATTTTAAGTCGTTAAGTATGATTAAATCAAAATTGGCAAATTGTTGATATTGGAGTTGATTGACACTTTGATTGGAAAGCGAAAAATAACTCACTCCTTTAAAAAGGGCGTCCATGTATTTATTTGGACCACTTTCGTTCACAAAAAGTGCTTTGATAGTATCAGGAACAGAAAATGAAATGTAATAATTATCATCAAATTGCACAGGATAATCTGTCACATTAACAACAGCTTGCTGCCATCCTGATTTTTTTACTGTAACAACAACCGTATCTGTAATGAAGCTATTGGCAGGAATATCTCGGATACCTATGGGTTTGTCTTGACCATCACTTTTGTAAGAAAGCTTTATTTGTTCGGCATCTTCACCGCTGTTATTTTTAACTCGGACGACCAATTTATTGTTTTGGTTCAATACAGGAATCGGTCCATCAAACCACACACTATCTACTGAAATATTTTTTTGTTGGGCTGTCTGTATCGGTAAAAGATTGATTTCCATACTTGTATCTTGTACAATACCCAAATCACTGATGGATTTCTGAAAATCTGACAAGATGTAACTGATCTTATTAGTCGTAGCCGAACTTAGCAATTGTGATTGACGATTGACAACCCTTTCTAATGGTTGCACAGTAGGCGTCACTTTGATATCATTAATATAGCTCAAAGCATCTTCTTTGCTTAATAATCGTTGATGTCTACCTTCGAAATCATGGGTAAGAATCTGAAATTTATCTTCTTCACTGTAAGCACTTATGATCGATCTTGCCCTTTCTTTGGCATAATCAAGCAATGGCACATCCTGTCTATTGGCAGTCATGCTGAATGAGTTATCCACAAAAACTGAAACCGTATTTGCACCCGTTTTAACGGCATCACCCGTAGGAATAAATGGCTGTGCAAATGCAAAAACTAAAGCAGCAATGGCCATACATCTAGCCAATAATACCAATAAGTTCTTGAGTTTATTGCGATTGGAAGTTTCTTCTTTTATTTCTTTTAGGAACCTAACGTTGGTAAAATAAACTCTTTTGAACTTGCGGAAGTAAAATAAGTGTATAATCACCGGAATGGCTAAAGCCGTGAGTGCCCAAAGAAAGTAGGGATATAAAAACTGCATAGGTTTAGCGATTATGGATGCAAAAATATGATTAACAATATTAAAACGGCTATAATTGTTTAAAATTTTACGAATGGAAGTGAAAAGTGGTCGTGAATATTGTTGATTTGCTAGTTTGGGGAATTTGCGGAACTGCGAAAATTGCTGAATTGTTGATTTGGGGAATTGCAAAAATTGTTTATTTGCGGATTTGGGGAATTGCTTAATTGCGGATATGTTGATTTGCAGAATTGTTGATGCCGCCGAAGCTGCACAAGTTTGGGGAATTATTGATGCCGCTGAAGCTGCACATGTTTGGGGAATTGCTGATGTGCTAAGTTGTTTATTTGATTATATTTGCATTAGCTTAATTTGTAAAGCAGTATAATAAAAAAGAGGAGGCTATCTTTTTAGACAGCCTCCTCTTTTTTATATTTATGAAATGACTTTTAAAAACCCATTCCCATACCACCCATACTTTTCTGGAATTCTTCCATGGTCATTTTTTTATAACCTTTGGTGTCGTATTTCAACTTTGTTTCATCTACAGTATCTTTCACATCAACTGCTGTCATTGTCATTGAAAACTGTGGATTACCAACTGTAAACTCCATTGGGTAACCAGCAAATTCTAAAGACTGAAAACCTTGTATCATATTAGCTTTTGTTTTCACTTGCTCTGTCACATAACCAGTTAACGTTGTACCTTCCATCTCAGGATTAGTTACCGTCATCTTGTAACATTTATAACCAAGTATTTCCTTAGTATCATTTTTATCGTAATCTATTTTGGATTTAGATGCGATTTCCTTTTGTTGAGCTGTTTGAGATTCTTCTAATGTAGATTCTATCCACATTTTCTGTCCCATAACATCAAACAACATATTCATTTTTTTCTCTACGTTTTCTACAAATACTTTCATTTCCATCATTCCTCCCATCATGTTCATATATGTCGCATGTTTCTCGGCTTTAAAATGAAGCTCAGTTTGAGAACCTTTCATCATTTCAAGACCCATGGCCATTTGTGGATCTTCAGATTTTACTTCTGTAATTTCCATTTTTACTGTACCTTGTTCAAGAACTTTCTGAGCATTTAGAATAAAGTTAGATGATACAAGAAGTACCGTAACTAAAATTGAAAAAAAGTTTTTCATGTTTGAATTTGATTTAATGATTTATATTAAAAATTAATTATTTACACCTAATAAATGTAATTTATCTTAAATAAGTTACAAAATTATCAAAATTTCAGAAATATTAGTATTTCTTTAAGATATCAATAGAACAATTTAATATGCCTTTTCAAAACTAAAAATAGAAGCTGGATAATCTTTACCAATGATAACACCATATTTATCCTGATCACCTTCTGACATAAGATCTGGTGTGTGTATGTAGGAATTAGGAACATTTTTTAGTTCTTTTATCCAATACCTTACAAAATCTCCATTTGCATCATACTTTTTTGCTTGGGTAAGGATATTAAAATATCGATCTTCTCTAGGATCACTACCTATACCAGCGACATAATTCCAATTACCATAATTAGAGCAAGGATCATAATCAATAAGCATTGACTCAAAATACTCAGCACCCATTATCCAATTTAACTTCAGATCTTTCACGAGAAAACTAGCAACATTTTGTCTTCCTCTGTTGGACATAAATCCAGTAGCATTGAGTTGCCTCATATTAGCATCTATAAATGGTACACCTGTATTCCCTGTTGCCCAAAGCTGAAACAAGTCCATATCTAATGAACCTCCTGGATCTTTTTGTCGAATACCATCGAGATGAAATATTTTGTTTTCGTATTTTTTGCCCATCAACCTAAAAAAATCTCTCCATAATAATTCAAAATAAACCCAATAAGTAGATTCATTTTTTTTGACAGTTGACTCATACTTCATTTTGTACTGCATCACTAACTTTGGAGATATACATCCAACGGACAACCAAGTTGAAAACTTAGTAGAGAAGTCCCATCCTAATAGTTCATTTCTCGTTTCTTTATACTTTTGCACGTTATTGGTTTCCCAAAAATATTTGTCTAATTGTTTGATACCTTCGGTTTCGCCACCTATAAAGTTTTGATTTTCAATATGCTGACTAGTATCAACGTCGTCTTTAAAGAATGTTTTTAGGGTAGGTAGCTCTCCTCTATTCAAATATTCGTCAAGAAATGGAACAGATGTCGGTTCTGGCAGCGGTTCCCTTATTGGCACTATGTTTTCTATTTCTTTTCTAAATGTGGTAAAAACATCGGGTACTTGAGAGATTGGAAAAGGAAGATCTGCTGTATAGTATAGCATTTTGCCCCTACAAAAACGTAACTCTTGTCCTACTGACCATAATTTTTTTTCTATATCATCTTGGACTTTTATTTCTTCAGCTGTGCGTTCACGATTGCAATAAACCCAACTTGTTTTAAGTTCTTTTGCCAGAGAAAATATTTCTTCGACAGGATCACCAATTCTGATGACTAAATCCCCGCCCTTTTTTCTTAAATTTTCTCTTAAATCGCGCACAGATTCAATAATAAACTTTGTCCTAAATTTGCCAGTCTTTTCAAACCCAAAAGATGTTTTCCCTTCAAATACCTTTTTGTCAAAAACATAGACAGGAATTATCTTTTTTGCCTTTAGTAATGCTTCGTTTAATCCTTCGTTGTCATGAAGCCTTAAGTCATTTCTAAACCAAACTATCGCAATATTATCCAATTTATTTATACTTTTGTTGCAAACTTGTTAACAATGGAATCTAACAAATGTTATTAAAAATGAGCATATTTTAACAATATAAAAGTATAGCACGGTAATGAATCAGAAACCTTTAGTAGATAAAATATGTGTACTTGAAAAGTTTGATATGAAAGGCGGTTGGACTTTCGCTCGAATTCCTGAGATACCTCAAGATAGAAAAGCTTGGTTTGGATGGGTAAAGGTAAGTGGTAAAATTGATGATTATGAAATAATAAACCAATCTCTCATGCCCATGGGAAATGGAACTCTTTTTTTGTCAGTAAAAGCTGAGATTCGTAAAAAAATAAAAAAAGAAGTTGGAGATTCAGTCCATATTATTTTATATGCTGACCAAAATACTAATACACTAGAGCAAGATTTGCAAGATTGTTTGGAAGAAGAACCTAAGGCTTTGTCATTCTATAAGCAACTTGCCATTTCTGATCAAAAAGGGTTTCTAGATTGGATTGCTGCTTCAAAATCTGAGCAAATAAAAGAAGAAAGAATAGCAAAAAGTATAGACCTTATGCTTGAAAACAAAAAAATCAGTAGCCTTACAGGCTAAAAAGATTCAACTTTATAAAACTAAACCAGCATATATATCTTTATACTTTTGAGCGGATGCATCCCAAGAGTAATCAAGCGCCATTGCATTTATAACACATTGATCTTTGAAAGTCGTATTGTGATATAATTCATATGCACGCCATACAGAATGAATCATTTGGTCAAAAGTCATATGATCAAATCTGATACCTACACCACCTTCTTCAGTGATATCTTTTACACTATCTTTAAGGCCTCCGGTTGTCCTGACAATTGGAATGGTACCATATCTCATGGCAAACATTTGATTCAAGCCACAAGGTTCTACCCTTGATGGCATAAGTAAGAAGTCACAACCGGCATATATTTTATGAGACATAGCCTCATTGTACGCCAACATGCACGCTACATTACGAGAATGTTTTTGGGCAACTGCCTTGAGTGATGCTTCAATACTTTTGTCACCTGTACCTAGTATAATAAAATTTGCATTGCGGTGATTAGAAAGCCATGTGTCTATGATTCCTGGAATAAATTCAGCACCTTTTTCTAAAACTAATCTACCTATAAATCCATATAAAGGCAAAGAAGGATCTAGACCAGCAATATTACAGATAATATCTTTATTTCGCTTTTTAAATTCAATCTGATCATCTTGAAGCTTATACCCAACCATTGGATCAGTCGCAGGATTCCAAACTTCATTATCAATACCGTTAAGAATTCCAGAACATTTCCACGCTTCTGATCTAAATAGCGATTCCAATCCAAAGGACTCGTACATAAGTTCATTCATGTAATTAGGAGAAACCGTTGTCACTCTATTGACACATCTTACTGCTGACGAAAGTGGATTGATCACATTATTCCAATCTAATAGCCCACTTTTCCAATTATCAAAGTTTGGTAAAAGATATTGTTGACTCCAACTAAATGCGCCTTGGTACCTTTCATTGTGTATAGTAAATACTGTAGGTATCTGGCTTAATGACTGAAATTCATAGGCATGTTTAAGCATAAAAGGTATCAGTCCAGTATGATGGTCATGACAATGGATAATATCTACGTCTACTTGACCATCACGAAGCCAAATTAGAAATGCTCTTTGAAAAGATATATATCTCGAAATTTCATCACCAAAAAAATTACCATCATGTCCAGCATAAACACCGTATCTATCAAATTTACCAGGTATGTGAATGGTATAAAAAGGAAACCCTAAGATATCATCAATAAAATAACGAACTTCAAAATACAAATACTCTTGACCCAAATGAAAATTGCCTGTATGCACGATTCTATAAAGTTTCCCTTCAAACCATGGCATATCATAGGCCGGAATAACCACACTAGCTTCTACACCTATTTTCCTAAGATATTTCGGCAATGAACCGACTACATCAGCCAATCCGCCTACTTTGGCCACCGGAAAACACTCTGCACTTGTATATATGACTTTCATTTACTTTCCTTTTAATATGGAGAAAGCACAAATATGATAAATTCTTTTGAATTAAGAAATATAAATCTAGCAGAAACTAAAAAAGGGCTGAATAAAACTATCCAACCCTTTTTTATCAATATTTTAAATATCTAAAGTTTCCTGATTTATGGTTTTGGAGCTTCCATAAGCTTGAAGAACTGGTCTAATTTTGGTAAAATAATGATTTCAGTTCTTCTATTTGCCGATCTACCGGCTGCCGTTGCATTTGATTCTTTAGGAACATATTCTGATCTAGCTCCAGCTGTCATTCTTGAAGGGTCTACTTTGTATTTACTTTGTAATACCCTTACGATAGCAGCTGACCTTTTAGCACTTAACTCCCAGTTATCAGTAGCAGTTTCAGATGAAATCGGAACATTGTCAGTATGTCCTTCTACCAATATGTCAAGATCTTTCTGGTCATTTAAGATTTTTGCAATTTTGGCCAATACTTTATCAGCACCACCATTGATTGCAGCAGATGCTGACTTGAAAAGCATATTGTCAGACAAAGAAATATATACTACTCCTTTCTTTACTTCGATAGAAACATCAGAATCATTGAAGTCACTAAGCGTTTTCTTTAAGTTAAGCGCTAAAGCTAAATTGACAGAATCCTTGTACTGCATCGTTCTTGTTAGATCTTTGATGTACTGACTTTGTTGGCTAATGGCTTCTAGAGATTTTTTGATACTCTCAGCACCAGCTTGGTTGATCACAGATGCACTACTCAATTGTCCCAAAAGTGAGTTGTTACTACTTTTCAGAACAGTCAATTGTTCTTCTTGGCTACTCAATTTTACATTTGCCAAAGCTAGGTCATCTGTTGCTTTTTTCAAGTTAGCATTAGAAGTCTCCAACCTTCTATTTAAGTCCAAAAGTTGTTTTTCTAAATCTGCACTTCTTTCTTCACACTTGCTCAATAACTCTTTTTGTGCTTCTAATGCAGTGGTAGCTTCATTTAGTTTTTTCTTACTTACACATCCCGATGTTACAAACACCAAGGTCATCAATACCACAAACAATTTTGAAAATCGCATTTAATTAAAATTTTAAGGTTACATAATAATATTACACCATAGTTCATCAAAAACTATGCTAATCTGCTTTTTACAATAGGTTTTAAACATATTTTGTTTAAACATTCGTTCACATTAATACAATTTTATACTTTTACGTTCTTTTTCAAATGAACCTAAATAATTTTATTATGATTAGAAATAGTTTTTCAATTTTACTGGTATTAATTATCGGTGTTACATGCATGCATGCCCAAAAGAAAGCAAGTCCTTATGATTTTGGGAAAATGTGGACCTTTGAAAACCCACCAAAAGAATGGGTAAAAGCCACTTATAATATGGATGTGGAGGATGAATGGTTTGATTTCGTTAGAAAATCATCTTTAAGATTTGCTACTTGGTGTAGTGCGTCTTTTATTTCGCCAAATGGTCTGATTATGACCAATCACCACTGTTCTAGAGATGTCGTAGCTGCTTTGCAGAAAGAAGGTGAGAACTTTGACAAACAAGGTTTTTATGCCCAAAACTTAGCAGATGAGCGTAAAGCTGAAGGTCTTTTTGTGGAGCAAATGATCAAAGCAGAAGATATAACTGCTTTAGTCCAGTCTAAAACAAAAAGTGCGAAAAGTGATTCAGAAGAAATGGAGCTAAGAAAAGCGGCATTGAAGGAAATTGAAACCATGTATGCTGAGAAAGCTGATTGGAAAGGTTTGAGACTTCAGTTAGTTACTTTTTACAGTGGTGGTAAGTTTTCAATTTATGGTTACAAAAGGTACAGTGACATAAGATTAGTTTGGATTCCTGAGCTTGATCTTGGATTTTTCGGTGGCGATCCTGATAACTTTACGTATCCAAGGTACAATCTAGATGCTACTTTCTGGAGAGCATATGATGAAAATGGAAATCCACTAAATACAAAAGACAATTATCTTAAGTTTAATAAAAATGGAGCGGCTGAAGGTGAACCTGTATTTGTAGTAGGTAATCCAGGTAGAACAGAAAGATATAGAACCGTTTCTCAGCTTAGCTATGATCGTGATTTTAGATACCCATTACAATATAAGTTTCTAAAGAATAGAAATGACATGATGATGCGTAAGTACAATATAATCAAAAAAGATCCAAGTAAAGAGTACGAAGCGCAAGAGTTATTAAATGAAATAGCTGGTGTCGCAAATTCCATGAAGGCATTCGGTGGTATCGCAAAAGGATTAAAAGATCCAGCTTTGTTCAATAGAAAAGCGGAGATGGAAAATTATATTAGATCTAAATCTCCAGGAATTACTTATTGGGATGACTTAGCAAAACATTATGAAGTTTTGAATCCTAATGGATGGGTTATGTCACATCTTGTACCTAGTGGACTTCGTGGGAATATTTATACCATGATGCATGATTTGGCAGCTTACAAGGATCTAGTGGCAAATAATGGCGACCAAGCGAAAAAAGATAAGTTGCAAGCGACGATAACTGAAAAAGCAAAAACACTCAACGATGCTGAACAAATCGAATTATTTACTATGTTTTTAAATGAAGTAAAAGAAGATATCTATCCTGGAGACATGACACTTCAAAAAGTACTTGGAAAAAGAAGTGTAGATGAATACGTAAAATACCTTCTCAAAGAAACGAAGTTTAAAGATGAGAAAAAGGTAGCTGAGTTTTTCGCTAATAGTGATAAAATGGCATCGGATAATGATGCTTTATTGGAAGCTAGCAATGTATTTGTAGGTAAGTATAAAGAAGCGAGTGGTTTATTTCAATCTTCAGCACCTGCAAGACAAGCACTAGAAGCAAAAATTGCTAACCAAGTATTTAAAGTATATGGAGACAAACTTCCTCCTGATGCAACATTTACACTTAGGATTTCTGATGGAACCATCAAAGGATATGATTATAATGGAACCATTGCACCTGCTATTACAACATATTTTGGTTTATACGACAGATTTTATGCTAACAAAGGCGAATTTCCTTGGTCACTGCCTGAAAGATGGCAAAACCCTCCAATGGAACTCCTAAAAGCTCCATTCAATACAGTATCAACTAACGATATTATTGGTGGTAATAGTGGAAGTCCATTGATCAATAAAAACCGTGAAGCAGTAGGTTTAATATTTGATGGAAATATTGAGTCATTGCCTGGTAACTTCATTTTTGATGAAGAGTATAACAGAACGGTATCTGTACACGCAGGAGGTATTTATGCAGCATTGAAATATATTTTCAAAGCAGATAGAATTGTTAAAGAAATAGAATAAATATTATTTAATAAATATTATCAATAGTAAAATGGGCGGCTCTAATTAAATGGAGTCGCCTTTTTCATTGTTAACAACAACTTCATGAAAATACAATATCAAAATAATGGTTTAACCGTTTTTGAAAGTGCTTTATACCGAACCACATCTACTGTGATCGAACTAAATCATGCAATAATCATTATAGATCCAAATTGGTTACCTATTGAGATAGATTTTATAGTTGATTTTGTGAATATCAATTATCCTTTACATAAACAATATCTTCTTTTTACACACTCCGACTATGATCACATCATTGGTTATGGCGCATTTCCTAATGCCACTGTGATTGCTTCACAGTGTTTTACAAATAATCCCAAAAAGGGAGATATCATTCAGCAAATTAATGATTTTGATCATGAATATTATATCAAAAGGAACTACCCTATCTCCTACCCTAAAGTCGATATTGAGATTACAAAGGATGACCAAACAGTAAATATTGACGGTATCGAACTTGTTTTTTATGATGCTTTAGGTCATGTATCAGATGGACTTTTTATTGTTATTCCAGATAAAAAATGTTGGATAGCAGGCGACTATTTAAGCAATATTGAAATTCCATTTGTTGATCATGATTATAGGGAATATCTAAAAACGATTGGAAAAGCTTCCCAAATATTAGAAAATCACCATGCATTAGACCTTCTTATTGTTGGTCATGGTGATGTAGCAACCAATAGAACAGAAATCGAACGTAGGATTCAACAGGATACAATGTATTTAAATGCTTTAGGAAATAAAGAAGATTTTGATTTTAAAAACTTAATAATGCAATATAGTGATAATCGGAATATGGTTAAAGCTCATGAGAAGAATGTGGGTATGGTTTGCCAAGCTATAAAAGGTGGTTATCAAAGATTAAATACACAAATAAACTAAAAAAATAAAATGGATAACACATTAAAATTTTTGGAAGGTAGTATCACCTTAAAATTCAAAAAATCGAAAATTTTGACTCCTTTAGAAGAAAGGATTTTAACTTTGTATGATAATGTGCCATTAAATAAATATAGTTTTGATGATTTAAGATTTATGATTTTGCAAGAATTTGGTTTATCATATCTAATTCCTATGGGATTAAATGTGTTAAAAGAAAATCCTTTGATTGAATCAGCTTATTATGAGGGAGACTTATTATCAGCAGTCATTAAAGTTGATAAAACTTATTGGCTTGAAAATAAGGAAGAATATAATAAGTTGAGAGAAATACTGAGAACCAATATCATTTTAATTAATTCGAGATTAGATATGAAATGTAAAACAGATCGTGAGTTATTGTCCAATATTGATAGTTTTAATCAAATCATCAATGAATCTAATTATAAGTATTTTGAAAAGTAAACATTACAAAAAGGTGACAATAAAAGAGATCCAAACTGGAAATAGTATTTAAAAGAGGAATAAATGAGAAAGTTAAAATTAACAATATTGGTAATCTGTATTTTTTTGTTTTCGTGTCAACCAAAACAAGATAAGGAAATTACAAATAACAATCCACCAAATAACATAAGTCAAATTAAGGATTTAGTTTTACTTAAAGGTGATTCGGTAGCATATGATGATTTAACAAGGTACTATTTGGATTTTCCTTATCCTGATGAGCAACTAATTTACTCACTAATTATGGCCAATAGCTTCAATAGTCCGCAAGCAAATTATGATGTATTTACAATTGTTGGTAACTTACATATTAAGAAAGAGAACATTAATGACCAATTTGCAAAAATGGGAATTAACTATTTAATGAGAGCTGCAAAATTTAATCATCATCAAGCATTAGAAATAGTGAAGGAATATTCAATTACAGAAAAATCTGACGCTAAAATTTTAATGTTAAGGATATTATCTAATTAAATTTAATTTAATTTAAGAATGCCGCTAGTCTATTCCTAGCTGATGCTAGCGGCGTAAAGTGAAATGGTATCTTTTTCAAATTAAAAATCTATCAGACTAAATATCATTGTTTATCCACCTGTTATTTATTTTTAAAACGGATACCCAATCGCTAAATTAAGTACCATTGATTTGTCTGGTGGCGTATTTGCATAAGGCACTTTTAATGGGAAAGCAAAATCAAATCTCAGCAACAAAATGGTAAAGTCAAGCCTTAGTCCTAAGCCTGCATCCATAGCTAGTTCGTTCAGAAACTTGCTGCTAAACTTCGCCCCTGGCTTGAGTGGATCATCATTGCGAAGCCAAACATTTCCAGCATCAGCAAAAATCGCTGTTTCTATAATACTGAATAACTTCAACCTAAATTCTGTATTTACTTCAAATCGGATATCACCACTTTGATCAGGCAAAAACAAGGCTTCTCTGTTGCCCGCATTAGGCGATCTGTAGCTTCCTGGCCCGACTGTTCGGCTTCTGAAACCTCGTAAACTGTTGTTTCCACCTGCAAAAAACTGCTTTACAAATGGGATTTGTTTACTGTTTCCGTAAGGTAGTCCGTAACCAAAAATCATTCTATTGGCCCAATTAATCTTTTTTGAGAATTGTTTGTAGTAACGAATATCCATCTCTGCTTTTACGTACTGTGAGAATGGTGAACCCAAAAAGCTGATCGTATCGTTAGTTCGCCAGTCTGCACCTGTAGCTAATCCCAAAATATTGCCTGCGATATCAATCAATCCATTAAAATATAAACCCGTTTGATTGGTATTGCCAAGGAGCTGATTGTAATTATAATTATACGTTGATCCAATAATAAACTGTCTATCAGTGATACGAGCTAAAGTAGGATTTCGCAATATACTATCTCTATACAATTGTGTGATATTGATAGGATTGACATAGGTTATGGAGATAGGATTTAGTTGGTGATCTTTCCGTTTATTCTCTTTCCACGAATATCCATATTGTGCTTTAAAACTATTTAAGGTATACAACGTACTTCTATTTAGCTGTTCATAACCTAGCAGCATATTGGTTCTTGGTACAAATTCACCAGGACTTTTTATACTGATAAATGGAACCATAAACCTTGGTACACTCAAAGAAGCTTCTCCACCGATACGATAGGTGTTGGTGTTGGCAAAGTTACCATTTACTTGGAGTTCGATACCAGCAAAAAGATTGATACTAAATTGTTCAGCAGCCCTGAATGCATTGCGATGTCTCCACCCAATATTGACTTGTGAACCTACGAGGTTATTGGTTTTGGAAGTACCTAATAGTTCGAAACGGTATGCCTTTTTCGGCATTGGTGTGAGATAATAATAAGTATTAAGTCTCATCATATTGCTATCAACTACGGTTTCAAATCTGTTTTTTACAAATTTAAACGCACCTAAACTAATCAATCGGCTCAATGTTGCATTATGGTTCTTTCTACTATACAAATCGCCTGGTCTAAATTGCATCGCAGACTCAAAGACGATAGGTTTAAAAATCTGTGTGCTGTCAATGATGACAAATCTTTCACCCACTTGTATGGATGTACTATCGACTTCTTGTCTATTATTCGAAAGCTCATAATTGGGATGGATAACAACAGATTTTATTTTATAGGGATGTTTGGCTTCTTCTGGTGTTATGTTTTTGATAGTTAAATACATAGCTACTTCATTATTGCCAATGGTGGTATCAGATTCTAAAAGTAAATAATCATCATTGAAAAAATAATAGCCCTTGTCTTTTAGTATGGTATTGATTCTAGTACGTTCTGCGATGATGGCATTTAGGTTAAAAGGAGTACCAGCTTTCAACAAAGTACCTGATTCTGTTGCTCGGATGGCTTCTGCCAATTCTCCAGAATCTTTGGGAAAGGAAATATCTCTTACTCGATATTCAGGACCTGTTAATATCTCGTATTTTATCGATGCTTTTTTTCCTTTTTTAATGATTTCATTATCCACACGGACTTGAAAAAAGCCACGATTTTCAAGATAATTATCCAAGATCTGACTATTAAGGTTTTCATTCACTTGACTCAAAAGCACAGGTGGTTCACCAAATTTATTTCTTATCCATTTGCCGATACCTTTTTCGCCACCGAGATTATGCATCCATAGTTTAAATGGCATCCAAAGAAACTTCCTGTTAGGTCTAGGTACAGGCAAGGTTTTTAGTTCGGTTAGGACATTTTTTTTATCTTTTGGAAGTAATGGTGTTTCTACAATTTCTATTTTCGAGCCTGTGAATAAAGCGTCATTTTCAGGGATATTTTTAACTGAACTACATGCGGATAATAACATCACTAAGCTAATAATCCAATAGAGTTTATGATTTTTTGTATTCATCTATTATCTTTTATTATCACCTGATGTTGCATTATTAAGAGAATCAGTTGATTCATTAGCAGTGCGTTCGCGATTTCTTCTTTCAGCATTTCTATTAGATCTTCTTTCCTTTTTTCGTTGAAAAATCTCTTTAAACTTGTTATATTCTACGGACATCACAAAACCGACACCTGTTTCTACTACGAAACCTTCTACTACGCCTTCATATTCATTCCTCCTGTACGCACGGATCAAATATCGACCATCTTTCGAAAGCATGTATTCTATATTGATGTTTGGCGAAGTACTATTTCCAGCACTAGTCGCTTCATTACCTTGTTGACCACCTTCGAGCGCAATATTAGTACCGACAGACACATTGAGTCTTTCATCAAATAAACGTTTGGACACACCGACATTAAGATCAGTCCTATTTTCTAAGTTGCCTGACGTGTAGTCTTCTGATGAAACCACATCAAAATCTAGTTCAACACCTTTTACCAGATTGGCCGCTAAGTTATTGAGTTGTTGTGATAGTATTTTACTCACACTTTGTCTCGCCATAGACTCGGCGCTCAAACCACCTGAAGCACTAGCAAAAGGATTGTCAGCTACAAAACGATTCAAAATAAGTAGTGCATACACTTGTTTACTTAGTTCGGATGGTTCTGCATTCAATTGGTTTAATCGCATTTCTACTTGACCAGATATTTCACTATCCACTCGGACAGAACTTTCTTTTGGTAGCTTAATTTCGAAGGTCAACAGTGGACGAAGTAGTGGACCATCCATATTTAATTGTACTTCAAAAGGTAATCTTTGTCTATATCTCAAGTCTGTTTTTGCAGCTGCCACTTGATCTTGCACTAGATCAGCGGCACTAGTGTTTGCAATATAAATCGCAGTGACATCCATATTTCCATCTGTAGGCTCGCCTGCCCAAGTGATTTTGCTACCCTTCTGAATGACAAACTTTCTTTTGATTAGATTAAATGACATTTCGTAAGCACCTTCATCCAATTCGTACGATCCTGTAAGTGTTATTTTTCCACTTTTATCGATACCACCATTTAGCAAGGCTTCACCTTTCAACTTTATGAAGTCCCCATTTGCTTCATCAATGACCATCGTCAAGGTGGCTTTTTTGTCCACTTCGATGTTTACAGATACATCCATTCCAAGGATAGACGAAGTATTTAGAGAATCTATATTCTGTAAAAACAGTGAATCGTTTACAGGTGCATCTTTATCCACAAAGACTACAATTCCTTCTCGGTCCAAGATACCTTGTTGCTCTTTTGGTAGTACCATGGTCAATTCTGTGTCTTCATTAATCCTTAATGTACCGTCAACTACAGGAGCAATTTCTGTTCCTGATATTCGCAAATTGGTATCAAAAAATAGTTTCCCATAATATAGTTTATTATTAATTTGACTACTATTAAGGCCTTGAAAGTTCCTGGCTCTGACGTTCAAATCAAATTTAAAATTGACATAATTGGTCGTGAGAACTGAACCATTTACGGTAAGTCTATTTTCAGCAGCATCTCTGACGGTGAACCTATTGAACTTGAGTCCTACATTATCTATAGCAATAATTTGTTCGTTATCAATGTTGAATTCATTATTCAACATGGCTATAATCATACTCGCATCATTAAAACCAATACTCCCATCAATGTCTGGCGCAATTGGTTTTCCTTGAAGACTTACTTTCCCCTTTATATAACCTTTTCCATTTCTGATTGCCCCAAAACTCAAGCCTTCTACCGTTTTCATTTGAAGTTTTTGAATATCTATGTTGATATCCATTTCACTTTTGTCATTTGGTTTTAAAAAATATTTCCCTGAAAGGATAGCTTCATTATCTCTACCTTTTAGTGTAACATTTGCGTCAAAGGTATTCTGTATATTATTGTCAACAGCCACGGTAAGATCGCCTATTGTATCTCTATTCACGGTAAGATTCGCAATTCCTAAATCAGCATTGATATTTGGCAAAGTGGCAATGTCCTTAATGAGAATATCCCCATTGATAGTGCCATCAGCAATCAAAGAATCTTTTTGCAAAAAACCAGTCAATGTTCCCAATCTAAAATTGGCAAACGCTACCTTTAATGGACTTTTTCCATTTTGAACTACGTTGCTAATTATAAGGTGCTGATCATCTTTACTCAAATCAAAATTTTCGGCTTCTAGGATATTTCCACCAAATCTCACAGAATTATCTTTGCTGATGTCCCATTTATCATAATTGAGCAGCAAACTGTCAGGATTTATAAGCAAGTTATATGTATTGTTTGGTTCGCGGCCAATATTACCTTGCACAATATATCGATCAATATCTGTTTTGTCTCCTATCCTTAAAGCGTATTTTATATTTTCAATATCCACTTCAGTATTGAAACGAGTGTTGATCAAATTCAAATTCTCTCCATTTTTTATTTCAGCTGCAGTAAGGTTGACTTTAAGCTCTTTGTCCTTTTCCTCTGCTGCAAAAACCAAACTAGAAACCCTGCTAGTTCCATAGATAATACTAGGCGCAGTAGCACTCACATTCCATCCCGAAGGAGCAAAAGCGCCTGACATAATGATGGGAGACAACCTAGTCAAATCAGGTAAAAAAGCCCTGATAGTCGGATGGTCAGAAACACTTCCTGAAAGTTCAAAATCATAATCATCCAGATGCACGATTGCGCTATCTCTCTCTATGGCATAATAAGGTTCGATCGCATTTAGAAAAATATCACCAAGTTGAGTGAGTTTGTATTGCCCTTTGATGATGGCTTGCGCAAAATCTGACCTTGCTATGATGGATTGAGCATTATCCTGATATTTTGCTTCAAGAATAATACTATCCAATGAGATGCGTCTATCTTTGACAACGATTAAAGAATTAGAAACAGACACATTTCCTTGCAACGAATCTAAACTTAAAACTGGAAAATCTGCATCAATGTGACCTCGATAAATAATGGCATCTTTAGTAAGGTGAAGTGGAAGGGTTTTAATGCTATCAATCTCGGCAGTCACCATAAAACAGGGATAACTTTTGTTCAAATCGCCTTCACCAATAAATGAAATGTGCATATTCGGATCTTTGATGGCACCACTAGTCTTGATTTGTTGACGATCAATGTTGGCTTTTAAAACCACATTTTTGTAATTGTAATTATTGTATACAGCGCTATTTACCATTCCGTCTAAGTCAATTTTAGCCGTTTTTGGATCGTATCCTTTTCCATTTAAACTAAACTGAGCTGAAAGATTGCCTATGGTTGCTTCTTTTCTAAGTATTTTCCCAAGTTGTAATGAAGAAAGTGAAATTTCAGCATCGTAAATAGCATTTGTAGGTGATTTCAAATCATTGATATTGCCCACCAATGTTGCATTTCCCATAGAAGTACGAATATCTACATCCGCTTTCATGTCACTCATTCCACCTTTTACATTTCCTGACAAAGAAATTGCACTAGGTAATGTGATGTCCTTTGGAAGGTTATTGGGTGGTATAAAAGTTTTGATATCGGTTAATGAGGTAGATGCATGGTTGATTTGTAAATCAGCCATAATCCTACTTGTATCCAAAACATTGGTAATCATACCAGAGATATCCAATCTTGTATTTTCAAATCCTTCAAAAAGGAGTTTTTTGATGTTTAATGCTGCCAAACTACCATCGATATCAGCGTCAAATTTAAAAATAGCTTTTTTATTTTTAAAAGCTGGTAATGATGATAAGTTAGGGACAAATGTCAATATATCTGCAACTTGGATCTGACTATTGTCCAATTTCATATTTATCTGAATAATAGAAAAATCCTTCATTGCTGCTGCCAATGACGGATAAGCTACCTTTAAATTTCGTTTTATTTCTGTCCCGGGCGTCTTAATCACCAATCCATCTAGTGTAGCTCCACTATCAGTGTAAAGCAATCTAGTCTGGAACTGATTTAAGACAAAACCACTTTTTTCTATGGCATTCGTTTTTTGGACATTAATAGAAATAGTATCACGGTGAAACATAAAACCATTCGCTTCAAAATTTAATTTGGATAGCACTAGATGTCCAAAATCCATACCTTGAGACAATGGCTTTTTTGTATTATCATCAAATACTAGCTTGTTTTCAGTCAACTTTATCTGATCAACAACTACTTTCCACGGTAGATATTCATGTACAATATCTACACCTTTTGCATCTGTTAGTTGCACTATGTCTGAATCTGACTTGCTATTCAGTGCTACAGTAGCATTTAATACTTCAACATTAATTTTTTCTATTTGAATCAAACTGTTTTTAAGATTTATATCCCTTGGATAGATGTCAGCATTTTTTATGGTGAATCTAGTATCTAGTCCCGATATCTCATTATTATAAGATAAATCAATATTTTTAAGTGATGTATGGTCATTTGATAATCGAAGGAATTTTTCTGTAGCGTTTTTAGATTCGTCATCTTTGATGATGAGTTCAAGTGGTTTTGTTTGGCTTATTTTCCCCTTTAGTCCATCAATATTTATGGTGGGAATATCAAATACTAAATTAGTTGGGTCGAATATAGACATTTGAATATTCCCATTACTCAGAAATATGTCCACGTCGTTACCTGTCACCACATCTTGATAAACAAACTTGGTATTTTTTATAATCAGGTTATCGAGAGAAAAAGCCATGGGAGTAGTATCTTTTTCAACAATTTTGGCATCTTTGGAAGCAAAAGCATCGATGATAAACTGAAAATTAAACAAAGTATCTATGGCATTTCTTTTTACTTTAGCTGTGACGCCTTGTAATTGTATTTCGTTCATATTGAGCTCATTATAAAGCAAACAATACATATCCACATCAACTTTTATGATATCTCCATAAATCAACGTGTCTTTTGTCAAGTCTTGTACGTAAATACCTTCAAGAACAATAGTCTTTGGAAAATCTACCGAAAGACCTTGTAGTTCTACTTTGGTATTTAGCTTCTTATTTAGAAAAGCTACGATTTCTGTCCGAGCTATATTCTGTACATATTCAGTTTGGATAGCCAATAAAATCAACAATAGTAAAGCTAATAAAACAGCCAAAAACCATCCTACAACTCGGAATATTTTGCGATAATTAAAGTGATTACTTACAATCTTTTCATTTGAGGGCATAAAACTATTTGCCTAAAAGTGGATTAATCTAGGTTACTACAGACGCGATTTGAATATATGCCTATATAAAGAGTAAATTATAACGCTAATAAAGAATAAATTGTTTTATTTGTTAGGCAACGATCAGATTAGTTATGTAGTCTTTTTATGCAATTCTTTGATGATTTTTCTGCCGCGACTCACAATACCTGCAGATCCAAATTCCAACTGATCTTCGATCGCAAGTATCAACTCTTCTTTTAGTTCAGGTATATCTTTGCAAATATTGGCACAAACGGTCATACTAAATGCTCTGCTCGCAATAGGAATCTTGGGATCAACGATGTAATTAAAACAAATTTCGAAAATTTCACCTTGATAAACTTCAGGAATTTTCATGTATTGCCAAGTTCGAACTGTGTTCCTTATGATGGCATCATGTTTTGGATGGGCTAAGTTTTTAATCATTTCAGGAAGGTAAGGAATAATAAGTTCAGGATATTTTTCACCTAAATCTCCCACAGGCCAAGCGGCTCTCTGGCAAATCCTAAGATTAGCATCGAAAAAACAAGCCATTAGTTCATCAATAAGTGCAGGGTTTTTAGCAATCGCATCAAGAATTTGATTGGTGATCGTACGAGAATGCCCAGTTTGAAGAATGGTATGAATTGACATGATTTATACAAGCAAAATTATATAAAAAAAGATAACCATTTTAAATGTTGAGGTTAAATTCAAATTTATTAATACTTATCCAAAATCCCCTTTTCCATTGGACTGTTTCCTTCTTTCATCCATAATGGCATCGGTCCGTCCAATAAGTAATGATTAAAAAACTGTTCTAACCTGATATTGAAATCAAGTCGATTCTGCCATTTAACAGGCCAATGTGGCTCCCCATTGTAGTTAAGCAGCCAAGTCGGCTTTCCAAGACGTCGCAATGCCATAAAATATTCTATCCCTTGTTCCCATGGTACAGCGCCATCTTCGTCGTTATGCATGATTAGGACAGGCGTTGTGACTTTATCCATATTATAGATAGGAGAATTTTTATGGTAAATGGAAGCATCTTCCCAAAGTGATTTACCCAGTCTAGATTGACCGCGTTCATATTGAAAAATCCGACTCATACCCGATCCCCATCTCACACCGCCATAAGCACTCACCATATTGACGACAGGAGCACCAGATTCTGCACATTTATACCTTCCAGTCTTGATAAGCAAATAAGCAATTTGATATCCGCCCCAACTATGACCTTGCAGCGCCATTTTTGTGCTATCAATGTAACCTTGTTTTAACAAAGCATCTACGCCAGAATTTACCGCATTATAGCAATCTTCACCTGGTTGACTAGTGGTGTAAGATATGTCTGGATTAAAAATAACGTACCCTTGGTTAGTGTAATAACTATAATTTATAGTAGATCGATGTGCTTCTGGTGATCTATGCTTATGAAAGTCATCAGAACTTCGTTCATAAAAATTTACAATGAGTGGATATTGTTTGTTTTTGTCAAACGATGGTGGAAAAAATAACATACCATGAACTTCCTTGCCATTATAATCATTCCACTTATACAATTGATTACTTCCCCAAGCATAGTTTTGTTGTTGTGGGTTGGCATCAGATATTTTAATTACTTTATGGAATGTTGTGTCTGTGAGTAATAAATCAGGAAAAATCTGGAAGTTTTGTTTCGTAAAGATAAGATTGGGTGATTTTTTAGCCTTCGTCAAGTTCATATTTAGTGCGAAATCACCTGAAAGTAAGCTCGTCATTTTTCCAGTACGCATATCTAGGCTCATATAAGACTCTCCTTTATCAATACCGTCAAAAACATGGAGCATTAGAGGAGTATTTGTGTCAATATATTCAATTTCAGGGTCCAAAGAGATATATCTGTGTGTTACTTTTTGATTTCTGCCATCTGTAATAGCAATATTTGATAATGGATCTACTGGAGAAATTTTCCAAATGTCATATTTATCATAAATCAAGATGGCAGAATCATCCTTCAGCCATCCAGCTACGCCTACCCCATCTGGTAATTGTGGCGTATCATTTTCCTCATCATAAAATGCGGTCAAGGTTTTGTCACCCAAAAAACCTGTCTTTTGGTTTGCGATATCATAATACTTCCACAAGGAGTCTGGTTTATTGTACCAATATACATACTTTTCAGTTGCTGAAAAACTTGGGTAATCAGATTGGCCTTCTGCAATTAATGTAGATTTGCCTTGTAGCATATCATATAAATAAATATCTTTTTTTGCTTCTCCAAGCCACGTAATTGACTTTTGATAAGGTTTGGTCTTTGTCAACAAAGCGTATTTCCCATCACCTTTCAGTGATAGCTTACTTCTTTCAATTTCTTGATCTTCTACTTGTCTTGTTACTTTAGTTCCTATATCATAAACAGCTAAATATGAACGTTTTTTGTCATCATCTAATGTTGTCTCAAGTTGAGTATAGAGCAAAGGATTATCGTGATGCCAAATCTCTACATTCACTATTTCATCTTCAAGTCGCATAGTATCCTTAACTAATACCGGAGGTGTCATTCCAAAATAAAGACGTTTTCCAGATTCTGAAAAATACGGTTTTTTATCACTACTTACTGTCCAGTCAGGAGCTGAAAAAGAAGTTGTTTCCTTTATTATCTCGACAGCATTTGAATCAGATTTTTTAAACAAATACAAAGAAAATGGCTTTTTAGTTAATGTAGACTTTTCTAATAGACCTAGGAAAGCTAGTTTTTCACCTTTTTTGTCCCAAGAGAATTGTGCTACTTCGTTAAAAGATTTGCCAATAATCTGTGTCTGTCTAGTCTGTACATCAAAAATACCCACTTCATAAGTTGCAATACTATCTCCCGTACATTGACTATAACTTAATAAGCCATTGGAATTCGCCCATAAATAATCTTTTACATTCAAAATCGTATCTTCCACACCTGATGCTAATGCTCTAATGATTAGTGTTTTATCTTTACAAATAGGTGTCTTTGTTTTTTCTGTTTTTGTCGTATCTTTTACTTCCTTTTTAGGTTCAAGGTGATAAGCAAGGCTTCCGCTAAATTCAGATGGCATTGTAAATGATGCAACCCTTTTTATGATGTTTCGCTTTCCAGATCTCACATCGACTATTGACAAACTATCCACAGGAAGCTTATCTTTTGGTGTCTTTTTTCTTTTCAACATCCTTAGACTATCTGTATTCATACCATGTGTAAAAACAACAAAATCACCAGAAATGTCTACATCTGCTTGATTCAGCCTATCAAAAGTTTTGACCGTATCTTTAAGTTTATCGTAAATGCATAATGTTTTGTCTCCCAGTTCCTTTTCAAGTGCATATATGACAGTTTCTGCCTTTTCTGAAAGTTTTACTTTCGTTATTTTTCGCCATTCATTGTAGACTGCGGGCGTCATTTTTGCTTGGTTTTGTGCTTGTAAAACACATAGATTAATTAATAGTAAAGTAAAAATAAAAGCAAATTTATTAAACAATAAAGCGTGCATATTCTTTTTTATCATAATATTGCGTTGTTTTGTATAAAGTGATATTGACCATCTTCCGTTAAATATTAGTTGGTGTCAATGATTTCAAAACGTAAAAATATAAAAATAACCGAAATAAAGGAATATGATTAATATAGGATTGATAGCACACGATGGAAAAAAGCCCGAAATGGTCTCATTTGTTGTTTCCAACAAAGCTTTTTTGTCTAAAACCAAAATATTTGCCACAGGTACTACAGGCGGCCACATTGCAAAAGAAGGCTTTGACGTCGAGTGTCTCCTTTCAGGTCCTAAAGGTGGAGATGCACAGATAGCTGCATTGCTTGCTACAGGCTTAATTGACGTAGTAATATTCTTTAGAGATCCTTTAGACAAACACCCACACGAGCCTGATGTACAGATGCTTATGAGACTTTGTGATGTTCATAACATTCCACTTGCCACCAATCCAAAAACAGCATACTATATACTAAAAGGTATTGAAGTCGAGATGACGAGAGAAGCAAAAATCAGAAAGGCAGGAGGGCACCTTTAAACAACATTGTCTAATTTAGCAGTATGAAGACCGAAGAATTCAGAGCAATATCTGATACGATACCACATGAACCTGGTGTGTATCGGTTTCTTGACCACGATGGTACTATTTTATATGTAGGTAAGGCAAAAAGTCTTAAAAATAGGCTAAATTCTTATTTTGGTGACAAAAAGCATTCGCAATTCAAGACGGTATTGCTTACAAGAAATGCTGCAAGGATAGAATTTACAGTAGTAGAAACCGAACACGACGCGTTGTTACTTGAAAATTCACTCATTAAAAAATTTCAACCTAGATATAATGTAAGTCTAAAAGATGGCAAGTCATACACCTATATTTGCATCAAAAACGAACGATTTCCAAGGGTATTTTTTACACGAAGGGTAATCCGAGATGGCTCTCAATATTTTGGACCTTATACATCAAAGTATAGGGTTAATATTCTGTTGGAAATCATCAAAAAACTGTTTACACTCCGTACTTGCACGCTAAATTTATCCGAAGAAAATGTCAATAAAGGAAAATTTAAAGTTTGCCTAGAGTACCATATTAAAAATTGTCAAGGTCCTTGTGAAGCTTTAGAGTCTGAAGAATCATACAATTATAAGATTGAACAAGTCAAAAACATCTTAAAGGGAAATCTTGGTGGTGTAAAAAAATACATCACTGATCAAATGAAATCACATGCTGAAAACTTAGAATTTGAAAAAGCACAAGTTTTAAAGGATAAGCTGTTTGCATTTGAAGACTATCAGTCTACTTCTACGGTCGTGAGCACAACAATAAAAGATATTGATGTATTTGCTATTAAAAAGGAAGATCAAATGGCATATGTCAACTATCTTAAAATCATAAATGGAGCTTTGGTCAATACAGACATCAGTGAAATGGTCATGAATCTCGATGATGAGATCGAAGATTTATTATCTTTTGTAGTCCCTACCATCCGCGAAAAATTCAATAGTATAGCTCCAGAAGTCATTGTACCTGTGGAGATTATAGTGCCTGATGTAAAAGTGATGGTAACTGTTCCTCAACGTGGTGATAAAAAGAAACTCTTAGAACTAGCTGAAAAGAATATCAATTATTACATCTTGCAAAAACGTCGTGATGATGTGAGCCATCAGAAAAAAATATCTTCGTCTGAGCGCATTCTTACCACGCTCAAAAAAGACTTGCAGATGGATGTAATGCCTTTGCATATCGAATGTTTTGATAATTCCAATATACAGGGAAGCAATCCTGTGTCAAGTTGTGTAGTATTCAAAAATGCTAAGCCAAGCAATAAAGATTATCGACATTTCAAGATAAAAACAGTAGTTGGTCCTGATGATTTTGCATCCATGGAAGAAGTTGTGTTTCGAAGGTACAAACGAATGCTCGACGAAAATAGTAGTTTACCGCAATTAATAATTATAGATGGAGGCAAAGGCCAATTAAGTTCTGCTGTGAAAAGCTTGGAGTCTTTGGGTATTCTTGATAAGGTAACGGTGATCGGCATTGCTAAAAAATTGGAAGAGATATTTTTTCCAGGGGACTCTCTCCCACTCTATATTAATAAAAAGTCAGAATCGCTTAAACTCATCCAACAAGCTAGAAATGAAGCACATAGGTTTGCTGTTTCTTTTCATAGAGACTTGCGATCTAAAAATTTCCTGGGAACTCAGCTTACAAATATACCAGGTATTGGAAAGGTAACAGCGGAGAAACTGCTCAAAAACTTCGGTTCTATCACAAGACTAAAGGAAACACCCACTGAAGAAATTGAAAAAGTCATAGGGAAGGTAAACACAAAAAAAGTGTTGGAGTATCTAGAAGAATAATACTAACGCTCGTCGGTCAAAGTTGACAGACATTCAGGTATTGTTTGAAATACGTATGTCAAAGTCTCTTATCTTTTAATCCATTCCGAAAATAAAAATCTGATGATAATCAACCGTTTTTCACCCTTATCCCTAAAAGGAAACATTTGATTATCAATTTAGTAGGAAATATTTATTTCTCATCTTTAACATCAAATACTTTTCGGAGACTACACCATCTTTTAATTTATCGGTCTGCTCACTTTATAGTCTAATTCCTACCCAAGGGCAACATCAAGCATCATCATCACCACAAAACCACCTATAAATCCGAGCGTAGCAATGTCAGTATGTTTGTCTTGTTGGGTCTCAGGTATCACTTCTTCTACCACCACAAAAATCATAGCTCCTGCAGCGAAGGCCAAAGCATATGGCAATATTGGTGTAAAAAAATTAACTGCCAAAGCACCAACTACACCAGCAACAGGCTCTACCAAAGCAGAAGATTGTCCATAAAGAAAACTCTTTCGAGAACTCATACCCATTCTTTTTAAAGGCATGGCAACTGCAATACCTTCAGGAAAATTTTGGATACCAATACCAATAGCAAGCACAACAGCTCCAGCAATAGAAGCTTCAGGAATACCCGCTGCTACACCACCAAATAACACACCTACCGCTAATCCTTCAGGAATATTATGTAATGTAATAGCCAATACTAGTAAAGTAGTGCGCTGCCAAGGCGTTTTTTTACCTTCTGACTCTTTGAAATTAATATGTAGATGTGGAAGTACTTTATCCAACCCAAATATAAAAAAAGCACCCAAAACGAAGCCAATAGACACAGGAATCACCTTTTGGAAGCCATCTCCACCTGTCATTTCAATAGCTGGTGCTAACAAACTCCAAAAACTAGCTGCCACCATGACGCCTCCTGTAAAACCCAACATACCATCTAAAACTGCTCTATTCATAGTTTTGAATAGAAAAACGGTAGATGCACCAAGCGCTGTGAGTGCCCATGTAAATACAGTGGCATAAAAAGCAGCTAAAATCGGGGAAATACTTTCAAAATATTGAATAATCTGCTCAAACATAGCATTGATTTTTTAAAGTTAAAATAGGCAATTAAATTTATTGTAAATGAATGTTCACTTTGTATAAATACCCATTTATCAACGTATTAATACTGTAATAATAAATAAACAATGTAACTGAAACACACAAACAATTTAAATTTCCTACTAAAATAACCACAAAATTAAAAGATAGTTTTAATATATACAAATAATATTTTTAGACTAATCTAAAAATACAAGAATCAGAATTGATTTGACTAAAAATCAGCATCTATAATAATCACCAACTATCTCAAATAATTCGATTATTCTTGCTACCTTTGCGCGAATTTTTTAAAATCTAACATCATACAATAATTATATATGGGTCTTCAGTGTGGAATCGTAGGTCTTCCGAATGTGGGAAAATCCACTTTATTTAATGCATTAACTTCTGCAAAAGCTCTTGCTGCCAACTATCCTTTTGCTACCAAAGAACCAAATCTAGGGATGATAGTAGTTCCAGATGAACGTCTAGATAAATTGGAAGAATTGGTAGTGCCTCAGAAAGTATTACCTACAAGTGTTGAAATTCTAGATATTGCAGGACTGATAAAAGGAGCGAGTAAAGGTGAAGGATTGGGAAATCAATTTCTTGCCAATATTAGAGAAGTAGATGCCATTGTCCATGTGGTAAGGTGTTTTGAAGACGACAATATTCTGCACGTAGACGGCAGCGTCGATCCAGTTAGAGATAAAGAAATCATTGACTTAGAGTTGATTTTCAAAGATATCGAGACTTTGGAGAAAAGAATAGAAAAACTAAGGAAAACTGCAAAATCTGGTAGTAAAGATGATGCAATAGCCGCTGAATGGGCAGAAAAATTGCTTAAACATCTTGAGTCTGAAAAACCAGCTAGAAGTTTTGAAGTGGATGATGCCTATCAAGATTTATTTAAAGACATGTACTTATTGACTTCTAAACCTGTTCTTTATGTATGTAATGTAGATGAAGCATCAGTAGCAAGTGGTAATAATCACACTGCTAGATTTATTGAATCTGTTAAAGCGGAGAATGCAGAAATACTTTTTATTTGTGCAGGCATTGAAGCTGAAATAGCAGAATTGGAAAGCAAAGAAGAAAGAATGGAATTTATTGAAGCGATGGGTCTCGACGAACCTGGTGTCAATAAAATCATCAGAGCTGCCTATAGATTACTTAACCTTTACACTTACTTTACTGCAGGAGTGAAAGAAGTACGTGCTTGGACAATCAAAAAAGGATGGAAAGCACCACAAGCGGCAGGTGTGATTCACACAGATTTCGAAAAAGGTTTTATTAGAGCTGAAGTTATAAAATACGCAGACTTTGTCAAATATGGTTCAGAAGTAGCTGTCAAAGAAGCTGGTAAAATGGGTGTAGAAGGTAAAGAATACGTTGTAGAAGATGGTGACATCATGCACTTTAGATTTAATGTATAATTTGGAATGAAGCTTATGTAAGCTCATTTTGTTAGAAAAAATATCTCATAACGGTATAGGTATTTTAAGTTTTATCACAATATAAGTAAGTAAAAAATGGAAGCAAAAGTTAAGACAGAAATCAAATATTTCGTTTTTTACAAACCTTATAATGTTTTAAATCAGTTTACTAAGGAACGTCCTGAACATGTAACACTAGCAGATTTTCTTAAAGTAGATAAAGATGTTTATCCATTGGGTAGACTGGATAAAGACTCTGAAGGCCTTTTGATTTTGACCAATGATAGATCTCTTAATTCACTTTTGCTTTCTCCATCACAACACCACAAAAGGTCTTATTTTGTGCAATTAGACAATGAACTCACAGATCAAGCCATAGCAAAGATCAGTAAAGGTGTCGAGATAAAATTAGAAACAGGCGATTACAAAACGCGGTCATGCACTGTGAAGAAGTTGCAAAAGCCACCTTTGTTGCCCGAAAGAAATCCACCAATCCGAGTGAGACAAAATATTCCGACATCTTGGGCACTTATCGAACTTACAGAAGGCAAAAATAGACAAGTACGTAAGATGTTTGCTGCAGTAGGTTTTCCTGTGCTGAGATTGGTAAGGGTACAAATCGAAGACCTAAAATTGGGTAAACTTGAACCAGGTAAATATTACGAGATAAAGGCTGATGAATTATTCAAATTGATCAAAATCGATCCATCTGCCCTAACAAAACCAAAACCAGCAGGGAAAAGGATTTACGGACCTTCCAAGTCTACAAAACCTACTGATAAACCAACAACATCAAAAGATACCAAAAAAACAACGACAAAATCTTTTGACAAACCATCATCTGTAAAAGCTAAAGATTCTCAAAAGTCTAGTACCAAATCTTTTGACAAACCAAAATTTGTGTCTAAAGCTAGTCCAAAAGCAAAAGAATCAGAAAAATCTACAGACAAACGTGAATTTGACGGACCTAAAAAAGAAACGAAATCTTACAAACCCAAAAGCACTGCTCCTAAGGTAAAGCCATTCAACAAAAAGGAAGCAGATAAAAACAAAAAATCTTACTTCAAAAGATAAAGTACCTATTCGCTACCCTATTTTACCGTAATACTGAGAACTTTTCAGTAAGTTGACCTTGCTTGTTTGTCATTCGCAAATAATATATTCCAGATGGCAAAGTATTTACATTAATGGCCTTATTTCTAAAGCTTTGGTTCGATTTTTTGATTACTATTTGGCCTACATTGTTATAAACTTCAATGTCTGTATCCATCATTTCCACATCGGATTCTATGGAAATTACATCTACAGCTGGATTGGGGTAAATAGATACTTGGGCTATCATATTGTCTTGCGTACTACTTGGGGTAGCAGCAAATAAAGGTGTTGACCACAATCCTCTACCATACGTAGCAGCATATAACTTAGATTCTGCATAATTAATTTCCAATTCATTAATGATGACATTAGGCAAATTGGTTACAAATGGTTCCCAAGCTGAAAGTGTATTATCGATGTAAAATACGCCATAATTCATTCCAATGTACAACCCTTCATGTTCGCCTTCTTGCCAGACCAAGGCATTTGCTGCAAAATTCGGTAAGTTCTTCCTATAAGGTGTCCATGTGTTGCCACCGTCATTTGAAATGTACACTTTTTGCGTATTTGTTGTGGCTATAGCTATTTTATCAGGATTATTGGGATGAATGGCGATATCATTGATATTACCAGAAAAACCTGATAATTGCTTCCAAGTTCCTTCTCCAGTTACGGTTTTATATAATGAGTTGCCATGAGCTGCATACATAACTGAAGGATCTGAAAGAGAAATTTTTAAATGGTCCAATTTACTTGGAAATTCTTGCGATATTTGATCCCAACTAGCACCATCATTATCTGTTCTGAATACTGCTTCATAACCTACATATATTGTATTGGGTGCAATTGGATCTTTTTCAAAAGGTGTAACCCAGTTGCCTGACTCCGATCCAGGTTGTTGAATATTGTCTACACCACCAAACAGATTTTTCTTGTACAAACTTCCGAATTGTGATGTACCATACAAGATGTTATTGTCAATGCCGTCCACAAATGTTTCCATACCATCTGCCCCAAGCCAATCTGTCCATCCCGTCGATGGTGAATACCAAGTCGTACCATTATCTTGTGAGCCTCCAGAAACAACTACCGGATTTGTTTGTGATAAACCAATTCTGTAAAAATGTCTTATCCCCATTCCAGTAGTAAGGTCTTCATAAAATTCAGGAGACACTTCTTGTGTATTTTCTGCTTTATAAATTCCACCATCTGAGACTACAAATAACTTATCATTATAAAAGCCCATTGCATTGATATCAGCATGACAATATCCTATAAATTTGTTTTCCGCACTATTAGGTATCCAGTCTGATGTACATTCAAAATTAACACCACCATCTCTAGAAACCCATGATAATATACCTCCAATATGAACTTCATCTGCATTAAATGGATTTACTGCAATATCCATATTTCTGGGAGCTTGGCCCCTATCGTCATCTGCAAAAGTGCTATAACCAAAGTAGTTTTTGCCATCATGACTTTGTTTAATAAAATCTTCACCACCATTTTCAGATCTATACAATCCACCAAATATACCACCTTCAGCTTCTAAGACATAAACAACATCAGGGTTGTCTGCTGAGACGCCTATTGCTTTGGGCCCTGTACCCATAGCTCCATTATCGATTTTTTGTTTCTGAAGGGTTATATTAATGGGTGTGTTATTTTGTTCCTTTAATTCATTGATTAATATCTCTCCCAAATCTCTAGATACCATAACTGCTGATATCATGATCAAGTCATCACCACCACCCATGGCAGTGGCATTACCTGATGAATTATTTACAATGATAACTCCGGTCGCTCCTGCATTTTGTGCATTTAATACCTTTGTTGAAAAGGAACAAACACCTCTTCTAATGACTACAATTTTACCTGCTAGTTGATCTGGATTATAAGCTTCATTGCAGCCATTTGAAGTCGTACCATCAACATCATCCAAATATAGTGCTAAATCTCCGGTAAGGCTTTCAGGAAAAGTAGGAACAGGAACTTTACCTGACTCAAACGCATTATCGACAGCTTCATAAACGCCTTGCAGACTAGAAGGTGTATTGATGGTTAATAGTTTAGGACTACCTTCACCACTCGTTTTTTGTTCAAAACTAATGCCACCATCCGTTGACTTAAAAAAATTATTTCCGACAGCATACATAGTATTGTAGTCTCCTGGTTTGAACTCTACATCATAACCTGTATCATCACTAATGACTTCTGTCCAATTCACACCTCCATCTTGACTTCTGTATACACCAGCATTTTGACTACAAGCAAACATAATATTTGAATCTTCTGGGTGTAATAAAATTTTACGAATGCTAGAACTACCAGCTGAAGTCAATTTTGTCCAAGTCGCTCCAGCATCTACGGACTTATATATTCTTCCTTGGGTTGACCCAAAATAATAAGTTGTAGGGTCATTTTGATCAATTACCACAGAGTTTACATACATATTTGAAAAATAATCCAATAACGGCGTCCATGTTTTTGCACCATCTAAACTTTTCCATACGCCTCCAGATTCAGCACCTGCGATCATATGGTTTTCATCGCTTTCATCTATAGAAAAGCCTGTTAGCCTACCCACGCCAGGATTCCAACTTGTACTAGCAAACCAAGAAGTAGGTCCCATTTCTTCCCAAAAGTCATTGTTGTTTCTAAATTTATTTGCCTTTTCATTGATGGAAGCATTCAGCTTTTCCCATTCTCTGATATATTCTTCTTCCGGTTTTAGATAACCACTCTCATCCATCATTCTAAGTGCTTTATATTCCCAGCGCTTATATTGTTTGTACCCAGATCCGCGCCCCTTATCTTTTCCTTCAAAAAATGATTCAGCACTTTTCTGTATATCTTTTACAGCATAGTTACCAGCATCAATCATCTTTAGATACTCTTGGCTGCTGAGTGAGTTAGGTAATAAAAACGTTACTAAAATAAGCACTACATAGGATGCACAAACTTTCATCTGGAAATTTTAAAAATTTAAAATATTACTTAGTATGTCGAAAAGTTATTTAAAAAATCAAAACTAAAATTTAAAATCAAATTACAAGGAACTAAAGTGTACATTTTTTTAAATAGGTCATCTGTAAGACATATTTTACATGCAGTTTATTACTATTTTACAAACTGATAGAATTTTACGCTTTCATATCTATGAGATTATAAAAATCTTGTAACTTTGGGTTTTAAGATAAAATAACAGAGATGTCTTTACAAAATTTTGGATTGCGAATATTACCCTTTCTAT
>DLGT01000034.1 GCA_002482845.1 Saprospiraceae bacterium UBA7687
TCGTACTTGATTCAACAGTTGTTTTACTAGATTCCTTGATCACATAGTATTATTAAATATAGTTTTGAAGCGTATATTTTCTTAAGAATTTTAACATTTTATTTGCTATTCACCACACTTAATGTTGAATTTTTCTTATATAATTTAGTTACGGCAAAGTTGTATACAATAGGTTTTGTGAATGACTTAGCTCGACCAAACCTTATAGGTTTCTAAAAACCTATAAGGTTTATGTATAAGTCTAAACATGACTTTGTCGCCAGATACCTTGCTCAGAAGGTAAGTTTTACATATCGTAAACTTTTTATTTACTAAGATAAAGGATTTTAATTTACATTCCCTTAATGATGCCTATGTCCTAAAGTGACAATATATGTCTAATGGCATTTAGATGTTAGTGCAACAATCATTATAGTTTTAATAAAAAGTGAAATTTGTGATACACACCTAAACTTCCTTGTGACAGTTTTGTGATAAAATTGATGCATATTTGCAGCTTAATTTGTGAACATTTCATTTAATATTATTTTTTATAACTAACCTAACATGCACATTGCCATTATCGAGGATGATCCGAATCTCCGAAGTTTGCTGAAAATAGTCTTATCCGAATTGAATTTACAAATGGATGAATTTGATAATGGATGGAAAGGTTTGGATGGTGTCATGCAAAACAATTACCGTCTTTTAATCTTGGATCTTATGTTGCCAGGCATAAGTGGTATAGAAATATGTCGTAAAATAAGACAATCTAATAATCAACTTCCAATCTTAATGCTCACCGCAAAATCCGAAGAAGACGATAAAATCGCTGGTTTGGAAATAGGCGCAGACGACTATCTTACTAAGCCATTTAGCAACAGGGAATTATTGGCAAGAGCAAAAGCGCTATTAAGAAGATCTGAGGCAAAAAGCCAATCTGGAAATAGTGAAAATAAAGTCATCTCTATTGGTAATTTAAAACTGGACATTGCAAATCAAGTCCTTACCAAAAATAATGTCGAAGTGAGATTAACTTCAAAAGAATTTGACCTTATTAAGCTTTTTATGACTAATACAGGCAGGAATTTCAGTAGAATGGACGTCTTAGAAAGAGTGTGGGGAGAACAGTTTGAAGGACTTGAACACACGGTCAACTCTAATATTAACCGTCTAAGAAGTAAAATAGAAGACGATCCTGCAAATCCAACTTATTTGGTTACAGTATGGGGATTGGGATATAAGTTCAATAAAAATATATAAATAAAATTATGGAAGCTACCAATATTTGGAAAAACAGAAGGCTCAGACAAATCTTGATGCTAGTGGTAGGTTCCATCATAGCTTTATGGGGAATTTTCGTCGTTTTGTTCTACAATTTTACCGTATCTCAGTACGAACAGTCCACCTTGATGCGACTCGCAGGCATAGCAAATTCCCTAGCATTGCAGATCGACGGAGATCAACATGAAAGGTTATTCAAAACATACAAATCAAAAGACGATATTTTATCCAAAGTTCAGGATAGTCAGTATTTTATTATTCATAAACTTCTAAAATCCAACTATGAGGCTAACATGCTAAAAAGCCCAATATATACCATATCTATGAGTGAAAGTGGTATGTTTTATGAATTTGGGATCACATCTGATGATAAGCCATATTTTCGTCATCCTTATAATACTTATCATAATACCCTTAATGAACACTATGCCAATGGTGGAATGATCACAGCATATCAGGATGAATTTGGTATGTGGTTATCAGCTTTTGCACCGATCAAAAATGCTAATGGAAACACCGTGGCCGTGGTTATGGTAGATGAAAAATTGGACTTATTCATCTCTACCGTCAGGATGGAATTGTTAAAAACATTTTTGATTTCTATCTTAATAATTATAATGATAGCATTATTACTTTTTTGGCAATTAGGTAAGATTTTAAAGCGAGAACAGAAGGACAAAACTATGATCGAAAATGCAAATATGGAGATTCAGAGAATTAATCATGAATTATCAATAGCTAACGAAAAACTGAGTAGTTTGGACCTTTTTAGAAAGGAAATGATATCAAATATTTCTCACGATTTACGTACACCGTTATCAAGTATAATCGGTTTTTTGGATATCATAAAAACGAGTTCTAATCAACTGTCATTGGATGAAAGAAATAAATACCTAGATATAGCATTTGCAGAATCCAAAAGACTCAATCTACTCGTTTCAGATTTATTCGAATTAACAAAACTTGAATCTGGACAAATAAAAATACATAAAGAACCATTTAATATCTATGAATTGGTATCTGATATTATTCAAAAATATGAACTAAAAATTAAAACAAAACACATTGATTTAAATTTTGAAATTCAAGAAAATCTCGGCTTTGCTTACGGTGATATAAAGTATATCGATAGGGTTTTCCAAAATCTTTTGGATAATGCGGTCAGGTATGTAGATGAAGGTGGTTATATCAAAATATGGATGTTGGATGCTGGAGAAAAATTTAAGATTAAAGTATGCAATTCAGGCGAGATCATACCACAAGAAGATTTAGATAATATTTTTGATAGATATTATACAAAAGAAAAAAATGACCAAGCAAGATCTGGTTTAGGTCTAGCTATAGCTAAGAGTATTTGTACATTGCACGATTGCACGATCAGGGCTGAATCAAATGAATATGTGAATTCTTTTTGGTTTACAGTACCTAAGACACAATAAAGAAATAAAAAAAAGAGACAACCTGAATTTTTCCAGATTGTCTCTTTTAAGTTTGATTAGAACCAAAAATTATTTTGGCATCACAACGCCATCAATTACATGGATCACACCATTTGACCCTTTAAGATCTGTAGCAGTAACAAATACAGAATTTCCTTTTTCATCTGTAAGTTTTACTTTTCCTTTGTCCAATGAACCAGTCAATTTTCCACCTTGTACAGTGGTAAGAACTGCCGTTCCTTTTCCAGCTTTAATAGCAGCCATTACCGCAGCTGCATCCAAATTTCCACTCACAACATGGTATGTCAAAATACTTACCAAAGTTGATTTGTTTTCTGGCTTCAATAAATTCTCCACAGTTCCTGCAGGTAACTTAGCAAATGCAGCATTGGTAGGAGCAAATACTGTAAATGGACCTTTACCCTTCAATGTAGCTACTAAATCTGCTGCCTTAACAGCTGCAACCAATGTAGTATGATCTTTAGAACCGGAAGCGATATCCACGATATCTTTTCCCTGGCCAATAGCAAATGTAGAAACAACGCTAAAAAGCAAAACAATCATTAATGACTTCATTTTTGTTTAATATTTATGTTAATAATGTTAGACAAACATGGACGCAATATTTATGTTTTGATTTTATGATTACTTTAACGTTTGGATAAATTTGATGAAGAATACGCCATGTGAATCCTTGTTTTCTTAAAATTGCATTGATTGAAATACTATTTACTGAAGAGGCCCTTGAGTTTCACCTTATGTTAAAATGCTACATATTTATCTACTTTGGCAAACGCAACACATCATATTCAACGATTTCTCTTAGTAAATTCATTCATTATTTATTAGTTGGGAAAATTATCCATCACATGGCGTAGAATGTCCATTTTCCAGTCCAAAAAGTGCCCATACCTTTGTACCGTCAATACTGACAAATTATTTAATCAATAAATTTTATTAAAATGAAGAAGTTAAGTTTTTTTAGTTCTTGTATTTGCAATTGTATCGAATGTGATCTCAGCTCAGGTCCAGCCAGTAGATAAGGACCATCTTGCTATAGGTGGTTATGATGTCGTTTCTTACTTTTCGGCAAATAAGGCCACAAAGGGTAATGCTACATATACGGTTACACATGATGGTGTCAACTACCATTTTGCTTCAGTAAAAAATCAAAAAGCATTTAAAGCCAACCCAACCAAGTACCTCCCTCAGTGCAATGGATATTGTGCATGGGGCGTGGCTGAAAAAGCAGCCAAATTCCCGATCAACCCCGAAACATTTACTGTATCTGATGGCAAACTGTATTTGTTTTTCAACGGAGATTTTGAAGGTAAACCATTTAATACCTTGACGGAATGGAAAAAAGAAGAGAAAAAATACCTTAGCACTGTAAATGGCGCTTGGGAGAAGGTGAAATAAACTAAAAATCGAATTCAGAAAATTAAGTAAAAATATAAATCAAAAAACAATGACTCAGTTTAAAGTACCAACCAGAGCAGATGTATCATCTAACAATCAATCCATTTTTGACAATCTAGAAAAAGCCTTGGGTTTTGTGCCCAACTTATACGCCACAATAGCTTATTCCGATCATGGACTTGCTAGGTTTTTGGCCTACCAAAACGCTAAAACATCACTAAATAATAAAGAGAAGGAAGCTGTAAATCTTATAGTAAGTGAAGTAAATGGCTGTGTGTATTGTCAAAGTGCCCATACTGTTTTGGGGAAAATGAATGGTTTTACAGATGAACAGATTTTGGATATAAGAAAAGGAGGTTCTCTAGATGCAAAGTTAAATGCACTTGTAAAATTGGCTGCTGATATCACCATAAACAGGGGAAACGCCAGCCAGCAAAAAGTGGATGATTTTTTTAGTCATGGATATTCGAATGAAAATATGGTGGATCTCATTCTCCAGATAAGTGACAAATCTGCTATGAACTATCTCCATAATTTCACAAAGATTCCTATTGATTTTCCAGTAGCACCTGAGTTGTGATTTGGAAGGAATGAAACAAGGCTTGAGGGTTGTTGATACCGAGTCGTACCGAAAGGATGAAAGTCGGTATGAGCTGCGGGTCAACGACACTGAAGCTCCTTTTTGTCCCTATGGAAATAAAAGAGCGTATATAGGTTTTGATAGGTATAAAAACAATTATATTAGGTTAACAAAAACCATTCTGAGAAAGCTATTGCTCAAACAGGATGATAAATAAATTAAAATGACACATAATATTAAAACAACATGGGAACATGATTTTTACTTCGTTTCATTAATAGAAGGAAAGGAAGTCCACTTTGATGCAACATCCGTTTCTGGGGACCAACACCATGGAGTAAGTCCGAAGACAATACTTTTAAGTGGATTGTCAGGATGTACAGGAATGGATGTGGTAGCATTGCTCGATAAAAAATTCAAAATAGCATATTCAGATTTTAGTTTGGAAGTGATGGGGGAGCTTACAGAGACTCAACCAAAATATTACCATAAAATTCATATAGTTTACAAAATTAAGGTAGCACCTGAGTACATGGATAAAGTAAAAGAAGCTGTACATTTGTCATTGACAAAATATTGTGGTGTACATGAAATGCTAAGCAAAGCAGCTGATATCACGCACGAAATAAAATTTTTATAAAATGGAAAATCAGAGACCACCGCTTCCTCCATTCACTATGGAGACCGCATTGCAAAAAGTACAAATGGCAGAAGACGCCTGGAACAGTAAAGATCCTGAGAGGGTATCAAAAGCATACACTGTTGATACCGAGTGGAGAAACAGAACGGAATTTATCAATGGACGGGATGAAGTAGTTGCTTTTCTCACTAGAAAGTGGGAGAATGAGCTGCATTATAAGTTAAAAAAAGAACTCTGGGGCTTCAGAAAAAATAGAATGGCGGTACGATTTGAGTATGAATATCAAGATATAAAAGACCAGTGGTGGAGAGCTTATGGGAATGAAAACTGGGAGTTTGATGAGCATGGTCTGATGAGAAAAAGGTATGCAAGTATCAATGATCTTGCTATAAATGAGTCCGACAGAAAACTGAAATAGTATGGCATTAAATTTTGCAGAAATTGCTTTTACGGATGCAGTAAAAGAGATGCAAGAAAAGCACGGTGGTCGGCGAGCATATGAAAGAATGGAAAAGCTCAATATCGTTGATGGTCTTTCAATAAATGAAATTGAGTTTATAAGGAATCAGGATAGTTTTTTTATGGCTTCCTTTGGTGCCAGTGATTTTCCTTATATCCAGCACCGTGGCGGACCAAAAGGTTTTCTGAAGGTGTTGGATCCAAAAAGAATAGCTTTCATTGATTTTACGGGCAATAAGCAATATATTTCGATAGGAAATCTTGTCACCAATAAAAATGTGGCTTTGATTATGGTAGACTATCCCAATAGAGCTAGGCTAAAAATATATGCCAAAGCTGAGATAGTCGAGCTAAATGATAATATGGAATTGTATGATTCACTCTCACTAGGTGATTACAATTTCAAGGCAGAGCGAATGATGATATTCCACATCGAAGCTTTTGACTGGAATTGTCCGCAGCACATCACACCCAGATATACGGTGGAAGATATAGAAAGTGCGCTTGCACCACAAAGGGAATATATTGCCAAACTCGAATCTGAATTGAAAAAATTGAAGGGACATGAACAGTAATAATGTGGATATTTAGATTGTATTTTAAACAAAAATCAAACATGACAAAATCAAACGCTTTAACACTCATCAACCCTAAAAGTGGCTCACTTGCTTTTAAGATTTTTAATTTTGATGATAATAGTCATTTTGACCACATTCAGCGACTTAATTATTATTCGCTTATTTGGATCCAACATGGTAAGGGCAAAGTAAAAGCAGATTTTGCCGAGTACAGTTTTGAGTTAAATGCATTGTTTGCTTTTGCTCCGTATCAACCATTCATGATCCAAGAAGATGAAAATATAACAGGACTCGTTTTAAATTTTCATCCGGATTTTTTTTGCATTCACAAACATCATAAAGAAGTGGCTTGCAATGGGATATTGTTCAATAACATATATGATCCTCCGTTTGTGATGGTAGATGAAACAGCAAAGTCCACTTTCGGAATGTTGGTTGATCAAATGAGGTCAGAAATGCAAAACCCTGAATTAGCACAATACGAATTGCTGGTTTCTTATTTAAAGATATTTCTGATCACAGCCTCCAGGCTGAAGGCGCTACAGCAAACAGAAAAAGTTCCATTTAAAACATCATCTAAAGAACCGTTTATACTACAGGATTTAAAAGATAATATTGAGGCGAACTTCAGGACCAAACATTCAGCAAGCGAATATGCAGAACTTATGAATATATCACCCAAAGCCCTGGCCAAAATCACCAAATCTCACTTTAATAAAACCCTGACTGATCTGATCTCAGAGCGCATAATCATAGAAGCAAAAAGGGAATTGTATTTGACCAATAAAGCAGTAAAGGAAATCGCTTACGAATTAGGCTACGATGACGAACACTACTTCAGCAGATTTTTTAAAAACAACGCAGATGTATCTCCTCAAATGTATCGCGATACCGTTGGTTTTGCTATGGCAATGGAAGATATGAATTAACCAAACAATCAGTAAAAATAGACATTTCTACTTTGTTATTTTTCGTTTCTTATTGGATAACTAAATGGCTAAGTTTTATTTGTGATAATACGATTTACATCATCTATATACATTTCTTTTAAATGATCGTAAAATGATTTTTTACTGACTATATTAGCAATAATGTTGGATAATATCGCGCCCAAGAGCAGGTAAAATATCACACTGTGTCGATCAGTCATTTCAAAAATAATAATGGCAGAAGTAAAGGGAGCTCGGGTCACTCCCGTAAGAAAAGAGACCATGCCAATTAAGATAATCAAATTGGCATTTGGTCCGGTTAAGTTCATAAATTCTGCTATCAAAGCGCCTAAACTGGCACCAGAACTCAGTGATGGAGCAAAGACGCCACCAGCTCCACCGAATCCAAATGAAAGTAATAAACCACTCATTCTTAGAAATGGTAAATACCATGGAACCGTTTTATCATCTGTAAACAAGGTTCTTACCATCAATTCCTTGCCGGAACCCATGGTTTCTGTACCAAAAAAATATATGGTAGTGGCTACCAATAATGCGCAAAGTACTACTATGCCTATTTGCTTGGCTTTTTGACGAAGTGAATTAATATAAACAATGAACTTCAATAAAACGTCACACATTTTACTACCAAAATAACCTGCTATGACGGCTGTGATGACGACTCCTAATATGACACTCCATCCATGGAAACCAGTTTTAGGATAGCCTAAATATAAATATGCACCTCCAAATCCCTGCGCTGTAAGACCTGCAATAATGACTGCAATAAATAATGGAGATTTGTAGTGTTTTATGTGAAACTTTGATAATTCTTCGATCGCAAAAATTATTCCTCCTAATGGGGTGTTAAATGCTGCAGCTAAACCGGAAGCAGCGCCAGCTATCAAAATATTTTGTTGAGAAATTGGCGTCCACCACTTAGGTAGATATTTATAAATCATATTAAAAATTGAACTAGAGATCTGAATAGTTGGCCCTTCTCTACCTAAAATTCCACCACCAACTACTTTTATGCTACTGGCTAACACTTTAATAATAATTATTTTAAAACTTAAGAATAGCTTTATATATTTTTTTGTTTCAGGCTTTGCTAACGAAATCGAAGCCATAACTTGAGGTATGCCACTTCCCTTTGCATATAGTGCAAATCTCCTGACCAACCACCAAGAAGTAAGAAAACTTATGGGCGTCAAAATGAAAATAAACAGTTTGTTTTGATCATAAACATAGATAGACAGTTTTTCGGCATAAGTAAAAATCCTACTGTATAAAAATGCGATAAATCCTGTGATGACAGACGCAATGATAAAGGGAAGAAACTGGAAAAACTGTTCTTTAAGTTCGGCATTTGTTTCAATGGTCTTCTCATACAAACCTTTTCCGTAGGCGACCGCTTTGCTTACAAATGGTTTATTTTTAACCATTACCATTATTCTTAAATATTTTGTTTTCAAAGTTCTTAATTTTCGAATTAAATATGCTTTGGTTTACAAACTCAGACTGGACTATTTAAAAAGGCTACTTTATGTAAAAGAATGTAAATATAACTAAAAAGCTATAAAATATCATTTTTAAAGTGCGTAATACTTATTTCAAGTTTACTTTATTAATTGATATCTAATGTAAAATCTATCTTTTTTATAGTAGTTTCAAAGAGTAGCGACTAATAAAATCCCCATGAGTCTGTAAGTTGAATTTTTTGAGATTTGAAATTACATTTGAAAATATCATGAATGATTGTTTAGGTGTGATACTTCTGTGATAGTTTTCACTTTTCTTTGTTTTGTTTGTTGGATTTTATTTCATTTTCAGCAAATTAAAATTATAATTGTTCAAATAAATAATAAAATTATGAAGCATTTATTCTTAGTCATTCTAGGCATTTCACTTTTAAGTTCTTGCATAGGTACTGATATAGTCGAAGAAACAGAAGTACTCGAACAAGTCATTATTTCGAGTAATATTTCATCCATTAAAATAGGTGAGGAAGCGCAGATGGAAGCTTTTTTTACCAATAAATATGGCATTACAGAAGATCAACAAATTGTTTGGTCCACATCTACACCTGATGTGATAAGTATTTCTGTTAATGGATTAGCTAAAGGTCTCCAACAAGGAGAAGCTATCATAGAAGGAAGGGTAGGTGACGTAATCGGTAAACGAACAATACAAGTATCTCAAGATGGTGGCTCAAATACTATGACCAGTACAAGAAGTGGTACCTTTATGTCAGCTGGTGCAGGGTCTTACACTGTTGCTGGTGATGTTATGGTTGTGACAGAAGGAGGCAAAAGTAAGATAGTAGTAAGTGACAATTTTAAATCAAGTATAGGTCCAAGTTTATATCTGATGCTCACTAATCATACGAACGGAAGCTATATGGTTATGAATAATAATCCTGTGGTCAATGGGACTAGTGCACAGATATCAAATGCTCGTCTGACAAAGTTTTCTGGTAGCATGACTTGGGAAGTACCTTCTGTCGTGGATGTAAAAAGTTATAAATATGTTTTACTTTATTGTACCTTAGGGCCAGTTTTTGGATACGCAGAGCTGAAATAGTATCCTTAATATTACATATCAAGTTCAAAAATTAAAACCAATTAAAATGAAATACTTATTTATTTTTATTCTTTCTATTTGTCAATTTTCAATGGTAAATGCCCAAGCTTGGACGAAACCAAAAGGCGAAGGGTTTTACAAACTAGACTACACACTTATCCACACTAATCAAGTATTTGACCCAGGTGGAGAAGTCGTTCCTTTCAGAACTTTGGGCAACCACACCTTTAGTTTTTATGGTGAAAGAGGTATCACAGACAAATTTACTATTCAAGCTTATATTCCTTTTTTGGTGCGGAATGTGCTTAATGAAACGAAAGGTGCACAATCTGGAACTATCTTAGAACCAGGTATAGCACACAATAATTTTGGAGATGTAGATATTGCTTTTAGATATGCACTACCTTTTGGAAAATTACCAGTGAGTGCTACTTTATTGCTAGGATTACCGACTGGAAATAGTACCCAAGATTCTGGATTATTTACAGGTGATGGAGAGTTTAATCAAATGATAAAATTGAGTACAGGCTTTGGCAAAACTAAATGGTGGACACAGTTTGGTGTAGGGTTTAATCATAGAACCCAAGGCTTTTCAAATGAAATAAGATATGATGGTGAATTTGGATATAAATTATTTAATGAAAAGCTATTGGCCATGTTTAAATTATCTGGTATTGAGAGTATGAATAATGGTACTGAAGGTGCATCTTCGACAGGTCTTTTTTCAAATAATGTGGAATACTTATCACCAGGATTAGAGTTTCTTTATTATGTTAAACAAAATTATGGCGTATCTTTCAGAGCAGCGGGCGCTGTTAAAGGACAAAATGTTTTAGCCGCTCCTTCATTTTCATTAGGAATTTTTATGCAATAAAAAAATAGTTGACTGGAAATGAGTGCATCTGACCATTCGTGATAGCTTTGTGATAATTGGATAGCATCTTTGACTTATTATCCAACAAAACAAAACTTAATCATGACAAAGTCAACCATTTTTTATTTAGAAAGATTGCTTAGTATCGTTGCAGCAATCATACTTTTGCAAACATTGTATTTTAAATTTACGGCCGCACCTGTGAGCGTTCATATTTTTTCAACATTAGGCATCGAACCATGGGGTAGGATCGGGACAGGCGTTATGGAGCTGATTGCTGGAGCTTTACTTTTCATACCACGTACTACTTTATATGGTGCATTTCTTGCATTTGGCATTATGGCCGGAGCTATATTGTCGCATATTTTGTTTTTAGGTATAGAAGTGCAAGGAGATGGTGGTAATTTATTTCTATTAGCTATGATCGTTATTATTTGTAGCTTTGGCGTTTTAGCCTTGAAGAAGAATGAGATCATTACTTTACTGAATACGTTTTTACTAAAAAATTAAAAACAATTAATCATGAAATGAGCATGAACCATCTTTGTGGTACACAAACTTTGATGATTTTTTTCATGCGAATTCCATGTGGCAATTAAAGAACAAATAAAATAAACACATGAAATCAATCATTTTTTCAGTATTCATGTTTTTTGCTTTGGGTTTGACTGCTCAAACATCAAAAGAAGCACAAGTTTTTACTACCAAAGAAGGAGCAATCAAAGGGTATGATCCAGTTTCATATTTTACAATTGGTAAGCCAGAAAAAGGAATAAAAACAATCTCACATAGTTGGCAAGGATCCACATGGTATTTTGCTTCTGAGTCCAATAAAAAATTATTCGTAGCCAATCCAGAAAAGTATGCTCCACAATATGGTGGCTACTGTGCTTACGGATGGGCACAAGGATATGCAGTAAAAATTGATCCTAATGCTTGGGCTATCGTGGATAGTAAACTTTATCTCAACTATAGCAAAGGTGTGCAAAAAGATTGGGATAAAGATAGAGAAGGATTCATCAAAAAAGCGGATGCAAATTACGCTAAGAAGTAGATTTTTATAAAGTATATCGAAACTTATTGCAATATAATTAACTTACATTTATTGGATAATATGAGCGTATATGTAAAGCCAAATAAGACGCCCATTTGGTTAGGAAAGATTGTAAATTATGAATATTGGCCGATTTGGTTATTTTACATTCCAATTGGATTATATATCACTTATTTAGCTATTAAAGCTAGATCTGTTACTTTTTTTACTTCTGTAAACCCTTGTATCAAAGACAGTGGGATTATTAGATATAGCAAATTTGGTGTGCTCGCACATATATCGGAAGCATACAAAGCACATGGTATTTTGGTGAAATTAGGTGATCACTTGGACGACGTTCATAATGAATTTTCCTTTCCAGTGATAGCTAAACCTGACATGGGAGAGCGGGGAAAAGGTGTCTCGCTTATACATGACATAGAGACATTAAAAATATATGCATCACAAATAAAACAAGACTTCATTATTCAATCTTATTGCGATTTTCCAAATGAAGCAGCTATCTTTTATGTACGTAAACCATCTGAAAAATCAGGCAAGATCACTTCGTTTACCACAAAAGAATTTTTGTGTGTTATCGGAGATGGACATCAAAATATTAAACAACTGATGTCTCTTACATTTAGAGCTAAGTTACAGATTAGAAGACAAGCAGATGAGTTTTTAAGTAAGATTCCCTGTAAAGGAGAAATAGTCAAAATTGAAGCTATAGGCAATCATAACCGTGGCACTCGATTTATTAATTCCAATCATTTGATTTCAAAAGAAATAGTAGACGTTTTTGATGCTATTTCAAAGAATATTCCTGGATTTTATTACGGAAGATATGACCTGAAATTTAAGAGTTTGGAAGATTTGAAATTGGGCATAAATTTTAAGATTGTAGAACTAAATGGCATTAATTCTGAGCCAGTGCATATTTATGATCAATCAACTGGCTTATTAAATGCTTATCGAGATTTTTTCAGACATATGAATTATATGTATGAAATAAGTGAAGAGAATAAAAAAAATGGTGTTCAAAGAACAAATAGTTTTGAGTTTTGGAAAGATATTTTTTTTCCTAAATTTAATTAATTTGACATGCTTTTTTATCCCTGTGATATTTGTGTGATAATTCAGAATTATCTTTACAGAATCATAGAAGACCGTACTTACAAACACAAGATATTTATGCTTACCAATATTACTTCAGATACTTTTTTACAATTGCGTACCATCATACATCAGCTAAGCGATGCAGCGTTTACTGAAAAACTAGAACTATTGAGTGGTAGTAGTATAGGTCAGCACGTAAGGCATGTATTGGAGTTTTATATTTGTCTCTCAGAGGGGATTAAAACAGGAGAGGTAGATTACGACAAACGTGTCAGAAATCTTAACATCGAGAATAATCCTTATTATGCCATTAGATTATTGGATGAATTATCCACGGTGTTTTGTGGTGATGAAATAGCAGAAACGCCTTTGACCAACACGATAGAATTCAACGGAGTTGGGGTAGTGGCGAATAGTTCAGTAAGCAGAGAATTGATATATTTAATCGAACATAGCATTCACCATTATGCTATCATTGGGATTGCTTTGCGAAGCCACTTTAGAAATGTGGAAATTCCACATCATTTTGGGGTAGCATATTCGACAGCAAAACATAAAATGAGTTTAGAATCGGAATTAATTCACCAACATTAATGTTGTACTCATATGTGTTGTCTTACCATAGTTAAAACTGGAACCAATAAAATGGTCATCACGCACAATCGGGATGAACAGTGGTCTAGACAATCTGATGGATCTCATGTCCAAGATTTAATTGTCAATGGCAAAAAGATATGGATGCCCAAAGATAGTCTTTCAGGTGGGACATGGATAGGTACCGATGGTGTGAGAGTGGCAGCAATCCTAAATGGTTTTAAAGAAAATCATATAAAGAAACCAATGTACAAATCAAGTAGAGGTAACATTATCCCGCAATTCTTTAGTGAATTAAGTACAGATAATTTTTTAAGTAAATTTGATCCGAGTGGATTAGAACCTTTTACTTTGATATTAGTAGATGAGCATCAAACGATTTTTGAACTTGGATGGGATGAAAACACTATGCAGGTATCAGACAAAACGAACAACGTTCCTTTAATCTATTCATCAGTTACGTTGTACAAAAGTACCGTATGTGAAAGAAGGAAAACACTCTTCGAAAGCCAATTTAATAAGCAAATGGATCATACTGATTTGTGGAAGTTTCATGAGAAAAAGGGAAATAATCACGGGAGTTATATCAATGTCAATTATAACGAAGAGATTAGTACCGTAGCAATCAGTCAGATTGTAGTAGACGATATATCAATTTTTCACTACCAATCTCTTTTAAATAATAATGCTAAACAATCCATTTTATTATTACAATAAATCCAAATTTAATATGAAACATTTTAAACTCCTTTTTTTATTTTTATTTTCCATTGGAATTTCTAGTTTATTGATAGCTCAAGAAGTAAAAAAAGCAACCATTGTTGAGCATTTTACGAATACAAGATGTAGCGTTTGTGCTAGTAGGAATCCAGGGTTTTATAATGCCAAAAAATCAAGACCTGATGTGATCCATGTAGCTTATCATCCGAGTTCGCCATACAGCAATTGTTTATTCAGTACGCAAAATAAGGCTGAAAATGATGCACGAACTAGATATTATGATGTATACGGAGGAACGCCCCAATTTGCCATAAACGGTGAAGAAAGGGGATCATCTGCGATGCAAAATGTGACTGTTTACAATAGTTTTGACAACAAGACAACACCATTAGACATAAAAGTTAATTTATATCCTTCAGGTAGTGATTCTATAGGCGTCAATGTGACTATAAAAGCAGTGGCCGATCATAATTTGACCAATCTGTCACTTTATGTGCCATTGACGGAAGATACAGTTTTTTACAATGCCCCTAATGGAGAGAATCAGCATTATGATGTGTTTAGAAAATCATTTACAGGTGTCAATGCAATATCTTTTACAGCACCTAAACTAGGCGAGAATGATTTTGTGTTTTCAGCAAATGTAGCCAAAAGTCAAATTTGGGATCTCAACAGGCTAAGTGCTATTGCCATAGTAAATGCAAGTGACCTAACCGTAGTACAAGCTGGTCAATCTGCTCTTTTTGATGCAACGGTATCTTCTACAAATAGTGAATTAGATAAAAATAGAGTTCTTTTATCTTTATACCCAAATCCTAGTTCTGAAGTATTGAATGTAGAAGTGGATGATGACATGATAGGAAGTTTTTATACCATAATGGATATAAAAGGAGCTTTGATGCATTCAAATGTGATAACACAAACTAATTTTAGCATTAATACTAGTAATTTACCATTTGGACAATATATTTTTAAAGCGGGAAATAGAGCAACAGCGGTTTCTAAATCATTTTTAAAACAAAAATAAATGAGGTACATATTTGTATTTTTACTTTGGTCTATTGGACAAACATCGGAAGCACAACCTGACTATAAGTCATGGGATACATTTCTCAAAAAGTACGTGTCTGCGACAGGTGATGTAGATTATAAAAGCATCAAAACCAATAAAAAAGAATTGGATGCGATCACAAAGACATTTAGGTCTGCTTCGGTATTGCCTTCATGGAGTAAAAGTGATCAATTAGCATTTTGGATCAATGCGTATAATGCTTTTACCATAGATTTGATTGTTAATAATTATCCCTTAAAAAGTATTCAAGGATTAGATGGTGGAAAACCTTGGGATGTAAAAAGAATTAATATTGGCGGTAAAAAGTATTCACTCAATAATATAGAAAACGATATCATCCGTCCACAGTTTAAAGATGCAAGAATCCATTTTGCTGTAAACTGTGCAGCCAAATCGTGTCCACCTATTTTGAATGGAGCTTTCTTTGGCAAAACATTAGATACTCAGCTTGATGATGTCACTAAAAAATTTATCAACAACAAAAAATATCAAACCATCTCGTCATCCAATATAACATTATCAAAAATATTTGATTGGTATGGAGCAGACTTCGGAGATATTGTTACCTTTATCAATAAGTATAGTAACGTTAAAGTAAATAAAAGTGCCACCATAGCCTATAAAGATTATGATTGGGCATTAAATGGGAAGTAATAATGGCAAAAATCATCATCATTGGCAACGGTATTGCAGGATCCACAGCTGCAAGATATATTAGAAAAAATAGTGATCATGACATCACAATGATTTCAGGTGAGACTAGGTTTCCATTTTCCAGGACTGCACTTATGTATGTGTATATGGGGCACATGAAATTTGAAAATACGAAGCTATATGAAGATTGGTTTTGGGTGAAAAACAGAATAAATATCATTACAAAATGGGTCCAAAATATTGACACAAATACAAAAACAGTGGCCTTTTACGATGGTAGTTCCATATCTTACGACAAACTCATCATTGCCACAGGATCTAAGCCTAATAAGTTTGGATGGCCGGGTCAAGATCTAGATGGTGTACAAGGTTTATATCATCTCCAAGACCTAGAAAATATGGAATCCGCAACCCAGCAAGGCATTAAAAAAGCAGTTGTAGTAGGCGGAGGACTGATCGGAATTGAGATGGCTGAGATGTTTCATAGTAGACATATACCCGTGACTTTTTTGGTCAGAGAAGCTAGTTTTTGGGATGCTGTGCTTCCACCGGAAGAGTCAGAAATGATCAATAAACACATCTTGGCCCATGGTATTGATCTAAGATTGGGTGAAGAATTACTGGAGATTAAAGGTCAGCATGGAAAGGCAAGTGCCATTATTTGTAAAAATTCAGGTGAAGTAATTCCCTGTGAATTTGTGGGGTTGACGGTAGGTGTGAGTCCCAATATCGATTTTGTAAAACCTTCAGGAATCACTATCAATAGAGGTATTGTCGTGGATGAATATCTCGAAACATCGGTAAAAGATGTGTATGCACTCGGTGACTGTGTTGAACTTGCCAATCCTAATCCGGGCAGAAGATCTATAGAAGCTGTTTGGTACACCGGTCGCATGATGGGCAAAACAGTAGCTCAAACCATTTGTGATAAGCCCACAAAATACGAACCAGGAATTTGGTTCAACTCTGCCAAGTTTTTTGATATCGAGTATCAAGTTTATGGTGATATTCCTGCTAAAACTCCAGCTCATATCACATCACTTTATTGGAAACATCCTACTGAAAACAAGGCCATTCGTATCAATTTCGATACAGCATCAGGGGCAGTAACAGGTTTTAATCTCATGGGTATTAGGTATCGACACGCTGTATGCGAAAAGTGGATTGCAGACAAAACTAACATCGAAACGGTCATCGAAAATCTTTCATTAGCTAATTTTGATCCTGAGTTTTTTGAGGAGTATGAAAGTGCTTTTGTGGACAAGTACAATCAGAAAAGTAGCAAATCTTTAAAGCTTAAATCCAAGAGGAAACTGAGTTTGGTGGAGCGCTTTTTATTTAGTTAGTTCTTATTGAAATAAAACAAAAACAATACAAATATATCATGCAACCATACAAATCCATCTCCATCTCAGCCCATCATCATACTGAAACCATAAAAGTAGGCCAGAAATTGGCTTTGTCTCTTGTTGGGATTGGCTTATTACTCCAAATGGTATTTTGGCTGAGTTTTAAGTCTGATGATGCCGGATTGTGGCTATGGTCTTCGTTAGGATTGGTGACAGTAGGTTCTCTTTGGTACACTTTTGATCAATATAGAAATACCCTTCCTGGTATCAAGAACAATAACAATTGGTTTGTATCGCTCACTTCCCGCAAGGAATTCGCATGGATTTTGGCTATATTTTTAACAGGATTTTATGTACTGCTTTATTGGTTCCCGCATTTATTGGGTCAAGGAAATGAGGAAGTAAAAAATACTGGGTTGGTAGCACTTTTCGATCCGCTGAGTATGTTCCTGAAAGGTAAACCTGCTAGTCAATGGTTTGTCTACGGCGCCATCTATACATTAACGATTTTATTGATGGGCATCAAATTCATATACAAATATCGTCATAGCAAATACCAAGTATATAGGACAATATCTATTATGTTTTTCCAGACAGCGATCGCTTTTATCCTTCCTGAGATCATGCAAAGTCTCAATAAACCATACTACGATTTCAAAAATATCTGGCCGCTCAATTATTACTTCTTTTTTGATTGGAATATAGACGCGATGTTGGCAGCGGGTACGTTAGGTTATTTTATGTTGTTTTGGGGTATTCTTTCATTTTTAGTCATCACGCCTGTTTTGACCTACTTCTTTGGCAAGAGATGGTATTGCTCTTGGGTTTGTGGTTGTGGTGGGCTGGCAGAGACAGCAGGTGATCCATTCAGACATTTGTCAGACAAATCGCTCAAAGCATGGAAGATAGAACGGTGGTTGATCCATAGTGTATTGGTTTTTGTTACTTTAATGACAGTAGCCGTATTAGTAACGAGATTTACGGGTATTAGAAATATATTTTTAATCGATAGTGGAACATTAAGCAGTTGGTATGGATTCTTTATTGGTGCGGCATTTTCTGGAGTCGTTGGTGTAGGATTTTATCCAATATTAGGTAGCAGAGTATGGTGTAGGTTTGGCTGTCCTATGGCTGCATACCTTGGAATATTACAAAGATTTACCATCAAACTTCCATGGAACAAAGAAGCCAAACGTATGTCAAAATTCCGCATCACCACTAATGGCGGACAATGCATCTCATGTGGCAATTGCTCAACCTATTGCGAGATGGGTATCGATGTCAAAGCTTACGCACAGCGTCAAGAAGACATAGTCCGTGCATCGTGTGTGGGTTGTGGTATCTGTAGTGCTGTATGTCCTAGAGGTGTATTGAGATTGGAGAATTTGTAGTTTTTCTTGAAATTGGCAACTTCTCTGCTACTAAATGAAATACTAAAGTTGCATCATTTGGTTTTCTTAGATTCGACTATCTCTTTGTTAACACTAAAAACCATTGACGCAAAAGCTCAGGGTCAATGTCCGACACACTTTTTAATTTGATGTGTCTCATGTTTTTACCAGTTCCTTCTAGCAATCCATTTGGATCATCAAGCTTATCTAGGTCTTTATAAAAGCCAAGGTTGACATGGTTTTTATTTGATTGGAGATAGGCGAAGATTTCTGTTGTCTTAAAAACTGGTCTGCTCCATTTAAATTCTTCCTTGACATCTTTTACATGCGCATGAATGATTGAACGGACAGATGTCATAATTTCTTTTTGTTCATTATTGGCAGCGTTAATGTATTGGGTTATTTGTTCGTTCATCTCTATTTCCATTTGGTCTGACAATACGTTTGTTGATTTGATATTATTGAATAAGTCTGCCAAATCGTAGATTTATACCATTTGGCAGACCTATTAAAATGTTAATTTTGACTATGCTGGTACATCACAACTCATCATCCAATTGATCCCGAATTTATCAGTGCACATACCGAAATATGAACCCCAAAAAGTAGCTGCAAGTGGCATAGTAACGTGACCATCTTGTGATAATCCGTTGAATATTCTATCTGCCTCAGCGGTCGAATCTACATTGATAGATACAGAGAAATTATTTCCATGTACAAAAGATGAAGCCCACTCACCACCGGTATCGCTACCCATAATAGCGGTTTCTATCGAGATAGGGAGCGATACGTGCATGATTCTGTTTAGCTGATCATCAGGCATTCCTTGCCCATCTTCACTAGGTGGCATCTCTCCAAACCTACTAAAATGACCAAATTCTCCACCAAATACCGATTGGTAAAATCTAAATGCATCTTCACAGTTGCCATCGAAAGTTAAATATACATTTACTCTTGTCATATCTTTAATTTTTATGGTTATATAAAATGTGGTGATTAATATCTTACTTCTTTTTACTTGCCTTGGCCATCGGGTTATATGCTAAACATAAATTTACCCAAGTATCTAGTTGGTGTTGCGTTTCAAATCCTGAAGATTCTACTATCAAAAATCCTTTCATTGGTCTTCCTGTGAACTCCATGTGTTTGCAATGTCCATGTTCTAATAAGTCATCCATTTTGGAAGGATCGACCCTGCACATCAATTCATCTTTCATGATGCCGATACACATCTTTTCATCTACCATAAAACACAAACCACCAAACATATTTATTTCTCGTACGTGTTCTGTATTTTGAAGGGAATATCTCACCCTTTCAGCCAATGATTCACTGTAAGCCATGTGTTGTTTTTTGTCTGTTGAAAGATATAGAGATGGATGCGTTTATAAGTGATGGTAACATGAAGTACATACGATTGAGACCATCCTTAAACTACATACGAAAATGAGAAAAATCTTTAGCGAGAAAAAAATTACAGAAGCAAAGATATACGAACTATCCAAATGTCAAAACTAATGACCTTTTTTTTAGACAAAAGCTTTAATGTGGTTGATATTATTTTAGCAATAACAGACTTTTCGACGAAAATCTAACAAGCTATGTAGCTTAGGTTTATATTTGTCAAATCATTATTCACATTATTTCTTAATCTTTTTAAAATTTATCAAAATGAACAACAAAACAAACTGGTTAGCCATCGTAGCAAGTGTCGTCGTTTCTATGGTTATTGGCTTTCTTTGGTACGGCGCACTCTTTCAGCAACAATGGATGGCAGGCAATGGCATCACCGTAAATGAAGATAAAACCGCTATGTTTAAAGATGGTGTAGCCTTAGATATGAGTAATGCACCGATGATTGTCAATATCTTTTTTATGGTAGTATATGCATTCATCATGAATTGGTTGATCAATAAGACAAATTCATATGGATGGCAAAGTGGTATGATGGTAGGATTGGCAGTAGGTGTCACTCATACAATGAATGTAATCGTAGGCAATCTATTTGCATCCAATCCTTCATCACTTTCCATGGTAGATGGGTCATATAGTTTGGTACTATTTACAGTGATGGGCACTATCATTGGAGCTATGCAAAAACGATAAGAACAAAATATATTGAATTGCCCTAAGGTAGATGGTTGTACATGATATTTTAGGGCAATTTTGCAATTGTCTTTCCATTTAATAGTTGAGTTTGTAAAGCAGTTACCTTGGATTATTCAAAGAAGATTTTAATAGACATAGAAATACATGCAGTAGATGGAATCAGAGAGTGTTTCCAAAATGGTGTCCAACCTAATGATATCATTGAAGGGCAACCACTCATGGACACTTTAATCAATATGTATTTCAGGAGTCCTAAGTTTAAAGAATGTGTCCAAGCTTTTCTTGATTTTGAATTGGAATATGATGATAAAGTACTGCTTGCTATTTTATTAGATGATGCAGATGCTCTTGAAAGGCATATAATATCCGATCAAAATGTTCTATCAAGGAAATATATGCTGGATTGTACCTTTACACCGCTATACGAAGTATCGTTATTACATATTTGTGCTGAATATAACCATCTAAGTTGTGCAAAAATATTGGTAAAATATGGTGCGAATATCAATGAAAAGGCTGGAATCGACAGCTACGGTTTTGGTGGGCAAACACCAATCTTTCACACGGTCAATCAACATAACAATGCTTGTATGGATGTATTGATGTTTCTTCTTGATCATGAGGCTGACTTATCAGTTCAAGTTAAAGGTTTAATTTGGGGGAAAGGCTATGATTGGGAGACTTTTATCCCTGATGTAAATCCTATTAGTTATGCTATGATGGGCTTATTGCCCCAATTTCATAGGTCTGAAGTCGAGATTTATGACATCATATCATTACTCGTCAAAACCAAATATAATATAGATTATACACCCACTAATATCCCTAATAAATATCTGTCTAACTGAAGTAGGTTTTTAAATTATATCTCAATTTAAAGCTATTTTCATTTTGATGGTTATATTTGTGTTTGATAGTTTTGGTTTCTAATTTTAATGATGAGCCCGCTCCTAAAACAAAAAATGAATTGATAATCAAACATTTTTCACCCTGACCCTAAAGGAAATGTTTGGTAATCAATGCAGTAGGAATTAATACTTTTCTATCTTTTAAATAAATACCATAATTGTGACAAATGGAAACATGTAAAAACTGTAGCAATACCTTCACAGGGAATTATTGCAATCATTGTGGGCAGAAGGCATTTAGTCCATCTGACAAGTCTATTAAAAGGATACTGCAAGAGTTATTTTATTTCTTTACCAATTTTGATAATGGTTTTTTTAAGACTATATTTACCATTATCACTGCGCCAGGTCAGTTGACTGTGGACTATTGTGCGGGTAAACAGAAGACATACTTTAAACCGATATCACTTTACTTTTTGATTGTGGTTATTTATTTGATTTTCCCTGTTTTCTCTGGTTTAAATCAAGAATTAAAATACTATAAGGGAAATGCATTCTTTGGAACCATCATTGAAAACCAAATTAACGAAAAACTTGTCACCGATGATGTGACTTTGGAAGAATTGAGTATTCCCTTTAAGGCAAAATCAGAAGTGACATCTAAGGTAGCCCTTTTCCTTTTTATTATAGTTTCCATATTCTTTATTTATCTACTTTTTTATAAAAGTAAACGAGTGGTATTTGATCATTTGATTTTATCGACCGAGATAAACATATTTTATTTATTGGTTCTTTTTATTCTGTTGCCTTTGGTTATGTTGACTATTTTAACTTTGTTTGGCATTAGCGAAGCGTACATTTCTAATGAGATGGTTGCTTTGGTCCTTATCTTTTTATTTGGAGTGTATTGTACCATAGTTTTTCGAAGGTTATTCGGGCAGAAATGGTATTTGTCGATCATTAAAGGAATGTCCTTTTCGCTACTTCATGCTATATTTTTCATTACCATATATCGGTTTATTGTTTTTGAGCTTTCGTTTTTACAGTTATGATTTTAGAAAAGTAAAGTCATTAAATATAAGGCGCCAAATGTAGTTATCGGTACATTTGGCGCCTTATTAATATCAGCCTACGATGCTTTTATCCTTGGCCACAAACTTAGCAAAAGCCATCAAAGCACCCATGACCATGATGTTTCTAAAAAAGTTGACCATCTCTAATTCTTTTTCTCTTGCCATGTTAGCGGTCATATTTTCTATGCCCAATTCGTGACCCATAGCTCTCGGTAAGTGGACTAATACGGCCATCAATAATACATAAAGTGCCATTAAGGTATAAGCGAGTTTGTCATATTTTCCGATAATGGCACTAATGATAAATAATAGAATACAGACGAGCGTAAAGTAATTCCAAAAGTATGGGAAAGGCAGGTAGTCAGGCACAAAAGCTGCCCCTACTTCAGGCTTGCCTAGGTGCAAACCTACATATAGTAAAAACGAAATAGGAAAAATATATTTTCCTGCTTGTAATATTCGGTCCATAATGCGTTCGTTTAATTGGTTGGAAATGGTATGAGCGGTCTGATTTCCACAGAACTATGGGGATATTTGTGGATAGGACATGTTTTTCCCCAAGCTTGTACTTCTTCCATATCGTCAGATTTGCAAATCAGGAATCCAGAAACCAAGACACTATTGCTTTCTTTGTATGGTTGCCCTGTAGTGACTTGTTCGTCCGATACGATGGATGCTTCATATTGCATAGGGGCAGTATGCAAGAGTTTTCCTTGGCTAGCGATGTTGCCTATCCATGCTTGCCACTTGGGCATGTCTTCTGCCATATCTTGAGAAGTAGCTAGGTAGCCATTTTCTGCGCTGGCATTTCGAAATAATAAAAGGTACTCAGTCATTGTTTTACTTTTTAAGTGTGATTAATGACGCAAAGTTACCCGCGTTGTCTTTGTCGGACGATGACAAAAGTCTACAATTTCGATTTGAGCCGACTATATACATCTTTGTGAATACCTAGATAGGATGCGATGAGTTTGGATGAAACCCTAGTCATCAATGTAGGTCGATTTTCCATGAGCCATTTTATTCTGTCTAATGCTGAAAGCGATATAAATGTATTAATACGATAGACAGAATTTGCATAAGAAGCTTCCAATATCTGTCTATACACCTTGTCAAATTGTGGAACTTTTTCCATCATTTCCTGAAATCCTTGTCTATCGATCGCTAATAGTTGAGATGGTTCTACCGTACGAATATTTTCCGTGGCAGGCTGACCACTTCCGAAACTAATCAACTCACTACACCAATGATCTTCTATGACGATGTCTCATGTCGTTTCGTTCATTTCATGATCGTATACATAAACTTGCAAACAACCGCTAACTACAAAATAAACATACTTGCAGATCTCACCTTCTTTCAATATCTGTTGATTTCGTTTGGTTACTATGGGTTTGAATTTAGAAAGTACAAGGTCTAGGTTGTCTACATCTTTTCCTAGTCTTTTGATGATGTGTTGTTTTAAAAATTCCTGCACAGTTTATGATTTGCCGAATGAAACAATTTTTATGATAAAATACAGTCAGATTAATATACAAATAGAAGATAGATTTGTTGGAAAGATATTTGTTTTTTTGATAGGTCAATGCAATCTGCATCATAAGTTTGTATCTTTGTAATAAAAGTAGTTTATGTCTCGAATAGTAACACTCACCTTTAGTCCTTGTATTGATAAAAGCACTACGGTGGAATTTTTGGCTCCTGATATCAAGATGAATTGTACATCAGTGACTTTAGAACCTGGTGGTGGAGGTATCAATGTAGCAAGAGCCTTGTCTAAACTCGGCACCAAAGCAAAGGCTATGTATATATCAGGTGGTTGTAATGGTAAGGAATTTGAACAATTGATGGAGCAAGAAAATATTCCATCTATAGTCATTGCAGGCGTCCATGAGACTAGAGAAAACATCATCATAGTAGATGAGTCTAATGGTAAACAGTATCGGTTCGGTATGCCTATGAATACTTTGGTTGAAAAGGAATATATTCAGTTTCTTATTGAACTAAAAGCAATGGATGACCTATCTTATATTATCGTCAGTGGTAGTGTGCCGCCTGGCGTTTCCCTAACCATATTTGCAGAGATAGCTGCCTTTGCGCATGAAGTAAATGCAAGACTGATTGTCGATACCAAAGGGGATGCATTAAAACAAGCTGTAGACGCAGGCGTTTTTTTGATCAAACCCAATCTAGGCGAATTGTCTGCTTTAGTAGGCAAAAAGGAAATAGATGTAGACGAAGTCAAAGACATAGCAAGGTCACTGATCAAAAGTGGCAAATGCGAAGTAGTTGTGGTATCTATGGGTGCTGAAGGTGCATTGCTGGTGACATCCACTATTGTAAAACAAATAATACCACCCACTGTAGAAAGAAAAAGTACGGTAGGTGCAGGAGATAGTATGGTCGCTGGTATGGTGTATGCCCTTCATGATGGCAGCGAATTGACAGAAGCTGTCCAATATGGTGTAGCTTGTGGCACAGCTGCTACGATTAATCCAGGCACTGAACTATGCAGAAAAGAAGATGTAGTATTGCTGCTCCCGAAGGTGGAAATCATTGATTTGTCCTAAGTAAGGGGTCCATATCTACTGGACACTTTAGTCTAAGGGGCTTGTTCTTTTATACTCCCTAATGATCAACTTTGTTTTGTCAAGATGTTGCCCAAAATCAAATCATCATGAATCAAAAAAGCCTAATTGTGCAATTAAATAACCTAATTGTGTAAGTGGGCTAATTTGGGTTTTATCATCTTTGCATTTTATATTTGGCATAGTATTTTTTAATTGTGCTGTGTTTGATTGTCTCTAAAGACCAAATTATTCTATTTTTACAGGTATTTCAAATCTTATGATTGGATAAGGTATGTAAAGGAAATATCAACTTAGCTTTCTCTCATTTATTCTAAATTATTGTTTTTCAGAAGTGATCTATCAACTGATCAAAATCAACTAAGACAAGCACCAACGTCATTTTATTCTTAAGTATTTTCACTATAAATTTGTTTATGAATAGTAATAAGATATTTCGATGGTGTAGGACTAAAGGTAAGGTTACTTATGAAACATTGGATATTTTATGGAAAGGACGCGGCACCCATTTTATTATATTAGTGACAAAATCATTTTGATAATTAAACAATCATATAACAACCATATACTTTCACTTTGCTCAAAAAAGATAAATAGATTTTAGATAGATTATAAAACATTTAGATGGAATACATAGATTATTATAAAGTGCTTGGTGTACCCAAGACAGCTGATGATAGTGACATAAAATCATCTTACCGTAAGTTGGCTAGGAAATACCACCCTGATTTGAATCCTGATAACAAGGAGGCAGAAAAGAAATTTAAAGAAATAAACGAAGCAAATGAAGTGCTCAGTGATCCACTGAAGCGCAAAAAATATGACAAATATGGTCAGGATTGGCAGCATGCTGACGAGATAGAAAAAATGCAACAGAATAGATCACAATCTGGCAAGAGACAAGGACAGCCTTTCGGCTCGGGCAGTTTTGGAGGCGATAATGCAGGAGATTTTTCAGAATTTTTTAGTTCTATGTTTGGAGGAGAAAGCGATCGACGTGGCAAAAGAAATAAATTCAGAGGAGATGATATACACGCAACGCTACAACTAAAGCTGACAGATGTGTACAAAACCCAAAAACAAACCATCACCATCAATGGTAAAAACATCAGACTTACATTTCCTGCCGGCATAGAGGATGGTCAGGTGATCAAAATAGCTGGACAAGGCAGTCAAGGTGCGAATAATGGACCTAACGGCGATCTATATATCACCTTTGCGATAGAAAATAATACCCATTTTAAAAGGGAAGGGGATCATTTGTATAAGACTGTTGACCTAGATTTGTACACAGCTATATTGGGTGGGGAAATCGTGGTAGATACTTTTGACAGTAAAGTCAAATTGAAAATTGTAGAGGGTACGCAATCTACTACTAAAGTAAAATTAAAAGGTAAGGGATTTCCAAAGTATAAAAAAGAGAATGAATTTGGGGATTTGTACATTACTTTTCAGATCAAAGTACCTACGCATCTCTCAGAGGAAGAAAAAGGATTGTTTTACGAACTTCAAAAATTAAGTAAAGATGTCCACAAATAACCTAGTCCTTGTCAGTCATTTTTGTCAGCATCACCAACTAGAGATTTCTTTTATAGATTCGCTACAGTCATATGGTTTGATTGATATACAGGTCATCCAAGATGATAAATATGTCCACATAGACGACCTAAATGAAATAGAAAAGATGATCAGATTTTATTATGATTTGGGTATCAATCTGGAAGGCATTGATGTTGTTTTTAATCTTTTGTTACAGAATGAAGCCTTGCGTAGGGAGTTGGATATCGCCCATCAAAAATTAAAAGTGCTGGATACAGCGTCAGAATGAAAGCTTTGTGACTAGTCCTATTTTCAGTAAAGTGCGTTCTTGATTTTTACCAATCAAAACACAAAACATGGTTCATTCTGTATAATAGTTTGATTTTAAAGGTCTTTTTTCATTATTTTCCTTTATATTTAGATTGTTAACTCGTACTATTAAACGTTTCTTATGAAATTATACATAAAATACATGGTATCTATCCGGTGCAAAATGGCGGTAAAGGCAGCATTGGAAAGTATGGGTTTGCATTATACTAATGTAGATCTTGGTGAGGCTGATATATTGGAAGAATTGACACCAAAACAATTGGATACTTTGAGAGAACTGTTAATGGTATCATCGCTTTTGCTTATGTATGACAAAAAAGCCATGCTTATCGAAAAAATCAAAAACGTCATTATAGAGATGGTGCATTATGCAGATGAATTTCCTACTTCCAATTTTTCAAACTATCTGAGTGAGAAACTACATCACGAATACCACTATATGGCTGGTTTGTTTTCTGAGTTTACAGGTATCACCATAGAGCATTTTATCATTGCGCACAAAATAGAAAAGGTAAAAGAACTATTGCTCTATGATGAATTAAACCTAACGGAGATATCATACAAACTCCAATATAGTAGTGTAGCCCACCTATCAAATCAATTTAAAAAAGTGACAGGCCTTACGCCTTCGTATTTTAAAAAACTTAAAGAGCATAAGAAGAGAATTCAGCTGGAAGATATAGGTAGGGCAGATGTTAGTTCAGATTAATGATGACTTAAAGGAGTTTTAGGTAGATAATCATTGGGTCTAATACGAAAAGTATCTGATCGGAACTTAAGAAAATTATTATTTATCACTGCATTAATAATCAACGGTATAACTTCAGGTTGCAGGGTTAAAAAAGGTTGATTATTATATTTTCAATGTTTTCGGATTGGACTCATAACTAACATGTAGCAGTACTAGAAGATTTTAATTTGTGATGTATTTGTTGAAAAAAAACCTCCCATCAAGCTGATGGAAGGTCTCATTATTCAACTATCAAAATCTTTAAACAGGCTTACACTTTAAGATGCTGAATTGGCAACCAAATTGTCAACATCATTACTCTCTGTATTACGACTAGTTAGTCGTAGGGTGACAGATGTATTATAATTGTTTATCAATCCATTCATTTCATCTATAATCGCGTAGTATGGCGTTTTGTCTGTTGCAACCCTTGAGAAGGATATGGTGTCCTGAACTATTTCATCATATGCAGATCTCATTTCTCTTCTCTTTTGATCTATCTGTCCAGGCTTTAGAGATGTTTTGGCTCGAATGACATACATCTCATCAAATTCTTTATTCAACTGTGCCAACAAGTTTACCCAATGTCCGATGGCAAGCATATTCACTGCATTTAATAAGGTAGGATTATCTTTCCAATCTGTAAGTAATGCGTCTATGACCGCAGTCCCTTGCTGATAACTGAGTTTATCTATCCTGTCCCCATGTGATAGATAATTTGTCATGAGCAGGGAAGCCGCTTTTACGGTTTCTGTATCTTCACTGTAGGAAAAGCCATTGAGGTTTACTTTTATACCCATCAATGCTTTGTCTCGTCTCATGTCTAGTGCTTGCAGTTCAGGTGTCAATTCGTGCGCTGTAGCAGCCATAAAGACTTCATCTAGTGCGGTGGTAGCGTCGGTAAGTGTCTGTAATCGTGCTTTTAAAAGCAATGCATTTGTGTCATAGTTACCATAGATGGCAACGACATTCTTCATAAACTGGAGATACTCTCCATTGCGGTAGTTGCCAAATAAGGCAGTTGAAACAGTGTTCATAAGTTAAAAATATTTAAAAAATTATAAAATCGTTTTTTATCCTAACGATGGATGTGCACTCGCTGTGATGTCAAGATTTGATTTTTAGAAATATTTAACTTTTATGGGGGCAAGGAGAGTTGCGGTAGTTATTATTTGATATCATTTATGTCGATATTCAGGTTTATTTTTTCTTTTCTATAGTTGTGGCGGGTTTGTTAACGTTTTGGTGCTTTGCGATCGGGTAGCGATTTAGCCGACTGTCGTCAACAGCACTTGTTATGTAGGGTTTTATTTTATTCGCGGCTTGTCATATTTTGGCAGGTTTTAAATTATATAAATTATGAAAGATGTAATTGAAACGGTTGTAATACCTAAAACACTATTATTAGATGTAATTAAGTGCTGTGACTTAGATAAGTTAGGTACAACAAATATAATGATGTTAGGGTTATTATCAGATGGTATATTTAAAGGCCATATTTATCCTGCTTCATAACAAAGTCAACTAGTTCAGGGAACTGCGCAGCTTCGTAGGATACTTTAAGGCTTTCAATATAAAGTTCAGGGGTAAAATCTTCTGGTTTGACATCTTTAATTTTTTCTTTAAACTTATTATATTCCATACGTGCAATATCTTTTTTAAATTCGTAATCTTCGTTAAGGTTGTCCATAAATTTGTTTTAAGAGTTTATAAATATATTTTTACAAAGGTAAATATAAAAATTGAAACATTAGTGTTTATAGATGGCGGCTTATACCAAATCGCCGCCAAATTTTTGCTGCCTGTTATTCACAGGTAGTACAGTGTGTTGGAACTAAAAACTTCAGATAATCTACTTTCTTTGCACAAATCGTTAAATTTCTACTTGGTTGGTAGACGCACTTACAGAATACCCATCGGTAACACCGTCCATTTTTGTTGATGATTATTCTCATCTCTTAGATCGGGAGGATTTTAGTGTCTCCCTTCTCTTATCGCATCTTATATATCTTTAAACACTTTTGTTTCTTTAATTAAATAATTTGCTTTCTAGGTTTTAATTATGTAACCAGTTATTGCACTTGTTACAAACCAAATAACAACACAAATTAAGGCGGATTTCCATCCAAACATAATTAGTGAGAAAATTATACATATAAATGTAAGAGCTACAAGAACGGTTCCAACTCTTTCATCTATAATTTTGGTTTCAAAGTTTTCTTTATTTAATTTGGCCGCATCTGATTTTACCAGAAAATAACTGCCAATAGATGAAATTATTGCTGTTATAATGAACAATGTTGTTGATGTCATTTTATCTTTTAGTTTAAAAATGTTTAAAAGTGCGCCCCTAATTAAGGGTTTAATTACATCTATTTTGGTACAACAATTTTTGAGTCAGTTAGCTTTATTCGATCTGAAATAGTAAATTTCCTGTATATACCACTTGACACTTTATCTAATAAATATTTTTTTAAGTCTGTTATAATTTCAACATTCAGTTCCAGTATTTTAGTGTCAGGGAAGTATAGACCGTTTGTAGTGCATGATACTACCTTAACAGTTAACTTTTCTGTAATATTATAATAATCGTCTTCTCTAGTTTTAAAACTATGATCTATGTATAAAATTGTTCCTTCAGAATACATGTTAAGAGATTTAATTTATTTTGAAAAAGATAATAAAGAGTTTTTAAAGTATAGGGACCAGTGGGAAAATCCAACCCTTGTTATATATAATTATATAAAAGAAACACCAACCATTTTATTTAAAGATTTACTATCTGGAGTGACGAGTGAAGACCTAAATAAAATAGACATCATATGTTTTTACACTTTTATATCTAACAAATTTAATGATTTTGTTGGTACTGTTTATTTTGAACCAGTTTCCGCTTTAGTGTACTTCAACAATTCGTAGGTTTTACTTTTAATCCTACATAACTTGTTAATAGACGAAACTTTCTTTTTCTCTTCCATTCACATCTCCTTGATTTCCAACTCATATTAAATTCTAACAAAATACGAAAGTTTGTTGATGACATTCCTTATTAAACGCTTTATTTAATTTGTTAACGAATGTTTTTTCATCAATTGTACGCAAATATAAAAGCAAATCCAATACGATGGTAGTTTTTCTACAAAAGAGTACATAAAAGAAAAGGTAAAACAACCCATCATTATAATATGAACACATGAATGTGGGCAGAATTATACTTTCATATTCAAAAGAAGGCTTAAATGTGGCATCCAAATAGCTATAATATGCGTATAAAGGGCTGAAAATGGGCCAAAAAAGACCATAATATGGGTATCCAGCGCGGAAACACTTGTCTAGAGAAAATAATGGGGTTTCCGCTTCGGAGATTGACATAAAAATCGTAAAATTGGGGTTTCCGATTTGGAAATAGACATAAAAATCGTAAAATTTGGGTTTCCGCGCTGGATACTATAATTTTACATGTATAATTGGGGTTTCCGCGTAGGATACCCTTGTCACAGAAGTATAATGAGTAGTTCCGCGGCGGAATCTGTTTCTAAGGAATATTTTATAGTCTCCCCGACTAGATTACCCTAATTTAGCAAATATGATTTGGTGCTCCAAAATGGAACGTTATAAAATTTGGGTATGACGGGCATATCCTTACCTTTTTCTTTTTGAGTTAAATATAACCATAGTAGATGCTGCATAAGATGGTAGGAAATTTAAATTTTGGATGCAGTTTCTGGCCGTAATATGATTTAAGTAAGTCAAAATATCAACTTTTTTGATGGGCAATCTTACTTGTGTTCCATAAAGAAAAATTGATTTAGATAAATAGATCTATCGCAGCAAATCTCTATTAGATCTAAGCGATATATTCCATTTTAGATATTTACCATGAAAAAGGACTGTATTTTAATACTATCACGACAGCCAGATCAATATGGCGTACAGAGTATAGCATCAAAGACCACTTAGGTAATAACTGAATCATGCTATGTAGTTGCTAACACAATGGTTTATCCATCGCCCATAAATCTCCATATTTTATAAAAATCTATCTTATATTTAAGGTGGAATAATGTAAGATAATTTAGAAATTACATAATGGTTTGAATACTACACTCCTATATCTTTGTAATATTAATCTCCAGAATTATACCCAATTATTCATCAGGTCAAGGAATTAGAATTTAATCCAAAGCTTTCTTAACCTGACGTACGATTTGCCAAACGCTTGTTAGCGTAGTTTGGTGGGGAATGCAGTCAGATTGACTAAAAGACTTTCACTGAATGATCAGTATGTCACTACAGAAGCATTTATCGACTATTACATGTGCCCTATATATTTTTTAATCAAACTAAATACTTTAATCATGACAACGAACATCAAATTAAAATCAACACTTATACAAACGATCTTTATGATAGGTATATCCATATTTGCACTAGCTTGCGGTGAGAAAAAAAATACAGAATCTGAAGAAATTGGCAAACCAGAAAACATAGAAAACATCAAAAACACGAATCCTAATGATACAGTGATTGTAATTGATGAAAACGACAATGACTCTCTGTTTTTGTTGAAAGTGGCAGAAATGCAATTGGAAGAAATTAGCCTTGGTCAATTGGCTCAACAAAAAGGAAACTCTGTACATGTAAAAGTATTAGGCAAGATGATGGAGAAAGACCATACTAAAATACTTGCAGAACTTAAAAATATGGCGCTAGCAAGATCAGTAACTATACCCATTTCGATGACAGAATACTCACAAGAAGTGTATCAAGAATTGAGTGAAAGAACAGGGAATGATTTTGGTAGATCATATAGCGACCTGATGGTAGATCACCATAAAGAAGCCATAGAACTTTTTGAAAAGAGATCGATATCTTCTGATGATGCTGAAATTAGAACATGGACGGAAAGTAAACTTGCACGCTTAAAAATGCACCTTAAACATGCGGAGGCTTGCAAAATTGAATGCGATAAAATGTAATCAATTTCTGATACATTTTAATTATTGGTTTACACTAAAGTAGTAACATACATAATATCTTTATTGTCCTAAATCCTGCTATTGGGCATGTAAATATATTGGTTTAATAGCGACGGTGGAATCATGTAAGATAATTTAGAAATTACATAATACTTTGAATATCATACTCCTATACCTTTGTAATATTAATAACCAAAATTATAGCCAATGTTTCATCACGTCAAAGAATTACAATTTAATGCGAGGGTTTCTAAACCTGACGTAAGATTTGCCAAACTCTTGTTAGAGCAATATGGCGGACCGAACGGAGAGTTGAAAGAAGCCATGCAATATTTTGTGCAGGCTTTCGGCTGACGAAAAGCAGCACCAGATAAGTATAATATGCTGATGGATATTGCAACAGTGGAAGGCAAATCTGTCATGACCGGTATCAACAAATAATAATTATTTTCTAATCAATTAAAATGTTTTAAATGAAAAATCAGGATTCGTCTACCATGACACAATCAAGCAAACCATCAAGTGGGAAATCAAAGAAGACATCGATGCAGAAATCCCAACTTATGGAATTATTTGAAGATGAATTAAAGGACATCTATTGGGCAGAAAGTGCTTTGGTAAAAGCAATACCAAAAATGATCAAAAATGCGACTTCAGAATCATTACATGAGGCATTGACAGCACACTTAGAAGAGACCAAAGAACATGTAAGTCGATTAGAGCAAATCTTCGTATTGATCAAAGTAAAAGCAGAAGCAGTAAAATGTGAAGCTATGGCAGGTTTGATAAAAGAGGCTGAAGGAATCATGGATGAGTGTGAAACGGGTTCTATGTGTGATGCTGGTATCATATCTGCAGCACAGAAAGTAGAACACTACGAGATAGCTACTTATGGTACTTTGAGACAATTTGCTGAGACTTTAAATATGGACGATGTAGCTTCTATCCTAGCTAAAACTTTGCAAGAAGAGAAAGATGCAGATGTAAAATTAACAGAAGTAGCCTTGGATGCCATCAATGTAGATGCATCAGAAGAAGCGGCATAAATACTGTCGATTTAAATTTTAAGGTAACTTCTAGAGCGTAAACATGCTAGTCTTGGTATTTATTACACTCAACTACTTATGCATCGATTGGGTCTCATGGGTAAAACAAACGAAGTAAATATCATTTATTCATCCATAAAAAATAATCAAATGGAATATCAAAAAAATGAAAATGGTGGAAGCCAAAATGGCAATTCCGAAAAAAGATTGTTGACAGGTATGTTTCGCGATCGTGAAAGCACTGAAAATGCTTACAGAAACTTGCAGGAAAGAGGGTATTCAAAAGATGATATCAATCTGGTAATGTCTAATGAAGCCCGCGATAGGCATTTTGGAGGCGATATAGCTGAGCAAACTGAAATCGGAACCAAAGCGGCAGAACATGCAGGCAAGGGTTCTGCCATTGGAGGTACGATCGGAGGCATTGTAGGTGTAATAGCTGCCATCGGAACTAGTGTGGTGATACCGGGACTGGGTGTTTTGATCGCTGGTCCTATTGCTGCAGGTTTAGCTGGTGCAGGAGCAGGTGGACTCGCAGGTGGTGTGATTGGCGCTTTAGTAGGTTCAGGTATTCCTGAAGCAAGGGCACAATTGTACGAATCTGGGATTAAAGAAGGCAATGTCGTTATTTCGGTTAAACCAAAAAATGAGGAAGATGCGGAATACCTAGAAAAAAGTTGGAGATCTAATCGTGGTGAAGAAATTTACTGGTGATATTCAAATAATATGTATACAGGGGACTATCATTAGTGCCCTGTATTTTTTTTAAACATCTTAATAATTTAATCATGACAAACCATATCAATTTAAAATCAATGCTTGTAAAAACTATCTTTATGATAGTTGTATTCATATTTGCACTAGCTTGCGCAGAAAAAAAAAGTACAGATACTGAAGAAATAGCCAAACAAGAAAATATAGCTTCACTCGAGACAAATGATAAAACAATTGTCGTGGTAGAAAACGACAAAGATGCCATGTTTCTTATGGAAGCGGCAGCAATGCACTTAGAAGAGATAAGTTTAGGAAAGCTTGCTCAACAAAAAGGAAACTCAAGTCATGTCAGAGACCTTGGCAAAATGATGGAAGTAGATCATACTAAAACACTTGCCGAATTAAGTACTTTGGCTAAGTCTAAATCAATTGCAATTCCTACATCTATCACAGAAGATTCAAAAGAAGTTTTCAGAGAACTCAATGAAGAAAGTGGAAATGATTTTGGAAAAGCTTATAGTGCATTGATGGTAGAAAATCATGAAGATGCGATCGAATTATTTACAAATACTGCTAAAGAATCAGCAGATCCTGACATTAGTACTTGGGCAGCATCCAAAGTACCGGGTCTAAAGACACATTTGCAACATGCAGAAGCATGCAAGAAAGAATGTGATAAAATGTAATTTTTAAATTAAAAACAACAACATGAGCGATACAAAAAATTTATCCAATAATGAAGCCATTGATAAACTGAGAAGTTTAGTAGATGACATAAATATCTGTCTATTCTGCACCAACCTTGGTGAGGACGATGGGTCCACTTGTAGACCTATGGGCGCTCAGAAAGTGTGTGACCAAGGAAATATTTGGTTCTTCAGCGAAAAGAATAGCGTTAAAAACAAAGAGATAGCACAGAATAAAAATGTGCAATTGTTTTTTTCGCATCCCAGTAAAAGTAGTTATCTCGTAGTCAATGGCGTAGCCGAAGTCATCATAGACCAGGCAAAGACTGAAGAACTTTGGACACCCATCGTAAAAACATGGTTTAAAGGAGGTAAAGATGATCCGAATATTTCTATCATAAAGGTCAAACCGACCTCTGCTTATTACTGGGATACTGAAGGCAATCAAATGATCAACTTCATTAAAATGATTGCATCTGTTGCAACAGGTACAAATCTGGTATCAGGGAGGGAAGGCTCGTTGATTGTGTAGACATTCTTAACATGTAATATTTTTTCGCAATGGCGAATTCCATTTCATGTTGTGACGCTTTAGAAGTAACGAGTTATGACCATTTAAAATTAAATAAAATACACAGATGAATACCATAAAATCAAAATCATCCCCTGGAGCTGATGCAATTGAAATCTTTTATCAAGAATACGGCACAGGCAAACCAGTCATATTTATTCACGGTTGGCCATTGAATCATGAAATGTGGGAGTACCAACTGACAGAGCTACCCAAACATAACCTTAGATTTATTGCCTACGACCGAAGAGGTTTTGGTAAGTCAGGTAGACCTTGGGAAAGTTATGATTATGATACTTTAGCCAGTGATTTACATGAATTGATCACGCAATTGGATTTAACCTTCGTCACACTTGTTGGATTTTCCATGGGTGGTGGAGAAGTGGCTAGATACATTGGTAAGTATGGATCAGATAATATAGAGAAAGTTGTATTCGTAAGTTCTGTTACACCATTCAGACTGCAAACAGATGATAACCCTGAAGGCTCAGAAAAGGCAACTTTTGATGCTACCATAGAAAAGTTAAAAGCCGATCGACCCGCATTTCTTGTTGAGTTTGGTAAGAAATTTTATGGTGTAGACAAAAAGTCCGAAGCCGTAAGCCAGGCTCTACTCGATTGGAATCAGGCGTTGTGTCTTATGAGTTCATCAAAAGCAAGCATGGATTGTGTACGTTCATTTACTGAAACAGATTTTAGAGATGATCTTAAAAAGATAAACATACCTACTTTAATTATACATGGGGATGCAGATGCCATTGTGCCGATCAAAGTTTCAGGAGATAAAACTGCGGCATTAATTCCCCATGCGGAATACAAAGTATATGCGGGTGCGCCACATGGATTGTTTATCACAGATAAAGATAAATTGACTGCTGATTTGCTCGCTTTTATAACAGCTTAACATTTAAAAGCTGAGTACTCTCCAAAAACAGAAATAGATTGATAATGAAACATTTTATTATCCTGGTCCTAAAGGGAAATGTTTGATTATCAATAATTTAGGAGTCAGTATTTCTTTTTGATGATATTAATAACTTTTCGGAGTGAATGTAAAGTTTATTAATTGAAATAATTCTCAAAAGGCACTCATTAAAATATTTTTCTTTAATTTTTTAAAAACAATAACATGCAAACGCAAAACAGTATTGACGTATTAAACAACCTGATTACTATCAATAATGATAGACTAGAAGGTTACGAAACAGCATCTAATGAAACGGACGAACAAGATTTAAAAACCCTTTTTGCAGGATTTATGGAGACTAGCCATACATGCAAACAAGAATTACTGATAGAAGTCACAAGATTGGGTGGTGAAGTAGAAGAAGGCACGATGTTGTCAGGAAAGTTTTTTAGGGCTTGGATGGAAGTAAAAGCTGCCATAACAGGTCATGATAGAAAAGCAATTCTCGATTCGTGCGAGTATGGAGAAGATGTAGCAGTCAGCACTTACGAAAAAGTACTATTAGAAAATCAAGAAGATCTTACTTCTGAACAAAGAACTATGATAAAGGCACAACACACACTTATCAAAGCTGATCATGATAAAGTGAAAGCTTTGCGTGATGCATTGGTATAATTTTGTGAAAAGCAAATGACAAATTAGTGTATCAAAACACAAATTTGTAGTTGACATAGGAAATTAATTCAGTCCTAAAAAGCTTCTAAGAAAAGCATTACCGTAAAGGGATTTTCTTTTACGGTTTTACCTGGAGCTTGAACACTAATTGTTAATAATTAGGGTCTGCTGAAAAAGTCAGCTGTGCTTAAGATACGAAACTTCAAGCCGAAGATGTATATGAATACTTCAAGGCGTTGAAGTTGAAGTAGATTGAGTGTAGCTGACTTACAAAAATAATATAAAATTGGTGCAGTTGTTTTGATAAGCTTTTTATTATAAACATGCATTTAAATTTGATAACCTATTGTTATTTATTTGATAATCAATTTTTTTTGTGGATTTCAGAAGACCCTATAACATACAGTTATCTTGTAGTGCTTCAAGCTTTTTGGGTTTATAATAGAATATTACCTTTTGATTAATTGTCGCTATTCATCCCCCGTTTATAATGGTTATTATTATCTGAAGTTTCGGACTAAATACTAAAAGATGAATTGCAAATTTTGTTCTTCATTTTTGCGCTTGTAGATGAAGTTTAATAGTGTAAATTGATTTCAACTTCTTTTTCTTTTGTCTTGACACAAAAGAAACAAAAAGTCAAGTCTGTTTCATTTTCTTAACGCCAAAACATCAAAAAATAGCTAAACCGAAAAAACTCGCTTTTGTAATTTGCATCTCGTAATTGGCTTTAGTACCACTACGTTCATGATCACACGTTTAAACTTTAGTTTTAGCTCGAACAGTTTTCGCTTCTTAACGCCATTTTATGAAGTTTTGACTAAAAATGAAAAGG
>DLGT01000098.1:0-20357 GCA_002482845.1 Saprospiraceae bacterium UBA7687
GCGAAAGCAAGCTTGAGTGTATACGATGTAACTGGTAAATTAGTGACAGTAAGAAACATCGATGCAGTGAAAGGTTACAATAGTGAAATATTCACTACAGCACAACTTGGAACTAGCGGAGTTCTTTACTACACATTAGTAAGCGGTGACTTCACAGCTACTAAGAAAATGATCATCGTGGAGTAAGATCTAGGATTTAGATCAAGCTTATAAAATAAAAAGAGCCCAACAGTCTTTAGTGATTGTTGGGCTCTTTTTTTATTTGTGGAAATAGCTAACTTCAAATATAATTTTCGAACAGAATATAGTCATTTAATCATACTGCTTTCCCTTCCAAATCAACAATTCATCAACGAATAATACCCCAAATTGACCGCTTAATAGATGGACAACTTTGATGATTGGGTACTTACATACTTTTGTAATGTATTTAATCAATCACATTTAAAAGTTGAAACATCATGAAAAACATCAAATTTTTATTTATTGTTATCTCATTACTTTGGGGCTTTATTTCAAATGCTCAAAATGAACAACCACCCACCAAGACCGAATCTCCTTACTTCAAATCATCAAAAAGTGAAAAACAACTCGATGATCTTCCACTGAAAGGAACCCAAGCAAAAGTAAATATCACAAGCATGATTGCTGATGTGACCATTGAGCAAACTTATCAGAATAAAGGCACCAAAAACTTAGAAGCTATCTACGTCTTCCCCATGTCGGACAAAGCAGCCATTTATAGTTTAGAAATGTTCATAGGTACAAGAGTTATTAAAGCTGTCATTAAAGAAAAATCTGCAGCAAGAGAAGAATATGAAGCGGCTAAAACCAATGGATTCAGAGCTTCACTTCTAGAGCAAGAAAGACCAAATGTTTTTACAATGAATGTCGCCAACATCAATCCAGGTGACGAGATAAAAGTGATTGTAAAATATTCAGAATTGATTTTGCCAGACGATGGAATTTATAGCTTTGTATTCCCTACAGTAGTAGGGCCAAGATATAATGCCAAAGGAAGTAAGGCTAAATACGCTGCTATTCCATATACAAAAAGCGGTGAACTACCATCGGCTACATTTTCTCTGGATGTGGATATATGGAGTAATATACTGATTTCAAATGTAAAATGCAAAACACATAATATAGCTATATCTTACCCAAATCCAAAAACAGCTAATGTAAAACTTACAACCAATGAGATATATGCTGCCAATAGAGATTTTATCTTAGACTATACCTTGAAGGGAGAAGATATAGAAAGCGGTATTCAACTATACGATCATGGAAACGAAAAGTTTTTTATGGCGTTCGTCCAACCACCAAAAAGAATTACTAAAGATGAAATTCCTCCTCGAGAATATATTTTTGTAGTAGATATTTCAGGGTCGATGCATGGCTTCCCATTGGACGTAAGTAAAAAACTTCTAAGAAATCTTATTGCTAATCTAAAGTCGACAGATCAGTTCAATGTGGTTTTATTCGCAGGAAGTTCAGAAGTTCTTTCTCCTAATTCCTTAAAAGCCAACAGTGCTAATATTGAAAAAGCAATACAGTTTATTGATAACTATAATGGTGGTGGCAGTACGGAATTGCTTGGTGCATTAAAAAAGTCGCTAGCATTACCTAGAGTTTCAAAGTCTCTCTCTAGATCAGTAGTTGTCGTCACTGATGGATATGTTACCGTAGAAAAAGAAGCCATGGGCTTAATCAAAAAAAATATTAACAACACCAATGTCTATGCTTTTGGAATCGGAAGTAGTGTCAATAGATACCTTATCAATGGATTAGCTCATGTGGGTGGTGGGCTACCATTTGTTGTGACAAATCCTGATGAAGCAGATAGCATTGCTACAAAGTTTAGAAAATACATCCAAACACCTGTGCTATCAAATATCCAAATAAAATATGAAGGCTTTAAAACTTATGATTTGATTTATGAAAAATTGCCAGATGTGATGGCTGAAAGACCAATTATTATCACAGGTAAATACAATGGAAACGAAGAAGGAAAAATATTGATCAGTGGGCACACAGGTAAAGGCAAATTCAGTAAAGAATTAACTCTAAATAAAACCCAATTATCCGAAAATCATAAGGCAATTAGATATTTTTGGGCAAGAGAAAAGATTCAGAGTCTAAGTGATTATGGGGATGCTGATATAGATGAACAAACTGTCTCAAAAATTACAAAGCTAGGCTTGGATTATAACCTTATGACGGCGTACACTTCATTTGTTGCAGTGGATTATAAGGAAGTGGTAAACTCAAAGGGAAAAATCGAAAGAATACATCAAGTGTTGCCTTTGCCACAAAGTGTATCTAACTCCGCAGTTGGTGCGGACTTTAATTTGATCGGTGGTTTTATGGCAACTTCACCTAAATCATTAAATTTTATTTGGATTACATTATTTATCATTGGTTTTGCTTCAACTTTGATTTTTTATTTTAATAAGAAAAAACGAATGATTTCATAAATGACGAAATGGATAAAAATGCTTTCAATAGTTTTAAATAACAAATATATCTGTAACAAAATATCGTTGACCTTACTATCGCTTTTGATGTTAGTCGCAATAAAATTATATCTTCTGAACGAAGCGCCAAAACAAGTAGGCAAATCCATTGATCCATGTGTAACGGAAGGTAGAACTTCCGTTACATTTATAATGGGCGATGATGAAAGTCAAAAGAATAACTTTTACAAAAATGCGACGTATTTTTACCATATGGACATCACACAAAAAACCGACTTTGTGGTTCATTCCTGTAAAACATTAATGGATGTGTCTGAATACTTATCTAATAATTCTAATGGAAAAAAATTTGGTACCATAAATATGGTGTGTCATGGAAACCCATGGCAAGGATTGAGTATCCCAATTGCCAAGCATTTGCCACGCGCAAATGTTTCTAATCTCGAAAATGCTTTAAAAAACAAATGGATAAAACCGCTTTGCTCGGATGGTATAGATCACAATACCATTATTAATATTGTAAGTTGTGGGGTCGGACAAAACGATGACTTTAAAAGCGTTATAAATAAGTTTTTCACTTGCCCTGATAATCCATTTCCACCTTTAATAAATATTGAAACTCATTTTGTTAACTTTTCTGATAAACACGAAAAAAGACTCTCAGATTTTTATTTCGTTTTATCAAAATACGAATACGATGACCCTCAAATTATTGTAAATAAACTTCAAAATAAATACCAACAAATACCAATTGATTGGCAAACTGCTTATAATAATGATAATAAATTATCAGGGGATCGACCTTATAAACATCAATTCAGAATGTTGGTAGAATGGAAAATTGGCTTTGAACACCAAAATGAAATCCCTAATTTAAGTAAGGAACCTGACATAGTAACATGGTTAAAAACCCAAAATGATGCTATGACTGAATTGGAACAAATGAAACTAAAACTCGAAGATTTTATGTGGCACTCTTTTGTAGTCACCGATCAACAAAATACCTTAAAAATAAAAGGTTATGCAAATGTGGAAGGCGTTATGGTCGATAAACCAACTAAGGTTACAACCGAAATATAAATATTTCCATGCCAATAATTTCAAAATTCAAACAATTAGAATTACTTTTCAACCATAAAACAACTTTGTGAGCGTCCATATCAAAAAATTATTTCATGTCAGTTACTTTTGTATATTCCTATACCATTTTGGTTTGGGGCAAAGCGGTAATTTTTTCAACTATTCTATAGCTGAAGGACTTCCACAATCACAGGTATTTGCCATTTGTCAGGATAGTTTCGGTTATATTTGGGCTGGTACACAAGGTGGTGGTGTAACCTTATTTGACGGTAAACAATTCAAATCACTTCTGGATAACGAAAGTACAATCAAATCAAAATTTATAAATGCATTGTACACAAGTTCTGATGGTAAAGTATGGATTGGTACAATGCAAGGATTATACTTTTATCAAAATGACACTATTCATGAAACTAAAAATGATAATATCCTAGATTTTCAGGTTTATTCCATCATTGGTTATGAAGATACCATTTACGTTGGTACAAACAAAGGCATGTATCGTTACCATGCTGATAGATTGATTAGAACTTCATTGGATTTTAAAACATCTTCTATCATCAATGATATGAAAGTAATAAATGGTCAACTTTGGGTTGCATCGGACAAAGGACTTTTTATTCAAAAAAGTAATGGACGATTTACTAAAATATCAGGTCTGCCCTACCCTAATATAAATCACATTTATGGAGACGAATCTGGATATGTTTGGTTATCAATATTTACCTTTGGACTTATAAAATTAGATAGTCATACACACAAAATAGTAACAAAGTACGACAACTCATTATTGTCCAAAACAAAATCTATTTTAGGACAACCCAATGAAACCTTATGGCTAGCTACAGAAAATGAAGGAATTTGTATCCTTGATGTGTGTAATGATAAAATTTCCATAATATCTGAAGATGAAGGTTTTTCAACAAGTAAAATCCAAACGTTTTTCCAAGATATCTGGGGAAATATCTGGATTGGAACCTCTGGTGCAGGGTTAGTCAAAAAAACAAATCAGCTTTTCAAATACTACAATATGTTTGACTATGGTTTTGGTGGAAACCGTGTTTATGCCATTGCCAATGACCGTAATAAAAAAATATGGGTTGCAGTAAACAAAGATAATTTAGGCTACATTGATAATCAAACCTTCAGAAAAATAAACCATGATTCCCTACAAATAGGGGTAAAAATCAAGACCATCACAACGGACACATCAGGTAAACTTTGGATAGGTACAGAAGGAAAAGGTGTATTTAGTTATGAAGAAAATGGTACAGTAAATATTTATAATATAGGACGTAATTCCTTGGTTAGTGATTGGATCACGCATATAGTCGCGGATGCAAACAACAAAATATGGATCGCTACCCAATCTTCTGGAATACAGTGTATTACTTCGCATAACGACACTTCGTTTCAGTCAATTACTTTTAATATTCAGGATGGATTACCCGACAGATATATCAACAGCCTCGCTATCGATAACGTAAATAAAAGCGTGTGGTTTGTGTGTAGAAATGGGAAAGCAGGATATATCGATAACAATCTTAAAGTTGTCGTTTTCGATGCTACAAATGGACTACCTGAAAAACCAATTAAAACCATAACAATAGACGAAAATGGAAATTGTTTTTTAGGAATACCTGGCAAAGGTGTATTTGTGATGTCTAATGAAATAACTTCTACAAAACCTAAATTTATTAAAATTAAGGTAGCTGATAAACAATATTCAACAAATATTTATGCTATGATCTGTGACTCAAAAGGCAATCTATGGTTAGGAACTGAAAACGGTGTATACAAATTTGTAAAAGACCAAAAATCAAATGTACTTACTGATGTAATTCACTTCAAAAAAGAAGATGGATTTTTAGGAATAGAAAATTGCCATAACAGTATAAGCAAAGCTGAAAACGACAATATTTGGTTTGGAACAATGAATGGATTAGTTTATTATAATTCAAGTTTTGAATCGGGAACGCAACCACCACCGATATTACATATGGCTGAAGTTTTGTTATTTAATCAAGATATAAATCAAACGAATTATAAAACCTGTTTTTCAAATTCAAACAAAAATATAACTTCCAAACTACCCTATTCACAGAATCATCTAAGTTTTAATTTTGATGCAGTCCATGTCAATTTTCCAGACAAGTTAAAATTTAGATACAAACTATTGGGCTCAAATGCAGAATGGTCAAGTTGGAACGAAGAGAAACGTATCAATTATTCAGGAATTGCACCAGGTTCCTATTGTTTTATGGTACAGTCTACCTTTGACGAAATCCAAGTTAGCAATACCGAACAAGTATGTTTTGAGATTTGCAAACCTTTTTGGGAAGAAATTTGGTTTAGAACTGCAGTAATTTTGCTTACATTAGCAATCATGATTATCATTTTTAAATGGCGTGAATCCATCATTAAAAACAAAGCCCAAGCAAAAACACTAGAATTAACACTTAAAAATGAACTACTAACACTTGAACAAAAAGCACTACAATTGCAAATGAATCCACACTTCATTTTTAATGCACTAAATAGTATTCAGTCACTTGTAGTCAATAAAGATGCTGATGCTGCAAGAAAACAAATACAGAATTTCGCCATGTTAATGAGAGGCATTCTCAATAATTCACGAAGTAAAACCGTTACTATTCAATCAGAAGTGGAGCTGTTGACCAAATATCTGAATATGGAACAGTTTTGCCAAAAAAATGAATTTACTTTTGAAATCAAGGTCAGTGAAAATATCAACCAAGAAGAATCCAATATTCCTTCCATGCTGATTCAACCATATGTCGAAAATGCGATCATTCATGGCATTTCACATCTCTCTGCACACGGAAAAGTACAAATAAGTTTTGAATTAGAAAATCATCTTCTGATATGTGCCATCACGGATAATGGTGTAGGACGAGTAAAAGCAAACGAGCTAACACTCCAGCACAAAGACGGACATATTTCTGTTAGTATGGAAGTGACGGGTCAAAGGTTACATGCGCTTAAAAATCAATCAAAAGATGCTGGACATGAGATTATTGATTTATATGATCAAGAAGGGAAAGCACTCGGCACCAAAGTAATTCTAAAAATTCCAGTGACAACCAATTATTAATATGAACCCTAAAAATTCAAACTCAATTCAAAATAGAATACCATGTTAAAAGCCATTATCGTCGAAGACATGCCTGAAGCTGTGCAATTACTCATTTCGGATATACAGACATATTGTAAAGAAATCCAAATCATTGGAACTGCCAGTAGTGTAGTAAATGCGGCAAAGTTACTGCGCCAAGAGATACCAGACATTATATTTCTCGATATTTCACTGAGCGATGGTACTGGTTTTGATCTCTTAGAAATCTTCCCTGATTTAAAAGCAAACATTATATTTACTACAGCACATGAAGAATTTGCATTGAGAGCTTTTCGTTATGCTGCCACTGACTATCTACTCAAACCTATAGATGCCGAACTACTACAAAAAGCAATTGAAAAAGTGAAAAACCGAAAGTACAGCATGACGCCATCCATAGAAATTTTGAAAGAAACCATAAACCATCCAAATACACTGCCGTCACGAATTTCACTAAGTACTTCAGAAAAAATTCACATTGTGACGATAGCCGATATCATCAGATGTGAGTCGGATGGCAATAATACCTGGTTTTTCCTTCATAGCGGTGAAAAAGTGTACGTCACTAAAACACTCAAATATTTTGAAGATATCCTTACACAACACCATTTCATCAGAGTGCATCAATCACATTTAGTGAACTTCAATTATCTTTTGGAATTTTCAAAAAGAGATGGTGGGTTTTTACGTCTTAAAAATGGCCATGAAATACCAGTATCAGTCAGGAAAAAATCAGAAGTTTTATTGATGTTAGACAAATTGGGCTGAGATTTAAAAATCTCAATTTGAAATAATCTTGCATTCCAAAATGAACTTGTAAATCAATTAAGGTAGATTTCATCTACATTTAACTTAAACTTAATACTAATTTTCTTACCATTCTCATTTATTTTAAGTGTTCCAACGGACCTTCTTTGCATTTTACGAATGAAAGATTACTAATGACTCAACTATTATTGTAGTTTTGTTCCGTCTAATTTATACAAACATGAGATTAATTTTATTATTATTAACTATACACTTGTTTTCAAGTGTGCGAGCCCAAGTGGTCATCAATGAATATTCTGCATCAAACTTAAAGGAGTTTACAGACGAATTCGGTAAAACAGAAGATTGGATTGAACTATACAATACGAGTGATGTCATTGTCAATTTATCTGGTTGGCATCTTTCCGACAAACTTGACAAACCCAAAAAATGGAAATTTCCAAATGGGACTTTAATTCAACCAAAAAGTTTTCTATTAGTTTGGGCATCATCAAGAGATGTTGTCACAGATGTATACTTACATACAAATTTTAAATTTACACAATCTAATAAAGACGAGTTTGTTGTCCTTGCTAATCCTTCTGGTGACATCGTGGAGTCTACCCCATTGATCTTGACACAAGTCCATCACTCTATCGCTAAATCTCAAGATGGTAGTGCGAATTGGGCAATTTGTACAGAGCCTACACCTAATGATTCCAATGACGAGAAAGAGATGTTTAGTAGCTATACCACAAAACCTTCGATCATAACACAACCTGGTTTTTATAAGGATTCTATTGTCGTAACTATAGGGGGCAATATCCTAGAAAGTATCAGATATACGTTAGACGGTTCTTTGCCAGATATTACTTCCGCCTTATATACTGGACCTATTACCATAAATAAATCAGCTGTTTTAAGCGCGCGAAGTTTCTCCATAAACCAAAGTATTTATCCAGGTTTTACGGATTTTGCATCTTTTTTCATAAATGAACCAACTAGTACACTCCCTATTATTTCCATAGGTGCAGGCCAGATGGTCATTGATCTCGCTAATGGAAATAGAGAAATTGAACCCTTAGGATCATGTGAAGTTTTTGGACTAAATGGAACACGTTTAAGCAAATCATATGGGGAGCTAGATAGACATGGTCAAGACAGTTGGGTGAATGATCAAAGGAGTATAGACTGGATCAGTAGGGATGAAATGGGACACGACAATGGATTAAAACAACAGTTGTTTTCCTATAGCGATAGAGATGAATATCAGAGAATAATACTGCGTGCATCAGGAGATGACAACTATCCTTCCATAGATGATGGAGAACATGAAGGTAGCGCCCATATACGCGATGAATACGTTCACACCCTAGTCCAACAATCAGGCATGAAAATGGATGTACGCGCTTTGGAAAGATATTTAGTTTATCTTAATGGCGAATATTGGGGCGTGTATACCATCAGAGAGAAACCCGACGACCACGATTATACAGAATTTCAATACAAACAAGATAAATATGATTTACAGTTTTTAAAGACATGGGGGAATACTTGGATCGAATATGGAGAAGAAAAAGCATTAACAGATTGGACCAAATTTAAAGATTATGTGCTCAACAATGATGTAAGTAAAGCGGATGTTTATAAAAAGATTACTGATGAGATGGATGTCTTAAGTTTGATGGATTATATGATTGCCAATCTCACTTGCGTTTCATCCGATTGGCTGAATTACAATACAGGATGGTGGCGTGGGTTAAACGACAAAGGCAGTCACAAGAAATGGGGCTACATCATGTGGGATAATGACGCTACCTTTGATTATTACATCAATTATAGTGGTGTGCCAGATACTTCCCCAGATGCAAAAGCTTGTGATATCGATGACATAAGTTTGTTTATGGATGATTTTTTTCCACTTGATACCACTGCCTATTATTTTGAAGGAGATTCCTTTTTTATTGATGGTGAGTGGATTTATTTCCCTGCAGATACATTGTATGATTACCCAAACCCTGGCAAACATGAAAAAATATTCCTTAAACTTTTGGAAGAAAACAATACTTTCAGAAATTTGTATTTTGCAAGATATGCTGACATGTTGAGCACAACCTACAGTTGTGAATCTATGATCACTATCTTGGATAGTCTAATTGCCATCATTAGACCAGAGATGCCTAGACATATAGCTAGATGGGGAGGAAGTATGAGTGAATGGAATAAAAACATAAAAGATCTACGAGATTTTGTACTATCACGTTGCCAAAAAGTAGCCGTAGGACTTATAGATTGTTATGACTTATCAGGTCCTCATAAAGTTACAATCGCGACAGACCCACCTAATTATGGTAGCATAAAGTTGAATACAAAAACACACGCAAATCTACCTTGGTCAGGTAGTTACTTTGGTAATATGACCAATATTATTGAAGCCATTCCGAATGGTGGAAGGCAATTCTTATATTGGAGAAGTAAAAATAACCAATCTGTATTTGCAAACCCATCTTCTTTGATTTCTGATTTAGCTATTAATGAAGCGGATACATTGGTGGCAGTTTTTGAAGGTGCTGTAAACACGACGGATATAAATGGAGTAGCTGTAAATATTTATCCAAATCCCACATCAAGTGTGGTACATATTGAGTTTCAGGATGCTATAGAAGATGACTTTATAGTTCAATTGATATCTAATGATGGTAAAATATCAGATTTAGATCCAAGCTTTATCGCTGATGATAAACGCTCAATAGACATTACACATATTCAGCTAGGATCTTACGTATTAAAATTAATGACTAGCAAAGGCATTGCTTTGCAAAAATTAATAATTTTACGATAGTGCTTAACAAAGTCTTATTTTCATTTCTTGATCAGAATCTAGGCTACCTTTCGGTTTCCGCCACGATTTAACATAATTTATTCGCACCAGCATGATTTCACATTGGGATTCGCTTTTTATGTCCAAAGATGGTACATCCATTTATCTTGTACTGATTACTATGGTCATCACGATCATATTATCTATTATTTTGGTATTTACATATGATAAAACTACCTCGCCAGCTAGTAGATCATTTAGTTTTATACAATCTATGCTTTTGATGTCGACTGTAGCAGCTATGATCATGCAGTCTATAGGAGATAGCCTAGCACTTAGTTTCGGTATTTTCGGCGCATTGGCCATCATTAGGTTTCGATCTAATGTATCAGACCTCCGTGATATATCATTTATCTTTGCGAGTATGGCCATAGGCATATCCTGTGGTGTACAGTCATTCGCTATAGCCGTCATAGGAACTCTTATATTTTGTATTTTGGTTTTCCTTTTATCTATAAGCCCATTTGATCCTAGACATAATCTTAAAGGTAGTATCCGTATAGAATTTAAAGGGCCATTGGTGTCATTTGATGATGTCGAATTAATACTTAAAAAGCATTGTCATTACATTAATTTATCACGTTTTCGATTGAGTACCAATACCAATGAAAATTCCATAATAAGCGTAGATAAAACCATAGAAGATACAGAAGTCAATGAATATGAATATACTTTCAAAATCAAAGATATAAAACTAGCCCCATTAATGAGAGATGATTTAGCAGCTATCGAAGGTGTAAAAATCAACAGAATGTTGTTTGAAGATAAAGTTAACATATCAAACTCTTACTAGACATGAGAAAATGGAATATTTTTTATTTTGCGGTGTTGCCTTTATTGATGTTTTTTCTTTACAAGCTAAACCAATTAGTGTCCCTAAGTCATACGGAATTTTATGGTGAAGCAGAAGCAAAACAAATTGAAATAAATATCAACCAAGACATCTTGGTCACTCAGATTTTGATAGAACGTGGCGTCAAGGTAAAAAAGGGGGATTTACTAATGAAAGTCCAAAATATGGAAGTCGAAGAAAACATCCAACAAGTAAATATTGGTTTAGACGGTTTAGATGCTGAAAAAGTACTTGAAAAATCAGAGATTGAAGCCAAAATCCTTGAGTTAATTCAAAAAAAGCAAACCGAATTGGCAACTTTGGAAACCAAATATAATACAGCCAAATCGGAAGCTGAATTTTATAAAGAATTAGCAGGTATCAAGGAAAATGACAAGACGACATCACATCCGAGTTATGCCCTATTGAATGCTTTAGAAGCTGAAATGCGCAAAATTTCAGATGATTATGATAGACAAATCTCTCATTACAAAAGATCTATTACGACAGTAGATAATGCCAATTGGAAATATGACCAACTCAATCAAAAGAAAAGCTTCCTACTTAACAGCAAAAAATATTTCGATATCGTAGCGCCCCATGATGGTATTATTGGCAACATTAATGTGAAAGAAGGTGAACATATTAAAGCACATGTCAGTCTAGTTTCTTTTATGGAGACACATCCCACCTTTGTTAAGGCATACATCCAAGAAAAACACAAAGTGAGACTGTCTTTAGGTGATACGGTATTAGTTAAATCTGTGTATAATGGAGAGAAAGAAGTAAAAGGCATCATTTCAGCAGTAGGCCATAGAGTGATAGAAATACCTGAAAAATTTCTCAAAATCCCAAGTATGAAACTATACGGCATTGAAGTTTTCATCAAAATGAGTGAGAACGATTTTTTCCAAAATCAAATTGTAACGGTCAATCCATGGTCATCTCAAAAATAAAACTATTATTTTTATCTGTCTTTATATTTATCTGTGTAGGTGTAAACTTATCGCAAACTACAATAGGACAATTATTGACATCAGAACAAAATGGATCTTATGACATGGTATCAAAAAACTATACTGATATCACACAATCATTTCCAAATAGATGGAATTGGGTAGATAAGTTTGATATAAGAACTGAATATGACAGATTACAAAGTGGTCGACAACAGTTTCTTTTAAGAACCAACTTTAATAGTTTTTTTAGAAAAAAACACGAAAAAACAAAGTTTAATGCCATTACTTCCAAAAAAATGGCTGATATCAATTTACTAAAATATGAATATTTGTATGAAAAGTATACTCGTATTATATCATTACTTAAGAAACAAGTTGACACCCAAATAAAATCTACCCAAATCCAATTATTTAAATCAGTGGATAGCTTATATTATAAACAAATGTCAGCAGGTGAAAAAATCGATTTGGCAGATTACATCAAAAATCGAGAAAAAGTGACAACTTTGGAAAAAGAGAATTTAGAATCCAAACTTTTTATCCAAGATGAACTCAATCGTTTTAAAGTCAGCGCATCGGACAGTGTTATTATTCGAAATCTTATCAGTGCCAAAAATATGAGTAATACTGTGGCTAATCTTATAATCAATGAAATAGACCATCCTGAAATCAGTCGAGAGAATTTTGATATCAACTTATATAACAGCGAGTTACAAATAGAAAAAGCAAAAAACAATAAAATTCTAGATTTTACTCAGCTAGAGTACACAAGAAGAAGTGATTTATTATTAGAAAATAGATTTTCTATAGGTGTAGGATTAAGTATTCCTTGGTATGGTTCATCTAGTTACCGATATCAGTCTATACTTTACAAACAAGCAGATGCAAAATTTGAACATCAATTAACGAAGTTGGAACTTAACAGAAAACTAGAAGACAAACGCGCTGAATTCAAAAAGAATTACCAAACATACCTTTTGTACAGCAATCAAAATGAATTGACAAGTTGGGCAGACATGAAGTCTAAAATAGAAAAATCAGGTAGACTAGATCCAATAGAAATATTACTCATCAAACAGTATGAAATTGATAACAAAGAGAAAATTCACGATCTGTACTACACCCTACTCTATCTTTACATAGAATCCATATACCTATCTGGAAAACTAAGTTCCGACTTCAATATTCTTGAGCAAAATTAATCATTTGCAAAACTTTTGACCAATACACTGAGTGCATCGAAAACTTATGAACAAAACATCATATAAATTTCCAATCAGTATGAGAAGCTTTTGGAGTCACATCAACTAATTTATTCCAGATTAATGAGTTAGAAAATAGCAGAAGGTAGTTGTTAATTAATAAAAATTCAATTTTGGCACCATCCATTTGTAAGTTGTCAACTACATTTTTTTGATATTCAGCTTGATTTATTTTACATTTCTTTGCGTTCTTAACAAAGTATTCACTTTTTCATCGTAACTATTTAGGTTCAATATTTGTCTAGTATAAAAATATAAATATGAATAAGTGGTATTTTTCATTAATATTGGTTTTAAGCAGCCTGGTCATTTCAGCCCAAAGTCAGTACAATAGCAAAAAAGATAGCGACCCACAAGCCAAAATATTGTTGGACAAACTTAAAAAACAATATGAATCTTACAAAACCATGGAAGTGAAGTTTGAAATGGAATTAGAACTTCCTGGTCAAGGTAAAGAAATCCAAAAAGGTACAGTAATCCAAGATGGAAATAAGTATCAGGTAAAAATGAATGATCAAGAAATTTTTGCGGACGGAAAAACGGTATGGATTTACCTAAAAAAGAATAAAGAAGTACAAATTACAGATATGGATCTTTCAGAAAGTGCTGATATGATGTCTCCAAAACAAATGATGAGACTTTACGAAAAAGGTGATTTTGCATATACAATTATAGAAGAAAGAAAAGTTGGAAATCAGCAACTCGTTGATATTGAATTCAAACCATTATCCAAAAAATCTGAATACACAAAAATGCGTCTAACTATTGACAAGAAAGCAAATAAAATGATATCTTTACGTGTCTTTTCTAGAGATGGGTCTAGATATACACTAAAAGTAAGTGATATTACAGCTAATAAAAGATATGAACCTGGAATTTTTGCATTTAACCCAAAAGCAGTACCAGGCGTTCATATTGAAGATCTGAGGATGGATTAATAGAACCAGTTCAGTTTACTCAGTTTACCAACCAGCGATTCTTGGTTTCAACCTCCAGGAATCGCTTTTTTATTTATAAGACCACATATATGCAAGTACTATTCGAAGACGATGACATCATCGCAATCAACAAACCCAATGGAATGTTTGTCCATAGGACAGCACTGGACCCGCTCGCTACAGAGTTTGTCATCCAAATTGTGAGGGATATGATCGGTCATTGGGTATATCCTGTGCATCGATTGGATAGAAAAACATCCGGTGTACTTATACTTGCCAAAAATCAAGAAATACAATCCATTCTAAATGAATATTTTCGAGACAGAGAAGTCGATAAAGTATATTATGCCATTGCACGCGGTTACACAGAGGACGAAGGTAGTATAGATTATGCTATCGAAAACGATCGTGGGAAAGTACAAGAAGCCTTGACCCACTACAAAACCATAGAAAGAGCAGAAATCAACATCTCATCAGGAAAATTTCCAACTTCAAGGTACTCATTGGTTGAAGTAAAACCTGAAACAGGGAGACAGCACCAAATCAGGAAACATTTATCACATATTTTTCACCCTATTGTGGGAGATAGACCTCATGGGTGTAATAAACAAAATAGATTTTTTCTAGAGCACTTTAATATGGGAAGTATGATGCTACATGCGGCATCTATATCATTTGAACATCCTGTAAGTAAAGAAATTACAAAAGTTGATGCTCCAATATTCGGAGAATTTGAGCGTATGATTAACGAACTGGGTTTTCAGTCATTTTCTAGTGGAAAAATTTAGCGGAATTGAATGAAAAGTAGCATTAAGCTAAATAAAGTATTTTAAAAAATGCAATTGGAATAAACATGCAGATAAAATTAGGATACATTTTCATTTAGGGATTCAAAAGTCCTTCTTTTTTAAGAGAAGGATTTAGGATGAGTAAATTTAAATTATGAGTCATACTTCACTTGATAGACAAAATCTCTACATCTACGAGACTGTACATCCAGTCATCCACATTCGTACCATTCAAGATAAACTTGCCCGTTACTGTGGCATTTGCATCCATTTTTAACTTTCCTGGATCCCCTTTGAAGGTTAACCCTATGACCGTTTCTGGGCCCGCTTTCCCACAAAAAAAACAAGCTGCGTATGTATTTTTGCTCAATGCCCAAGTTTCTTTATCTACAGGAACGAGGTATCCACGTATAACAACTTGTTTATTAGCCAATTTTTTGATGGGTTTTGAGAATTCTGGCAAATATACAGTTCCATATTCTTTATGTTCTTTTTCCTTGTACTCTAGATCATTGAGAATGAGCCAAGTAACGGTATCTTTTGTAGGTGCAACTGGTAAAATAACTAAATTTGCTGCATTCAAATGTTGAAAACCAGCCAAAAAAGATATAAAAAGTACAAAAATCTTCATCCTTTAATTTTAATATATAAATTATCGTACTATAAATACGTAATTGACAGTGCTTTTGTTTTACCTGAAATGTTATAGTTAATTTAAAGTTACGCTCAAGGCAGTTGGTTTTATTAAATCTGCTTTGATATTTTCTTGTACAGTAGTAGCCAATGAAAGCCCTACATAATCTACTTTAATAGGAAACATCTTGTGTTTACGATCTACCAAGACGGCAACTTCTATTTTTTTGACCAAAATATTCATAAAAACCCTAAAAGCGTAGAAAATAGTCCTACCAGTATTAGCTACATCATCTATGACAATAATAGATTTATTGACCAATTCTGTTTCATTTAAATCCGATTCTATTGGAAAATCTAATGGTTGCGCAGGATTCAATTTGATCTTAGATAACACCACTTTTTTGTCAGAAATAGAGGTAAGTGACTCAAACAATAACTTTGCAAAACCGTAACCATTATTATTGATACCTACTAGAATAATCTCATCTTCGTCAAGATTGTTTTCAAGAATTTCATATGACAACCGCTGTATCTTTTGCTTTATCTGATAATCATTTAATACCTGCATACTTTAGATTTGATTTAAATATGAATGCAAATGTATGCAAAAAAGAATAAATTTGTATTTTGGCATCGAAATATATAATTAAGCGATCATTATGCAACAAATATTATTCATTTTATTGTCGGCGATCACGTTTTACATCGCCTTCAGACAGTTCAAAAAAATATATGACAATGTCCAACTTGGCAAAGCTCAAGATATATCTGGAGACACTGCTACGAGATGGAAAAATGTTCTTTTAGTAGCATTTGGCCAACAAAAAATGTTTAAAAACTGGATTCCAGCATTACTACACTTATTTATATACGTTGCATTTCTTTTTACACAAATAGAATTACTAGAGATATTTATTGATGGTATATTTGGTGTGCACCGATTTTTTGCACCATTTTTAGGTGGATTTTATACGTTGATAATCAGTACAATAGAAATTCTTTCTTTTTTAGCATTGATCGCCACTTTTGCATTTCTTTATAGACGTAATATGCTCAAAGTACCAAGACTCGTCAAATCAGAATTGAACGGTTGGCCAAAATTGGATGCTAATATTATTCTTTTTGCCGAAATTCTTTTAGTTACTGGCATTTTTACTATGAATGGTACCGACTCAGTTCTACAGACTTTGGACCCGACACATTATCCTGATACTGGCAAATTGGCCATTTCATCATGGTTTGGCCCTGCTATTTTTGGCGGATTTGAAATGAGTACCCTACAACTGTTAGAGCGAGCAGGATGGTGGTTGCATTTGATGGTGGTATTCGGATTTATCATCTACCTACCCTATTCCAAACATTTGCACATATTCCTAGCTTTCCCCAATGTATATTTCAGCAAGCTCACTTCACGTGGAAAAATGGAAAATATGCCAGAAATCATGAATGAAGTTAAGTCAATGTTGGGTATTGAGAGCGATGTACCACCGAGTGCAGATGGTGAGTTGCCAGAATTTGGTGCAAAAGACATTTTTGATCTTAGTTGGACCAATATCATGAACGCTTACACTTGTACCGAATGTGGAAGATGTTCGGCAGTGTGTCCTGCAAATCTCACTGGCAAGAAGCTCTCTCCTCGCAAAATCATGATGGATATCAGAGACAGAGCAACCGAAGTGGGCAATAACCTAGCATCAGGTGACCTAAAATACGCAAAATCAAAAGATAACTCCGATGTCAAGACCCTAACAGCAGACAACTATGATGATGGTAAATCCTTATTTGATTACATCTCAAGGGAAGAGCTTCATGCGTGTACTACGTGTAATGCATGTGTAGAGGCATGTCCCGTCATGATCGACCCGCTAGAGCCGATCCTAAAAATGCGTCGGTATGAGATATTGACAGAGTCAGCAGGTCCAGCAGATTGGACTCCGATGTTTACAGCGATGGAAAATGGTGGTTGTGTGTGGCAGATGCCTGTGGAGCGGGAAGCTTGGAGGGATGAAGTTTAGTTAAATAAGCGTAATAAATCTAAGTATTCTATAATTCAAATAATTGAATAAATGAAAAAGTTTCTCCTTCTTGTACTTATTTCAATTTTAACATTCAGTAGTTGTCAAAAAAAAGATATTGATTGTCTTACCGTCCTAATAAATGATTTTGAAAAACTTGAAAGCTGTTCTGAATCAAAAGTTGACGAGTTTGATTTTAATGGGAAAAAGGTATATTTATTTGATAATAGTTTTTGTTGCTGTGATCACACTTCTGATGTATATGATAGTGGATGTAAACTTTTAGGCTTCATAGGTGGTATAGCAGGCAATTCTATAATTGAAGGCGAAGATTTTGCTTCTGCAAAATATGTAAAGACAATATGGAAAAAGTAAAAGCAATAAAAATGAACATAAATAACAAATCTTATTTTCTTTTATAAAAACACGATCACATGACCATAAAAACAATGGCCGAAACGACGGCATCAGGCATAGAAGTAGAAGTATTATTTTGGGTAGGATGCGCAGGTAGTTTTGATGCACGAGCTCAACGAGTGACTAAGGCTTTTTCGCAATTATTGGATAAAGCAGGTGTCTCGTTTGCTATATTGGGTAATGAAGAAGCTTGTACAGGCGATCCTGCGAGACGAGCTGGAAATGAATTTATCTTCCAAATGCTGGCGCTCCAAAACATCCAGACACTCAATATGTATGGTGTAAAAAAGATCGTCACAGCTTGTCCACATTGTTTCAATACACTAAAAAACGAGTATCCAGAATTAGGTGGCAACTATGAAGTCGTACATCACACTCAATTCTTACAAGAGCTTTTGAATACAGGAAAACTAAAAGTGGAAGGTGGTTCATTCAGAGGAAAAAAGATCACCTATCACGATTCTTGTTACATTGGTAGAATAAATGGTATCTATGAAGCTCCAAGACAGGTCTTAGAACATCTAGATGGTGATCTAGTCGAGATGAAAAGATGTAAGACTACAGGTCTATGTTGTGGCGCAGGCGGCGCTCAAATGTTTAAAGAAGATGAAGCAGGAGACAAACGTATCAACATTGAGAGAGCTGAAGAAGCCATCTCTACCAATGCGTCTATAGTGGCTGCAAACTGTCCATTCTGCATTACGATGATCACGGATGGTATGAAGGCAAAAGACAAACAAGATGATGTAATGGTAATGGATATATCTGAGATGATATTGCAAGGTATGAAGTAAAAAAGAATTAAAACTAACATAAAAAAATATGACTTACCAAGAAAAGGTTGCTAGAGCTGAAGAATGTTACCATTTGATACTTAAGGGGCAATCTTTTTTAGATATTACAATGTATTTAGAAAAAGAAGGGCTAACAAAAACCGATATTTCAAAAGTAATTTCGAGTGTCCAAAATTTTATTTTAGAATCATATGAATCAATTGTAAAATCGGAATATGATTCACTTTACAATTTTTTAACAAAATGGAAGAATACAAATCTCACAGAAGATGTTTTCAATTTTGTACAGAATATTTTTTTGGAAAAGCATAAATCCGAGAAAAAAATAATTATAAATCAAATGTTGCGCAATAATTCTTCTTTGGATTGGATTATTGATCAAGTAGAAGATGTTTTTTTTTCTACTGAAGAAATCACATCATATGTAGAAAGACATAGAGCATATTTTCCGAATTACAAAGAAATAACACCTTCTGATTCAAATAGAAGAAATAAAGGTCTGTCTTTCATTTTTTTTGGGATTTTTCTTTTTGTTGGTTTTCTTATGTATGGTAGGATTTCCTTCATAGGTATTGGAATTACAATTGCTGGAATTATCTTACTTTTTTTTGAAAACCATAACAACAAATAAAAAAATATGACCTACCAAGAAAAGGTTGCTAAAGCTGAAGAATGTTTTGGGCTTATTCTATCAGGAAAATCTTTTGTTAATGTTACAGAAAAATTAACATCTGAAGGATTTTATCAATACGATATTTCCAAGATTATGGTTTCTGTAAATCAAATGCTTGATCAAAAATTTGGGAAAGACATTACCAACGACATTCATCACTCTAAATACTCAGATAGCTTCAAATATGGCATTCATAATGAAGTATATCAAGAAATTAAAAATAATCAAATTCAAAAGATTAAAGATGCTATCTCACAAAAAATATCTAGTTTAGTTGCCAAAACAAAACTAGATAATGAGATTCTTACAGCTGTAAGTAGTCCTTTTTTTACGGATGCAGAAATATTAGACAAAATAAAAAGAGCAAGGCAAAATTATGTTTCACCACCGTCCGAAGGTTTAAATAGTAATGGGAGTGTAAGTATAATTGGAGGACTATTAATAACTGCCGTTTTTTTGGTAGCTGGACGTATATCATTATGGGGCCTTTTTTTAGTAGGTCACGGAATATATATAAAGCTGAATAAAACAAATAATGTCAATAATTATACAAGAGAATTAGACGAAATAGGAAAAGAATAACTATTATTGCTTTAAATTTAAAAAACAAACAAAACCAACAAATTATGTACAAAATCAATGTAGTTTTCGTTTTCATTCTTATCATCGTACTATCTTCATGCGGATCAGATAAAAGAACTGTAATAATCGATAATCCAACA
>DLGT01000098.1:20399-34080 GCA_002482845.1 Saprospiraceae bacterium UBA7687
AAAATTTAAAAATGGGTACACCACTTCTGTGGAAGCATGGGGACAAGAAAAAATCATCTTCTCCAATGATAGCGCATCAGTATACATTGCAGATACTTTAGTAGGCGATTTTATACTAGGGAAGCAAGATGAATATATCCTAAACCCAACTAGACAATACTATTATATTGAAGAAGTAGCGTATGGTTCGGATTTAAGAGATGCCAATAAAAACATTCCTGAAGGGTTAAGAAAAGAAGATTCCACTGCTTTCAAAATGAATTTCATTATGGTGGATACTTTGTTATACATAGGATATGTTAAAAAAGTAAATGACCTTTTGATTCCTAAAAAGTGGGATTATGGTATTTTAGATCAATTGCCAGCGCAAATAGAATTACCTGAATATTCATCAGGTGCCACTAAAATAAAAATCTTTCGTGAGTATGAGTTTATAAGATTTCACGACCTAATAAATCTTAATAAAAATTTGGGAAAAGATGAAGAAAAGGAAGAAGAAGCGGTTGAATTAATGCAAGAAACAAAGTAGCAAAACTTGATTTAGATTTATAAAATCAATTAAAAGTCTATTCCGAAAAGACATTAATAACGATCAACGTTGACCATCTTTATTTGGTCCAAAACAGATGACTATTAATTCATAAATCATTTCGGAGTAGACTCAATTTTTAAAATATCCAAATTTACAATATCAAAATAAGGTTATAGTTCGTAATTTGGCTTGATAGAATGCATATGATCTGACCCATCATAAAACTTACGTATGATTTCTACGACATCATTTGGGTCATCAACGATTGGAATCAAATCAATATCTTTTTCGGAGATATTACCGAATTGTTTTAGCATAACATCAATAATCCATTGTTTCAAGCCTCCCCAATATTCAGTGCCAACCAATACTACAGGCACTGGTGATATTTTATTGGTTTGGATTAGTGTTAAGACTTCAAATAATTCATCTAGTGTACCAAATCCACCTGGACAAACTACAAATGCTTGTGCATACTTTACAAACATGACCTTCCTTACAAAAAAGTAACGATGATGGAGTGTGTTTTTTGCTTCTATGTATGGATTGTTAAACTGCTCAAAAGGCAAGTCAATATTCAGTCCAACTGACAGTCCACCTTGTAGATAAGCTCCTTTATTTGCAGCTTCCATGATACCTGGTCCACCACCGGTGATGACACCAAAACCTTCATCTATAAATTTAGCAGCAATATCGGTTGCCAATTGATAATACTTGTCATCTGGCTTGGTACGTGCTGACCCGAAAATGGAAATGCAAGGAGCAAGACGGTTCATAATTTCAAACCCATCAACAAATTCGGCAATAACTTTAAACATTGTCCAAGAGTTTTCACCCTTGATTTCACTCCATTTTTGCATATTCTTATGCTCGTGGTCGCTAGGTCCTTTAGATTGTTCGCTCATAATCTTACATTTTATTTGTGAAAAAAATACCTGCCTATGTGGTTACAAGGCAGGCATTTACTTTTATTTATCAAAATTGAAAAGGAAATTTATACCAATTCTCCTTTATATTTTTCGTATTCTGCTTTCAAATACTTGCTAAAAGAATTGAAATCATCAAATTGATCAAATAATGCTTGCATAGCATTGCTTGAATGTGCTGCACTATGAACAAAATTCTCCACATCTTTACCTGAAATAGATGTCCCAGAAAGTATAATAAGCCTTTCTACAACATTGCGAAGCTCGCGGATGTTTCCAGTCCAATTTACTTTTTGCAATAATTTAACTGCCGAAGGTTCTATTTTTTTATGTGGGATATTGTATTCATCACATACCACTCCAATAAAATGCTCCACTAAATCAGGAATATCTTCTGTCCTCTCATTAAGAGATGGTACTTTGATAATTATAACGGCAAGTCTATGATACAAATCTTCTCTGAAATTACCTTTTGCGATCTCAGCTCTTAAATCTTTATTGGTTGCTGCTATGACTCTCACATCTACTGAAAGATCTTTTTCGCCACCTACTCTTGTGATTTTATTTTCTTGTAACGCACGCAAAACCTTAGCTTGTGCAGACAAACTCATATCCCCAATTTCATCTAGGAATAGTGTACCGCCATGAGCTTGCTCAAATTTGCCTAATCGTTGTTTAATCGCTGAAGTAAAAGACCCTTTTTCGTGACCGAACAATTCACTTTCTATCAGTTCAGAAGGAATAGCCGCGCAATTAACTTCCACAATAGGATAATCCTTTCGTTTACTATATTGATGTATCCATCTGGCAACCAACTCTTTACCTGTACCATTCTGACCATTTACTAGAACTCTGGCATCCGTAGGTGCTACCTTTTCTATAGTCGATTTGATCAAAGATATTCCATCAGAGTCGCCTATGATTTCTTGGACTTTTGCACCACCAACTTTTCTTTGCAATACTTTTTTCTCCGTAATAAGAGATGACTTATCTAGAGCATTTCGCAAGGTTATCAAAAGTCTATTAAGATCTGGTGGTTTCTGAATAAAATCAAAAGCTCCTTTTTTGACTGCTTCTACTGCTGTGTCAATATTTCCATGACCTGAGATCATTACAACAGGAGTATCAGGCGAGATATTTTGAATTTTTTCAATGGCTTCCATTCCATCCATTCTTGGCATTTTCACATCAAGAATGATAACATCATACTGATTTTGTTTGATTTTTACGATACAATCTAAACCATCTGATGCTTCGTCTATCTCATACTTCTCAAATTCAAGTATATCTCTGAGGGTCTTTCTGATGCTCTTATCATCATCTACAATAAGAATCTTTGCCATAATATTTTGTTTAAAAACTCATTTTAATTTAAAAGGAAGCACTGCGAAAACATTTTGTTTTCATTTTAAAGCGTAAATATACATACGATATTTATTATATAGGTAATATATACCATATCAATTTTATAAATATTAAATTTTATTGTAATTTGTAATTAAGTATTTGATCGAAATATTAACTTTGTGTTTTGAACTATTTATTTTCTTTTTGGACAATAAAATATTCTGAAGAACCTTTATTTTGCTTTACAATATTTAACAATATCAAATATTCAAATCCATGTCAAGACTAAATTTAGCCATTTTAATAGGAGGAAAATCTACAGAGCATGAAATCTCATTGAGATCAGGGCGAAGTATTATCCAAGCACTAAATAAAGAAAAATACAATGTTTCTATTATAGGAATTGACAAAAATGGTAAGTGGTTTTTATACGAAAGTGAAGATTTTCTGGACCATGCTGATGATAATAAAAATATATGTCTGAAGCCATCAAGCAATCAAGTCTATCTTGATACAGATGGAATAAATACTTACCTTCATGCAAAAGAAAGCAATAAAACGTTATGCCAAATTGATGTAGTTTTTCCTGCATTACATGGTGCTTATGGCGAAGATGGCGTGGTCCAAGGTTTGTTCAGATCTGTAAACGTGGCTTTCGTAGGTGTTGATTTATTGGCTTCAGCAGTGGGCATGGATAAGGATATTGCTAAAAGATTGTGGAGAGATGCTGGAATCCCAATTGCTAAATTTGTTATTGTAACATCTTCAAATAAATCAGAAGTCAATTACGACGATTTGGTAAATGAGTTAGGAGAAGTAATGTTTGTAAAACCTGCAAATGCTGGTTCATCCGTTGGTGTGCACAAGGTGACTAACGCGAATGAGTTTGTAGCTGCCATTGAAGATGCATTAAAGTATGACAGGAAGTTATTGGTAGAAGAAGCTGTAATTGGAATTGAAGTAGAATGCGCCATTCTCGGTAATAGTAACCCTAAAGCTTCTGTAATTGGCGGTATAGTGCCTACTGACAAGTTTTATTCTTATGATGCAAAATATATCAGTACTACGGGAGCAAAATTGATGTTACCTGTGCCTATGGAAGAAAAATTTAGTGCATATATTCAAGAGACAGCCATAAAAGCTTACACATGCATCGGCGCGGAAGGACTGTCTAGGGTAGATTTTTTTCTAAAGGAAGATAATACGATTATTCTGAATGAAATAAATACTTTGCCTGGTTTCACTAGTATAAGTATGTATCCAAAACTGTGGGAAGCAAGTGGTGTTCCTTACAGTGAATTATTAGATAAACTTATAAATTTGGGTATCGAAAGACATCAGGAAATCAAAAACCTAAAAACTGTTTGGTAAAAACAAAAGCTAGTATAGTTTATTCGAATTGAATGTCATAATAAACATCAGAAAGTGGAAATTCAATACCAACAGATGCTATTTGAAGTACATCAGTAATGTCTTTGTACTCTGTTTTTTGCCAAGTATTTTCTGCAATTTTAAGCCACTTTTCCACGCCAACATTTGATTGGGAAATGATAATATATTCCATGAATGAAGGAATATTCTGGTAAAGCCCAAATTTCTCGAACAAATCTGTAGCCATAGTTCTTGGTGATAAAACCTCGACAATTACTAATGGGTTGGTGATAGTATCTTTTCTATTTTTATAAAATTCTGGTTGTCCACTTATTACTAATGCATCAGGATATAGCACAGACTTAGTTTGCGGTATCCATATTTTTTGATCGCTGTTATAAACTTTGAATGTCTTTTTGTCATTTTTAATACCAACTATAAATGCACTTGTTATTTGTGCTGCAATTTGATTGTGGTTAGCTGTTGCTCCTACCATTTTTACAATTTTTCCATCATAGAATTCATTTTTGTTCGTCGATCTGTCTTCACGTTGAAAGTAAACATCAAGAGCATAACTCTTCTGAGTTGCCCGGTTTTTATACTTATCTGAGTATTTCGATGGGGTCGAAATGCTATTACTTGTCATACTTTCAGTTTTATCTAAAACAAAAATAAGGCTTTTCTGATTATAAAATTGAAAAAGATAAATCTATTTATTCAAAACTAAACAATTAATAGTCGAATAAAATCTCTTCTCCTCCACTTTTTATCAAAATTTGTGGAATATCGGATGACTCTACCCTACCAATGATTTTAGCATCAATATTGAACGATTGAGATATTTTGATAATTTCTTCGGCCACATTAATATTCGGTACATAACACTCTAATCTATGTCCCATATTAAATACTTGGTACATCTCATGCAAGCTAAGACCTGATTCTTCTTTTATTAAATTAAACAATGGTGGGATTTCAAACATATTGTCTTTGACTATTCGAATGTTTTTGTCCATAAACTTGCTTACTTTTGTTTGGCCTCCACCACTACAGTGAATGATGCCATTTACTTGTGTTCGATATTTATCTACTATTGGTTTCAATACTGGTAAATATGTCCTAGTTGGAGATAAAACAAGCTTCCCAATATTAACAAGTTCTTCTCCGATTCGTATCGTATCTGTCAATTCTTTGCTACCTGAATAAACTACATCTAGTGGGATGAAATTATTAAAAGATTCTGGATATCTGCTTGCGTAAGCTTTATTGAACACGTCATGACGGGAAGATGTAAGACCATTACTTCCCATCCCACCATTATAATGATCCTCGTAGGTAGCCTGCCCCGATGAGCTAAACCCAACAATAAAATCACCTGGTTGAATATTGATGTCTATGACTTCTGACCTTTTCATCCTTGCAAATGCCGTGTAACCCACGTCGATCGTTCTCACAATGTCACCTACATCAGCTGTCTCACCACCCGCTAGTGTTATACTAATCCCATGTTTGCCAAGCTTATCTATATACTCCTGTGCATAATTTATAATAGTAGAAATGACTTCTCCTGGTATAATACTTTTATTACGCCCTATGGTTGACGAAACAACAATATTCTCAAGACATCCTACACAGCCCATATCATCAAGATTCATTGCTATGGCATCTTCTACAATACCTTTCCATACAGACAAATCACCCGTTTCTTTCCAATAAATATAGGCCAAACTTGTTTTTGTTCCTGCTGTATCTGCATGCATGATATTGCAATAATATTCATCGCCTACTACTATATCAGGTATAATTTTGCAAAAGGCATTAGGGAAAACACCTTTATCAAGATTTTTTATTGCTGCATGCACTTCATCTTTTGATGCAGAGACGCCTCTCAAATCGTATTTTAGATTATTTGTTATCATAAATAAGCATAAATGGTCTACATATATTAAGCACAAAGGTAAGATACTTAAAAAGATTCCACCATATATTCAGGTCGTATATCTCAAAAATATTGAAAAAAGAAAACGACAAAATAATTTATACATTCAAAATGGAATAAAAAATAGTCTCCCACTTTACTAAAGATCATTTTTTCTAGTTGTCATTAAGTACACAAACCAAACAGTAATTTGAAAATAATCAAAATAATATTTTAAACACAGAATGAATTGTGTAATGAATTTTGCAGATTCTTGTTCCAAAGGTTTGAAAAAGTTAAATATTTTGTACTTCATATGACAAAAGTTGAAATATATGTTTATTTTAGACAATAATTTTAAACCTTATGTGTTTATTTGGTGTATATTTGTGATAGTTTAACGTTTCCCATCTTTATTCTAATTTGTTACTCAATTGTATATAATTCAAGTTTTCGATTTATTATACTTTAAAAAATAGATATAAATGAAAAAATTATTTTTTGCCCTGTTAATGATCTTGTGTTTTGTTCAAGTAGATGCTCAATATTCTAAAAAACAAAAAGAGAAATTTGGCTCAAAATATGGTATCAAGCTTGTAGGTGGTGCAATACTAGCTAGATCAGAATTGACTGAAGTAGGAAATAAAGAAGATAATTATGTTATACACCAAATCCAACTTAATCGTACCCTTCCACAAATATCATTCGGTCTTTTCGGGCAGAAAAAATTTGGTTGGCTATATGCTGAAGGGAGTGTATTGTACTCAAGTTATGGAATGGTTTTCGATGTGACATCATTTGTAACCGAAGAAGGTCCATCTTTTCAACTAACTGAAAAATTCGGATATGTAGATCTACAAGTTATGGGTGGACTTACTAGCCATGGTTTCAGAATATCTGTTGGACCTGTGATGCATATTTTAGCAAATCACAATTCTGAATTAGCAAATTTAGAGAACTACAACCAAAATTTAAGAAAAACGAGTTATGGATTTAGTGGCGCACTAGGATACGATATTGGTAGATTTTGTTTTGACTTAAAGTATGACAAAGCTTTCAGGACCGTAGGCGATCATATATATTATGGTGACAAAAAATCTTTATTCCTAGAAACGCCAGATGCTCTATCTCTTTCTGTAGCCTTTGCAATTATAAAATAGTCATAACTAAGTAGTAATTTCTTTTACTAACTATCCCTGATTTTCTAAATTAAATTTTCAACTCTACCAAGTATTGGGGCAGAGACGGAATAATATTTTGCCCAATACCTTACACTTCGATTCATTTTAGAATGGATTAACAATCATTATAAATTTTATGTTATCAGAATATAATTTCGTTAACAAACTGTTATTTTAATATTTTTAAAATAATATACTACAACTATACAATAAACAGAAATAATAAGCGTTTATCATCTAAAGTCAACATTAAATTTTTATACATTATTGGCATATTATTTTCGATATCTAAAGTGTATTTACAATTTTATAACATCTGAGTAAAAATTTAATCATCAAACTCAGATATAACCTTTAAATCTTATTTAAAATGAAAAATCTTTTTTTGCCATTATTGGTATGTTTTATCACCCTACAGTCATTTGCTCAAGTAACAGTTCTGGAACCATTAAAATCCGCGCCTAGATTCGGTGTAAAATTCGGAACAAGTCTAATGTTAGGAAACTCAGAAATAACATATGCTGGAAACAGCAACAATGAAGCTATTTATGAAGTAAAAATAAATAATCTAACACAACAGTATTCTTTAGGTCTATTCGGTCAAAAGAAATTTGGGTGGTTATTTGTAGAAGGAAATGCGTTATACTCCACTTATGGCGTAGATTATGATGTAAAGTCATATACCAATAATGATACGCCAGTGTCTAAAATGCAAGAAAAATTTGGTTATGTAGATATCCAAGTAATGGCAGGTTTAACACATAGTGGTTTTCGATTAGGAGTAGGTCCTGTCGCACATATTCTTGCCCACCATACGTCTGATATGACAAAGATGGATAGTTACAATGAGAAAATGCGTGCCATCAGCTATGGTTTTAGTGGATCAATTGGCTATGACATAGATAGATTTAGTTTTGATGTCAAGTATGACAAAGCATTTAGATCAGTAGGTGACCACATTTACTACGGCAACAAAAAATCTTTATTTAAAGAAACGCCTGATGCTATTACTTTTTCTGTAGGTATTGCCTTGATTAAATAATATAATAAACGGAACCGCTTTCATTAGATTTGAAAGCGGTTCCGTTTATCTACTAAGATCTCTTACACAAACTACCACTCTATTCGATAACTCAAAACTGGCACCAAACCTAATTGTTTCTGAATCAAGGTCTTATTTAATAAAGCGTCATAATATCTAAATCCATCGTTTTCACGATTAAGTACGTTTTGAATATCGAGCGACCATCTATGTGTCTTTTTACTTCCAGATTTATGTTTGTTATAGACAATTCTAAAATCTATTCTTTGGTAAGGTCTAAAGGTTTTCTCATAAGGAGAATGTGTATTATAAAGTGTAGTAACGTTTTCATTTATAGAATTTAGAGACTGTTCGCGTAGTGCTCCACGAAGATGATTGGACAGACTGAAAATTAGACTTCTGTTTTTGCCCGATTTTGAGACATCCATGGTATAACTTACATTTACATTGCTAGTATAGCCAAAATTATACCTACCATTGTAACTACTTTCGGAAGCATCATTTAATGCATATTTACTATCAAAAATACTTAGATTCACGCCATAATACAATGCATTTCCTTTAATAAATGATGTATTTTCAAAATAGAGTTCGCTTCCAAATACTTTGGCCCCTGAAGCACCATTGGGAATAATACTCATCAATCCAAACACTTGATCATGTCCCAAATTACCTCCATTAAATGGTGTAAAATGCCCTACAAAAGTTCGAAAATCCGGTCGAAAAGTCGAAATATCCCAAAATTGATGCAAAAATAATGCACCACGCAATTGAAGATAATTATTTGTGTATTGGATACCAGATTGTAGATTATGTGCTTTGATTCTTTTCCTATCATATATCTGCTCGCTAAAACTTCCCACGGTAAAATCTTGAAAAGATGATAACCGATAATCAAAGTTAATAGATGTATTTTTCGATACATTATATTTGGCTCCTGCTGATGGCTCTGCAGTTAATTCATCAGTCCGACTATCATATAAACTACCTAGACCTACATGATATTGAAAAGTTTTGTACGGATCACTTTTGTATTGAATGTATGGATAAATACTTAATACAGGTTCATCCAATCCATTGACAATACGACCATCTTCTTTAAAATTTGTACGCAGTCCGAGTGTCACTTTGGCTCCCGAATAATCCACAACATATTGATTATGCCATGAAAGGAGTCGCTCCCTGACTTTTTGATCAGTTGCCAAAAATAGCCTTAGACTATCCGCATAAAAATCATCGGTAAACTCGTCGCGACTATCGTTCCTACCTGAAGATACCAATGTACTTTGGAAATATCTCTTTGCTTTTTCGTAAGTATATTGGACACCAGCCATGACCATCTCACTTTTGTAGGTGATGTTTTGAATATCTTTAAACCTTGTCAAACTGTCTCCCCTACTCACTGCCGTAAAAATATTGCTACTATTGCCAAGTGTTGTAAATAACTTGAGACTATGGTAGTCGTTTTTGATCATATCTGCATATAAACTCAGATCCTGATATCCGATTTTTTCATTTCCAAAATTAACACCCAATTTATCCAGCAACCCTACAAAACTATACCGATAGGAAGCATACACATTTTTATTGCCACGACTCAGGCCAAGTCCCGCTTCTACTCCGATGAGATTGATATCCACAAAAGGTTTGATTTTGGGTGCCATCTTCATATTGGAGACACCCGACATAACATCCGCATAGGATACATCCGCAGGATTGGCTTCAAAGTGGTAATAATCAAGCACAGATCCGCTCAAAGCATTAACGCCACCAGCATTCCCTGTGGCAAGGTCATTGGCTGTGCCGGCATTGGACAGGTGATTAGGATTGACAATGTCTGCTCCAAAGAGCTGCCAACGAGCTGATTCTGGTGGCATACCGCGGAAGATGATAGCATTTGCCCCATCATTGGGTGTAGAGAATCCTGGATATTTGATCAGAATACGTGCAGGATCTTGGAAGGAAGCAGGCATGACTTTATATTGATTTTGAGTCATGGTGAGATCTCCTGATTGGTATGGTTTTTCGGTAATGGTGAAAGGTAAACTTAAAATTTTCACCGTATCAACCGAAATTGAAAAATTGACATGTTGTAAAGTGTCATTTTTCACCATTATTATTGTATCTAAAGTATAATATTTTGTTGGATCTACGACTGAAACTTTATAACTTCCCGTATTCTTAAGAAAAATTCGGTATTCTCCATTAAAATCAGAAGTAGTTTGAATCTTATTTCCATTTTCATCTTTAAATTCAATTGTTGTAAATATAACTAAATCTTCATAACTATTTTTTTCATTTAGCTTCCCTTTCACGACTTGTGCAGAACCAATGGTAATAGAAACTAGACTTAAGAAGATTGCTAATTGAAACTTTATATTTAAATACATAATTATTAAATTAAATTGGCTAGATAAATGGTTAACATAGACATCAGAATGGCGATTCCGAAGCTCAAAAGCGTACCTAATAAGATATATTCCGTCAGTTTTCTATCTTTGGATTCCTTGAGATCACCAAATCGGAACACTGATTTTGCTGCCAATAAAAAACCTACCGCTTCCCAACGATTGGCTAAAATGAATACAAAAACAAAGGATCGCTCCAATATACCAATGTATTTACCAGCATTGAGTAGTGAATCATCATCGGCTTCACCTATTAGATCCGACCAAGGCATAAGCACTTTTTGAATGATGATAGACATTGGAAGTGTCAAAATCACATAACCTGTAACAAATACGATGTTTTTGCTTTGGAGCAATGCCTCAATATCTACCGTTATATAGCCATTTTGATATACGTTAGCGATCAATATAATAGAAACGATATGTAGTAGTTGATCTATAAAAAACCAAATTCTTTTTGTAGTTTCCTTCTGAAATATTAGTTTTTGTAAATCTATCACGAAGTGAACAATTGCTAACGCCAGACCAATTTTCCAAGCATTCCAATCCCAGAGTAAAACCCAAACCAATAGACCATGAATCACAGAATGTAGGTACAGATAAATACTTTTGTGTTTTTTCATCTCCTTATCCTGAACCCACGATGATAGTTGCAAATAAAAATCGCCAATAAAATGAGCCAAAATCATTTTGGTAATCAATAGTATCATTGCAAAGTTTTTATTTTTTTGACAAACATACTATTTAAATCCATCAAAACTTCAAAATTTGCTCTTTTTAATCTTTGGGAGATGGCTGACTGCGCTATGCCTGTTTTTCTTGAAATATCTTCTTGTGGTACACCTTGATTTTGGAGCATGATACTGACCATTTCCGCAGATGCCACGGTCCAAGAGTCTATGATTCCAAATAATGCCAACTTCAGATACAAGTTCAATTCGCTGTCCATCAGTTCATTACCTGTAGAGATTGACATCGTAACTTTACTTTTTTTCAACTCATCAAGTCTTCTGCCAGATCTTAAAAATACAGGGCCATTGGACTCCAAAATCTTTCCTCTCAAAACATCTGCTTCCCCAATACCAATACTTAACCGTACATCCAAATTTTTATTTTTTTTCATCAGAGCTTTGATTTCCAAAGCTCTGATAAAAGCTTGGCTAGGATCATCCATTTTTATTTGGAACTCATCTCCTCTATATATGGCCCAATCAGCAGGAGAGTCGCCTATTGCTTTTAGAAAGGATTGTAATGGAACTAACCATTTATCTTCCGGGAATTGCTCTGAATGGATGACATCACCAGTTAATATTCCTATCATAAGATTAAATTTGTGTACAAATGTACAATTTATTTTGCAAAATATTAGCATATTCGCTAATATTTCTATTTATTAGCATATTCGCTAATATTTTAAATTATAAGCGATTTTGCTTATATTATAAAAATCATAATATATCGAAGGATGTTACCTGATTTGCCAATCATTGGAATGTTCAATAGCATTATTCATTGATTTTCGCCAACAATTCTGCTTTACTTATTTTCAGATGTTGAGCCACATCGTTCATAATTTTAGAAAGTAATCCAATTTTAATAGGGTCATGATCAGGAATGGTTATGTGATGTTCACCACTTTCATCCATCAAAGTCAATCTTAAATGACTCCCTTTTTGTCGTGTGACTTGATATCCTAATTTAGATAATTTTTTACTAGACTTGCTCCAGACTCATCTCTCGACAGTTTCATGCTGTCAAAACTTCATCTTTGACAAAATGCATTCGAACTATTCGTTTAACATCATCATCAAAATGACAAGAAACTGATTCAATAATATTATTTTTTAAATCATCCCATGAATCTGCTTCTGTAAATATGGACAATCCAATTGCTTCCGCTTCATACCCTCCTTCGAGTGATTCGTTAATTACAAATATTATTTCTTGCATTTAATAATGTTTGAAAAGCAAAGATAAGCGTTTTTAAATTAAGTACCAATAAAAATGAAGTTTGTATAAAATTGCAAATAAAACTTTGAAAGATATTAATTTGGTCGATTGAGTGCAAAATAATTAGCGGAATTAGCGTAAATTAGCGTTTAGAATAAAAATTCTGCTAATATTACTAACTAGCCGATATTTTTTCCAACTCATCTTGCGTTTTACAATTACCATTTTTAATGTCTTTCTCTGACATTTCTATTCTCTTTATCAATTCACTGACTGAGAAAGGTACAAATTCATTTTTTAAAACGCGTTCTTTCTTCAACATCCTGTATTATTATTTTTTTTTAAAAATCTTTATCCTACAAATTAAATGTCTAAATCTGAAACATCAAATATATTCATACTCATTTCATGTCCAACATTTATAAATATTTTACCATTGTGATAACATGGACGGTCAATAAAGCTGGCATTTGGATTTTGTGACAGTATATTCAAAATATACAAGCATTTTAAAGACGTTAGATCAATACACAATACTGCTTCATTAGTAGAAACGTAAAAACGGTCTCCCGTAATATCTGATCTTGGGCTCATCATGAAGGCATGTTTATAACTCTCTATGATGTGGCTACTAGTTTTAACACCGAGTTTAGGGTCTATGAAATGCAACTCCGTGTCATGGCATCCTACCAGTTTGTCTTTGTATAAGTGATAATGCTGAAAACAATGATCTATCTCCCATAAGATTTTTCCTGTCTCCAAATCAATACAGATCAGATAGGTTTCCTTCCCCCACTCTTTTCGCATATTTAAAATCAAGGTGTTTTCTAATCTATAATAAAATCCAACAGTGCCACAACCATTAGGCAAAGTCCAAATAACAGTTTCACTTGGGATACCAGTCCGGCATTCCAATATTTGTTGTTCACTTTCTCTCCTTTCTAAAATTATATATTCTGAATCAAAATATCTATTGCTATATCCATCTATAATACTTATCTCATAG
>DLGT01000099.1 GCA_002482845.1 Saprospiraceae bacterium UBA7687
GAGATGATGTATTATTCACCATGATCGTTAAAGCTAACAAAGCTGGAAACGTAAGTGACGTGATGACATTAAATTCAGATGTAACTGCAACAGAATCATATGTTGGTGCTGAATTGACAGTTGGAAAAGTAAGCTTGAACGTAAGAACGGCAGACTTAGCAGAAGCTATTGAATTGTTCCAAAACGAGCCTAACCCATTCAAAGGTCAAACAACAGTAAGCTTCCATATGCCAAGTGCCGCGAAAGCAAGCTTGAGTGTATACGATGTAACTGGTAAATTAGTGACAGTAAGAAACATCGATGCAGTGAAAGGTTACAATAGTGAAATATTCACTACTGCACAACTAGGCACTAGCGGGGTTCTTTACTACACATTAGTAAGCGGTGACTTCACAGCTACTAAGAAAATGATCATCGTGGAGTAAGATCTAGCATTTAGATCAAGCTTATAAAATAAAAGAGCCCAACAGTCATGGTGATTGTTGGGCTCTTTTTTTATTATAAATTAATTTTATAACTTTATTCAATTTATCAAAACAGATACATAGTGTATAAATATATAACACATATTTGTTGATCTATTAGACTGTAATGGGTAATAATTTGAAATTTAAACTCATTCCTTTTATAAAAATTAATCTAACCTTTAATTATAAAAAATTAAGATAACTTTTTTAAAAGCGTAAAAATTGGTTTTAATTAAGAAGTAAATTCTTCATTATAAAATAGATATAATCGTTAATATTGATAGCACATTTTCAAATATTAAACATTTAAACAACATACAAACAAACTTGAATCAACTTAATACTTACCAGAATTTAATCATTTCCCTAAAATTGCGACTAATTTTTCTACAGTAGTTTTATCATTTCCAGCATAAACTTTTCCTTCAATGATGGCAGCAGGTCGTTTCAGAAAAGTATATTCGGAAAGGATTAATTTTTTGAAATCGATATCTTTCGTTGGTTTTTCATCGTCTGACATGAGTTTTAGTTTTTGGGCTCTTTTGTTGAAAAGTGCTTCATAGCTTCCCAATTGATTTTTCATCAGTTCAAGATCTTCCTTACTTATGTTTTGTTCTCTAAGATTGATGAGTGTAACTTGATCGGTCTTGAGTAACGACAATATTTTACGACAAGTATCACAAGTGGAAAGATGGTATATTTTGTTCATGGATTATACGAGATTAATAGGTTTGGAATCGAAAGGGTGCAGGGTAGTACCTTTGATGTTAGCTTCTGCAATAAGTTTATAATCTGAATGGACGCCACGAGCTTTTTTTGCAAGACCAACAAGGCCACTGGCAATAAAATTGCTTTCACCCATCTTATCCATCTCAGATTTGATATAGACAAATTCTAATTCAAAAGGAATCTCTAAGATATCATTTTTGGAAATAGTAATATTCTCTTTTTTGAGTAGTGTACCCATAATGTATTCGTTAATGAGTTTGCTTTCTCCACGACCACGAGAGTATTTCTCCACCAATTTTAGTTGGATACTTTCTATGAGATTATTGTCACTCAGGGATGTCAGTTTTACTGCGCCAGTTACGATACCTGCTTCTCTGCTTACTTTGTCAGGTACGATGAGTTCAAGTTTCACACCTTCTATACCTAATATTTTTTTTACTTTACCAAACATACTTTACGTCTTTGATGCTTCATAACAGATATAGGACCTGAGAAGTTCTGCATTTACGACCAATGAAAACATCTGACCGATCAATCATAGAAATCTCTTGTGCCAACTCTCTCCAAGTGGAACAACCCACCGTTGGAGAAATTCGCCTTTTGTTTTTACTAGGTTATCAAACACAAAGGTATTTTCATTTAGTTCTCCAGCTGTGACGCTGTCTTTCAAGGCATGAAGGTTAACTGTATGAATCTTGGACACATCTTCGCCTTCTTCATCTTCTGCTTTTTCCATATAGGCCACATCTGTTCTATTTGTGAGTGTGACACCATATTTCTGCTCTAGTGATTCAATGAAATGAACAGATTTATCTATCGAACAACCACTTGCACCTGCATACCGTTCGTCCACAAAGATTGCAATAAATCTTTGATGAAAGACATTTCCATATGTGTACAACCGAGCATTATGACTAGTCCAACTCTCCAAAAACGCATACAAATCGTCCCTGAGACCATCCACTTGATCATCGGTCAGCAAAGTACTGCATTGGTATATCCATACTTTCGAGCTATTATCCAAAGCTATAAGGTCTAATATCATGTTTGATCTATATTTTGAATGAATGGTAAAGGTAACTAGATTACTGAAATTTCAGGAAAATAATTAGTGAATTTGACGTTAAGTAGTGTCAAAAATTTAATATTACTATCTTTGCAACCTGTAAAATAAAATAAAGTTGTCATGAGCAAAATATCAAATTGGAGTAATAGAATTGGCATCTTTATAGGTTTAACCTTCTTTGTTATATCGTGTAAAGACACCAAATCCACAGAAAGCGCCACCTTGCCCCAAACAACAGATACCACAACTGTTGTAAATGACAATCCTGCTGTTGACATATCCTTTTTTCAGAAAGAAGGAGACCATATCGTCCTTCCTTGGAAATACTTAATGAATGTGACATTCGAAGATATGTACAAAGAAGATTTGGGGATGGAAGTCCAACTACCTGTGTTTAATGACACGCTTAAAGTGCTTGATGGCAAAGATGTTGTCGTAGAAGGTTTTTACATTCCTGTGGACGAAACAGGTGATGATAAGATCGTAATTTTGTCAGCTTTCCCTTTTGCTCAATGTTTTTTCTGTGGTAAAGCAGGTGTGGAATCTATCATTGACATTTTATCTCCTAAAAAACTTCCAACCTTAAAACTAGACGCCAAGATTAAGTTCAAAGGACGTCTCAAACTCAATAGAGATAATTTTGATTACTTGATATATGTATTAGAAGAAGCAGAATTGGTGCAGTAGATGCATCACCAATAGCTAGAGTATTTTAGGCCCCATCTTCACTTCCTTTTGGTAAAAACTTATTAGTTTTTGCACCAAGCGATTTTATATATTCTGCGCGATTTACCAGATTTCCAGTGCCAGTGGTTAACTTTTTCATAGAGTCATGATATGTGTTTTGGGCAGTATTCAACTGTTTACCGAGTTTATCCATATCTTCCGCAAATCCTACAAACTTATCATACATCTTGCCAGCTTCTTCGGCAATTTCCATGGCATATCTATTTTGTTTGTCATTACGCCACATACTTTCCACTGTCTTCAGTGTGGCAAGTAGGGTAGACGATGTCACGATTACAATATTCCTATCAAATGCAAAAGTGTAAAGATTCGGGTCGAGTTGCAGTGCAGCACTAAAAGCCGTATCTATCGGGATAAACATTAATACAAAATCAGGGCTTTCTACCTTGTAAAGATCGTGGTAGTTTTTCTGTGATAAAGTATTTATATGATTTGTAATGGCCAATACATGAGCTCGATGAGCTATTTTTTGTGTGTCGTCATCATCAGCATTGATCATATTTTCATATGCTACTAGCGAAACTTTGGAGTCGATGATGAGCTTCTTTGCATCGGGCAAATGTATCACTACATCAGGTTTGTAAAGTTGTCCTTGTTCATTTCTTTCTGAAACTTGCACGAAATATTCTCTATTTTTTACCAAACCAGATTTGTCCAGAATAGACTCTAAGATAAGTTCGCCCCAGTTACCTTGTTTTTTATAATCACCTTTGAGTGCACGCGCAAGATTATTTGCATCTTTGGAGACTTGATCACTTTTTTCATACAAAAATTTCATTTGTTCTTTGAGCGATTCATGCCTTTGTACAGTTTCCAGATTTGTTTTTTCTATTTTGTCTTCAAATGTTTTAATCCTTTCTTTCAATGGTTCCAATACTTCTTTCATGCCAAGTTTTTGTTTTTCATCCATCTCAGCCGATTGTTTGGATAAAATACGGTGGGCAATATTCTCAAATAGATGCAGTTTTTTGTCCGCATCTGCGACTTCAGATTGATACCGTTGAAGTAGATTTTGATAATCAGATGTAGCTGATGCAAGTGCAATTTCGGTAGCTTTTAGTTGATTGGTACTTTGCTGAAAGTCGTTCTTTAATAGTGTCGTCTGACTATTTAGTAAGATAATTTGCTCCATTTGTGAAGCGGTTTTATGATTTAGTACTTTGACCTTACTATCAAAAACTACATAAAATACCAATGCTGTAATCAACATCGCAGACAAAACACAAATTACGGCAGTAGTCGTGGTAATCGTAACCATAAATGATTATTTTGGGTATAGAATAATAACAAACAATACATCAAGCAGTAATCACTTCAAGCGACTTCTGTATGAGCGTGTCAATGGTTTTCTGACTATCTTGGCTGAAATGACCAGTCACCCTATTAGCTACGATAGCATTAAGAGAGATGGCACGATGTCCTAATTTCTGTGCAAGTCCATAGATGCCAGAGGTCTCCATCTCAAAATTGGTGGTAGCAATATCTTGATATCTTATATTTTTAAGTGTATCAAGATAGTGGGTTGCACGTGGCTTTAACCTTAATTCACGGCCTTGTGGCGCATAAAATCCCGCTGCTGTCACAGTAATACCAGGAATACAAAAGCTTTTAAATCTTTCCAATAACTTAGGATTTCCTGAAGATAGATAGGGTTTCACACCAGGCAAAGTATCGAAGAGTAGGGCAGAAGCTTGGTTCCGAATATCAACTTCTGCATCTGATGCATCTTCTTCATAAAAGTGCATCAATCCATCCAAACCCACACCATAAGCAGACATCACATAACTATCTACTGGAATCTCTTCTCGCATAGACCCCGAAGTTCCGATTCTAAAAATATCTATGGAAGAAATTGTATCTTTGATCTCTCTTCTACCTAGATCAATATTAAAAAGCGCATCTAGTTCATTCAAAACGATATCTATATTGTCAGTTCCGATGCCTGTAGAAATAACTGTCAGATCGACACCATTACATCGTCCTGTTGTAGTTTTAAATTCTCTTTTTTGGGTAGTAAAAGTTACAGTATCAAAATATTTGGTCACTTCACCCACTCTATCCGGATCACCTACCGTAATGATTTTGGAAGCTACATGTTCAGGTCTAATATTTAGGTGATAGACACTACCATCAGGATTGAGAATGAGTTCAGAATGTTTTATCATGGTATTTTTATTTAGGTATCTATGATTAGGTAAATGACAGAGAGATTATTACATAATGCAAAGATATAAAATAATTTATAGATGATTTAAAATATTAATATGAAAGTGATGTGAATTGTAATCAAAGTCCCGCTAGAGACAATATATAGGTAGAATTTAGTAATATTACAAAGACATTGTGCCTTTAGGTACGAAATGTTTAAACAGCACAATTTTAATAATTAGTGAAATCAGCGAAAATTAGCGTAAAAATCTGAATTAATACAAAAAAACCAAGCAATTGACCAATAGTCCTAAATCCCCATCTCGACCTGAAATCTTACATACACATTTTCATCGCTTTCCGCATTTTGATAATCCAATTGATCAAGACTTGCTTCTAGTTGAACTTTAAATGCATGTTCCCAGAAATACTTGGTAAGTCCTATGGAATATTGTTTTTGCTCAGGTGAGACCAAAGCAATCTTTGCATCGGGATGGATAACTGAATATCGACCGATTAGCTCAAAATTATTTTTAAATAGATAACTAGTTTGGAAATCCAAGCCATGACCTATATAAACTCGACTGATCTCTCCATCTTCATTCATTGTAATAGGGTCAGAAGTGTTTCTGTTCATATAACTTGCCATAATGCTGTATCCTTGGTACTTAAGGATGGCATCTGCAAATATGGACTGAAGATTCCTAGATTCATATAGTTCACTACCCAACACGCCTGCTTGCCTTTTTGCTTTGTGGTTGTAGTGATAAGCTGCTGAAATCATTAATTTTGGCGTTGGTTCACGGAATTGGTCTCCTTCAAAATAAGCACCATCTTTACCGAATTTTCCCAAAGGAAGTATCTCTAACTTACTAGTATATGCTAGTCCATTATCTGGTGATTTTGTATAATTTCTACCATCGCCCGTAGAGATAGCTGACTTTAGATTCCAAGAAAATTGGTCTTTTTTGTCATTGAAATGATTGATGAAAAAACCGAAATCTCTATCTATATTGAATCTTGCATTATTAATTGATCTATCCGTTAGTTGTAAGGCACCACTTGAATTGACCCTTTGTCTATTCCCGGGTAATTTAGTTTGGCCAAAACCAAAATTCCAATGCTTAGATGCATTATAATACACAATAGCATCTCTTATGATATTCAAATTTTCTCCATAAGTAATTTCGCCAACATCACCTGGCGCAAAGGATAATTGAAGTACGTACAAGAACTTAGGATTGCCTACAAATCCATCAAACCTAAGTCGCAATCTTCTGACTTGGCCATCAAAGGCAGCCTCATCATCTTGGTTTTTGAAATATGAAAATCTACTTTGAATTCTAAATCTGATATTAAATTGGAATAAACTATCTGGAGATGTTATCCCTACACCTTTACCAAAATTATAATAAGGTAGGTTGGATACATCTATCATGTTTCCTTTCTGACCAACTAAATTAGAGAGACAGATCACAAATAAGAAAATGCTATAAATAAATTTATTTTTCATTTGGTTGGTTTTGAGTTTGATAATTAAAATAGGTTAATCTTTTAACAACCAATACAATCCAAAACGTAACTTAGAGTCAAATTGTGGATGATCGACGGCATCAAAATTTATATCGTTTCTGAATCTCTGACTGAAGTTTTCTAACATCACAATAGCTCTAAAAGAAGAAACTCGTGCTATCAGATACAAATTGGCAGCAGGGAAAAACGGTAAATTGGTTTCTGTTTTGACATATTCCCCATACACTGGATGATATACTCCACCTTCAAAATCATTTATCAACCTGACATCAAGTCCTATATTTAATTCCATCACTTTTTTGAAAGCGCTTCCTGCAAAATAAAATTGATGCGTAGAATAAAATGCGGGCATAGGATATAAATTATTGCTAAAGATCTGGTAATGAAGTTGATTGTCTAAATGTAATTTCCAAACCCTAAAATTCTGTTTTACCCTAAAGTATGTATTTGACAACACTCCGCTAAATTGTTTTGGCTCAAAATTTAGGCTCCAAAATACGGGATTATTGACAATATTCTGCGCAAATCCTGCTTGAAATCCAATCTTTGGAATGTCCAGATCCGTATGTAAGATCGTACCAAAAGAAGGCGTAAAATTATTGGAGAAAATAATTTGGTCGTTCAGAATTAGGGTTTTTGCATTCAGAGATTGTTCACTTCTGAATATTTGAGCACCTGCTGTCAATGTAGCAATTTTAGAAACTTTGATATCTATTTTACCACTCAAATCAAAATTTCCTGCATTATTGAGTAATCCTAATTTAGCTGAAGTATTCATTTCCAACCCACTAAATATCGGCACCTTACCATCAAATCTGAGTGTTAAGTCTGTTCTATTGCTTGGAATATTACCATTTGTGATATTAAAATGATCGAATGTAAGACCAACGCGACCTTGCACACCCGCTATTCGTTCACCATTGATAAAGAAAGAATTTCTGATTTGATTGACGGTAACATATCGTCTGATGCCACGTGTATCAATATTAAGATTACCATAAAATGTGCTATCACTATTGGTATTCAGTGTATTATCACTAAATCTGTAGTACGAAGGTTTGTATTCCAAGTCGTTTCTAAGATATACTCGCCATTTTTTGCTTTTAGCATCATTCAGTTTGAGATATTGCACCAATGCTAAAGTTCTTTCTTGTTGTCTCGTTTTAGCATTGTTTAATTTAGTGAGAATACTTGCACGAAACTCATTATCTGATAAATCATTAATTGTTGAGACACCACCACTATTTTGCTCTTCATTTGCATTTTGAAGGAAGACCAAAAAAGCATTGTATTTATCAGACTTACTTTTGTATCTGAAACCTATGCCAAAATTAGTAGATTTTGTTGCTTGATTATTATAAATACCTACTTGGCTGATACGATTATAGTTGAGGCTGACGGATAGGCCATCACTAAAGTTGCGTGAAAATTCAGCACCAACATGAAGATTTTGTTGATTGGCCAATTGTGTGAAACTAAGTTCAGTTAGTGGCCTGTTTTGTTCATAAAATCTAAAGTTGTCTGTGGAGAGTTTGTAAATGTCATATTGATCATAACCTGTGTTAAATCCAGTGTTAATTACAGGTCTATAGCGGAGTGGGGAAGTAGCAGATCCTCTGTTTCCTGTATTATATTGTTCTTTGCCATCACGCCATATTTGATCACGATGTAGGAATTGAATATTTGCAGCCGTGTCCACCATGTTTGTTTTTTTTAAAATATTGTCAAGCAACACATACATATAAATGGTAGTGTCGGGACCTGAATCTTCTTCTTGTTGTTGTGGTGTTTGATTGGGATTTCCTTGTCCGTAATTAGGTCTTCCTGAATTATTAGGTGGAAACTGTCCGTAAACTTTGCTATTGGATAATATCAAAATTATAATTAATACAAAGTTTAATAACTTAAACAAACTGAATGTGGTGATATGTGTAGGTAAACTCAATCGTTTGACATGCTTGGTTAATAATGAATAACGATGCAAAATAGGGAAACATTGCCACAAGATCAAAACTTATCTAACTTATGAAAACAAAGAGTCCACAAATGCTTTACGATTGAATACTTGTAATTGATCCATACCTTCACCTACACCTATGTATTTGATTGGAATTTTAAACTGATCTGAGATGCCGAGTACTACACCACCTTTTGCACTACCGTCTAGTTTCGTCAGAGCGATGGCAGTCACATTTGTTGCAGCTGTAAAGTGTTTTGCTTGTTCGATGGCATTTTGACCAGTCGTGGCGTCAAGTACAAGCAGTACTTCATGCGGTGCATCAGGATACTTTTTTTCTATGGATCTTTTAATTTTGGTAAGTTCTTCCATAAGTTGTTTTTTGGTATGTAGCCTTCCCGCAGTATCGATAATGGCAACATCCATGTTGTTGTTTTGGGCGTATTGAACGGCTTCGTAAGCAACTGCTGCAGGATCTGTATTCATCCCTTTAGAATAAAAATCGCTATTACTTCTATCCGCCCAGATTTTAAGTTGGTCTACAGCAGCAGCTCTGAAAGTGTCTCCAGCTCCAAGTACAACTTTTTGACCTTTTTTTCTATACTGATTAGCTATTTTGCCTATCGTGGTCGTTTTGCCAACACCATTTACACCCACTACCATGATAACAAAAGGATGTGCGCCTTCTGGAATTTCAAAATCTTCAATATCCTGTGTATTATTTTCTGACAAAATATCAACTACTACGTTTTTAAGTATTTGGTTGAGTTCGTCCGTATTTAAGTATTTATCTTCAGCTACTTTTTTTTCTAGCCTTTCTATTATCTTTACCGTTGTCTCAAGGCCTACATCTGATGATATAAGGATGTTTTCAAGTTCATCAAGAAACTCTAGGTCAACCCTTGACTTTCCAGCTACAGCTTTAGTAATTTGTGAAAAAAAGCTTTGTTTTGTTTTCTCCAACCCTTTATTCAGGTCTTCTTCTTTGTCTTTGGAGAAAAATTTCTTAAAAAAGCTCATAATATTAATTTAGATAGGATAAAAAACAATGTAATGAAAAGGAATGAAGGAGAATACCTTTTGAGTAATAAACACAAAAAGGGCTTTTCTCTTTATCAGAAAGAAAAACCCTTTTATTAATCTTGAAATAACAGATTATTTATTCTCTTCAAAGAATTCTTTAACCTTATCCTTGTGGATAATTGATTCTTTGTATGAATATTTACCAGTTACTGGATCTTTGACAGATTTAACCACTTTAACATGATCTCTACCAGAACCTGCATTTGCTGCCCTTTGGGCTACTCTCGCGTTTTTCGATACTTTAGCCATTATTATTTAATTTCTTTGTGAAGTGTATATCTCTTTAATACAGCGTTGAATTTTTTAATCTCCAATCTGTCAGGATTATTCTTTCTATTCTTCTCCGTTACGTATCTTGACGTACCGCCCATTCCACTTGCTTTGTGTTCTGTACACTCAAGTATTATTTGGATTCTGTTACCTTTTGCTTTCTTTGCCATGGCTATCCTACGTTTTTACTTTATTATTATGTTAATTTTACGCCAGTTTTAACACCGGAATATTCCAATTCTTTCAAGTAAGCATGAAGACCTTTTTTGTCTATGTTCTTTAATGCTTGTGAACAAATTTTCATGGTTACCCATTGACCTGTCTCAGGTATGAAAAATCTCTTTGTAAACAAATTAGGTAAGAACCTTCTATTTGTCTTCACATTTGAGTGAGATACTTTGTGCCCTTTCATGGGTCTTTTACCTGTTAATTGGCAAACTCTTGACATTTCGCTTTTTTTTAAATTTTAATGTACTAAAGGCAAAAAAAATTTTAATTAATTACCTATTTTTAAGTTTTGTGACACCGGAAGGATTCGAACCTTCAACCGCCTGATTCGTAGTCAGGTACTCTATCCAGTTGAGCTACGGCGCCTCGGTACGTTTTACAACTTCCTATGTCTCTATCTATCAATGATTTACATCTTATTGATATAACAGCCTTCTACTGTTTTTTGAAATAGGCTGCAAAGATAATAGTTTTATTTGTTTCTGCAAAACATTTTTTTAAAATTAATATATAAATTTTTCTAATATCAATTTATTTTATTCGTTTTATTATCTCTTATCAATGATTGATCTTAAATATGATCTTATTCAAAATGACAATTATTTAGAACCAACGTTTATTTCTAAACCACACAATTAATAACAAAGTGACTACAATCATAAAGCCCCAAATATAAAAGTAACCATATTGCCATCTTAGTTCAGGCATGTTATCAAAATTCATCCCATACACACCAACTATAAAAGTGAGTGGAATAAATACAGTAGAAATGATGGTCAATACTTTCATGACCCTGTTCATCTCATGACTCAATGAGTTGAGATATACATCTTTTAAACTTAAATTGATCTCTCTGTAGGTTTCTACTGTCTCTAAAACTTGTATAGTGTGGTCAAGGACATCTTTGAAATATTTTTTTGTTTTTTCGTCTATCAAATCATTTTCTGTGCTTATGATTCTATTTAAAACATCACGAAGCGGATAGATGTGTTTACGCAATTGCATAATGTCCTTTTTATTCTCTTGGATTTTTTCAAGATCTTGAGCTGTCGGATGATGCATGATACCATCTTCTATTTCTTCGAGATAGTCACCCAGTTTTTCTAATATTTCAAAGTAATTATCTACTGTTACATCCAAAAGTCTGTAGAAAAGATAATCTACTTCTTTTGTCCTTATGATAGAGCCATCAGTATTGAGTCGAGTCCTAATTTGATCAAACTGATCACCAGGAATTTCTTGAAAGGATAAAACCGTTTTATCTAGCAGTATAAATGATAATTGTTCTTCATCAAGGCATCTGTTTTCTTCATTCCAATTAAGTGATTTGAAGGTCATAAAAAGATACTTAGAATCTTCTTCTACTTTCGGACGCTGAAAAACATTAAGTATATCTTCTTGGAATAGTGTATGGATACCGTATTTATCGCATATCAATCTAACATAACTTTCATCACTAATACCATTGATATTTATCCATTCTTTTTTTGCGGTAGGTTTTCTTTCTATAGTTTGGCTAAGATTCGGATGACTTGTTTCGCATGATGTCTCATCGTAAGAGATGATATCTATGACTGGAATCTCAATTTTGTTTTTTCCAGTATAGATATGTGTACCTGGTGGAAGACCCTTTTTACCTGAATGGTACTGTTTTTTATGTTTTTTTTTATGTTCAGCTGCCATCTTGGTGGGTTTATCTAGTTGCTACACCTGGATATAATGGATTTGGTGTTGTTTTATATGTTTTGTTGAGTGGTATATTAACGCCAATTTTGGAGATAGATGGCACCAAAATATCCCTGTTATAATTACTGGTCAAGTCATCACTTACATCAAAATCCAATAAATGTTGGTCCACAAAAGCATCGATAACCGTGCTTAAATGCCCGATAATCAAATAGATATAAGAATATTCCCTATCTTTTCTTGCGCCATCTCTTTGCAATTTATATCTTGAAGCTAGCGGGTCTTTGTCACTGACAGCCGTTAAATATAGATCTTGGGCTATGTTATATTGGTTTGTATTGTAAATAAGCACATAGGCAAGACTTACATCAATTCCAATAGCAATAGGTATTTTCCAGTATTTCCTGTTGTAAGCTTGTCCTCCACCAGGTATTACGAGAGAATAAAAAGCTGCACGTCCAGGCTTCCCTTTAAATAAAGAAAAGAAACTGTTTTTATTTATGATGGTATCGTTAGGATTGGTAGATGTATCAGCAACAATTATTTGTTGTTGGTTTCCAAGTGGATTATTGGGTGCTGGACCTATTTGCGCATCAGCTTTTAAGATCCACATCCATAATACCAAACTTGTAAAGATCCATCTATTCATAATTGTATTATAACGACAAATGGACCTTTTAATTATCTTTGCGTAGAAAATCAACAATACTATTCAATTGATCATCAGAAGAAAAAGAAATGGTGATCGACCCTTTTCCTGCATGATCTCGTTTGATATCTACTTTAGATCCCAAAGCATGGCTGATTTCGTCTTTTATTTTTTTAATTTCGGCAGAATAAGCCTCAGTAGGTTTTTGCGAAGTGTTATTGCTTGGCTTTGAAGTGTTAAATGATTTAATCACTTGCTCCAATGCTCTTACGGAAAGTCCTTGATCTATAACGTCTTTGTACACTTTGAGTTGAAGTGCAATGTTGTCAATACCTGCAAGAGCTCTTGCGTGTCCCATACTTATTGCGCCATCCTTAATAGATGATTGGATTTGCGCAGGAAGTTTTAATAAACGTACATAATTTGTAACGGTACTTCTATCTTTTCCGACTCTATCTGATAGTGCTTCGTGGGTAAGATTGCATTCATCCATCAATCTTTGGTATGAAATTGCAATCTCTAGGGCATTTAAATCAGCTCTTTGGATGTTTTCGACCAATGCCATTTCTAGCATTTCTTGGTCATTGGCTACTCTTACATAGGCAGGCACTTCTTTGATTCCTGCCATTTTTGAAGCTCTGAGTCTTCTTTCACCTGAGATGAGTTGGTATTTATTCCCACCCATAGCTCTCACAGTGATAGGCTGGATAAGACCGGATATTTTTATAGATTTTGCCAAGTCCATGAGTTGGTCAGCATCAAACTCCGTACGCGGTTGGTATGGATTGACCTCGATCATTTCTGGACTGATGAATGCAATACTATTTGTCAGTTCACGTACTAATTGGCTTCTTTCTGTAGGATTATTGGTTTTTTCTATGTTGGAAAGCAAGGATCTCAACCCTTTGGATACTTCGTTTCTTTTATTCATTTCTATGCGATATTCTCTATTATCTAATGCTTACTTCCTCATTGATGGAAATAAATTCGTTTGCCAAATTAAGGAAATTAATAGCTCCCTTACTACTAGCATCATATATGATTACTGGCTGACCCAATGATGGCGCTTCCCCAATTTTACTATTACGGTGTACAATGGTTTCGAATATTCTGTCTGAAATAATATGTCTAATTTCTTCTATGACCATATTGGCCATTCTAAGTCGTTGGTCATACATAGACAAAATGACACCTTCGACTTGCAATTCAGGGTTGAGCGATTGTTGTACTAGATTAATGGTATCCTTTAATTTTCCAAACCCTTCTAACGAGAAAAACTCGCATTGTACTGGTACTAAAACACTGTCAGCTGCGGCTAGTGCATTCAATGTAATCAAACCAAGTGAAGGCAAGCAGTCTATAAAAATATAATCATAGTCATCTTTGATCTGATCCAACGTGTTTTTCATTCGAAATTCACGATTAGTAGCATTTACCAACTCGATTTCTGCACCTACAAGGTCAATGGAAGAAGGTAATAGGTACAAATTTGGTGTATCTGTAGCTAAGATAGCCGTCCTTGGGTCAGCACTTTCTACAAGACATTCATAAGTGGTGATATTGATATCAGCTTCTTTAATGCCTACTCCAGATGTCGCATTTGCCTGTGGATCAGAGTCTACGAGCAATACTTTTTTCTCTAAAACAGCAAGTGTAGCTGCTAAATTAATGGCTGTAGTTGTTTTGCCTACACCGCCTTTTTGATTTGCAATTGCAATGATTTTGCCCATTTGATATTATAATTCTATGGTCTGACCAATATTAAGTAAAATAAGTTCTTTTCCAGCATTTTTGAATTCGGATATAGCGGCTTCATGGTCTATTTTGATGTATCCAAACGTATCATAATGGCAACCTATGATTTTGTCGCACTGTATAAAATCTGCTGCTATGACTGCATCTTCATATCCCATCGTAAAATTATCGCCAATAGGAAGAATAGCAACATTTAGGGTAGGGCAGGTCAAAGGTATCAATTTTAGATCATAGGTCAAGGCTGTGTCACCTGCAAAATAAAAAGATTTGGAATCATCATAAATAACAAAACCACCTGAAGCACCACCATAACTACCGTCTGGCAACATGCTGGAATGCACTGCATTAACATACTTTACTGTACCGAAATCAAACTTGAATTTTCCGCCAAGATTCATTGGGTGACCTTTTAATCCTTTGGTTTCGTACCACGATACAATCTCGTAATTTGATATGATAGTCGCACCTGTACGCTTAGCAATTGCTTCTGCATCGGCCACATGATCTCCGTGACCGTGTGATAACATCAAATAATCACAAGCTAATTCATCAATATTAATATGTGATGCCAAAGCGTTTGGAGTGATCATAGGGTCAAATATTAAATTTTTACCATTAAAAACTAAATGGAAAGATGATTGACCGAGATATGTTAACGTCATGACCTAAAAGTTATTTAAATATTGGTAAATATCAATAATAAATGATTCTGAAATATAATTCTGTTAAAATAGAAATGACCAATTATTTATTGATATTGTCTATTAAATATAAGAATTATTTTGTCTGAAACAGATATTGTCTTGTCTAAGTGTACAAAAAATAGACCAAATTTCTCTTGAATCAGCCTGCAAAGGTACTTAATTTTCTTGAATAAATGATTAGCTGTATTTTCCTTTAAAGAATAGTTAACAATATATTTCGTCAAATGAATGTTATAGGTGATATTTCCAATAATTATATTTTATAAACAGAATTTATGAACATTTTATATTTATTTGGGTTATTCGGACCTAAAGTAACAAGATGATCACAGTTATATCAGGAACAAATAGACCTGGCAGTAGAACCAAAATAGTGTCAGAATTATTTTTTGAATTACTAAAAGAATCCACTAGTGAAGAAATTAAATTTTTGGACCTAGTTGACATTAATATACCACTTTTGACAAATGAGATGTATGATAAAACTGGTCAGCATCCATATATTTCAGATATTCAAGATAATATTTTACTTCCTTCTAGACTTTGGGTAATCATTAGTCCAGAATATAATGGTAGTTATCCTGGTATTTTGAAGTTACTGATAGACGCGTTATCTATAAGACGGTACAAAGAGACTTTTTCTGGAAAAAAAGCTGCATTGATAGGTGTTGCAACTGGAAGAGCTGGCAATTTCAGAGGTATGGAACATTTGACAGGTTTGCTCAATTATTTAAATATCCTTGTAATGCCCAATAAGTTACCTATTTCTTCTGTCGAACAATATCTTGATGCTGATAGAAAACCAGATGACAGTATTAAAAATCTTCTTCGAAACCATGTAGATGAGTTGTTGGAATTCAATAAGTTAGAAGCTGTACAAGATATTAAGGTACAAATGATGGATATCTAGTACAGTGCTTTTATTTCATAGAATAGATTAATGACAATAAATTTAATTGTCTAGTTGTCTTTCTTTTCCTTTGCTTCCTTAGCTTTTTGGGCATCCTTTTCCTTTTGCTCTTTCTCCTTTTTTAATTTTTTAGCAAGATCATCCTTTTTCTTTTGGGCTGCTTTTTCCTTTTTATTAAAATATCCCTTTAATAAAAAATTACTTTTGGCAGCTTCCATATTTTCATCAAGACCTTTCGAACTGCTTTTTAGGTTTTTGATGGTTTGGTTTAGGTTTTCTGCTATACTTTCATCATTAATTAACCTTCCCAAAGTTCCTTCACCTTGGTTTATATTTATGATGATTTCACTCAATTCTTCAGAGATAATTTCTGCATTTCCAGCGGTTATGGCCAGACTAGCTATAATTTCATCCGTTTCAATAGGTTCTGTTGAACTAACCACTTGACGATTAGCAACAACCGTATTTGAGTCTGTACCAGGTGTAATGATTAACAATCTATCACCTATCAATCCTTCAGAACCAATTTGTGCCTTACTATCTGCTTTGATGTGTTCTTGTATTTCTTTTCTTATTTGCATTTGTACCATGACAGAAGTATCATTTGCAATTTTAATATCTGTAATCGTACCGACATTGATGCCCAGATATCTTACATTATTACCCACTTGCAAACCACTTACATTAGAAAAAGTAGTATTAAGCACAAACACTGGGTTAAATAGATTTTTTTGCTGACCAATAAAAAAAACAGCCAACGCAAACAAAAGTAAACCAACAGCTATAAATAAACCTAACCTAACTTTAAATTTTTCTGAATGCTTATCCATACTTTATATTTTATTTGAAAAATGATTTAATTTCCTGATCATCAGATGATTCGAATGACGCTAAGTCTCCTTCTTTGTAAACAATTCCATCTTTTAGCATAACAATTCTATCCGCCACAGAACGCACACAATTGATATCATGCGTAATAATTATGGATGAAGTCTTGTACTGACGCTGTACATCTCTAATTAAGCCACTAATTTCGTCTGATGTCACTGGATCTAAACCAGTGGTAGGTTCGTCGTACAACATGATCTCAGGGTTTGTCACAATGGTTCTAGCAAGGCTGATTCTTTTACGCTGTCCGCCAGATAATTGAGAAGGCATCTGTAATATGGCTTTTTCTAAACCAACATGACTTAGCGCCTCATTGGTTTTTTTATCTATTTCTTCTTGCGAAAACTTAGTAGGTGACCTGAGTAGAGGGAACTCTAGATTTTGTTTCACATTCATAGAATCATACAATGCTCCACTTTGAAATAAAAAGCCTGTCCTTCGTCTAAGGTTACTCAAAGCTTCAGGGTTCATGTCTTTAATATGCTCTTCGAAAACTGATATGTTCCCATCATCAAAATCCATTAAGCCAACAATGCACTTTATAAGAACTGATTTTCCTGTCCCAGATTTACCAAGGACAACTAGATTTTCTCCTTCATAAACTTGTAAATTTACATCTTTAAGTACTTCAAGTTTTCCAAATGACTTCTTTAGATTTTTAATATCTATAACGACTCTTTTGGGAGTACCATTTTTATGTGTTTGGATTTTCTCTTCCATCATAACATCATGTCTGTGATCTGAACAGCAATAACATCCACAATAATGACCAATAAAGAAGAAAGCACTACTGCACTATTGGCAGCAACACCTACACTACTTGTACCACCGCTTGCATAATAACCTTTATAACATCCTACTATGCCTATTACAGCTCCGAAGAAAAACGTTTTGGTCACAGCAGGCAAGAAGTCAATGAATTCTATAGATGCAAAAGCTTGGGCAAAAAACAAAACTATGGTGACATCACCCTTAATATTGGCGCCAGCCCAACTCCCTAATATACCCATTATGTCCGCATATAACACTAGTATTGGAATCATAAGCGTAGTAGCTAACACTCTAGTGACTACTAAATATCTCATTGGGTTGGTAGACGAAACTTCCATAGCATCTATTTGTTCAGTGACTTTCATGGCGCCTAATTCTGCACCAATGCCCGATCCAATTTTTCCTGCACATATTAAAGCAGTAATTACTGGACCCATTTCTCTTATCAATGAAACGGTAACCATACCTGGCAACATGGTGACTGCTCCAAAATCAACTAGGACAGGCCTAGATTGAATAGTAAGTACCAAACCCATAATCATCCCCGTAATAGACACCAAAGGAAGCGTTTTGTATCCTATTTGGAAACATTGATAAAAAAATTCTTTAAACTCAAATCCTTTTGAAAAAGTCTGTTTAACAATGTTTAATATAAAAAGAAAAACGTTGGAAACGTCTAAAAGGGCGCTTCTTATTTTTTCATGAAGATTGATAAAAATGTCTGCAAGCTTTGTGCTTTTGGTCGACAAATAATTGGTTGAATTATTGATGCGAATTGATTTTAAATTTGAAAAAGATACATTAATTTATTAGAAATTTATAATAATAAATAACCTAAATATTGTAAATTATAGTTTGTAACACATTGGTTGTTGCGGTATAATACTAAGATTTTAACGCCATGTCCTTAATTTTATTGTGATCTGATGTAATGGACGCAAGTTGATGTTTTATTAGCGATATTTGGTCTTCATCTAGAAATTCTAAATACTTACTTAATGCAATATTATAAGTTTCAATAGCAATTTCTCCGCCCCAATCACAAGATTTGAGTATTGCTAATCGATCATTACTATTAACAGCCAATTTCATGTCCATCCAGATCCTAAAAGCTTTTCCTAAAGTGGATGTCCCTTCCTCTGGTGATTCACCAAATTTTCTCAGTTCACTAGATAATTCATTTTTACAAATTTGGCTCGTCTGAATCAATGAAGAAAACAAGGTTTTTAAATCTAAATCATTTGTTTCCTCTGTAGCTTTTAAGTATCCATCTATTCTATCATTATTAATTTCAACAAGCATGTTTAGCGTTTCGATGTTCTTTTGAGTATTCATTTTTATTTATTTTACCAAATGTGAATTAGAATCGATAGGACAATTTCCTTTATTAATAGATAAAAGGAAAATCACGTAAAGGTAAAGGAGAATAACAAAAATAGTATTACAGAATTTGACGAATGATTTATATGATTCACATGTAATTGTATCAAAATTATATGTGTCATCTATCTTGAAGCCGCATAAATGTTTATAGTTTT
>DLGT01000056.1 GCA_002482845.1 Saprospiraceae bacterium UBA7687
CTTTTATAAATTAGAATATCCGCATGATCAAATCACTTCTTATGTATTTGACGTAGTTCGTGCCGAAGTACGTCAAATACATAAGAAGTGATTTGATCGTGTGGATATTCTAACTTGTAAAAAGCGTCATACACCTTTTCTTGGATAACCATAAACTGCACTGATACTTTCATCTTGACAAATACATTATCTTTAGTTTTGGTTTCAATAATGACATCCAATTGTTGTATTCGAAGATTTAATTTTCCAGCTATCCTATCAATAAATGGAATCTTCAGGTGTAATCCAGATTGTCTGATGCTGTTATACTTGCCAAATCTCTCCACAATAGCAGCTGACTGCTGTTTCACTGTAAAAAAAGTAGAAATCAGTCCTAAAATAATCAAAGGAAAAAGAATAATATACAAGGGATTAAGTTGTTCCATATGGCTTACGTTTTAAATTTCAACAAATATACCCAATTAAAATTGATATTTCAAACATACTTTAAAAGTAATTTAATGCAACACAAAATTCATTCAATTTTCGGTGCCAAAAAGGCAGTTTTAGCCATGAGAGTTTTAATTAATTATCTTACAAAAACATTTTTAAATTCTCGACGTTATCCACCAAATAAATGAATAACATGACACCGCAGCGGAATTATCTAGTTCATCCACATTATATTATTATTACACTAGTTTTGGCTGGGGTAACGGCTCTTTTTCTAGGATTTACTGGTGCCTACATATATAATAGAGTCCAACAAGGAATAGCACCGGTGCAAGTTCCTACGCTTTTTTACTTCAATTCTATACTAATAGTGGCCAGTAGTATAACCATGATTTATGCAAAAAAAATGTATGAATATGATGATACTAGAATGTTCAAAGTTGCCCTTTGGGTGACGATGATTTTGACCGTTCTATTTTTATACATGCAAATAGAAGCTTGGTATCAACTGAAAGCCGCAAACATTGGTCTTACTACAAGTACGATGGCGTCCTATATGTATTTGATCTCCGGTTTGCATTTTGCGCACTTAGTAGCTGGCATTCCATTTTTGGGCTATTTTATATATGAAGCACACAAAAGAATGAAAGACCCAATCACCGTTTTGGTTTACTTTGCAGATGTAGACAAAAAAAGATCACTTAATATTCTTAATATTTATTGGCATTTTTTGGATGGTTTGTGGATTTACCTAGTGGCCTTCTTCTTGATAAACTATATGATATAAAAACTGTTTGATTGAAGAAAACAAAATTATTATACATCTAAAATAATCCAAAGTGCACAATATTAATACATTAGGTGATTTAAAAAAATCTGGTTATGTCTCTAGGTCGATCAAACAAGAACTCAGGGACAACTTGATTAAAAAAATCCAAAAGAAAGAAAAAGTCTTTGAAGGAATTCTTGGTTTTGATGATACCGTCCTGCCTGATATAGAAAGAGCGATTTTGTCAAGGCACAACATTTTACTACTTGGTCTTCGTGGTCAGGCTAAAACAAGGATTGCAAGATTACTTATCACGCTACTTGATGAATACATGCCTGTCGTCAGTGGATCTGAGTTGAATGATGACCCTTTGCAACCGTTATCAAGATACGCCATAGACATCATTGCAGAAAAAGGTGACAACACACCTATTTCCTGGGTACACAGATCAGAAAGATATGTCGAAAAACTTGCAACTCCAGATGTTAGTATAGGAGATTTGATAGGCGACGTAGATCCAATAAAGGCTGCAACACTCAAACTTCCTTACTCGGATGAGAGAGTTATTCATTTTGGTTTGATCCCAAGATCACATAGGTCTATTTTTGTAATCAATGAATTACCTGATCTTCAAGCAAGAATTCAAGTATCATTATTTAATATTCTCCAAGAAGGTGACTTACAAATCAGAGGATTTAAGCTCAGACTTCCATTGGATATTACCTTTGTATTCACAGCAAATCCTGAAGACTACACCAATCGTGGAAGCATTATCACACCATTAAAAGATAGAATTGAAAGCCAAATTCTGACACACTATCCACGTAGTATCGAAACTTCTCAAGCAATTACTGCCCAAGAAGCTAATATTCACGATGAACAAAGATCAACTGTGACCATTCCAGATATACATAGAACATTGATCGAAATGATCAGCTTTAACGCAAGAGAAAGCGAATACACAGATGACAAAAGTGGCGTCTCTGCACGGCTTAGTATTTCAGCTTTAGAGAATCTTTACAGTACTGCCGAACGTAGAATGTTGCTCAATGGTGAAAAACACACCACCACTAGAATTACTGATTTTTGGGGTGTAATACCAGCCATCACTGGAAAGGTGGAATTGGTGTATGAAGGCGAGCAAGAGGGGCCATATAATGTAGCCATGAATCTCATTTTTAAAGCAACTAAAGATTTATTTTTAGAGAGATTTCCTAATCCAAATCAAAAGATAAAAAGAGATCTTAAGGATGAATACGGTGTGATAAAAGCTTGGTTCTCAGGTGGAAATAACATCGAACTTCTAAATGATGATGACGACCTTACCTTTAACAAAAATATAGAACAAGTTGCAGGATTAAAAAAACTTGCAGAAAACTATATTAAGAATAAAGAAGAATTGATGCCATTTATGGAATTGATTTTGTTTGGATTGTCAGAATCAGAAGTTATTGGTAAAAACATTTTGGAGAATAGTTTGCATTTCTCTGATCCTCTGTCAGATATGTTTAATGATATGGAAGATTAAGTAGTAACCATAAAGATATCGGTTTTATCTTTAGACACATTCTAAACATAGCTTTGTCTTTGTCCGTTTTATACGTACTTTTGCATTTTTTCTAAAAGGTAATATGAAGATCTCCATAAATCTTAAAACAGGCGATGTCGCAGATTCGACTCTCAAAGATATTATTGTCGGTATAGACTTAGGTACGACAAACAGTCTAGTAGCGTATATCGTAAATGAACAACCCGTTACTGTAAAATCGAAGTATGGTAAGCGTTCACTTACACCTTCTGTTTTACATTTCAGTGAAGATGGCGACATTGTCGTCGGCGATAAAGCCAAAGAATATTTAGTTTCGCATCCTGAAAGAACGATTTTTTCCGTTAAAAGACTCATGGGCAAATCATATGCTGATGTCAAAAAATTAAATTCATCCATTGGTTACGAAATAATTGATCAAGATACCGAATCCTTAGTTAAAATAAAAGTAGACAATCGATTTTATACACCCACTGAACTATCAGCAGAGATTTTAAAATCGCTCAAATCAGATGCAGAGCATCAATTAAAAACGACAATTTCAAAAGCAGTCATTACTGTCCCAGCATATTTTAATGATGCACAAAGACAAGCCACTCGCGATGCAGGTAAACTAGCAGGACTAGATGTCTTACGTATAGTAAATGAACCTACAGCTGCAAGTTTAGCTTATGGACTAGGGTTAGACAAAAACGAACAATATAAAGTCGCTGTTTATGATCTAGGTGGAGGAACGTTCGATATTTCCATTTTACAAATTGAAGATGGAATTTTTGATGTGTTGGCTACACATGGCGATACTTTTTTAGGTGGTGATGATTTTGATCGTGCGATTATGGCATATTGGTGCGAAAAACACAATATTTCCATTGAAAAAATGCAGGAAGATGCTGCCTTAAATCAAGCATTTAGGTTAGCTGCTGAAGAAGCAAAAATTGTACTGAGTAAAGAAGATACATTTGAAACTAATGTTGGCTCATATCATCTGAACATTGACAAGACTACTTTCGAGAGCTTAATTGCGCCACTTATTGACAAAACTATAGAAAGTTGTGTTCAAGCGCTGAAAGATTCCAACCTGACAACGACGGACATAGACAAAGTGATATTAGTAGGTGGGTCTACAAGAGTCCCTTTAGTCAAACGACGGTTAGCGGAGTTTTTTGGCAAAACACCTGATGATAGTATGAATCCTGATGAAGTGGTAGCGTTAGGTGCAGCCATCCAAGCTGATATTCTTGCCGGAAATAGAAAAGATATTCTCCTGTTAGATGTGACACCACTTTCACTCGGTATAGAGACGGTAGGTGGATTGATGGATGCTATCATTCCACGTAACTCGAAAGTTCCACAACGCGCTGCTAGACAATACACAACATCTGTAGATGGGCAGAAGAACCTAAGAATCTCTGTCTTCCAAGGTGAAAGAGATTTAGTGGTTCACAATAGAAAACTAGGTGAATTTACCCTTAAAAACCTACCTGCGATGGCAGCAGGCATACCGAAGATAGAAGTTAGTTTTATCCTAGATGCGGATGGTATTCTCACTGTGAGAGCCAAAGAATTGAGGTCAAATGTAGAGACAAGTGTAGAAATAAAATCAACCTATGGCATTTCTGAAGAAGAAATGGCCTTGATGCTCATTGATTCTATCAAAAATGCGGAAGAAGATGTCAAAAAAAGGGCCTTGTTAGAATCTATCAATGAAGCCAACAATGTGACTCTAGCCACTGATAAATTTCTAATTCAAAATCAAGCCATTCTAACTGCTGAAGAAATAGAAACCACCACATCGCTCAATGAAGCACTGAAATCGAGTGTCAAATCAGGCACAAAAGATGATATAGAAGCCGTCATGAAGCGACTTAACGACTACTCTACCCCATTGGCGCACAAGGCATTGGATATCAATATTGGAGAAGCATTAAAAGGAGCTAAAATGTGAGTTAAGAGCTTATCATTTGAGTAAAATTAAAATGATTGTAATGATAGCTGGTACTGCTTGTATATAAAATATTCTTTTTGATACAGAATAGGCTCCATACATGCCTGCAACAACGACACATCCTAGAATAAACAAAGCGATATTAGTGGACCACATACCATCAGATATCAATAATGACCAAATCAAACCTGCCGCAAGAAATCCATTGTATAGGCCTTGATTTGCCGCAAGGGATTTTGTTTTTTCAAAATGTTCAGCAGGAAAGTTTTTGAATGTTTTTTTGCCTACTGTTGTCCAAGCAAACATTTCAAACCACATAAAGTAGCCATGAAGCAAAGCTACAAACCCAATTAAAATCGATATTACAATACTCATAACTTAAATTTTACAAAGCAAATATAATGCGTAAAAATCAAATTGGCACGATTTTGGATTTATAAAGGTCGAGATTGAGTTTATGAGTGATTAATTAAGCAAATTGTTTACTCGGGACCGGTTCTGTAGGGAGAATCGGTCTTTTTTTTTTTGTCTAAAACTTGAATCTAACTATTTATTACCTATTACCAAAGTCAGGAAGATTATTCGTCCTTGCAAAAGGAAAGGAAGCTATTTTTTCTACACTATGGTATGAATCAAGCCCCGAGATGCAAACAGTGTCTGCTTTCTTAAGATCTAGTCCACTATCGATGATAAATGCATCTTGCTCTATGTAAAGGTGGGACACATAACCAATGACCAATATGGTGTTATTCAACTTAATATCCACTTTTTCAGCCAGTTCCATGCCAATTTGCACATTGGATTCTGATACATAAGGAGCTAAAAAATCATCTTTAAATACAGGTGTCAGGTGACATTTATCAAATTCCGATTCATGTCTTTCAAAATCCGCTGATGTAAAATGCGCTTGCTCTATGATATCAGAATTAATATGATTTATGGTATAAACGCCAGTCTCCAGGATATTTTCCATGGTGTGTCGCTCTGTCACCATTGGTCTCATAAAAAATCCTAAAAGTGCTGGATCAGACCCAATATGCACTACAGAACTGATGATGGCGACGTTTGTCTGTCCTTTGCCATTAATGGTTGCTATGAGATTAGCAGGTTTATAACCTGTGATACTATTTATTAATTTTAGGCGAGGAAGTCTTTCCATCGCTAAAATATCTTTTTGGATAAAGTGGATCATATGGTAAAATCAATCGACCCAGTCAGCAATAAATAAGTTTGTGTCTCTTGTACCACCATTATTTCTATTTGACGCAAAGATAATCTTTTTGCCATCATAAGAAAACATTGGGAAAGAATCAAAGGTCTTATCGAAGGTAATTTGCTCTAATCCTGTACCATCTAGATTTATGGTATATAAATTAAACTGATATCCTCTAGGTGCTGCATGATTGGAAGAGAAAATGATCTTATCACCTTTTGGCGTAAAATAAGGTGCCCAGTTTGCCTTACCTAATGTAGTAAGTTGTCTCATGTCTGAACCATCAACATTACAAACATATAATTCCATATTCGTAGGCATGACTTGATTCTGAGCCAACAATTCTTTATAAACTTTTATATCTTCTTCCGTTTTTGGTCTTGAAGATCTGAAAATCAGTTTTTTACCATCAGGAGAGAAAAAGGCGCCACCATCATAACCTAGTTCTTTGGTGATTTGACGGACATCTGAACCATCGACATTCATAGTATATAGTTCTAAATCCCCACTTCTTGTAGACGTGAAGACGATTTTGTCACCTTTTGGAGACACTGTTGCTTCTGCGTCATATCCAGGTTCGTTTGTCAATTTTTTAATAATATTTCCATTCAAGTCACTATGATATATATCAAATGATTCATAAATCGGCCAGATGTATTTCCCATCAGCTCTTCTTTCAGGTACGTGTGGACAAGCAGCATTGGCTTCGTGTGTAGATGCAAATACGATACTTTTATTTCCTGACATAAAAAAACTACAGGTAGTCCTACCCTTTCCAGTGCTTAATAATGGCGGTGCAGATTGTTTTCTTTCCCACTTCTCTAGATCAAAAAAGTATATTTGGTCACAGTCTGCTCCCCACATTTTATTGGTCGCTTGAAAAACTATCTTTTTATCATCAAAACTCCAATAAGCTTCTGCATTATCACCACCAAAAGTAAGCTGACGAACATTTTTTAAGTGTTTTTCTTGCGGAAATCTTAATGTATCCAATTCTGGAGCTATACTTTGGTATAATATGCCTTTCTTAGAAGAACAAGATGATAAAACTAAAACAATAACGATCAAGGAACCAATTATTCTTAACATGCGCTTAATATTATTTTTAAAAAGAAGCACAAAAGTAGTCATTTCAATAGACGATTTTGTCAAATAACCGTCAATAAAAATTAAAAACATCTACAAAAAGGAAAGAAGACATCCCTAAGGACACCTTCTCCCTTTGATAAAACAATGAGCAGTTCGTGGGTTTATTTTTGTTTTGACAAAAAAGCAGCCATACCGGTCGTATCCACATTTCCTTGTACAGACCAAGCAAAATCAAGCTTCAACTTGCCATTAAAAATCGTATCGCTCAAGTCTACGTAGGCGTCACCACTATACGGTGTGCCATTAGATGGATTATAAACATCATATGCAGCATAAGCATGACAACTCATACAATTGGTACGGACACCTGCATTTGTCATAATTTTTGTTCCATTTTTAATAACAAAACTATTACTTCCTGTAAAAACATTTGGACCAAACCCCGCTTCTAAATATGGATTAAACCCAATGACAGTATCACCCACACTCTCACCTCCTGTGTAAGGCTGATCTGGATAAACCATGGAATATGCCACAGCCATCGCATAATGAGAAGCTGCACCACTTAATTGTGCCAACGGTCGTGCATCTGCAATAGCTTTTGAACTCGGTGCTGGTGGATTATTAGGGTCTGGTGCCCACCAAAAAGTCTGCCAAGTCCATCTTAATGTCTCCCTTGTAGCTACGTGCATAGCCACTAACAAAGCAATATCTCCGACTTGGGCATTTAGTCCAAATTCTTTATTGTAGTAGTATATATCTTCAGCATTCAGTGTATAGTGTATGAAATCAGAAAGATTATAAGTATTTTCTGGTGTACGAGCTGAACATGTCATATCCTGCAAGCCTTTGCCTTGACCACCATTTTTAAGATCTACATAAACACAAGATTTCCATGCTTTTTGTGGAAATGCTTCCACTTTATCTGTAGGACCATGCCAAGACGCCATAGCATATATACTGTCTGAAGTCAACTTACTTTTTTCAATAAGCTTAAAAACAGGTTTAAGCGTTATAGCATCAGATGGGAAATCAGGAATTTGAGTTCTACCTTCTTCCGCATATTTAGCAAGTGTGGTATAAAGAAATATTTTATTATCTATTGCAAACTGTGCAGCCGATGGGCTGTAAGACACTGATTCTGAGTCTGAAGTATCATCTACAGGTGCTCCTTTAAGCATGGCATGAACCAATTGATGTGGTTTATTCAGATTGGCTCTACCTGATCTTTTTACGCCTGTATTATTGATACTATCCAATATCTCTGAAGGTGTGAGCCAAGTTTCATAAGTCAATAAAACATTTCCACCAGATGTTTGTGATGTAGGCATCGTAAGTCCTGCCCAAATGCCCCATCCATGTTTGTATATCTCATCATTTTGGCCAGCTTTTATCCATCCATTTATTGTATTGGAATCTTGTGGAAATGTAAACCCAGGAATGTTAGGATCAGGAAAAGGAACCTGTGTGATTTTATCATATACAAAGCCAAGCTCGTCCGTTGGCGATTTTGGTTGATTGCATGAAAAAAGTACAACGCAAAAAGTAAAAATGAGAAAATGTAATGAATGTCGATTCATGATAACAATATTTAATTGGTTAAAAAAAGTTGGTTATTCCATTTTGGAATTCGCAACAAAATTAAACATCGCAACATAACCGTAAAAGCGCATAAATACGGTATAATTTAGTACGTAGAAATACTTATAAAGGCTTAAAAAAAATATATAAAGGTGAGTCCACGCCGAAAAAACAAATTGATTGATAATCAACCATCTTTCAACCTGCCCCAAATGGGAAACGTTTGACTATCAATGTAGTAGCATTATAAGTTTTCATTTTTTTGAACTAATGACTTTTCAGAGCGGACTCAAATATTGGATTAAGAATCAGTGTGAGAGAAAACTACAACTGCCCCAATATTATTCGTTCATGAAGTGATTTCAAAACCTTTTTGTTTTCTACCAAGTTTTTCTTGCAACAGATAAGAGAAATAATGTGACATACGTTTTGATGCCAAAAAAGGGATTTAATCATCACCTGACCGTTGGGTAAAAAATTTTGTGTTTGAATTAATTCATTGTCATCATCATAATAATAAAATACACCATCTTCTTTTATTTCTTTGGCTTGTTCAAAATTATATGCAATCTGAAGATTTTTTGTGACTTCCCATTCTGCACATAAATCGTTATCCACTTTATGGTAAATTCGTTCAGGGTTGTGATCATCTTTGGAATTCAAAATTATATGAGCACCCAAGAAGATTGGATCTAATGACGTAACCTTTTTTGTTGCTGTAGTTTCGGATATTGGAAATATGGACAAAACCAAACATGACAACGTAAATACAAACTGTTTTTTCATTTCTGCATTTTTAATGTAAATTATTAAGATTCGTATTTTAAGCAATATAGAATATTCTGTAGCTTAAAGCACGAAAACTTATCAAATTGGGTTGACTCTAACGATTGGCAAAACAAAAGTAGTGTGTATTTCCTTATTTCAAAACAATTTAGACAAAATATAATGCAATTTGTCTTTAACTTTACAAAATTATGACCTTATAAAACTCATACATTGAAGACAGCATCTATGAATCTGAAAAATCCCGCTTGTGATTAATCGGAAATGTCCACAAGCGGGTAAATGATTGTTTGTTTTAAACTCAACAAATGAATGCGAAAACTAAAAATCATTCAATATTCAGGTTCAGCTAAGTACAGATACTAATCTTTAACCAAAATAATTCAAAAAAAACTTTTCAAAGTAGAGGGTAAAACATATCACCGGATTAAATCGAAGTGCAAGTGTCTATCCACTACCTTCACATTTATTATCTTTTACAAGGGCAAAATTAATTGATTTCAATGACACAAAGATACGTAATAACACGCTTCCTGCATACCCGTATTTATACGTATTTTTGCTTTACAACTGCTTGAAAAGTAGTTTAGAGATATAAAAATCGTCATCCCATACTTATTACAACATATCCAATTTGATAAATTCATAAAATAATGTATGTTTGCCGAAATAATATTTTATGATTAATTTGATTAGTGATACAGTTACAAAACCCACAGAAGCGATGCTTTCTTACATGATGAAAGCTGAAGTAGGTGATGACGTTTTTGGTGAAGACCCAACTATTAATGTATTACAGGAAAAAGTGGCAGATATGTTTGGCAAAGAAGCAGCTTTGTTTTGTCCATCAGGTACCATGACCAATCAAATAGCCATAAAAGTCAATACCAAACCGCTAGATGAATTGATCTGTGATGTAGACTCCCATGTATACCAATACGAAACAGGCGGATATGCATTTCATAGCGGTGTCGCCGTGAATCTGATACAGGGGCAAAATGGAAAAATAACTGCCGACCAAATCGCATCTGTCATCAAACCAGGATATGACTGGCAACCTATCTCAAAGCTTGTCGTCATAGAAAACACTTGTAATAAAGGTGGTGGAAGTTATTATACCTTGGACGAAGTAGCTCCCATTGCAGACTTATGCAAATCTAAAGGATTAAAACTCCACTTAGATGGCGCTAGGATTTTTAATGCATTGGTGGAGACAGGAGAAGATACAAAAGATTGGGGAAGACATTTTGATACCATTTCCATTTGTATGTCCAAAGGACTAGGTGCGCCGGTAGGTTCATTGCTATTAGGAGATAAAGAGACGATCAAGGAGGCTAGAAGATTCAGAAAAGTGATGGGTGGTGGAATGAGACAAGCAGGATATCTCGCTGCTGCCTGTATCTATGCTTTAGACAATCATATAGATAACTTAAAAATAGACAATGATAAAGCAAAAAAAATTGGCTCACTATTGTCCCAAATGCCATATGTCAAAAGTATAAAACCTGTATTTACTAATATTCTAATCTTTGAATTACAAGACAATATCAAGGATACCGATTTTTTAGAAAAACTCAAATCTCAAGGAATCTTAGCAACAGCATTTGGCAATAACACGATCAGATTTGTTTTTCATTTACAAATAACGGATGAAATGGTAACGAGAATCAGTGATTTATTAGAATCTTTAAAGTTTTAAGGTCCCAATGTGGTAGTATGGCTCTATGACATGCAACCGCTCTTTTTGACCGTCAAAGGATTGCTGCCACACAAAGTTGCTTGATCTGCTAATTTGTTGGTTTGCGGAATTGGTTGTATAGAGTGTACTTCGCATAATTAGGGAATTATTT
>DLGT01000100.1 GCA_002482845.1 Saprospiraceae bacterium UBA7687
AGGTTACCATAATCATCTACCTTCCACATCTCATGATGCCACCTAGATTTCCAAAAATATTCCGCGGTGTAGATAAAATTATTTTCGTTTTCTATAAAAGGCCCAAATATACCATAATTAGGTCCAAATCCACTTGCATCAAGGTGTCTAAAAAATATCGTATCAGGTACTACTAGTGGGTTTTGCTTCCTGAGATTACTTTTGCTTATATATGCAGGCGCACATAAGTGAGAAACTTCAGTATCACCAAATGGAAAAACACTACGATAATAAAAAAGCAAATCTTGTCCTATGATATCGTGCATGGGTCTAGATATATTGGACAAAATTCTTTCAGAAAATACATCGTTGTACAAGTATTCAACTTGTTCACCTGTGGCTATCGCCAATTTTCGTTTATTAATAAGCCCCGCCGGTTTAGTACTTGCGCTAACTCCGCCTACAGAAGCACTTTGAAAACAAGTAAGTATGATGTGATCTTCTCCATATGCCTCTAAATATATGCATGATGTCCCCCTTTTATCTTCATTAATGATTTTATTATAAGACCGCCTCCAGTTCACTTGGCCTGTTTTCATTTCATAGCACTCGACCACTAACCCAAACCTTCGATTGTCATATACTACTATGTATTTACCATTAATTATTAGCGGTTTAATATCCGTTTGGAGTTGATCCACATTTTTAATAATAAATACATCAAATGTGTCCTTGTAAGGATCGGTTATCCTATGATGCCATTTAATCTCAGTACCCTCAAAATTAAAAAGAGGAGGATCATAAAACTTAATAGTCTGTGCATTTATCAAATTGCTGAATAAGAGTAAAATTAAGTATAATCGTTTCATGATTAAAGATATTTATTGTGTAATGACTAAAATTTACTAACAAAATTAAAGAGATGGAGCACTACAGATACTTCATCTTTGTTTAATAAATTACCCACCTGTAGCTATGATCAGACAAGAAGGCTGACATATGCCTTGTCGAATAGTATTTTGGGGACATGGCAACTCTGATTGAGGTGGGCAAGATCCTGCCGATGATGGACCTCCAACAACTTTTGTTACCAGTTCATCATTCTCATCTATACATACCGTTAAGGATGTTTTGCAACAACCATTTCCACAAGGGACAACCACTATTTTCCTTATAGTACCTCTATCGATGGTATACTCTTCTACTAAGCACCGTTTTGAACATGCAGCTTGGAAAAAGTTTATTAATTTAGGCCCAGCTTGTCCACATGGTTCAACTATATCAAAGGCTTCTGTTTCGATTGCAACATTTATCAGTTCCTTAATCACTTGATCCAAAATAACTGTAGCATTAGGTCCATTAGTATCAATATCAAACTGAGCGCACCCGGGATCATTAAATTGATAGGAAAAACTTATAAATATCATGTCTAGACCTAAGGCACATTTTCTAACTTTATAAGTAATTGAAAATGGGCAATTTGGGTAAGATGGAATTCCTATCACGGGTATAGTAACAAGTGAATAAGGCAAGCCATTACAATTTCCTCCTTGATCTTCACAAAAAGATGCCCCACGAGTCTCGGTTTGTAAGTTTTGGGTGATGTTTTTTTGTTCTGTCCCATCCTTAGCACAAGAATAAATAAGTATAGAAACGAAAGCGACTAACATTACGCAAATGAAAATTTTTACATTTTTCATAAAATAAAAAATAAATGGTTAAAAAATAAATTACCTTCCACAATCGTGGTAACTGAATCCGAAATCCATCGACAATCAGTTAAAAAATCTCAAAAAAGAGTAACTTATTAAAAAATAACCTTTACTTTTGCAGTGTATTCACCAATACAAATGAGGGTCTGCAGCTCCACAAGGGCAATAATGCAGGCTCTTTTTAATAATATTACGCTGTAATATTCTATAAAATCAGTTAAAATTGGCTTACAAGTTTAATCATAGTTAAAGTGTAAACTCTAATTCAACTAATTCATAGGTTTGCTACAAAACATTAACATAACATATTACACATTTTAATTACTTATCTAGTTCTCCTATCTTCCACAAGAATTTCTGCCTGCAATATAAAGTGTTTTTTTTTTTTGCAAAATATTTTATGTTAATTTTTCATGATTTAATCAAAATTATAGGTTTTTTGTCATTTTTAACATAAAAAAAAAGAGCCGCCCAATATCCAACTGAGCGACTCTTTTTTATATCTAACATTGATTATATCTTAACTACCACACATTAAACAACCTTCCTCCATGGTGCAAACTGCACCTTCTGCCAAGTCCATCACTTCCATCTCAGCTACTACTTCAGTAGCATTCCCTTGGATTCTTTGGTGTTGTTCATCAAGGGTAAATTTGATCGGATCTACGGCTGCCTTACTTCTTAGGTAGTACATTCCTGTTTTTAATCCCTTCTGCCATCCATAGAAATGCATAGAACTCAACTTACCAAAGTTAGGATTCTCTACAAATAAGTTCAAACTCTGAGACTGACATATGAAGGCTCCTCTATCAGCTGCTTGGTCTATGATGACTTTCTGACTGATCTCATAAACTGTTTTGTATAGTGCCTTTAATTCATTTGGTATCTCAGGGATATTTGCAACAGAACCATTGGCAGCCATTAGTTTTTGTTTCAACTCATCATTCCAAAGTCCCAATCTAGTAAGGTCTTTAAGTAAGTGTTTATTGACAATGATATATTCGCCTGATAATGTACGTCTTGTGTAGATATTGGATGTGTAAGGCTCGAAGCACTCATTGTTACCCAATATTTGAGATGTAGAAGCAGTAGGCATCGGCGCCAACAACAAACTATTTCTTAGTCCTTTGTTCTTGATATCTTCCTTCAATCTATTCCAGTCATATCTGCTTTGACCAGGATCGATTCCCCACATATCAAACTGAAGTATACCTTTACTAGCTGGCGATCCTGCAAAAGTGGTATATGAACCATCTCTCTGAGCCAAAGTACATGATTCTTCTAATGCCGCATTGTAAATGGTTTCAAAAATATCCGTGTTCAACTTTTTAGCTTCATCGCTATCGAATGGCATTCTCATCAAGATAAATGCATCTGCCAAGCCTTGTACACCAATACCAATAGGTCTGTGTCTGAAATTCGAGTTTTGAGCTTCAGGTATAGGATAATAGTTGATATCAATGATTTTGTTAAGGTTACGCGTGATTACCTTTGTGATATCATGCAACTTCTGGAAATCAAAGGTCTTTTTATCTTCATTCACAAACTTTGATAATGAGATAGATGCCAAGTTACATACCGCTACTTCATCAGGTGCAGTGTATTCGATGATTTCTGTACATAAGTTGCTCGATTTTATCGTTCCTAGATTTTTCTGGTTCGATTTATTATTACAAGCATCTTTGTATAATATGTATGGTGTTCCCGTTTCTATCTGTGACTCTAGAATGGCAAACCATAAGTCTTGCGCATTGATGGTTTTTCTTGCTCTTCCTTCTGATTCATATTTGTGGTAAAGTGCTTCGAACTCGCCACCATAACACTCATGAAGACCCGGTGCTTCATTTGGACAGAATAATGACCATTTTCCATTGTCTTTTACCCTTTCCATAAATAAATCTGGTACCCACATGGCATAGAATAAATCTCTAGCTCTATTTTCTTCTTTACCGTGATTTTTCTTCAAATCTAGGAAATCAAAAATATCCGCATGCCATGGTTCTAAGTAAACAGCAAAAGCACCTTTACGTTTTCCACCACCTTGATCCACATATCTTGCCGTATCGTTAAATACTTTTAGCATAGGTATGATACCATTAGATGTTCCTCCTGTACCTTTGATATATGATCCTTTTGCCCTTACATTGTGGACGGAAATACCTATACCACCAGCAGATTGAGAAATCTTAGCACATCTAGATAGTGTCTCGAAGATACCAGGGATGCTGTCATCCGTCATACTTAACAAAAAGCATGAAGACAATTGTGGTTTCGGAGTTCCTGCATTAAACAAGGTAGGCGTAGCGTGGATAAACCATTTCTCTGACATGAGTGTGTAGGTTTCTATAGCTGCTTCTATATCTTTGCCATGAATACCTACGGCTGCCCTCATCAACATATGTTGTGGTCTTTCTACAACTTCGCCATCCATTCTGAGTAAATAAGACTTTTCTAACGTCTTAAATCCAAAATAGTCAAAGCTGTAATCTCTATCGTATATAATAGCAGAGTCTAATAAATCAGCATGTTCTCTGATGACTTGGATGGTTTCTTCACCGATCAATCCTGCTGACATATTGGTCTTAGGATCGATGTATTTAAACAAACGCTCCATAGTAACTGAAAATGACTTTTCGGTATTTTTATGGAGATTTGATACAGCAATTCTTGCTGCCAATATCGCATAGTCAGGGTGTCTCGCCGCCATAGTAGCTGAAGTCTCCGCTGCTAAATTGTCTAGATCCGTTGTGCGCACACCATCGTACAAGCCTTGAACAACTTTTTTGGATATTTCTATTGGATCGACAAATTTAGAATTCAACCCGTAACAAAGTTTGTTGATCCTTGCTGTTACTTTGTCAAAACTGACGGGTTCCCTTTTGTTACTTCTTTTTATAACTTGCATAGTGCTTAAATTTTTGATGAATGTTGAAAAAAAATACGGATCTCAGGATGGTGTGTAAAAATTGGTCAAAAAACCATCTAAAAATCGGCTTCCAGTGTAAAGACCTGATTATCTTTCTCAGCCAATACCCCTGCCTTTTGGTAATCCCCTACTCTTTTCTCAAAGAAATTGGTCTTACCCTGTAAAGAGATCATATCCATCCATGGGAATGGATTCTCAACATTATATATTTTGTCATTGCCCAATGAAGACAATAATCTATCCGCGACATATTCTATATACTGACACATTAACTCTGCATTCATGCCTATTAAAGCAACAGGTATGGCATCTGTAACAAATTCTTTTTCGATTTCTACGGCATCAGCTATAATAGTTCTGATGGTTTCTTTTGATAATTTATGCTCGATATGGTTATTATATAATAAACAAGCAAAATCGCAGTGCATACCTTCGTCTCTGCTGATCAACTCATTGGAGAAGGTAAGGCCAGGCATCAAACCTCTTTTTTTCAACCAGAATATAGAACAGAAAGAACCTGAAAAGAAAATACCTTCTACTGCTGCAAAAGCAATCAATCTCTCTGCAAAACTTCCATTTGATATCCACTTAAGTGCCCAATCTGCTTTTTTCTTGACACACTCCAGGTTATCTATCGCATTTAATAAGAAATCCTTATCTGTATTGTCCTTTATATATGTATCAATAAGCAGAGAGTAAGTCTCTGAGTGTATATTTTCCATCATGATTTGGAAACCATAAAAGAATTTTGCTTCTGTATACTGTACTTCTCTGACCATATTTTCAGCCAAATTTTCATTGACGATTCCGTCACTCGCTGCAAAAAATGCAAGTACATGTTTGATAAAGTGTTTTTCATCGTCAGTGAGCTTAGTCTCCCAATCTGTGACATCTTGATGAAGATCAATCTCTTCAGCTGTCCAAAAACTAGCTTCACACTTTTTGTAAAAGCTCCAAATATCATCGTGTTCTATTGGGAATAGCACAAATCGTCCAGGATTCTCCTGTAATATTGGTTCAATCATTTTACTCATTTATTTGCTTGTTGATATGTTAATTAAATGGCATCTTCTTTTAAACGGACACATCTAAGAAACTTTATATGTGTCAAAATTAAATATGTTTTGTCAAAGGACAAAGAAATATTAAATATTTTAATATATATTTATAGAATATATATATAATCTATTGTAAAATATATTTTTGTAATCGGTTGGTTATTTCATTCGATGTAGAAGTAATGATCCGCTTTTCGAATGAGAGTGCAAATTACGTAAGAATTTTACCACAAACAAGCATTGAAAATCCAAAAGTTATCCACAAAATGTGGATAACTTTGCAACGTATTAATAATCAGTGTCATATATGCATAAATAAACCCATCATATGTGGATAACTTTTAATATATCCTATTAAAGCATTGTTTCACAATAACATACGTATAAAACAAAGAGATAAGATTATTTTCTCCTAGAGAAATAATACACCACTCCGAAGCCTAAGAGTATGGAAATCAGTATAATAAACGGAAACGCATATTTCAACGTCTTAAAAGGTAGGTAGTCCAAATTCATCCCGTAGAAGCTTGCCACCATAGAAGGCACCAAAAGTATAATTGTCACAATCGTAAGTCTGTGTATGATCACGTTTAGATTATTAGAAACGATAGATGCATAGGCTTCCATCGTCCCACTCAAGATGTTCGTGTACACATTTGACATCTCCAAAGCTTGTGAATTGTCAATAATAATATCTTCAAATAAGTCGGCATATCGCTCTTCATGACCAATGTGGAGTAGATCTGTTCGTTTTATCTTCATTTTCACCAATTCATTAGCACTGAGAGAGCTTACAAAGTAAACCAAACTTTTCTCTATACGAAGCAACTGTTGCAATTCTGAATTCCTGCTAGAATGATACAATTCTTGTTCTATAAGATTGCGTTTTAGATTCAACTTCTTCAGACATTCCAAAAATCGAAACACATTCTGCTCAAAGATCTGAAGTACAAATAAACTCCTATCTGATGGGTCAAAGTTTTTAACCTTATTTTCATAGAACTTTTCTAATATTGGGTTTTCTTTTGAACACACTGTGATGATATGGTCTGCTGTCAGAATAATACCAATCGGAACAGTGATATAGATCGCTTCACTATCCTTACTATCATCATTCAGAATCGGACTGTTTATTAATATAAAGGTAGAATTGTCTTCTTTTTCATATCTAGATCGTTCATCAATATCCAAGGAATCCGTAATAAAATCCAACGGCACATCCATTGCCGTAGCCAGTCCATCCAACTCACCATGTTCAAAAGGCGGATATACATTGATCCATACAGCATCATCCTGACCATCAAACTCTCTTAACTCACCACCTTGTTTACTGATATATGCTATCATGATACATGTATTGCATTAGTATTCTACCCTTAAATCACCTCACTAATCTCCTGCAGTGTTAATAGACCATAACCCCTCCAAAAAATCAGATGGCAAATATACAAATTTTACCCCAAACCACCTAGTTAATAAATAAACTAATTTTCGAACTAAGCATCATTTATTTTGAGATTGTGCACGTTCATGACCTGGGCTTATCTTATTGCTTTATTTGAAACACTTTGGCTCTGCCATCAAAAGTTTACACCCAATAATAAGTTTACCATCATTGTACCAAACATTTAGCATGACCAATCCATAGTATGAATACAGTCTTACATAATGACAATTAACCTTTTCACTGTAGCTCAGGCAAAAACAGTAGATCATCTTTTTTATCCAAAAATTAGTGCAAAAAACAATTTAATCTGAAAGAAAAAGCGCATCTTTGATTTTTGATAACTGCACAAAAACCTATTACCCCAGCGGGGTATCTGATCCCATAACCATGGATTTCAATCCATGGTAAAAACCCAATGGTCTCCCGACCTTCTCCCGACCTTCTCCCGACCATCTCCCGACCATCTCCCGACCATCTCCCGATGGAACTAAGCAGGAACTCCGTAGGAACTCCATAGGAACTCCATAGGTACTCCATAGGTACTCCATAGGAAATCCGTAAATCCTCCATACACCCTACCATATAAACAGCACTTGACAAGGTAAATTAAACTCTCTAAACATAGGCGTGCCGCATAGTAGCATCATCTTGTTGCTTTGTAACATCGGTGTGCTGCTTTGTAGCATCAGCTTGTAACTTTAGCAGCATCAGCGCGTTACTCTGTAACATCTGACATTCCCATGAGACCTCACGATTATTTTTCCTCTATAATTTGCGTAATTTGAGAAAATTCGCGTCTAACTTAATAGACATAGATTTACATTAGTTTTTTTTTTCAAGAAATATATGATAATTTGTGTTCCGCTATCCTAAAGATCAAATTAAGAAGCAGGGCATCCGTCGATCTACCGAAACAAATGCATCGAGACAAATATATTCAAACCAGTAATTATCATAACACAGCTTAACTATCAAATCTATATCTGATAAAATTTGTTATATATTTAAATACTAAATTAGATTTTCTTACGTCTACTATATTATATAATAAAACAAAAGACAAATGACTGTTTTAAAAAAGATTCTGAGATATGTTCTTTACATTTTTATTGCGCTATTCATCGCAGCCCTTATTCTTCCTTATATTTTTAAAGATAAATTGATTACTTTTCTCAAAGAAGATATCAACAAATCTTTATTGGCCACCGTAGATTTTCATGATGCATCTTTGTCTTTTATCAAGTCATTTCCAGATGTGATGGTCAGTATTGATAGTCTAAGTGTCATTGGTCAAGACCAGTTTGATGGAATAGCACTATATAAAGCAGACAAAACCAGTATTGATATCAGTTTATCGTCTTTGTTTGGTGACAACATGGTGCCAAAAATCAACGACATAGAATTGATCAGACCAGAGATAAATATAGTTGCCATAGATGAAACGACAGCAAATTATCTGATTACTAAAGATACAACCACATCAGAATCATCCCCTTTTAAGCTCCAACTTGACCATTATAGCGTTGAAAACGGTAAGATATCGTATCAAGACAATACAATGGACTTGTTTATGGTCATGCAAAATGTCACTCATGAAGGTAATGGCGACTTTACCCAAGATATCTTTGATCTACGGACGACAACCCACGTCGACTCTATGACAGTGAAGTTTGAAGGAACGAAATACATTAGCAACGCTTTAATAGATCTTAAAGCAGATTTTAATATGAACTTTCCTGAAAACAAATACACCTTAAGGGATAATAAACTTACATTCAATAGCTTAGATCTTACAGCTGATGGATTCGCACAGTTAAATGGCGACGATATTGTCACGGATTTTACTTTTAAAACTGCCTCTGAAGAGTTTAAGTCTTTCCTTTCCATCATTCCGAATGCCTTCACAGCTGACTTCAAAGATGTACAAACCAAAGGAAAAGCAAGCGTACAAGGTATCATAAAAGGAGTGTACAATGGCGTCTCAGGCTCTATGCCCGGATTTGATGTTAAGATAAATGTGGCTGATGGATATTTCAAATACCCTACGTTACCACAGAGTGTCAGCGACATTTTTGCAGATATTAATATCAAAGCCATGCGTCCAGATTATAAGGATATGAATGTGAATATTCCTAATTTCAAAATGAAACTGGGCGGTGATCCGATTTCTGGCAAAATACTCGCAAGTAACCTTACTGGCGATCAGAATGTAGAAGGATTTGTCAAAGGTACCTTGAATTTAAAAAACATCATTACTTCCTTCCCAATGCAAGGTGTACAAGAACTAAGTGGTATCCTGAAATGCGACCTAGATTTCAAAGCCAAAATGAGCGATGTCAATAATGAAAACTACACTGCTATCAAGTTCGCAGGTGGTGCCGATGCTTCCAATATTGTTTACCGATCAGAAGGTATGCCAAAGGTAATGATCAATAAAGCAACAGCATCTGCCTCACCAAAAAGTATTTCATTTGATGCGACAGGCATGCAACTAGGCAAAAGTGACTTAAATCTGAAAACAGATATTTCCAATCCACTTGCTATGTTCTCCACTGAAAAAAGTATGAATATCAATATTGCAGGCAACTCTCAGTTTTTTGATCTGAATGAATGGATGTCTGAACCTTCAGCGGCCACACAAAGTCAAGAAATGGCTCCAATGGAAGTGAATGAAGACCTACTCAAAAACACAAATGTAACCATGGTGCTTAGTGCCAAAAAGGCATTGTACGACACATACACCCTCAATAATGTAAAACTTGATACGAAGATTGCGGCCAATGCTATGGACATAAAAAATATGTCTGGAGATCTAGATGGTAATGACTTTGCCATATCAGGCGCTGTCTTAAATGCTTATGAATACATGTTTAACAATGGTACTATCGATGGAAAAATAAACTTGACATCCAATAAATTTGATGCAAATAAATTCCTTACCGAACCACCTGCTCAGCAAAGTGCAGAACCATTAGTGGTCATACCTGTGCCTGAGAATGTCAGAATGTCTATCCACACAGAAATTAAGGATTTGACCTATACAAATATGAACTTAAAGGATTTCAAAGGTGATCTCGAAGTATTGAACCAAGAAGTGGCTTTGAGAAATGTACAGACCCAAACCCTAGGTGGTAAAATAAACATGGAAGGTATATACAACACAAAAAATATCAATAGCCCTGATTTTTCAGTAAAACTAGACCTCAGTAAGATAAAATTTGCAGAAGCATTTAAACAGATAGAGATATTCAAGAAAATTGCGCCAATTGCTGCTTACATTGATGGATTGTTTAATACGACATTAGTGATGAAAGGTAAACTAGGTAGCCAAATGATGCCTGATCTTAATTCATTGGATGCATCAGGATTCATAGAGACCCTTAGCGGAAGTATCAAAGGTGCTAATCCTATTGGCAAAATGGCGGACAAACTTGGTATAGCCTCGCTCAAAGAAGTAAATCTGACCAATACTAAAAACTGGTTTGAAATCGTAAAAGGATTCTTCGAACTTAAACCATTCAACAAAAATATTGGTGGTGTAGATATGCTAATCTCTGGAAAACATGGTTTTGGCAAAGACATGGATTACAATTTTGACTTGACTATTCCTAGAGAGCTGATGAAAAAAAATAAAGTTGGAGCAGCAGCCGATGCAGGTTTGTCACTTCTAGAAAAGGAAGCAGCTAAATATGGTGTTAATATTGACCAAGGACCCAATATCTTTTTGGATGTAAAAATGACAGGCAGCTTTACGAGTCCTAAATTTAGCATAACACCTAAAACGAGCAAAGGAGGCAGTGTAGGTAATGCTGTACAAGATAAAGTAAATGAAACAGTTACAAATATTAAAGATAGTATCAATAATGAGTTGAAGAAAAAACAGGCAGAACTTAAGGATACCATCACCAATCGTGCAAAAGAAGAAATTGAGAAAGCCAAAACCAAAGCACAAGACGCTGCTAATAAAACACTTGATAGTTTGAAAAACAAAGCAAAAGTGGTGGTTTCCAATAAAATAGATTCTTTAGCAAAAGGTGCAGTTTCCGATTCTCTAAAACAAAAAGCCAAAGATATGATCAATAAAAATGCAGGTGAAGAAGTTGACAAAATTAAAGACAAACTGAAAGATTTCAACCCGTTTAAGAAGAAAGGAAAGGGTTAAATTGAAGTAAATCCATCAAAAAAAGGCAATTATCACAAAAAAGTAGTTAATAATTTGTATTTATTAAATTATTCCTATAATTTTGGTCTAAAATTAATCAACATGAAGTATATTTTTTCATTATTAGTAGTTCTTTTTGCAGCTTCCTTTACTTTCGGTCAGAAGAATATCGATTATATAAATAAGGAAGTTAAAAAAGTAGAAGTTCAATTAAATAAAAAAGGAGAACACCTACAATTATCAAATGTACAGAAGGATAAGCTTTATAGTATATTTGCAGAAAAATATAAAAGAGTAGAATTGTTTTTGTCTAAAGACTTAGAGAAAAAAGAAGTTTCTAATGGTATGACCAAAATTGAAGACGAGTTCAGACCAAGAATAGAATCAGTGCTCAATCTAGATCAGAGATTGGCTGTTCAGAAAAAAAGAAAAACAGCGTCCACTTCCAAGTAGTCCACGAACACACTAAATATTTAAAGCCATTAGTATAGTAAAATATGCTAGTGGTTTTTTTTATGCCTAAAATTAAATTTCAATGATGAAGCTAAGTTCTTAAAACACTTTAGATATAAAAGACGTTAGGTTTTCTGTCATTAAAATGATTGCTTTTGAAACATCTTTTCAGGTTAAACAAATACTTCTCCATATATAAGTGGCATTTCCTGCTAGGAATCTTCTTTGTGACGGGTTCCAATTACTTTGGCATCCTTATTCCACAGAAAGTGAGAGATGCTTTAAACTTGGTAGAAAGTAAATTAACAGTATACAATGGACTTTCTGGCTCAGATAAGTCAATGATGTATGATGACTTGGGAAATATCTTACTTACTTTTGGGCTAATTGTCACAGGATTCGCCATATTGAAAGGCTTATTCATGTATTTTATGCGTCAGACCATTATCGTGATGTCAAGACTAATAGAATATGATCTTCGTAAAGAAGTATTTGGTCATCTCACATCTTTGGATCAGTCGTTTTATAGAAAAAACCAAACAGGTGACATCATGGCACGTATATCAGAAGATGTGTCTAAAGTGCGAAATTATCTAGGTCCTGGGATATTATATGGTATAAACTTGATCAGTTTGTTTGTCATGACCATTTACGCAATGTGGGAAGTTGATCATATGCTGACGATAGTTTCTTTACTACCACTTCCATTATTATCCATCTCCATTTATTATGTCAGTAAACTTATAAATGAAAAAAGCACCCTAATACAGCAACAGCTTTCATCACTTAATAACACTGCCCAAGAAACATATTCTGGCATAAGAGTCGTAAAATCATACGTCAAAGAAGACCAATTTGTCTCTTTTTTTGAGCAACAAAGTGAAGAGTTTAAAAAGAGATCACTCAAACTTGCCCAAATAGAAGCCTACTTCCAACCATTAATGCTTCTTTTGATTTCTATAAGTACGTTGATTGTGGTCATTGTGGGTGGTTACCAAGTATTTGAAGGAAAACTTACTACAGGGAATATTGCAGAATTTATCATCTATGTCAATATGTTGACTTGGCCAGTAACATCCATTGGCTGGATTGCATCAGTAGTGCAGGAAGCGGAAGCTTCACAAGCGCGTATTAATGAATTGATGGATCAAAAATCGACTTTAGAAAATATAAATCAATCCCAATACACCCTAAATGGGAATATTGAGTTTAAAAATGTATCTTTTGTCTACCCAAATACGGGCATCAAAGCTTTGGATAATGTAAGTTTCTCCATAAAAAAAGGAGAGAAACTGGCTATTTTGGGCAAAACGGCTTCAGGTAAAACTACCATTGCCGAATTATTGACTAGAATGTTTGATGTGACATCAGGAGAGATATTAATAGATGGTGTGAATATAAAATCCCACAATCTAAATGTCCTACGAAATCGAATCGCTTATGTTCCCCAAGATGTCTTTTTATTTTCGGACACTATTGCCGCCAATATTGCTTTTGGAAAGCCTGATGTGTCAGAATCTGATATTCACCAATATGCAAAACATGCATCTGTATATGAAGAAATCATTAAGTTACCTGCACAGTTTGATACCTTGATTGGGGAACGTGGTGTGACTTTATCAGGTGGGCAAAAGCAGAGAATTTCGATAGCTAGAGCATTTATTAAAAATCCAGATATCATCATTTTGGACGATGCCCTTTCTGCTGTTGATACAAAAACAGAACAAGATGTACTATCCTTTTTTGCTAGTTCCTTACAAGGCAAATCTAGCATTACCATCACCCACAGAGCCAATAATCTATTGAATTATGACAAGATAATCATTCTGGAAGAAGGTATTATAGTGGATGAAGGCACACACGATGAATTATTGAGTAGAGAAGGTTTTTATAGCAGTATTTATGATCAACAAAGTATGAAAGAAGTATTGTAAGAATACTTTTATCAAACTGAACTTGACATCAAAATTTCGTGACTTTTAGATGACAATGTTATTATTTATTTTCCTTTTAAAGGAATTAAGCAAAAAATAATTTTGTCATTTGAAAATTATTATTAAATTTGTCCTATTAATAATTTAAATTTCGATTTCCGTGGAAAAAGAAGAAAGAGGTAAATCAGATATAGTCTACTCAGCAAAAGTTAAAGCTGGCAAAAGAAGGACCTATTTTTTTGATGTAAAACGTACTAAAGGAGAAGACTTTTATCTTACACTCACTGAAAGTACCAAGAAATTTAATGGTGACGGTTACGAGCGACATAAAATCTTTTTGTATAAAGAAGACTTTAACAGGTTCTTGGCTGAATTGGAAGAAACAATAAATCACGTTAAAACAGTTCTGATGCCTGATTTTGATTATGATGAATATGAAAAAAAACAGGCAGAATGGGAAGCTTCCGTTGCCAATGATAATCCTGCCAAAACGATAGATAAAGGTGATGNNGGATTGGTAATTCCTTAACGTAATCATCATAAAATAATATAGAAGCACTAATCTCCGGATGAAGTGCTTTTTTTTTGATCATCAGAAATACTATTTCATCATATAAAAGAAATATGAATATCCTAATAATAGCAGCAACTGACCTAGAAATCAATCCTTTAATAGCTTATTTTGATGGCAATTGTACAAAAAATGATCAGGGGTTTTATTTATTTAATTCTCATACTATTTACATCTTAACAACAGGCGTTGGTGTGATGCAGACTACATTTGCGATCAGTCAGCTATGCTTTAATCACAAATTTGATGTTGCCATTAATTTAGGTATTGGTGGTTCTTTTGATAGAAATATTCAATTAGGTGATGTGGTTGAAGTCGTCAAAGATAGAATAGCTGACTTAGGCATAGAAGAAGCAAATGGACAATTTATAGATGTTTTTGAAATGGATTTGATAAACAAAGATATATTTCCTTATCAAGATGGATGGATCTCTAAAATAGCAAAAGGACTTCCTGAGACAAACCTTAAAAAAAACTTAGGTATTACTGTTAATAAAGTAACTGGTACAGTGGACTCCATTGTGGCGATCCAAAATAAGTATAAAGCAGATGTAGAAAGTATGGAAGGTGCGGCTTTTTTTTACACTTGTGCAAAATTGAATCTACCATCCATCCAAGTCCGTGCGATCTCAAACTATGTAGAACCAAGGAATAGGGCTACATGGAAAATGCAAGATGCTATTCAAAATCTTAATCAATTTGCCATAGAGTATTTAAAATCTATAAATTAGCATGTTATAAAATAAAACAGTAATCTTAGAAAAACTACTTCCTAAAATTAAAAGCGTGTTTACTTTTTTTCCATCGCAATACTTGCATTGTGATCTCATTATAACTTTGAAGTCCGCTTCTGACACCATGAGATTTTAGGTATGAATCATAAATTTTATCTCTTACAATGGGCATTAGATCAGGATATTTATTAAGGTCATCGCGTATAGCTTTCAGATCATTTTTTACGCCTACGTTCAATGTGTCATATGTCTGTTTAGCCACATCGGGGTACCTATTTCTCATATCAAAAAATAAATATCTCCAATATCCCATCAATCCTGAATATCTTATTTCTGGAACGTCTGAGCGCATACAAGTGAGGAGACCTATAAAATTACATGCACCTTCATCCGTGTAACCATAACCGTGTGCCATCTCATGTGCCATAGTAAATGGCCACTGAATCTCATTCATCCCTGGATCTACATGTCCTTCAAATGCAAAAGGTATATAAATTCCTGCTGTAGAAAACCTAAGTAACAGCCCTTTAGGCTTTAATGCCCGAATCCTCACCCTACCCTTCGTGGGTTTGCCCCAAGTTGAGATCATTTCTTCCTGTTTATCTCTTATATCCCGCTCTAGGATTACCCAATTTAAATTCATTTCAAGTCTAGATGTATCCGTCGAAATGATATCTCTAGCTTCATTTAGCAATAATGTTATTTCAGCTAATTCTGAGACCACATCAGCTGAGTCAATAGTTATTTCAGGCAATCCCAATTGATTTTCGATGGAAGGTTGATAGTAATTAAAGCCCCATGTGAAATAAAATAAGAAAACGACCCATCCGATAAAATTCATAAATCCTAAACCTAAATCTTTCAGTGTATGAAATTTTGTCTGCTCACTACGCACAAATTTTTGAAATGATTTATAAATCAACAAGATAAGATAACAAAATACAACATATACAAAAGGAAACGGCAAATATCCAACTGTATAATCGTACAAGACCCTGATAGATGGAAATATTACTTTTTCATAAAAGCCATAGAAGCAATCAGTGCAAATCAATTTTGAAAGGATATGCACCATGATAGTTACCACACCTAATAGCAGTCCTATGTATGAAAATGCTGAAAACTTATGTTTCTGACTTTTTTCTATCATGCTAATATCATATTCGAAAGAGTAAAGTTAACACCATTTTTAAAAATAATGTACTGAATAACAATTATGGAAAACTTTGGTCGTAAAAATATGTTGAAACGTTCCATTTTTATTAAAAAAAATATGGTGTAATTTTTGTTATATTACTATTCCACTAAAATTTTAAGCATATGAATACCATCCAATCAACTTTTACATACAAAGTATACGAAAGTACTGATGAATTGTCATCTGAAGATAAACAGTTGATGGAAAGTGCAATCGACCAACTGAAAAATGCTTACGCCCCATATTCAAACTTCCACGTAGGGGCTTCAGTAAGACTGACTGATGGTGATACTTTTGTGGGTTGTAATCAAGAGAATGCTTCATATCCGTTATGTATTTGTGGCGAACGAGTAGCTTTGTATAATGCTGGTTCTAATAAGCCGAATGTTCCGATAGAAGCTTTAGCTATTACGATTAAAAACATGAAAGCTCGTATCGAAAAACCTGTCTCTCCATGTGGCGCATGCAGACAAGTAATATCTGAATTTGAATTTAGACACAAACACAAAATAAAAATATTACTAAAGTCTGACGGTCCCGAAGTGTATGAGATTGATTCCGTTCAGGATATTTTGCCTTTAGGCTTTAATGGAACGTTTCTCTAAGTACAATATCTCTCACTCGTTCTAGATCATCAGGTGTGTCCACGCCTACAGAGTCGTACGTAGTTTCATGACAATGAATAGTATAGCCATTCTGCAGCCATCTTAATTGCTCAAGTGATTCTGCTAATTCATAAGGCGTAGGAGCTAGTTTAGTCAGTTCCATCAATACATCCCTTTTATAACCATACAAGCCAATATGTCGATAGTAATTGGTTTTACAATACCATTGTTCATATTTTATATCGCGAAAAGCAGGAAGTGCCTGTCGTGAGAAATAAAGCGCCTTATTGTGAAAATCCCTGACTACTTTGACAACATTATAATCAAAAAGCAAATCAACATCATCTATCAATCTGCACTGTGTACCGATTTGAACATGTTCTTCCTTCATAACACTAATCAAATCATCTATTTGAATGGGATTGATCAATGGTTCGTCACCTTGAAGATTGATGATAATGTCGCTGTCGAGCGTGCTACAGACTTCAGCAATACGATCAGTTCCTGAAATATGATCGGTTGACGTCATTCGCACCTTGGCACCTAGGGCAGAAACATGATCAAATATCTTGGCATGATCAGTTGCAATAATGACCTCATCCGCGAGCTTGGATTTAAGCGCTTGTTTGTACACACGCATAATTAAACTTTTACCAAAAATATCGGCAAGTGCTTTTTCTGGTAGTCTAGATGAAGCCAATCTGGATGGTATGATAATGCTGGTTTTCACTTTATTAAAATTTTAAGGCTAAAGAAGATACATATTACGTATTTATGTAATATATTTGCACCCAAATACATAAGTGCAAATTGAAAACATATCCTAAATATTTAATCTCCCATATAAAATGTAAATGTACGATATTCTTATTTCTTACAATAGTTTCCTCTACATTTGCCCAGAACAACCGATTTTTCTCCACAGAAAATGATATCATTGTCGATGTCTTACCTGGTAATGAGTTGTTTTACATCCACCACATGGATAAAGGAACCACCGTCTATAGCTTAGCAGATATATTTCAAATCGATGTACAAACAATCCTTCAAAAAAACAACTTAAAGTCGCAGCAAGCAATTCCTGAAGGTAAAAACATCAAGGTGCCCATAAATAGAGAAAATCTGATCATAAAATCTGATTTCAATCCTAAGCAACAAGCTAGTTTGCCGCTGTATTATCAAGTAAAAAAAGGAGAATCACTTTATAAGATTTCAAAAACATATTTTGGGACGGATGTAAATATTATACAGAAACTTAATAAAAAGACATCAGAATCGATAAACGTCGGAGAAAAACTATTGGTTGGTTATTTATCTTTGAGCCGGTATAAAAAAGTATCAAACGATATCAGGACCACCAACCAAAAAACGATGCCTAAAGATATGGTTCTAAATGAGCCAAAAACAAAAGTTGCTATTGACCAAAAGCAAATTGAAGTGACCGATACCGTAGCCAGTGATGCTAAAGTGGTAAAATGGTTTAACTCCAATGTGATAGCCTTATGGGATAAAAATAGTGAATCAACCAGTCTTTTTGTCTTACACAATGAAGCTAAATTAGGAAGCACCATGGATATTTACTTCCCAATGCTAAAGCGCCAAGTAAAAGCAAAAGTGTTAGGCAGAATTCCTGAAGGTACTTATAGAGAAGACATTAGTCTATTCGTTAGCCCAGGTGTAGCTCGCCAATTAGGTATTAGAGACGCTAGATTTATGGTAAATATTAAATACGAAGTCTTGTAAATAAAATTTTGTGTAAATAAAAAAAGTCCAGTGAGTATTGAATTCACTGGACTTTTTTATTTATGGTTTAACAATTTTATTGTTTGATAAACTTGACAGGAGCCATTCCTTTGATATCCAAGAAATACATTCCCAAAGGTAATTCATTGATATCTAATCTCGTAGTATGGAAATCAATCTTACCTACTTTTGAAACGCTACCCATAACACTAACTATTTGATAATCTAACACTTCGATATTTCTTTTTTCCCTAAGTTCAATAATCAAATGATCATTTGATGGATTTGGGTAGATGGTCACTTTATTATTTAACGAAGTAAGGTCTTCTGAAGATGACACCACTGTTTGCGTAACGAAGAAATTGTCAAACCCAGCTTCAACCAAATGGCCTCTATCCGCAAAATCTGATGCTTCTACAATAAGTCTTAAGCTATCCTCTGTAGAAATGAAACTCAATAGATCCAATTCTCTGATAGATTTCCAACCATCTGTAGTTCCGAACACTTTGTCCACAACGACTTCTTCTAGACCATTTGTTAATTTTATTACAAGTGTGTCATTAATAGCAGACGATCCACCATCATTAAAAAACCAAACATCATAATTCAATTTTGGCAAATTAAAGCCTGACAAATCCATTGGTGGAGATATAAGTCTTGTAACACCATTGTCTACATCATCGCACGCAGCGCCTGGATTTCCATTTCCCGTTACATATGCAATATTTCCAACGTCATTAGAATCTTGTCCAGGATTCGCATTGATAGATCCATATTTGGTCAATCTTGGTTTTACCCTTTCCCATTCACCTGACATAGAAGGAGTCGATTCGATTGTCCAATTCAGATTATTTTCAAAGTTATCATTATACCCTTTTTCTAGTGTGGTTATCAATTCATTGTCTGCGCCTTCACCTACCATAAATGATGGTTGGTAAATACTTTCATATCCCCAAGCATTTAAAAACAACTCATAGCTAGCAGACAAAATCGTTTGGTTGAGCTCGCCTTCTGTAGATGCAATTAAGTTATATGGTTTTGAATTATTATTTAGAAATATATTAGCAGGAATACCTTGACCATCTTTATCGTTTATGACAAAACTAACTTCTATTGGCCTTTTTCGAATAAGTATTGGATTCCAAGATACTACTTCACCTCTCACTAAATTGACAGTTGCTACCTGTGTCACAAAATCCGGATGCGTTACCTGAACTTGAAAACTACCATCATATGCTAAGCCGGTCTTAAATTCACCAGAAGGAGAAGAAAATTCTTTATTAAGCTGATCGGATAAAATATCGATTCTAGCATTTGATATTGCGAGTCCATCAGTATCTTTGACAACACCTTCAAGATAACAAGCTCTTTTATAATCTACATCAATGACAAACAATCCATTATTAATATCACTTGCATAAACAATATTGGTACCTGTAAAAGGAAATGCTCCCCAACAACCAGAAAAACCATTGTGACATGCTGCTGCATCTTCCCAAGTATCATAGTAAGCAACTTCAATCAAGTTGTCCGGTTTGTGGGCATCTACAATCCTTACACCATCAGTGTACCAACTTGTGACTAAATAGCCATTATAATAATGCGTATTGTGAGGTATCACACCGTCATTCTCTCTTTCTAAAGGTCTAAATCTATCTATTAACTTTATGGTAGGTAAATCTGTAATATCATAAGCATCCACATAAGCACCAGCTTTTTCATCTGTTGTAAAAACATATTTCCCATCATCAGAAGGCCATGCATTGTGGGTAAAATCCCTAGAAGTGGATTGTGTACCCAATACTATAGGATTAGCTTTATCACTCACATCATATATGGTAAGTTTTCCGATATTAATTTCTGACGCGTATAAAGTGTCACCACGAGTAAAAGCATCATGAGAATAAGTCTGATCTGCAATACCTTTATATTCAGGACTATTTGGATTCACATTAAGGTCAAACATTAGTACACCTCGTTGGCTGACATTACATCCTGCAAGGTAACAAATGCCATTTTCATCAATGTAAAGATTATGACATCGGTGAAGAATACTTGATTGATCATTAATATTAAATTCAGGTCTAAAATTTGTGTGACTTATAGTATCAGGAGCTTTAGTCATATCAATGATAACAAGACCGTCCTGTCCTTGATCGGTTGTGACATAAAGATGGTTATTGTAACTTTTGATGTCTCTCCATATACTTTGTGCACCATTCGCTTCATACCGCAATACAGGATTAGTAGGATCTTCTAATGAAAAAACACTAGTCTTGTTAGCATTTCCAATAATGGCATAATTAATACCATTTTTCTGATATCCCCAAACATCACTGTTATTGCCTTGGAACTGTACACGTGAAAGTACATTAGCATTTAAAGACGCATTTTGCCCCATCAAAATCGAAAATGAAGCCATAAAATAAAGAAGTGTAAAAAAAACTCTTACCATAATGTTTGTTATATTTGGCGTAAATATAATAATTTATATAATATTATTTTTGTAAAATGAATGAAATTGTCACACAGCAGACCTTTGAACATAAAAACTCATATTAGAAGGTTAAACTTTTTCAATAACCATAACTGTCAATCTAGATACACAAACCAAATTATCAGACTCATCAAATATTTCAGTGTTCCAGATGTGCAAGGTTCTGCCTATCTTAACAGGTTTAGTGATACTATATACGAATCCTTCTTTGACTGATTTGAGATGATTTGCATTTATCTCTATTCCGACTATTGATTGGCGAGATATGTCTTCTATCAAACAGTAGCTAGCTACACTGCCCATTGATTCTGAAAGCACAACCGATGCACCACCATGAAGCAAACCCGCAGGCTGTTTTGTTCGTTCATCTACGGGCATTTTACCTTTGATATAATCAGGGCCGACTTCAGTAACTTCTATACCCAAGTGAGATGCGAGTGTTTTTTGACTGAATTTGTTTATGACGTTTACATCAGGTTTTATTTTCCAGATCATTTATTTATAATACATTTGTGGTGAATAAGAGCACAAAAATAGCAAAATGGTCGATCTTTAGATACCATTGAAAGTCATTTTGTACATTTCACTTAAATAATAGAATGTCCATACATCTTCATAAAATAAAAATCCAAAAGACCATTTTCATTGGTGGGATCGTTTTGTTTTTTATAAAAGTAACTGCTTTTTACCTTACAAATTCAGTTGGTATCCTTTCTGACGCCTTAGAAAGCACTGTCAATATCATCACAGGATTTGTTACCCTTAAAAGTCTTCAATTTGCTATAAAACCTAGGGATGAAGACCATCCCTATGGCCACGGCAAGGTAGAATTGATTACAGCTTCCATTGAAGGTATCCTCATAGGAATTGCAGGGATTCTTATCATTATTGAAGCTATTAAAAGATTGGGAAGTCCTGTCTCTGTGGTTCAGATGGATATTGGTATTTACTTACTCCTTTTTACGTCTGTTATCAATTATCTAATGGGAAGCTACAGTATTAAAGAAGGTCAAAAATCAAATTCTATAGGTTTGATAGCTGGTGGTAAACATTTGATTTCTGATACCTACTCTACCCTAGCCCTTATTGGTGGATTGGTCATTTATAAGTTTTCAGGTTTACAATGGATCGATAGTGTACTTGCAATTGTATTAGGCATCTTTATATTAGTTACTGGTTTTAATGTTTTGCGAACTACACTCAATGGGTTGATGGACGAGGCTGACGTGACAGCTTTGGGCATTTTGATTGGACATTTAGAAGAACATAAATCCCCATCATGGATTTATATTCACAAATTAACGTATCTAAAATTTGGGAGTGTCTCACATGTAGACCTTCACCTTACCGTTCCATGGTATTTTGATATGCGTAAATCTAAATACGAGATACAGTCATTAAAGAAAATTATCAGCAACCACCTTCCTGAAGATGATGTAGATATTTCTATTCAAAGTGAACCTTGTGAATATGTCATGTGCCAAAGCTGTCGAGTGGATTGTTACGATAGAAGACACCAATTTGATCATGATATGCCTTGGACTGTCGAGTTGGTCACTAGTACCAATAAATACAATAATTCGTTAAAGGCCGAAACAAAATAAATAATATATCTGTTTGGCATCTTTACCAAATCAAATGGATAGAGCATTAGCTCACATACACTTCGTCAATAATCAGATAGAATACACTAATAATATATGCACGATATAGAGCCTTGGTTCGGCTGGAGAGATGAATATGCAGCAGAAAGAGATAGCAAATCTCCATTTTACGGACGGACATACGACGAATTTAAATTTACTAGTCAGATTTATAATTATTACATTCATCCCCAATGGGATTTTTTTGGTTCTGAGACACTTTATTGTAAAATCCTATATGTAGATTATAAAAGAAAATTTGCACTTATTGAGTTGATTGGTGAGTGGAATGACTGTATTGGGAATGACATCATGTTTCTGAAACGTGACCTTGCTGATGTTTTCCTGAAGAAGGATATAAATAGATTTGTTCTCTTATGTGACAATGTGCTCAATTATCACGGAGATGATGATAGTTACTATGAAGAGTGGTATGATGATGTAAAAGATGAAAATGGATGGATATGTTTAGTGAATACTTTTGATCATATACTCGATGAAATGAAAAAATTCAGATTGCACTATTATTTAAATTTTGGACCTGAATATAACGATATCAATTGGAGAGTTAAAAAACCTGCTTATATTGTGGATGAAATAGAAAATATAATAAATAATCGTCAAAAAAGTCTGTTATGACAGCTCATAAATCAGGTTTCGTAAATATTATAGGTAATCCCAATGTAGGCAAATCTACGCTCATGAATGCGCTTGTCGGAGAGAAAATGTCCATTATTACAAGCAAACCTCAGACGACACGTCATAGAATTTTTGGCCTACTCAGCGAAGACGATTATCAAGTGGTATTCTCTGATACGCCTGGTATCATAGATCGTCCTATCTACGGAATGCAGTCATCTATGAATAAATTTGCATTTTCTTCTTTTGAAGATGCAGACATCATTCTTTTTGTAACCGATATCTTTGAGCAATACACTGGTGAAGAACCTGTACTTAAATCTCTCATAAAAGCCACAGTGCCTAAATACTTAATTATCAATAAAATAGATATTGATAAAGAAAGTAAAGCTGATGACGTGGCTTCATGGTGGGAAGATAAAGTGACCTTTGATAAAGTATTTTTCATTTCCGCAGATAAAAAACAAAATACCCAAACATTACTCGATCGAATCTTAGAAACGCTACCTGTAGGACCACCCTATTATCCCAAGGATGAACTTTCCGACAAAACAGAAAGATTTTTTGTTTCAGAAATTATTAGAGAGAAACTACTATTACTGTATAAGCAGGAAGTCCCATATTCTTGTGAAGTCAGCATCTCTAGGTTTAAGGAAGAAGAAAAAAATGGTGCACCCTTACTCATGATTTATGCAGATATTTATGTAGACAGAAAGTCTCAAAAACCAATCATAATTGGCAAAAACGGGGAAGCAATTAAAAAATTAGGGATAGCTGCTCGAACAGAAATCGAAGCTTTTATGGGGAAACATACCTATTTAGATTTGAATGTAAAGATTAAAGAAAATTGGCGTAATGACGATAGAATGTTGAAGCATTTCGGCTATGAAGAATAATGCAATGTCATAAGATTGATTATCAAAGCATTAGCATTTGGCCAAATATTTTTTAGGTAGAATATTTTTTTATGTGGTTAATTTTATCTTACCTTAGTGCTAACAAAATAACAAGCCATGTCAAAATATAGAGGTAAATCCACACCGAAACAACAAATCAGTTCAGCAAACGATATCAAGGAAGAAAGAAAGTTTTTTAAGATTGCTATTTTAGTTACAGTAGTACTTTTAGTTATTATCTATTTTGCTTTTAGATAAGAATTTATATTTGTCCTTTTAATGTTTTATAATATAAATCCTATTTAAAGATTTTCGTTTAGCAGCCATTTTTTTAATAGGGTTATAGAAAGAATATTATTAATTTTTACAAGTCGAAGTTGAATCCTGAATTCTTCTTTTTCTCATAAATACTTTTGTCAAAAGCATATAACTTTGCAGGTCTGTGAGATACCGACTCTTCTATCTCTCCTATATCTTTCAAAATAGCCAAGGAATTCAATTTTCTTCTGAAATTCCTTTTATCTAATTCAATATTCAGGATTACTTCGTATAATCTTTGTAATTGTAACAAACTAAACTTCTCAGGAAGTAGGTTAAATCCAATCGGCTGCTCTCTCAATTGTTTTTGCATACGACTGAGACAAGACTTCATAATTGTAAAGTGATCAAAGGCTAAGGAAGTAATATCACAAACATCCATCCATCTCAGATTACTATTTTTCTCAAGATGCAATAAATGGTCTTCATCAATTTTTATTAAAGAATAATAGGCAACCGTGATTACACGACTCAATGGGTGACGATTAATATCACTAAAAACTTGCACTTGCTCCAGGAAAACATCCGTAAACCCTGTCTTTGCAATAAGAACACGTTTTGCTGCTTCATCTGTAGTCTCATCAGGATGAACAATGTCTCCTAACAAAGAAAACTGATCTGTATAAGGTGGCATATCACAATTAGATACCAATACTTTGAGAGCATCATCGTCATATCCAAATATCACACAGTCAACAGAAACAGCGGCTTTGAAGTCATTATTTATTTGAGTAAGCCATACATTAATATTCTCACTAGCTTTGGAGGTCATCTATTGTTCAATTTTGGAGCGTGAAGGTAGAGTTTTTTAAAAAATCATCAAAATATTTGAACAAAATAGTATTTGAATTATTTATTTGGGTTATGAAAGTATCCATTTGGGCCATAGGCAAGACAGACGAAAAATATCTAGAGGAAGGCATAAATAAATACCTAAAGCGGCTCAAACACTATACACAGATCTCTTACGAAGAATTTAAAGATGTTAAAGCTGCACAGCTCCCTACCGAAACACTCAAACGTGAAGCAGAAATGGTCTTGTCCAAATTAAAATCTGAAGACATTTTAGTATTACTCGACGAAAAAGGTCAGTCATATGATTCTGTACAATTTGGAGCTTATCTGGAAAAAATGCAAGTTCAGTCAACAAAATCGCTCATCTTCCTGATAGGCGGAGCTTATGGACACCATGAACTCATACGTGATAGAGCCAATCATCTCATCTCTTTATCTAAAATGACTTTTTCACATCAGATGGTGCGGCTATTTCTGGTAGAACAAATCTACCGTGGTTACACCATCATCAAAAACGAAAAATACCATAATATTTAAATACCTTTGCATCAATTAAATCCTTATTTATGAGTCTTACCATAGTCATTTTGGTGATTACATGTGTCGTGTCTTTCTTGGCTTTTAACAATAGAACCATGTTTGACAAGTTAAAACACTACCCTGCTGTAGAACATCAGCGAAAGGAATATTACCGTTGGCTGACATCAGGTTTTCTACATGGCGATTATATGCATTTGATTATAAATATGTTTGTATTTCACTCCTTTGGAACAGCGCTCGAACAATATTACACCTACCATTTTGGAATGATTGGTGGTAGTATCTTATTTGGCGTTACTTATTTATTAACTATCATACTTGCAAATATTCCTACCTATTTTAAACATGAAAATAATCCATATTACACAGCTATTGGAGCATCTGGAGGAGTATCTGGTATTCTCTTTATTTACATTTTGATTTACCCATGGAATATGTTGGGACTTTATGCAATTATCCCCGTGCCAGCTATCATTTTCGGAGTCCTTTATTTATGGTATGAATCTTGGGCATCAAAAAATCAAAACGATAACATCGGACACGATGCACACTTTTTTGGTGCGATTGCTGGTATTATGATAGCCATTGTGAGTCGACCAGCTATTCTTCCTGAGTTTTTAAGGAGTTTGATAGAGAATTTCCCTTTTTAGCATAAAAAAAGGATGGCAATCAATGCAGATTACCATCCTTTTATCTAAGTCAAGAATTAGAAATCTTAACTATTATTTTTTAGACCAAGCTGCTATTGAGTCCATATTCATTTTAATGTAATCATTGTTACCAGCTTCTTTTGCTTTTGCCAATGATTCATTCGCAGTTGCTATTGCTGCTTTAAAATTACCCATATCTGCTTCTATCAATGATTTTTGTCTTAGTATCCAAAACTTGTCATTACCCATTTCTACAGATTTGTTCATCCATGCTAAAGCCTGAGTCAAGTCTTTTTTAGCTTCTCTGTAATATCTTGCTGCATTATAATAATCGTTTGCTGACGGTCCAGCCATTACAGCGGTGATACTAGAAGAAACTTTTTTATCAGTAGGTACTTCGATTTTAACAGGTACATTTACATTATCCCACATGATTTCTAAGTGGAAACTTTCATTTGTTACATTACCTACATTAATTGTAAACGTTTCTACAGTATTGATTGCCTGTGGAGATACCATTACTTTTGCAGCAACTTTTGCATCATCCCATTTCTCAGGAGTTCCCCAGTTTTCTGTATCAGTATAAAAAGTAACTTCCCAAGATGTTTGACTTGGTTTTGTAAAAATAGCATAACTGCCTTTTTTTACTTCTTTACCACCTATCATTACATCATCACTGAAAGTAACAATTGAGTTTTTGTTTGCACCTGTTCTCCAAAGTGAACCAAAAGGTACTAAATCACCAAAAATTTTACGACCGTTCTTGCTAGGTCTTGAATAATCAAGCGTCACATTTGTCAAGCCTACTGTTGTTTCCACTTTAGAACTTGGACTTGCCGCAGGTGTTTTGATTTGAGCATCAGCACTTACCAAAAGTAGCGATAATGCCGGAATTAATAGTAAATTGAAAAAACTTTTCATTTAGTTGTTGATTTTAATGATTAAAAATGAAATTATGTTGGATTTAAAATAATAATTCCAATGTATCACCATATAAATGAAATGAATCATTCAATTGTTCAAAATAATATTTGATAGAGAACAAAAACTTAAGCCAAACCAACCTAAATAGCTGATTTTATGGGTTTTAGGCATTAAGTATTCACCAAATTAAATTTTTGTTAAAATTACTATTTTACCTATTCTTTCTTTTCTACTTTCCGTGTTTCCACTTTGATGATTTGATTTTTATCTCGTTGTTCTTGTATCTTTTTATTTCTTTCTGCTACAATTTTCGCAATCAAAGCATCTGTATCCAAAGGCTTCCCTGATATGTGCCTATGGAAAGTGATTAACATAAATCTGGTCATATCTTCGGTATATGTCAGTCCTTTTTCCCTTAATACGTGAGAAAACCTAGACCCTTCATCAAAATTCCAATTGTACTCCATCCATCTTCCTAATCCGAAATGCAGTTTTTTAGCTATAGTATCTTCTCCTACTTTGAGCATTGGTTTTCTAGCTTCTTCCGTGGTAAGTTCCATCAATTTTGCCATCGCATCATCTACATCTCTAGGAATATAAACCCCATAAAGTTTTGATTTTTTAATATTAGCATTATATAAGGAGTCTTTCGGCAGACTGACCCTTTTCTGATTTTGGGCCATTGTACTAGTCAATGTAAAACAACAACATAAAAAAACGAACATTTTATACATAAGAAGTATATTTATCTGGTAATTAGAATTAGAACGTTCGACTAGATTTTAAAATTCTAAATTCCATAAATTTAACTAAAAATTAAATGGAGATCAATATATTTTAAAAATCAAAGAGTCAATTTTGCAAATGTAACAACAATACAGTAATTTTACGGTTTAAAATAAATCAACCCAATTATAAAATTAATATCCCGTTATGGCAGAAGTATTGGAAAAAAAGAAAGCAGCGGACAAAAAAGTAAAGACAAACAAGTACGACAAAGCAACTTACTTGACTTGGTTTGAAACAATGTACCGTATTAGAAGATTTGAAGAGAAAACACTTTTTGCATATTCCCAACAAAAAATAAGGGGATTTTGTCATGTTTATATTGGTCAAGAAGCAATTGCTGCTGGATTAGTGACTGGCATTCAGAAAGAAGATAAAATTGTAACTGCATACAGACAGCATGGTATCGCTCTAGCAAGAGGACTTGATTCTAATTCATGTATGGCGGAGTTGTATGGTAAAGAAACTGGTTGTGTGAAAGGGAAAGGCGGAAGTATGCACTTTTTCTCAGCAGAGCACAACTACTTCGGAGGTAATGGTATCGTCGGTGCTCAAATTCCAATAGGAACAGGCATAGGCTTTGCAGAGAAATACAAAGGAACAGATAAGTTTTGTGTTACAATGTTTGGTGATGGCGCAGCTAGACAAGGTGCGTTGTACGAATCATTTAACATGGCAATGACTTGGAAACTTCCTGTATTGTACATATGTGAAAATAATATGTATGCCATGGGAACGTCAGTAACTCGTACTAGTAATGTCCATGACCTAGCAAAAATTGGATTGGCTTTTGACATGCCAAGTGAAACAATAGACGGAATGAGCCCTGAGTCAGTCCATGAAGGTCTTCAGAGAGCAGCTGCTCACATTAGATCTGGAAAAGGTCCTTATTATTTAGAAATCAAAACATATAGATATAGAGGACACTCAGTTTCTGACCCTGCAAAATACAGAACTAAAGAAGAACTCGAAGCTTACAAAGACCGAGATCCTGTCGTAATGATTCAAAGCAAAATCATTTCAGAAAAGATTGCCACTCAAAAAGAAGTGGATGCCATTATTGATGCTATTAATATTGAGGTGGATAATGCAATGGAATTTGCAGAAAACTCTTCTTATCCTGTACCATCAGAGTTATACGAAGATAATTATACGCAAAAAGATTATCCGTACATCACGGACTAATCATAAACTTAGAATATAAATAAATCTAAATACCCATTTGATTCAGTCGATGGGTATTTTTTTTTATAATTCTAAAATACTTTGGGTAAATTCTTTTTGAACAACCAGTTTTATATTTAACAAAACGATTTCCCCCATATTTTTGCATTGAAGAAATGCTTTATTATGATGATGCTTGGCAAGATCGGCTCTCAGTCTTTCAACCTTTTCATCTGACGAAATATTATCGGCGATCATACATCGTAACAATTTAGTGAGTCTATCTCTTGAGATTTTTGCTCTACGTGCTATAAGAGATCGTTCTTCCAATTGGTATTGTTTGACAGAGTCATAGGTCAGATTGTCAAAACCTAGTTTTAGAATACCATTATTTTCTTTAAAATATTGTGGAAGGTAAAATTGTTTTCTACCTTCATAAGACTGTTGGTCAAAATCTATTGCTCTTATCCTGTATTGAGAACCTTCAATATCTGGCGTAATGTCGACAATATAGTTGTACGCACGCATGTCACCCAAAAGCTGGATAAAACATCTTTCATTAAATTTTATAAACTCTTTAGCTACCCGTATTTGGTTAAAGGTGTCTATTTTAATATGATTTCTTATAAAATCATCACCAGGTATACCAGCAATATGCTCTTCTATAAGAGTATCTTTATGTACAAGGTAAGAAAGACTATTTGGCGAAAGCAACTCTTCCAATTCTAAACCATATACTCTAGATGCATCTGTTTTTTTGATGTAGAAGTGATCATAGTTATCATTTAGCTTATTTATAATCCTGACCCTAAATGGATTGGTATTACCGAATATACAAAAATCAATTCTACTAACAGACAAGTGATCTATAACTTCTCGGTCTCCATCTGTCTTTAAGAGCGAATAAATGACACAGAGTGCCTCATTAATCATCTCTTGGTCATACTCAGAATAGTAAACAGTTTCCCAAAATAGATCATTTCCTTTACTATCTAACAATGGAGTGGAAGCAATATACCTAGTCATATCTTCATATTGAATAGGAAAAGTAGCACTGCGACCATATCGTTTTAGATATTGATCTAATTGCTCAGAAATTGGAAAAGCTAACTTCTTTTTTGATGGTTTATTTCCTGCCATATAATGATAACTTCAATAATTAGACCATTTTTGAATGTCCAAATGTAGTTGTCAAAGACTTAATATAAAACTATTACATTTCACTTTACTTTTTTGATTTGATTTCGTTTTTAGAATTATTCTAAAATCAGTAATCCTATACTTTTACCATATTAACATCTTTGGTATTGATACAAAACCTTACCTTTGCAAAATAATATTTTGAAAACATGATGTATAGAATTCTTATTGCATTTCTTGTACTTACTTCTTGTAAAGAAAATGCAAAAATAGAAAACCAAGAAAGTCCATTGTACAAAGAAGTTATGGAAATTCATGATGCTGTAATGCCTGAAATGTCTACTATTCATACCATTAAAAAGGACTTAAAAGCAATAGAAACGCCAGAAACAAAGGATTTAATCTTAAAAAATGTCAAAGCGTTGGACGATGCGGATGAAGCAATGATGTCTTGGATGGCTGAATTTAAGCTACCCGCCGATAAATCGGGAGAAACAGCATATCTGGAAAGTGAAAAAATAAAAATCAGTAAGGTAAGCGACGCCATGTATGCAAGTATAAAAAATGGAAAACAAGTGCTTGATTCTTTAAAAACCTTAAACTCAAAATAATATGAATCCCAAAATACATCTTTTGTTTATTGTAACTATTTTGACATTCTTTAACTGTTCACCCAAAAGTGGTGACCTACCCTATCTCGGCCAAACAGTGGTAGAAAATGGAATAGAAATACATCACAAAGTAGGTCAGTTTGCTCATTTAAATCAGGATAGTGTATTGGTTGACAACAAAAAAATGTCTGAATACATATATATAGCTGATTTCTTTTTCACATCATGTCCTTCTATATGTCCAAAAGTGATGAAAGAAATGACAAAAATTTATGATGCTGTAAAAGACGAACCAAATGTAAAACTAGTTTCCTTCACACTTGACCCGAAAAGAGATGATGTCGCAAAACTTAAATTGTATGCCAATAACTTAGGAATTGACCACAATAAATGGTATTTCCTTACAGGAGACAAAGATGCTACTTTGGAACTTGCAAACACTTTTTTTGTGGCAGCTTTTGAAGATGCAGATGCTCCTGGTGGTTTTGACCACAGTGGTAAGATATTACTAATAGATAAGGAAGGTCACGTTCGTTCTTTTAGTGAAGGAACAGATCCTGAAAATACACCGAAGATAATAGCAGACGTCGCAAAACTTTTAGAATCATATAAAAGTAAATAAAACTTAAAATGAATTGTATTGAGAATTATACAGGAGTATCAATTTTATTATTAATTACGATAATGTTATCTTTTGCTGGTTGTGGCGACACAACTTATATGCAAGGAAAAAGGCTGTATGCTGTAAACTGTCAAAACTGCCACATGGAAGATGGTAGTGGCCTTGGTGGTTTAATACCTGCATTGTCATCGTCAGCTCAAATCGGATCAGCAGATTTCTCATGCATTATTAAAAACGGTTTGAATGATACTATTTTCCAAGATTCTACCTATTTATTAAAGCAAATGCCTTCTTTCAAGAAGTTTAGTGCTACAGAAATAACTAATATTGTTAACTATGTAAATCATACTTGGGCCAAAGACTTTAAAGAAAGTACCATCCTAGATGTTGAAAAAGTATTGAACGAGTGCCCATAAAGCATCAATACTAAAATTCATTAAAATATCTCCTAGCGTTTCTATTGAAATTCTCTTTTACAGTAGTGGCATCGACAGCATTACCAATCCTATCATTCGGAACGGAACCATATAATATGGTTTCCCATGCGGGATTAGACCTTTCGCTCAAACAAGTAGAATGTAATAAATGGAAGTCATTGTGAGCCAATGATTTATTAAAAAATAGAAACCTTACATTAGTTTGTCTTGTACGCGGCATAGTATTGTAATACCATATTTCATAAGGCGGCGCATCTACTTCAGTTTCTACAGTGATGACGTTGGTTGGTTTGCCATACTTCAGAAAAATGTGTCCTCTATCAGATTGAAAACCATAACCTGCATTGGTATAAAACTTCTTGTCGACTGCTTTTGCAACTTCCATATATCCGTTATATGCAGCTTCAGGGTTTGCTGGATTGCTCGATTTCCAGAACTGGTATATAAAAGACCGCTGGCTTTTAATCTTATTGGATGATAATAATTCTCTCAAGGTAGCAGTTTGACTTTGGTCCGTGATTGGAAAATGAGCCTTGATAATAAAATCCATATCCTCTGGCATCAATTTTTGAGCAAACGAGTTTTCTAAATTATCATTGTAGCTTTCTAGAAATGCTATATCAGCTACGGGGTTACTTTTTACAAAATTTGCAGATTTTGAAAAAACAACATTTTTTTGCTTATCAACTACATTAATCAATAGATGATAATCGCCTGACATAATACTACTTGTAGGAAAATTCAACAATAATGGTTCAACATCTAATTTGGATAATTTTTTATATTTTACAAGCAGCTGTTTTGTATTTAAATTAGATTTGAATCCCTCCATTAACGCATATTTGACAAAATAATCTTGAGCCAAATCCTTCTTTTCATCATAAACTTCAATATAAAAGTTAATCGACTGATCGTCTTTTGATGAATAATTATAAGCGAGTGGCTCCATATAAAGACCATTTTTCACTAAAGGCGATTCAGTGCTTTCCTTGTGGACATCTCCAAGAAGTAAAATATCAGATGTAAATACTGGTGATGTTTGTGGTGATACATATATCTTTTGTTCTAATTCAATTTTGTCATCAGGATTTGAAAAATCAAATGCTTCAACCTTTACGGTATACTCACCTGCATTTAATACAAACCTTTTTACGTCTAAAAAGTCCCTAATACTGTCAAGATTACTTGTCTTTAAAATAAATTTATCATATCCTACAATATCATTTTTATCATTTGTAATAAAAATTAAAAACTCGACAGCAGCTTCATTTTTACCATCTCTTATGGACCACTGCACAGACTTGGCATCTACCCTGAGATATAATTCTGCATAATTCTTTGTCCCATGAAAAACATAAGAGCTCACATCCAAGTTGATGGATTTTGATTCAAGTGACAAACAAAATAAAACTGCTAATAGTATATACTTAAACATTTAACCTATTTTAGTAGTACAAATATAATGTAATTAACAACTAAAATTTTCTTTTGATTGGATCAAACTTAGTTGAATTGATTATTTATTCCATAATTGTATTCACCACGACAGCAATTACAGGTGTTTTTCAGATCAGTACAAGCAAAAATAGCTAAATAACTCAAACAAAAATAAATTTATTTCTGTCTTTTAAGATAATACTTCATATGAAATATCTTCATTTTCCCTTCTAGAATCAATGTATCAGACTCCAATTTAGAAATATTGAGTTCAAACGGTGTCTCAGTGTCAATTTTTAATTTTTCTTCTTCGACTTTGTAATTGTGTTTTTTTCCATCATCAAATAAATTGGACTCAACCGTTAGGTCACTATTGAATTCAAAGAAACCTTCTTGCATAAACTCATTTGGTTTCTGATTCATTTCAGAAGCAAAAACTTCCCATCTTCCTACTAATTCTCTTTGAAAAACTTTTGACTTTTCTTCTTTACAAGAAAACAGCAGCAACGCCGAAAAGCCTATTAAAAATCTGTAATTCATTTAAGATTCATTTTGTACTATAAGTCAGTCATTCCAACTATCGCACAAAAGTATGAAAAAAAAATATTTCAAAGGATAATTTCTTCTATCATTATCTTGTTTTTCGTTTACTTAAACTAAGAAAACATCTCTATTAAAATATCAGTAACCCAAGTTACAAAACTATTCTACATAAAAATGTATCTTTGAGCCCAGAAATGATATTAAGGTGAGTTTGAATAGATTATCACAAAAAATTGGAATTATTGGTGGTGGCCAGTTAGGTAAAATGTTATGTCAGGCAGGCAGTAAACTTGGTTTAGACATAAGTGTCATGGACAAAGATAGTACATTTCCTTCTGCCCAGATATGTAGAGATTTTGTTTGTGGTGATATTAATAATTACGATGACGTATTAGCTTTTGGGTTAAACCTTGATGTAATTACCATTGAGATTGAAAATATTAATGTATCTGCATTAGAAGAATTAGAAAAATTGGGAAAATCAGTTTATCCTAAGCCTTCTTCTTTAAAAATAATAAGAGATAAAGGTCTCCAAAAAGAGTTTTATCAAGCATCTGGCTTTCCAAGTTCTTCATTCCGACTCCATAAAGACGCATCTGATATTCTTCAAGCTATCACAGAAGGAACACTTAGCATACCATTTGTTCAGAAACTCCGCAGCGATGGCTACGATGGTAAAGGAGTCCATGTAGTTAGAGTTCAAGATGATTTAGCAAATTTAATGAAAGGTCCAAGTCTTACAGAAGATATTGTTGATATCGATAAAGAAATTGCGGTCATAGTAGGTCGTAGCATCAATGGTGATATGGCAACTTTCCCAGCAGTCGAAATGCACTTCCATCCTGTAGCAAATCTTGTAGAATACTTGTTTTGTCCTTCATCTATAAGTAATGAATTGTCAGAAGCAGCAGAAAAACTTGCTATCCAGATTGCCCATAAAATGGACATCGTAGGATTACTTGCAGTAGAAATGTTTGTAACAAAAGAAGGCAAATTACTAGTAAATGAAGTGGCACCAAGACCTCACAACTCTGGTCATCATACTATAGAAGCGAATGTAACATCACAATACGAAATGCATCTGAGAGCAATCTTGGGTTTACCACTTGGTGATCCATCTCTCGTCAGACCTGCAGTCATGGTTAATTTATTAGGAGAAAGTGGATATAGCGGTCCTGTGAATTATCAAGGGATTGAAGAATGTTTGAATATTTCAGGTGTTTATCCACACTTATATGGTAAAAAAGATACCAAACCATTTAGAAAAATGGGCCACGTCACGATCGTCGATGAAAAACTTGATGATGCTATCCAAAAAGCCAAATTTGTTCAAAACACCTTAAAAGTGATATCATAAATATGACCAATCCAATAGTTAGTATCATTATGGGGTCCGACTCTGACCTACCCATTATGCAACAGGCTGCAGAAATGCTTGATTATTTTGGAATTTCATATGAGATGACCATCGTATCGGCTCATAGGACTCCAGAAAGAATGTTTGAATTTGGAAAAAACGCACACCTTCGTGGAATAAAAGTGATCATTGCTGGTGCGGGTGGTGCAGCACATTTGCCAGGAATGGTTGCATCCATTACACCACTACCTGTTATAGGTGTACCTGTAAAATCTAGTAATTCTATAGATGGTTGGGATTCCATATTATCGATTTTACAAATGCCAGGTGGAATTCCAGTGGCAACTGTTGCACTCAATGGGGCTAAAAATGCAGGAATTCTAGCGGTGTCCATCATAGGAATTAGTGATCAATTAATATTGGAAAAAGTGTCGTCCTACAAAACGAAATTAAAGGAAGAAGTATTAGAAAAAGCTATCAAACTCGAAAACAAGCAAATAAAATAACTAAAATTATATTTAATATAAATCATGTCAAAAAGAAATTTTTTATTTAACACTTTTATGAAAAAGTGTCCAAGGTGTCAAGAAGGCGATTTGTTTACAAAACCGTTTGAGTTTTCTAAACCAATCTCTATGCCGGAACAATGTCCTGTATGTAACCAAAAGTTTGAACCAGAACCTGGGTTTTATTATGGTGCGATGTTTTTATCATATATCATTTCAGCCTTCTTCTTTTTGGGTGTCATTGGTACTTGCTTAATAATATTCAAGCTTTCGCTGAATACTTCCATGTTTATTTTACTGGTCATTGCAGCTTTGACGTATATGTTCTTTTTAAGAATTTCAAGATCATTGTGGATAAACATCATGGTCAAATACGATCCGAAAGCAAAAGAAAACAAAAACACCCAATCATTTGGTTACTAACGACATATACTTTGAAAAATAGATTTAACAGGTTAACTTCAAAAGAATGGCTGCCCTTCCAAAAATCATGGTTTAAATATGATACGGAAGAGAAATTGTTGACTGAAAATATAAGATTTTTCATTAGAGAAGATGAAACTGAAGAAAAAGTCTTTTACTATGGTGATAATGCTGAGCTTCTATCAAACATTTGTGAATCGCAGAATGTAGGATTAATAAAAGCGAATGACTTCAACAATGAAGCCTTGCAATATGCTATCTTAGATCTCAGGAATTCAGTAAATTCAATTAAAAAAATTTCTGATTACCAAAAGATTAAAGAAGAAACCATCAACATTTGTATTAAAATTTTCGAAACTCTGGCACATAGACGTTTTTTGACAGTTTTAATTCCAAATGTATTTGTAGAAGATAAATACATGCCTTTAGCGTGGGATCTTGCATGGCAACTCAGCTCAATATTTAGTCTTAAAGATGAAAAAATAGCTTGTACTAATGAAATAATGTCATTAAAGACAAAAGATAATCACAAGTTTATCCCTAATAATAAGATCTTTTATTGCCTATATTTCAGAAAAGACGAACTATCCAATGGTATTTTTGAAGAGAAAAAACATCGATTATTTGAAAATAAAATACAAAAGAGTAGCAATTTTAGTTTCAAATCCACGATACCAAGCTGGTTCATACTAAAACCACAGCCAAGAAAAAAGAATGAAATACTTCATCCTGCTAAATATCCAGAAGAACTTGTCACCATGTTCTTACAAGAGTTTACAACTGAAAATGCCAATATTTTTGACCCAATGTCAGGAACAGGGAGTACACAAGTAGCATCCCTTAAAGCAAGTAGAAATGCCTATGGTACCGAATTGAGTCCGTTCTTTGCGGAGATTGCATTTGGTAGATGTAGTGAAATTGTAGCGCCAAAGCAAACAGATTTATTTCAATCACCCATTGATAATAAGTTTATTTTGTTGAATAAAGATGTAAGAGAAATATCGAAAGATGATTTCCCTGAAATAGATTATTTGATTACATCTCCACCGTACTGGGATATGCTCAACATGAAAGGTGCTGAAAACCAAGCAAAAAGAGTAGAAAAAGGACTTCAAACGAATTATTCGGACAATACTGAAGACTTAGGTAACATAGCAGACTATCAACAATTTATCACTGATCTAGCAAATGTTTACTTCAATATTCTAGACATCATGAAATCGGGTAGTTATCTAACAATTGTGGTCAAAAACATCAAGAAAAAAGGTAAGAATTATCCTTTTGCTTGGGATTTATCTGATATACTAATGAGTAAATTGATATTGCTACCAGAAACTTTTTGGTGTCAAGATGATATAAACCTAGCACCTTATGGATATGGCAACACATTCGTCAGTAATACTTTTCACCAATACTGCCTAAATTTTCAAAAACCTTAAATCTTCTAGACCTAAAAGAAGATTATAGACATAAATTCATAGATTCTTAAAAGTAACAGTGCCACACTCTTCCTTTATTGGCTTACTTTCAAACTCAAATTGTCTTAGAGTTTTCAAAAAACTTTTTAATACTGTTTTTTCTTTGATGGTTGTCTCTTTATCATTTATTCCTACATAGGACACTATTCCTTTGCTACTTATACAAATCGTTGTTGAAATGATGCCTTTTTGGTCAAAGATGATTGTTGGCATTTTAGTTATTTTCCGACCAGAAAAACCATCTATAATTGGTACAATTCCTTCTTGACAAATTCTATCTGATAATCCCTTAGTTGAACCATCAAGCAAAGAAGAATTATCAGTATACACAGTCAATTTAAAAATCAAAACAAATATCAATTTCATAATTTATTGTTTATGTTATCTAAGTCTGTTATTTCTGGAATTATCAATTCGAAATGTTATTTTACCACATTCATATTCGGGTGCTTCAGAACTAGGTTGAAACTTATATCCTGCTGATCCCTTAAGATAACTCTTCAAGGTATTTATATTTTTAATAGTTGTTCTATCCCTTTGAATTTCCACATATTTTACAATACCTTCGCGATTAATACAAAGTTTTACTTGTATTATCCCACTTTCATTTGTTGTGGCTTTAAAAAATCTCATTTCTCTAAATATTATTTTTCTTAAATACTCCATCTCCTGAAGTATCCATTCTTAAAGTTGAAAAATCAACCGAGTCAATTAATTTTATGATTAAATCATCTGAATCTACAATTTCAGTTTTTTGAGCGACCTTTGGTGTTTCGCAGGCGTAAAGAAATGTCATTGTGACAAAACAGAATGACAAATATTTAGCTACATTCATATTAATTTCTGTTAAATTTATTTATAGAATTTTCTATTTTAAATGACATTCTACCACATTGAACTTCAGGTGCATCTGGATTTGGTTCAAACTTATATCCGCATGATGCTTTAAGGCATTTTTTAAGAATCCTTACATCTTTTATCGTGGAACTATCTTGTAGGATTTCCGCATATTTCACTATTCCATCCCTGTTAATACAAACTTTAACTCCGACTCTACCGCTTACAATGGTTGCTAACTTTGCTGCACTCATATCACGATATATTATTTTTCTACCAAATGACCCACCTCCTATTACATCATATCTTAACTCACTTGCATTCACAGAATCCAGCATATTTATTATTAGATCATCCGAAACTACAAATTCTGGGTTTTCTTCTATTGGCTTTTGAGTCACCTTGGGGGTTTCACATGCATTAACTATAATCAAGAAAGTAAAAAATGGAACTATAAAATAATTTACTTTCATAATATTTCTTTAAACTATTTTTTTGATGAATTATTGATATTGAATAGCAGTTTGCCACACTGCTCTTTATGCGCCGTGTAATCAGGCTGAAATTTATATGTTCTTGCTGCTTTTAAATAGCTTTTAAGTGTTTTCTTATCCGTAATTGTTGTTTCATCTGGGTATAGTTCAACATACGTAACCAAACCTGCTCTATTAATACAAACCTTTACAGCGATACTGCCACTTATTGTAGATAATGATTTTGTAGCACTTAAATCTCTATATATTATTTTTCTCCCGAAAACACCAATTTCAGATAATTTGGAAATATATGATGTATCAATACAATCCATTGATTTAACTATCGAAAGGTCTGATTCATTAATTTGTACTTCTTTACTTGTTGTTTGTGCTTTTATTGGTGTTTCACAAATCAAGATAATAAACATCACTCCAAGCACCAATATCCACTTATAACTTTTCATATGAGCTAATTTCCTTTAATTTTCTTATATAAAAAAAAGCGCAAAATGGATCTTCATTTTGCGCTTTCATTACTATTTTCTCAATTTATTATTAATTGAATTATCAATCTTAAATGACATTTTACCGCACTGCTCCTTAGGTGCTGTCAAGTCGGGTTGAAACTTATACCCTCTGGCAGCCTTTAAAAATTTTTTGAGCGTTAGTTTATCTCTCATTGTAGTTTCCGCATTATTAAGCTCCACATAAGTCACCAATCCAGCCCTATTAATACAAACTTTAATTGATACATTTCCACTAACATTAACAGCTTCCTTAGCAGCGCTCAAATCTCTGTATATTATCTTTCTTCCAAAGACGCCATCTCCTGATCCATCATACGCGCCTGTGCCATCACTTGAGTTACCCGCACCAGCATCACCATCATCACCTTTATCTTTTCCAGCTCCAGTTCCTGTATTTCCTTTACCTGTACCACCTTCTTTCCCATTTACTGTGGAAGGTTTTGAAGTAGAAGTACCTGTGGTAGAACCCGAAGTAGAACTTGTAGAAGGACTAGAGCTTGGTTTGGTTGGCACTGGTTTGCTTGTAGGTGCTTTGGGCTTCTCTACTACTTTGACGGGAGATTCTTCTATAGGCGTTTTGGTCTCTATGACTTCATCTTTAGTCACCACGGGAGTTGGCATTTTTATGTCTGGCTTAGGCACATCAATGACTTGTGGCTGAGTAGTTTCAATGACTTCAGGCTGTGTTGCTTGTTCTTGTGTTGGCTGTTCTGGTGTTTCTTCTGGAGCTGATTCAGATTTTGCTCTTTGTGCACCTTCGTCTTCATGTGCAAATTTGCTTAATGAACTCTCTTCAAAAGTAAAATCTACTTTCACCGCATATGGTGGTTTTTCATCTTCTACATCCAATTCTACTTGTGGCAAATAGTAAAAAAATGCAATCAATAAAATCAAAACGTGAATGATAAAGGAAATCCTTTTCCCTTTATTTCTATTTTTGTCTTCAAATGCAAATGAATTGTTCATATTTGATAAAATTTATTGATGTTACTAATAAGATGACCTAAATCAGGTTATTGACGTATAGATAACGTCAAATATTCTTAATTATTTATTAAATTATTGCAAAAATACAGAATTTATACATATTACAAATTTTTTACAAATAATAATATGCAAACATCAATTGACTTCAGACATAAACTGACTTAAATACAATTCCAAAAAAGCATGACGTTCTTCAGCTATTCTTTTACCTTCTTTAGTTTTCATTTTATCTTTTAATAGCAAAAGCTTTTCATAAAAGTGATTGATGGTAGGAGCTGTACTATTTTTATATGCTTCTTTTGTCATATTCAAATTTGGAGATATTTCAGGATCATACAATTTTCGCCCTTTAAAACCACCATAGTTAAAAGGCCTAGCAACACCAATCGCACCAATCGCATCAAGCCTATCCGCATCTCTTACGATATCAAGCTCTTTTGATGCAAAATCAGAAAAAGAATGGCCTCCTTTAAATGAAATATTTTCAATAACTTTTACAGTATGTTCTATTTTTTCTCTTGAAACGTCCAATTCTTCCAATATATCTCTAGCCAATGCTGGACCTATTGTCTCATCACCATCATGAAATTTAGAATCAGCGATATCATGCAATAAAGCAGCGTATTCAATGACAGACATATCAATATTGGTTTCTGTGGCTGCGATTTTTACAGCGATTTTATACACCCTTTCTACATGAAACCAGTCATGCCCAGCTTCTGCATTTTCTAGCTTTTGCTTTACAGTGTTCTTTATCTTGTAAATGATATCTGGTGTATGCAATTTCTATTTTTTATCAAAATAATAACCTATGTACAATTCAGTGCCAGCACCAGCTCTACTTAACGTACCACCTACCCCATATGAAGCTAAGATTCCTATTTTAAGTTTACTATACCTATCACCAAAATCATCCAAAATAACACCACCTTGAACAGCTACCATACTTGCACTAGAGAATCCTGCTCCTGCCCAAAAAGCGTTTTGCTTTTCAAACTTTAACCCATAGAGTACATCAATAATATCAGGATTTACAATATTCGCAGTGATCATCGGTTCAAAATAAGAATCATAATTATAAAATCTTCCACCTACATTAAAATGAATATGACTTTGTCTCACCTGATCAAAATCATTTACCAAAACTTCTGTGGTGTATATTTGACTCATCGCAGCACCTACAAAAAATGTGTTGCCTTTGTATTCCCTGACATTAGATGTATAAAAAAATCCACCACCAACAGATGGAAAAAATGCTCCCGATCTTCCACCTAATATCAATCCATCATTTTCATCATTAAATATTTCACCAGCACCATTAAATGAATACTGTTGAAAATCTGCCGAAACGCCTAGTGATAGCTGACCATATCTACTTAGTACTTCTTTTAATTTGTATGAATAATTAAGTTGTACACCTACTTTACTAACTGGACCTGTTTGATCAAAATGTAAGATGGCACCTCCACTCATATTATACTTCAGCAAAGGGTACTGAAATGATGCAAACCCCGTAATAGGTGCACCTTTGAATCCCAACCACTGCATTCTGAAGAATCCATCAAAGATCATATCATTACCCACAGCTGTAAATGCTGGGTTCCAAATAGCCCTTGTTTCTGCAATATGACTACTATTTGCCAATTGCTGCGCGTTCAATTTGGTTGCGAATAAAAATATCAAACTACCAAAAATTATTATTTGTCTCATTCTAATTTCTTTTTAATATAATTTAATTCCACAAAATGGTTAACGAACTTTTTACAACTTTGTCCTCGAAGGTCAAGATGTAATAATATGTGTCAGCTGGAAGTTTATCCCCATTTCTCAAACCTTCAAATAAGTTGCCGAATGTTTGATACCCTTCTTGTTCGAAGATAAGATTGCCCCACCTATTAAATATCTTTAAACTGTTGTCTGGAAATGCTTCTAGTCCTGAAAAATATAGTGCATCGTTTTTACCATCACCGTTAGGTGTAATAATACTTACCTCCTTAAAAAATGCAAGTGGATCCTCTAAAATACAAATAGTTACATCATCCGAAAACTCACAACCATTTCTGTCAGTCACCGTCACCGTAAATACGGTCTCCAATAAAGGCTTCACAACGGGATCTGATACATTTGAAGGCCCTACAATTAAATCAGTATTATCCCATTGATAGCTCACACCTCCAGAAGCAGCTAATTTAATTGTTCTACCCGTTATAACACAAGTATCTAAACCAGCACTAATTTCAGCCGACTCAAATACTTCTATTTCTATTGTTTCTTCGACACCACTTTGTAAGCAGACGCCATCATCTACTACTACTTTATATTCAGTTGTTTCCTCAGGGCTTGCAGTAGTGACTGGACCTGTGGTGGTGGATAGTGTACCAGTGGGGTCTATCCATGTATAATTTACACCACCTGATGCTGTTAAAACAACAGGCTCACCATTACAAACACCAGGTTTATGAGTAGTAACAGTCGCTTGTACTATAGGTAGGAAAGTAATATTTATACTATCTATACTAGCACAACCTTGCGCATTAGTTACTGTAACTGTATATTTTACATCTGTCAATAGCAAAGGCTGTCTAGGTGCTATGATCAAAGTAGAAGAAGTAGAACCGTCTGACCATTTATATGTTTGGTTCGGATTTATCGGAACACTTATAGAAGCAGAGATACCTGGACATAACGTAAAATCTTCTACTAAAGATACTACAGGTGCTAATTGCAATGTAACGGTAAAAGTTGACTCTTTGGTACAATTTGCAAGACTTGTTACGACACACGAATATGTCCCTGCCTCTGTTATTGAAATGGTATTAGTAGTCACACCAGGTACAACAATTCCACCTTTTTTCCATTCAAATTTATTTGCATTTGATGTAGCAACTATTGTCAACTCTTCACCTTCGCATAGATTATAATTATTATTTAATGCCAGAGTAGGTAAAGGTTCGATAGTTACTTTTACTTCATCACTATTTTCACAATCAAATTCATTGGTTACAACCACTCTATAAGTACCAGTTTTATCTGCTGTTACTACTTGACTAGTCCCAAAAAGAACACCATTTAAAGTCCAATTGTAAGATGACTGATTATTGCCACCATTTAGTACTGGAAAGGGTTGGCCTTCACATATCGTTCTATCATTCATTAAGTTAACGCCAGGTATAGGATTTACAGTAATGTTAACAGACTCTGAAACTGTACAAGATGGATTTCCTCCTGTAATTTCAATGAGATAATTTCCGCCTTCAGTTACACTCAATCCAAAACTTGGATTATTCAGTACCATATCTCCATTTCTAATCCATCTGATGGTCGCATTTGGATCTGAAGATTGAGCAAGAATTAGATATGTATCACCAGAACAAATAGCTGTATCGCCACCTATTATTTCCAATGATGGACCTGGTACAAAAGAAATGTCTGCTTCTGAAGTTGACGTACAGTCATATTGATTTGTAACGTCGACAGAATAGTTTCCTGCTTGTGTCACCACCAAGAAATTAGCCGTATTTGAAAGTAAAAGTCCATTTCTTTTCCATTCATAAGTTACTCCTTCTGAACCGGCTTTAAGTTCTACTGTGGCTCCAATACAAGCAACCCTATCTTCTAAGTTGACTACAGGCAGTGATCTTACCTCCACTTGTGTGGATTTGCTAGTTTTACATCCTATATTATTGGTCGCTTCAATGGTATAAAAACCAGAATTATTTGCAACCAAGGATAATGAATTTGAAGCATTTATTGGATTATTTTCATAAAACCATTGCAAAGAAGTGAAGTCTTGGGCCACTGCTAGCAAATTTGCAGGATTGCCTTGACATACATTGGTGGTGTCAGGAAAATCTTCCACAATTGGGCTCGCAAAAAACCTTACATCTATTTGGTCTTCACCAAAACACAAACCAGCATTCTGTACGATCACTCTGTAAATACCACTTCCCATCGGTGTCAATTGACTACTTGTTTGATTTGGAATCAAAACATCATCTTTATACCACTCATAAGTAATACCTTCAGATCCTGCATTTAAAATAATATCATCATTTTCACACAATTGTTCATCAGGACCTAAATTTACCACTGGAGCAGCTTTTGTTGTAGCAATTGTTTGTACTTCACTTGTACAATCAAACGAATTGGTAACCACAAGTTTATAAGTACCTCCTTGTGAAATGTCAAGTGTACTTGCACTTTCTCCAGAAATCAAGATATTATTTCTAAACCATTCAAACGATTGACCACCGTTGATCGTAGGTTCAAGGGTTACAGTTGTATTTTGACAAAATTCGATATTTGGTGCTAATAATGCTGACGGTCTAGGATTAAATGTAACTGTAACTGCGTCTCTTCTGATACAGCCTGAAGAATGAATGACTTCTACAGAATAAACACCATCTGAACTAACTGTCAGTGTATTTAATGTTTGAGTGGTAATTTCAATTCCATTCCTAAACCATTTATAAGTTTGTCCTGATGTTCCTGCATTTAACGATACCATATCTCCTACACATTGATTAAGGTCTGGCCCTAATTCTAAAACCACTGGACAACAATTGACTGGAGCATTAAATAAATTTGATTGGGTAATAGCACAAGATGGCGCTTCTACAAAAAATGCATTCACATTTACTGGCAACCCATCAGAATCTAAATTTACTAAAGTAATTGTTTGTGGGCTTGAAGTTACTGGAAATAACTGCCCATTAACATTCAGCGTTGCTGGTACTGGAGGTTTATCATATGTTAACGTAAGTTGCTGTGTGTAAAAATTTGATGATATTACACATGGTGTTTGAGTGCCTACTGTTATACTTTCAATAACACATGAAGATTTTATTTCTACTTTTCTTGAATTGTAACTCAAATTCAAACATTCTGTATTCGACAAATTAGTAAAAGACTGCCCAACATAAGAAGTTAGGTTAGCTCCTGCACTGATCACCATAGAATGAATGGTATAATTACCAGCTGGAGTTGTTGTCATATCCGTATTCTGCCCTATTCTTTCTATCAAACCAGTAGCATCATTTACAATAATATAAACACTTTGATATGCTGGTGCCGGAGCTGTGACGCTTTCGATCACAAGACCAGGTCCAGTTATGTTTGTAACTTGGGTAATTGCTGGGAAATCATCAAAACTATAAAAAACTAAAACGTATTGAGTACAAGCTGTTAATTGAGCTGTCATAAAGCTGCTACTTGAGAATAGCATATTACCCACATCAGTTCCAGAAGATGCTACAAAGGAATTACAAGCTGACATTGGGCTGTAATTTGATCTATACAAACTGACGAAACCATCACCTATATTAAATGTATAAGTTCCAGTTTCTGTCACATAAATATTAACCCTGCTGGAATAATAATTATTACTAATCACAGAACAACCTACTCCTCCAATACCACGAACAGCTATCTGACCAAGGGGTAAATTAGTATTAATTGTTCTAGACATATTGAATACTCTGTTTCCTACCACTTTTGTCATATTCAGATTAAGCCCAGGGTCACCTGCATCAAGACTTATATCTGTAGTTGGACATAAAACACTATTTTCTGGGTTACAAGTAGAGTTGATGGTAAAATTTGAACTTGACACATTAAAAATTCTAAAACAATCGAAGTCCATACACTCCATCATGACTCGAGCTTGTGTAGTTCTTACAAAATTTGATGGAATCATAAATGAAAATGTGCCCGCAGCATAAGAGACGTTTTCAGCAATGATTATTGGATAGGTTCTGCCCCCATCTATAGAAAGTTTTATTCTCATCAAATTACATAAGGCATTACTTCCATTAGTATTCCAAGTGAAATTTTCAACCTGTCCGGCTTGTAATGTTTCGAATCCATTAGGTCTAGTTACTCTAAAAGGCCCAGTATTATTGACTACAATTGTGATATCATCATTTGCAACAGCACCGCCGGCACCATTATTATCTCTTAGGGAAACATTAAAATTTAGATTTCTAGCTACATTTGGCGATACTTCAAAAGGACTTGCAACACCAGAAATTATGGTCTCTAAACTAGGAAAATATCTTACAGGCGAAGCTGAAGGTGGAAATGACCTAAATAATGGTGTAATGGTAGAATTACCAGCTTGACTACCAATAAATCCTTGAGTAGGTTTGCCAGATCCGTCTTCATCTATTTGTTCCCAACAATAAGTATGCGTATCTGAGTCGGTCCACTCTCCTTCAGCCTTTAGGTAGAATGGTGTTCCTTTAGGTATGGTATAAGTGGCATTGCACGGATTAGCCACTACCGATGGTGCAACATTCGGAGATGTAACAGGATTACCACAACTGCCGCCTTCACCAAAATTTACATAATCATACATTTCTTCCAAACTCTTAATATGGAAATAATTATCCAAAACATCACTGTTTTGAATATTTTGTATTGAATCGCAAATTCCATTGTAAGACATAATGGTAGTACCACTTCCGATTTCGTATGCATTGATCTCACTGATTGCACTCGTACAACTTTCACCTATACCATTAAAAGTATGATTGGCACCAAATTGATGTCCGAATTCATGGGTTGCTAACGATATCCAACCGTTCCCAACATTTGAATAACCACCTGACCAAGCACTTGCTTTATTTAATGGACCAAAAAATGTAGAATTATCGCAGACAGACTGTAACTGAGCTACCCCACCATTTCCCCAATTATCTCCGTCTTCATGCTGATGAAATACATGACCTATGTCAAATATATTAGATGCAAACTGCATAGGTACAATATTCCCTGCTTGCACTGTTCGACCTTGGCCACCAGCTCCATCTGGTATAAATGGATCAGTATTTGGATCATTGTAAAGAAAAATTCTAGATCCTACCGTCAACCTATAAGATAATTCATTATTAAATATTGCACTGATTCCATTCACTGAGTTGACGACAACTGTACGTACAGCAGTGTCATTATTTCCATTTTTCACATAAAATTCGCCTGTCGTCACGATAGCAACTCGATAATTAAATCTCCTATCTCCCATGGTAGTGCCCATTCTCTTACCAAAATTTCTTGGGGTTTTAATTTCCGAATTTTCAAAAGCTTCGTGATCGTGCCCACAAAATTGTTTTGGTTGGGGTAAATCAGGTTGAAAGCCGTATTCGATTATGTGAGAACCATGTTTATTTACATCTTCTGGATAAATACTGATCATTTTACCAGCATTTAATATGGTGGCATAAAGACCTACAGTACTTAAAGTTAAGGCACCCTTTAAATGACTTCCATCCAATGCAGTTAAGTCGTAAGTTAAAATATCTGGAAACTGTCTCCTAAATTCATCATCAATAACCTCATTCGGTATCGCAGAAAACAGGATAGATTTACCTCGAATCGGTAATGAGATTGAAAAGGAATTCCTAGAGCCAACCTGCTTTGCTTGGTTTAAATAACTTAAGTGAGAAATATTGATTTTTTCACGATCAGATGGTAAAATAAGTTTTTCAGTTGGCAATTCATTGGAAGACAAAGACTGAGCATTGATCAATGATAGTAAAAAACAGAATAAAATAGTTGTAGCTATCCGCATGACTCGATTATTTATGTTATAAAAAGTAATTAACGGGCATAAAAGTACATAAAATATCATATCACGCAACAATACATATCGAAAAAAATATAATTTAACAAAAAGTAATTATTTACCATCTTGTAAATGTGCCTTTTTCATGTCATAATAGGAACTAAAAAGTCATTTTTAGCATTTTATAAAAATATTAACTTAATAAACTGAACTTACCCCTACCAATAACAGTTATAAAACCATTAAATAATAAAATACACCTTTAAGAAATGAAAATTTTAATTTTAAGTTTTTTCTCTTTATTCCTGGCAGTGACTACTTCCCAAGCTCAGTTCAAAGATATGCTCAATAAGGCTAAATCTTCTGTAACTTCACTATCTAAAAACGATGGCGATGTATCTGCAGGTCTAAAAGAAGCTTTAAATAACGGTATCGAATCCGCTGTAAATCAACTATCTGCAGAAAAGGGTTATTTAGAAAGCCCATATAAAATATTAATACCAGCAGATGCTCAGAAGGTTATAGATAAAGTCAAGATGGTTCCTGGATTTCAAGATGTGGAGACAAAATTGATAAATCAAATGAATCAAGCAGCTGAGATTGCAGCAAAGAAAGCGACGCCTATATTTGTGAATGCAATAAAACAAATGAGTTTCCAAGATGCAACCAAAATACTTTCTGGTCCAGATAACGCTGCCACAACATACCTTGAGTCAACATCCAGAACGCCATTGTATAATGAGTTTATGCCTATTATTCAAGCTAGTTTAGACGAAGTGAATGCTCGTACCTACTGGAAAACTGTAGTAGATGCATATAATAAACTGCCTTTTGTCAAAAAAATGAATCCTGCGTTAGATGACCACGTTAATAATAAAGGACTTGATGGTTTATTTAGTCTCATTGCCGTAAAAGAGCAAGGTATTAGAACTGACGTAAATCAAAGAACTTCTGACCTATTAAAGAAAGTTTTCGGTAAATAAATTAAGTAATAATTTGACATAAAAAAACCGTAATGAACATGAAGTTTACTACGGTTTTTTTTTGACTTATTCGAAAGCAAAAATTAAATATTTCTATTTAAGCAATTTAGATCTTCAAATGCTTGTTTCATCCGATTAACAAATGTTACTTCACCACTTCTCAACCAAACTCTAGGATCATAGTACTTCTTATTTGGTTTGTCAGCACCTTCTGGATTACCAATTTGACCTTGTAGGAAATCTTTTTTAGATTCATAATAATCTTTGACTCCTTCCCAGTAAGCCCATTGCATATCTGTATCGATATTCATTTTGACAGCTCCGTAAGTGATTGCTTCTCTGATTTCTTCTCTACTACTACCAGAACCACCATGAAAAACAAAATTTACAGGATTTTTTCCAGTATTAAATTTCTTCTGGATATAATCTTGTGAATTTTTAAGAATTATTGGCTTTAAAGAGACATTCCCTGGTTTGTACACTCCATGAACATTACCAAATGCAGCAGCTATGGTAAATTTTTCACTTATTTTCAACAATTCTTCATACGAATAAGCAACTTCTTCAGGCTGTGTGTACAATCTACTACTATCTACATCGGAGTTATCTACACCATCTTCTTCCCCACCTGTTACTCCTAATTCTATCTCAAGTGTAATACCTAGATCATTCATTCTAGTTAAATAATCTCTGCAAATTTCTATATTTTCGTGTAATGGCTCCTCTGAGAGATCTAACATATGACTACTATATAGAGGATGACCATATTTTTCATAATGTACTTCACTAGCATCCAAAAGTCCATCAATCCAAGGCAAAAGTTTTTTAGCGCAATGATCGGTGTGTAATATTACAGGTACACCATAAGCTTGTGCAACTGTATGAACATGCATTGCCCCAGAAATTCCTCCTAAGATAGCCGAGTTTTGTCCATCATTGGAAAGACTTTTCCCTGCATAAAAACTTGCACCACCATTACTGAATTGAATGATAATTGGAGAATTTACAGCTTTAGCAGTTTCTAAGGCTGCATTTACGGAATTTGTTCCAATGACATTAACTGCCGGTAAGGCAAAATCATTTTCATTGGCATAATTCAAAAGTTCTGTAACTTCATCACCAAAAAGTACACCTGATCTGAATTTTTTGTTGGACATTCTATTGTGTTTTGTTAATTAATTTAAATGATTCCTTTATCCGAAAGGTATCGCTCAGCGTCTAATGCAGCCATACAACCAGTACCAGCTGCTGTCACAGCTTGCCTATATATATGGTCCTGAGCATCACCACATGCAAAAACACCTTCTACATTAGTAAGGCTTCTGCCAGGTACTGCTTTAATGTATTTATTATTATCCATGTCTATCCACCCTTCAAACAAATCTGTATTGGGTTTATGCCCGATAGCCACAAAAAAACCTGTAACAGGCAAAACAGTCGTCTCACCAGTAACAGTGTTTTTTATTCTTGCTCCTTCTACACTATCTTCACCCAGGATCTCTTCTGTTTCAGAATTCCAATGCACTTCAAGATTTTCGGTTTTGAAAACTCTTTCTTGCATTATTTTGGAAGCGCGCATCTCATCACGTCTTACTAGCAAATGCACTTTTTTACACAACTTAGCAAGATAAGTCGCTTCTTCTGCCGCTGTGTCACCTGCGCCTACAATAGCTACTTCTTGACCTCTGAAGAAAAATCCATCACATACTGCACATGCTGAGACACCTTTATTCATAAGCCTCTGCTCTGATTCCAAACCCAACCATTTTGCAGAAGCTCCTGTTGCTATAATAACGCTATCTGCATGCATCTCATGACCAGTTTCTGACCATACTTTATGTGGCGTGCTAGAAAAATCCACTTTATCTATCAATTCATATCTAATATCTGTGCCGAATCTTAATGCTTGATTTTTAAAATCTTCCATCATTTGTGGTCCCATTATTCCATTAGGATATCCAGGATAATTTTCCACATCATTTGTAATGGTCAATTGACCACCTGGCTCTTTACCTGTATATAAAACGGGTGCTAAGTTGGCTCGCGATGCATATATTGCAGCTGTGTATCCAGCAGGTCCAGACCCGATAATTAAACACTTAATTTTTTCTACGTTTGTTTGTGACATATTCTATTTTAACTTAAAGTGACAAAATTACAAAATTATATATTTATACCTAAAGGAATTTCGATTTAAAAAAACACATCATTGTAAATAACTAATTTTGAGCTTTTAAGAATCTTCCTTTTTTAATGAAATCAGACATTAAGATTTATGATTTCATGACATTTTTGAAAAACTATTTGTCACGATTCAACTATAAATATTGATTATTTGTTTTGGAAATTCCTTTAAAGCTATGTTAAACTGATATCAATCATAATAATAACACACCATTATTATTATCTTTGCAGTGATTAAAAACCTAGTTTTTTATGTATCGAATTTTAAGTGTGATTGTAGTTTTGATGGTTCCATTTATTTGGTCATTCACAAATACCGAACCCAAAACCGAAGCTGAACTTGGTAAAATTCTTTTTTTCGACCCTATTTTATCTAAAGACAGCACTGTCAGTTGCTCATCTTGCCATAAACCGGATTTAGCATTTGCGGATAGTCTTGCTATAAGTCCAGGTATTGAGAATAGAATTGGTAGACGCAATGCACCTTCCATTATGAATATGGCATCACGAAGTGAGTTCTTCTATGATGGTAGGGCAAAAGATTTAGTAGATCAAATCCACTTTCCTATCGAAGATAACTTAGAGATGGATGCAAAAATGTCTGAAGTTGTAGAAAGACTTAAAAAACACGCTAAGTATCCCATTTGGTTTAAAAAAATATACAATGAAGTACCAACCGAAAATAATTTAGCACGTGCTATTGCATCCTTTGAAGAAAGCTTGGAGACATCCGATACAGAATTTGATGCTTGGATGAATGATTTACCCAATAAAATGAGTGATGCGGCTATCAGAGGAAGGAAACTTTTTTTGAGTGATAGGGCAAAATGTTTTGATTGCCATTTTAGTCCTGACTTTACAGGTGATGAGTTTAAAAACATAGGTTTATACGATGAAAAAAAATACAAAGATAAAGGTCGATATGAAGTGACAAAAAATCAAAATGACCTTGGTAAATTTAAAGTACCAGGACTGAGAAATATTGCTGTTACAGGACCTTATATGCATGATGGGAGTTTTGCTACATTAAAGGATGTCATAGAATATTATAGTGATCCATATCAATTTGTTTCTAACCCAATAAACATGGACACTACCCTACTCAAACCCATTAATTTTACGACACAAGAAAAAGGAGATTTAGAAGCCTTTTTATTAAGCCTCACTGATAGAAGATTTAGCAATTAAAGATTTTTTTTATACTTTCTTCCATTTGCACTAAATTAATATGATATATTTATGCTTTAATTTAATATATTGAGATCATTATTAGTCATATGTCTATTTCTGCAATTATCACTATTTTCTATAGGACAGAGTGAAGATCTGCGTATTGAAATCGATAAGATAATAAGATATGATACAGAAATCTCATTTAAAAAGACTCCAGGTTTTGTTATTGGTATTATAGACAACGATTCTACTTATTATTTTTCATTTGGCCAAAAAAGCAAAAATGAAGACATTTTACTAACCAAACAAGACATATTTGAAGTGGGAAGTGTTACAAAAATTTTCACTTCTGCTGTCATTGAATCCTTAGTAGCTAAAAACAAGCTAAGCTATCACGATAAGCTAAATGATTTTCTACCATTTGAATATCAAAATCCAAGATTAAGCCATATTAGTATTGAAAACTTAATAAATCATTCATCTGGTTTGCCCAAAAGGCCTTTATTCTTTGGTAGAAAAGAGAAAAACATCCAGAATCCATATGAATTTTATAGCAGCAAAGACTTATTAACTTTTTACAGAGATTTTATTCCAGAAAAAGATGTTTTTGAATATAGCCACACCAATTATGCATTATTAGAAATAGTAATCGAGCATGTAACGAAAAAAAAGTTTAATGATGTATTGATGGAAGAGATTTTAACATTGTATCAAATGAAAAATACTTTTGCAGACTTTCCCGAACAAAAGACCAACCTAATCTCACCTGGCTATGATAGATCACAAAAAAAAGTGGCACCTTGGTCATTTAATTCATTTAAAGCTTCTGAAGGAGTAAAAATGAATTTAAATGATATGATGATTTTTTTAAAAGAAGTTCTTAAAAAATCATCCATTGAAATTCTAAAATATGACAGTCTTGATGTCAACTCGAATGCATTGGAGAGTGATGGCTTCAATGCTCGATTAGGTCTTATAAATGGATGGCACACAATAGACATGAAAACTTTTAAAATTATCACCCATACCGGTAAAACCTCGGGACACAATGCTTTTGTAGCATTCATCAAAGAAACAAACACTGCAGTAGCTATATTTGCAAATTCATCAATTGGTACGGAAGACTTAGGATTGCAAATATTAAGAATGCTAAATTTCAACTGGAAACGTATCTCCAATATCTAAAACATAAACACATGTCTGATAAAAAAGAAGTAAAATTAAATTGGGACGACTTTGTTAAAATGGGAAACCCAGAAAATGCGCCAGAAATGCCTGAAGACATAACTGATAAGTTCCAACCTAGCCAACAACAACTAAGAATTCATCTAGACAGGAAGCAACGTGGAGGAAAAGAAGTAACGCTTATCCGAGGATTTAATGGACCAGAAGATAAATTAGAAGATCTCGGCAAACTCTTAAAAACAAAATGTGGTGTTGGCGGTGCTGTCAAAGATAACGAAATCATCCTTCAAGGAAATCATAGAGACAAAGTCCTGAAAATATTATTTGACTTAGGTTACAAACAAACTAAAAAAGCTGGCGGGTAATTTAACTACGTTAGTTATTGACCAATGCTAGCTCAAAAAATAATTGTAAATCCTTATAATAATATTAATTGTAACACTAAAGAGAACCATTGTCGTAAACGGGAAATAAAATCTAAAGTTGTCACCTTCATATTTAAAGTCTCCAGGTAAGTTGCCAATAAAGTTTAACTTATCACCAAAAAAATACCAAATACTACCTACCAATATTAAAATAACACCAACTAATATTATCCCTTTACCAGTATCATGCATATATTACCAAAGATTTTTAGGGTACACACCGTTTTCAATTAATGAAGTAATTTTGTCCATGACATATGGTTTGTCTTCTTGATAAGTAACGCCAAACCAATCTGATTCTGTGTCAATGACTGTTACATTCAAGATATTATTTTTTATCAAATGGTCTACCAAAGTAGGAATATAGAACTCTGAAGTCAGTTTCATTCCTTCATTCTTTAGAAAGTCAATAAACATAGACTCACAATAATCAAAATATGAAGGCAAAAATCCCCACATGTTCATAGAAACTAAAGTATCATCACTTAGTTCAGCGTTTCCTTCATCCAATGGATATCTTATAATACCATCTAAGTCTCTTTTAATCTTTACACATTCTTTGACATCTATCAAATGACCTTCTTCATTTAGTGTACATACACCTCTATTTACAGTACCATGTTCTGACAAAGTATTACGTAAATAATATGCTACAACTGCAAAATCTTTATTATTCTGCTGATCCGTCAAAAAACTTGCCAGTTGACCGTATGCCTCTACACCATAATAATCATCTGCATTAATCACTCCGAAAGGCTCATTTATAACATTTTTTGCTACCCAGATTGCATGTGCTGTCCCCCACGGCTTCTGTCTTTCTTCTAAAAAGGACATACCATCAGGTATAATGTTTAATTCTTGCGATACAAACTCCATATCAATTTTACCATCAAGCTTTGACCTAAAATATGTTTCAAATTCAGTTTTAAATGAATCCCTGACTATAAAAACAAGTTTACCGAAACCAGCGGCTATAGCATCATAAATAGAATACTCAATGATAGTTTCACCATTAGGACCAAAAGAGTCCATTTGTTTAAGTTTGCCATATCTGCTTCCCATTCCAGCTGCAAGAATTAATAATGTTGGTTTCATATTCAAAAATATTATTTAGTGTCAGTATTATAATAATGAGACAAAGGTAGCTTTTTAATTAAAACAGAGAACTCAAAACATCATTTTTTAGGTTAAAGAAAGGTTATATTTACACAAAACGACTTTTGAAGAATAAAATAGCGCTTCAATTTTCCCATATGCAATGTTAAAGATTGTTAACAATCACCAAATTGATATTTTATTAATATCTAAACAACTATATATCAAAACAATAACACTATTTTATACAATTCTATAAACTCAAAATAATGTTTAAAAAACTAACTACATATCTCTTTCCAATATACCTTTGCGTCATTATTCATGTATAAAATTTAAAAAAAATGAAAAAGTTTTTATTGTTCGCTTTACCTTTATTTTTATTCTCTTGTAAGTCAGGAGTTGATGCTCACAAAGCTTCTATCGAAGAATTAGGAACTAACTGGGATGCTGCTACAGCTGCAGTTACAGGTTTTTCTGAAAGCTTAACTAAAGATGTAACTTATTTCACAGAATCTGCTTCAGCAATGACTTTAGATGAAGCTGCTACAGCTGCTCTTAAAGGTGATGCTGCAACTAACTGGGCTGCTGCAACTGCTGCTTACAAAGCTGCAACTGTTGATGCATACGCTCCAGTTCAAACTGAATTGAATGATTTCGTTACTATGTGGTCTGAAAAAGCTGCTGCTGTAACTGCTCTTAAAGATGGTTTAGCTGCTGGTAAAATCGAAGGTGACGTTGCTGCTCAAGTTACTGAACTTAATACTCTTGTAACTCAAGGTAATGAGAAAGTGACAGCATGGACTGCAAAACAAGCAGAATTGAAAACTGCTGGTGAAGCTGCTCTTGCTGCTCTTAAAACTGCTTACGAAGCAGTAGCAATGAAAAAATAATTAAATCTCTTTTGATTTAAAATATTAAGCCTGACTTGAGAAATTAAGTCAGGCTTTTTTATTTGCTATTAATGATCTTTTACTTCTTTCACAAATTAAGAAAACTCAAAATTGGTTAGTGATTTAAACTACAAAAAGATACCAATTAAATATATGTTCGGTTCTGTTAATTTAATGATCTTTAGATATTTAGATCTTGTTCTTTCCATCAAACTCATTCTTGCTTGTTCATATATTTATATAGCTTAATAGCCATCTCCTTATGAACTTGACTTCAAGAGAAACTCATCTTTTTGTTCCCTGAACTATTGATTTCTTTTATCATCAGTACAATAACTAATTGATTATAAAACATGATGATTAATAAACATACTGTTTAGAAAATGAATAAAAGCTATCTTAATTTAGAATTTCAACCATTTAGCTACACTTTCTTGTATGGGTTTGTCTGTGACTAATTCAGGAGCATGATGTGGCTTTTTACGGGCATCAATAATTAGACTTCCTTTACATCCCCAATGTTTATTATTTGTGAAACTACCAATTCCATAGACATCGTGTGAAGGATTAGATCTCGTAAAAGTAACCCAAACAAAATTATTCAAAGACTCTGCTGTAAAAGAAGCATCGTCACACAAGATGATTAATGGAAATCCTTCTAAATCTATTTTTTCCAGATTAGCGATTAGCGTATCAATCTCACTCTTAGCCTGGTCATAATCCGTAAATGTTGGACATGAATATGCCAATATTCCTGGCAGAACTACTTTAATGTCAGACAAAGCAATAGTATTTTCAGGAATTATAGGCAGATCAATGGCTAACTTTCTTATTTGATTACTTCGACACGCCCATACAACTTTGGATCCACCATTCCAGTCTTCTCCTGAATAATCTAAAGTATCGATGGTTGTTTTAGTTTGGAAATGCAAATCTCGTTGCCAATTTATTCTTTCTAATACATGCTTAAAAAATGCTGCTATATCATGTGTATCTAAACTCGGATCGTCTTCATCAGCAGCTATAATCAAATATTTAGCAAGTGATGTCTGACCTGATCCTAATATTCTATTTGCAATAGTCAAAATCTCCTCGGGTCTTGGTTCTCTAAAAGGCATATACCTTTCCTTGCCAATTGCCAATAACAAAGGATGTACACCAGCTGCGTCCACAGCGTGAATCTCTTTAAGTCCTGGAAATTCTTGTGCAGCAAGATCCTTTACTAATTGGTGAATCAAATATCCAAAACTACTATCTTCTTGTGGAGGTCTACCAACCACAGTAAAATGCCATATTGCATCTTTGCGGTGATAAACTCTATCTACTTTCATGATAGGAAAATCATGGGTCAAACTGTAATATCCCAAATGATCTCCAAAAGGTCCCTCAGGTTTTTTCTTATTTTTTATAATTGTGCCCGTGATAACAAAATCAGCATCAGAAGATACTACATGTCCCATATCATCTATCTTATACCTAAACCTTCTATCCCCTAACATTCCAGCAAAAGTCAACTCACTCAATCCTTCTGGTAAAGGCATGATTGCCGAAAATGCATGTGATGGCAATCCCCCAACGAAAATCGAAACTTTAAAGGGTTCATTAGATTTATTATACATTTCATGATGCACACCTATTCCTCTATGAATTTGGTAATGAAGACCTATTTCATCATTCATAACATATTCATTTCCTGACAATTGTATTCTATACATTCCTAAATTGGATTGCATGATGTTCTTATTGTCAGGTGGCAAACTGAATACTTGTGGTAATGTGACAAACGCGCCACCATCCATAGGCCATGACTTAATCATAGGCAATTGATCTATAGTGGTCTGTCCGTACATCACAGGAGATCCAAAAATAGATTTCATAGGAAGGGCAGTCAATGCCGTAAAAGGCGCACCAATATATCTAAGTGGGTTTTTAAGTAATCTTGTTGGGTCTGCTTTTAATTCAATTACTTTTTTTACTTTCGGTAGCGTCTTTCTAAACAAAAATTCAGTCCTTTCGATAGTTCCGTAAAGATTTGACAATCCAGGGAACGGACTACCTTTGATCTTTTCAAAAAAAATGGCAGGACCTTCTTTATCATATACTTGTCTATGTATTTCAGCAACTTCTAGATTTGGGTCCACTTCGTGCTTAATTCTCAAAAGCATGTTATTAGCTTCTAAGTCTTTGACTACTTCCTGCATACTTTTGTACATAAACGATATACTTTTTATAAATCTTACGTGAAAGGTATCTTTAATTAATTTCATTCAAACATCTGAAAAATAGATTAGTTCTATCAAATAATATAAATTCTATACCAAAACGTAAAGGAATTTGAATTCTGAAATATAATGATCAAATGTTGACAAAAAGCTATTATTTTTCCTTTTAACACCAATTTTACAGTTTTCTGTCGAAAAATAATGTGTTAATGGGTTCAACTCATTAACTTGCATTGATAAATTCTTTTACTTAACGCTAGTCTGATATGATGCTTACCATTACAATAATATTATTTGGAAGTTGGATTGTACTTAAAGAGCATTCAAAGTATTCTTCTCTTCTTGGCCCACTAGCCTTAATCAGCTTGTTATTTACCGTGATAAATAGTTATCTCAGTAAAGCTTCGATCAATGACTTTTTATTTCAAACTGCTATTTCATTTCTATTTTTATCATTAGGAAGCTTTGTAATGTTACAACTTAAAAATAATAAGATTATCCAAATTTTCTGTTTTGGTATATTCATCTATTTAGGAACATTAGTACAAAATAAAAATCTTGAAAATCAAAATCTGTATACTACAAACCTTGATGAGAATGCTGAAATCTTAATAGAAATTGCTCCAGAAAACCTGTCTAAACTAGACAAAATAAAGAACGACTATAACCTTAACTTTCATCAGGCTTTTTCTCCTTTAGATGTAATCACTACCAATTTAGATGATTATTATATCGTCGACATACCCAAAATCCACATCAATAAAATTGTTGAAATTATGGGCATCCTAAAAAATGATACAAATATTAAGTGGCTTGAACCAAATGAAAAAATTGCTTTTGAATTTCCACAAAAAGCAAATGCTCCCGCGAAAGACAACCTATTATTGACAAATGATCCTTCTGTAAGTTTACAATGGCATCTATCATTTCTAGAGATGGACAAATATTACAACCTTTTTTCTGCACAAAACTTAAAACCTGTTAAAAAAGCTAAGTTATTTATTCTAGACACGGGGCTTGATACACGTCATGAAGATCTGAAAGGTAGTTTTAGTGGCTTAAATGATACACAAGGTCATGGAACTCATTGTGCCGGCATAGCAGGTGCAATCACAAATAATGGAATAGGTGTTGCATCTATGACACCCAATCCAGATTGGATAGATATAAAAGCTATACAAGTGATCGGAAATATTGGATTTGGAACCCAACAACAGATCATAGATGGCATCATTAAGGCAAGTGATCTAGGTGCTGATGTAATTTCAATGTCTTTAGGTGGCATAACGAATCAAGAAAGGGAAAAAGCTTACAATGATGCTGTAAAATATGCAAATGATAAAGGAGCAATAGTAGTTGTCGCCGCTGGAAATGCAAATCTTGATGGTAAAAGATATAGTCCAGCCAACGCAGAGAATGTAATCACAGTAGCATCCATTCAAAAAAACTATCAGAAATCTGGCTTTTCTAATCATGTTCAGAACCTAAAAATGGGTGTTTGTGCTCCAGGAGAAAATATCTTATCTACCACTCCTTCTAATACTTATACCGCAATGAATGGCACGTCAATGGCAACACCACAAGTAGCTGGATTAATATCAATCATGAAAGCATTACGTCCACAATTAACAACAAACGATGTTTATAGCATCTTAAATAGGACAGGAAAAACTACGTCAGATACTCAAAAAACGGGAAAACTCATTCAACCTTATCAAGTAATGAGACAACTAATTGACCAATAATTCCCAACTAGGCAATCTAAAAAAAAAACGAAACCAGAAGTTTATCTGATTTCGTTTTTTTAAAATATGTTCCTATCAAACAAATAAAAAAGATAGTCTTAATTACTAATTAATTGGAATTCTGTTCTTCTATTTTTTGCTTTACAATCTTCAGTTCCATTTGATTCACAACCTTTAACAGGCTTGTCTGGACCATTTCCTACTATAATAAATCTATTTCCATCTAAGCCATATTCACTTTTCAAATAGTCCGCTACAGCTTTTGCTCTTTTTTCTGAAAGAACTTTATTGGACGCCTTGCTACCTACATTATCTGTATTTCCTTCTATTCTCACTTTCACATTTGCAAATGTTTTAGCAACTTCAGAAAACTGTATATCGATGATAGTTTTTGAATTTTCGTCTAATGCAAATTTACCTGAAGGGAAGCTTATACTGACTGGCTTAGATGCGATAGCGGGTGCTGTTTTTTCTTCCTTAGTGACTGGAGTAAAGACCTTTGATTTTTCTGCTTCAAAACTCGCCCCTGACAATTTTTCTTGGGCTGCTGTTACTGCTCCTGTATAAATTACTGATCTCCAAGCAGGTGCAGCATTGGGTGAATCTCCAGTTTCTACAAACTTTTTAGACATCTTTTCATATAAATCTTGTCCTCTCTGTCCTTTATATGCAGAATTCAAACCGAAAAAATTAATGTTATCACCTTGTCCAGTCCAATAAACTGTACTCATCATTCCAAGTCCATCTTCTTGGGTCAATCCATTTAATTCACCTAGATATTTACCTGCTTTCGCATGATTTGCAGTACTAGAATTTAATTCGGCCACACCTTGCATCCATCCTTCATAAAAACCATGAATCATATCCTTCTTTTCGTCTATCGTCTTTTGACTAGCAAACATGATATCTGCAATGATATGTGATTGTTGGATGGTAGTCAAGATTATTTTTGAGCCAGGTACATCTTCTGTAGCCTTAATATCGTCTGGACTCCATACTACAGCGGCGTCGATATCATCGCTTCTAAACAATTCCGCTGCCTTCAGATTATCAGCAGTTTTAATGACAGTTACATCTGAATATTTAAGTCCCGCTGCATCCAAAGAACTGATGAGTAAAGTCTGTGCAGGTGACGGTACAGCTACTGCTATTCTTTTACCTTTAAGATCGTTTACCGTATTGATTCCTCTTTTACCAATGATAGCATCACCTCCTCTAGACCAATCCACTTGCATAAATGCCTTAGGCTGAAAAGTATTTATATCTGCTGGAGCGGTATACAAAGGAAATGCGTCTGCTGTTTGAACTAAGACATCATATTCGCCTGCCATCCATGCATTCATTGCATTTAGTAGATCATTCTCTACTTTAAATTCCACTTTAAAGCCATATTCTTTAAAGAACCGACTATTTTCATTTGCATTGGCACCTTCATTAAAATATAGGCCTGGTGCATATCCGCCCCAAGTCACTAATTGAACCCTTAAGGTTTTGGGGTCACGACTGCCTGATGAAGATCCTGAGTCAGATGCACTAGTAGAAGATCCATCTGTAGTAGAAGCTTCATCTGCTTGTTTTTTGATATCTTGACCGAATTGGGTGTTATTTAATAAATATCTCCCGCCAAAAAATAAAGCTGCTAAAATTAATAAAGTAATAACGAGTTTTGAAAAACCTGTAAGTCTGGTTGCCATTTTGTATAATGTTTAATAAGTTAATCGAATAAATTATCGTATTGGTTTGTTCTTCCTACTTTTTCTGGATGTTTGAGTGGCTCATTCAGATCTAAATATTCAGAATCATCATTTGATTTTAATATTAAAGTTTCTTTTTCACCACCAAGTAATAAAGAAACACTTTCATTTTCCCATTTTTCTAACATTTTAAGTCCTTCCTCTTCAAAAATTCCATTTTGCAAATCAATAGATTGCATGAAACCTTGAGAAACTTCCATAAATCGCTCCATTTCTCCAACTTTTTGACTTACATCATCAGCTATGGATTCGAGGGCTGCATCAAACATAGCTTTCTTATCAGGATCACCTTTAATAACACTCATGGCAGATTTCATGGCAGAGTTACTCGCTAAAATAGCCTTTCTCTCTTGTTCCTTAACCATTACTTGGTCTTGAACATCTTCCACTAAAATCTCTGAATTTTCGTACATTTTGGCAAGCACCCTATAAAGCACTTCCATTTTCCTGTACAAATCTTCTAATTTCATATTTGATTCCTGAAGCCTGCCTGCCTTCCTACTTTTAAGTAGCATTTGCGCTTGCTTATTGACTTCTGCTGCTTTGCTCGCCATATTGAGATTAGTGTCAATCTCTTTTTTGTTATTCAAGATTATTTCTTGAAGTTTATGCATTTGTCCTCTCAGCTGAGCAATTTGGCGATTCATTTTGGTAAGATTGGATTTTAGATCATCTACATATGATTTTAAAATCCCAATAGGATCTATTTGAACAAATAAACCTGTAATCCACCGCATCACACTTTTGTACATATAACCAACTAATGCTCTGGACTTACCATCTAATGCTAAAAACACAATCGTCCCTAACACCATCAAACTAATAAAAGCGCCCATGGTAGTTTGGACAAATGCCGCTAGTGCAACAATACTTGTGATTGCTAAATATCCACCACCTAAAATCATTGCAGCCAAAAAAATGGCTCCTGTTACACCTTCAGGTCTAGACCAAAAAGATTTTGCCTTATTTACCTCCATATATTCTTTCTTTTGACTTTAAGCTTAATGAAATTTGTATTTAGACTAAAGATTATTTTTTATTTTTTCAATATCTTGCATAATCTGTCCTTGAACCAAATTATAAGATGCTACAAACTGTTGATTGGTAGTATCAATCTTTACCACTGCATCATTGATTTCTTTTCTAAAAGTATCTAATTGTGTTTTGGCCACTTCTATCTCTTTTAAGAGTTTCTCTATTAATTGCTGCTTTTCTGTTATTGATTTCTCAAAAGATTGAATCTGATCAGTTCTTCCTTGAATTTGCTTTGATTTTTGATTCTCTACTGCATCTTTGAATTTCTTTTCTTCACTAACAAGTATATTTTGGTAATGTGATGCACTTTGAATGAGTTTTTCTTTTGTCAAACCCATTGTTTTGGCCATTTCAAACGCTGATTTATACCTCATTGCTTCATCAGGAATAACTTGTTCGATAGACTTAAGTGAGTTTTTATATTCCAAGTAATCAAAACCATCCATATTATTTGACTCTATAGCTCTTAACAGTAAATCAGTAAATTTTTGATCTGGTTGACCATCTGAAATAGTAGTATTGATATTAACCTGATTGTTAGGTGCGGCTGCTTTTGATGATGATTGTGTAGTTTCTACTACATTTACTTCCTCATCAGTTTGTGTATCTGCATCCGCTGGACCTTCTACAATAAAAAGTGACTTAATTTTTTTAAACATATCTGAATTCTGGATCATAATATACTAATGTATTTAAATAAATTTGAGTTCAATGAATATTAAAAATATCGATTAAAACTAAAATAATAAAGACAAAAGTATTAAAAATAATCATATTTACCCTTCAGAAAATAAAATTCCTACAGATTTTATAGTAACTTAAGTAAAAAACAGTGTTGGAAAATGAAATAGACATAGTAACAACAATATTGTATGGAATAAGTATAGATTTTTGTGAGCTTTTAAATCAAGATTGTTGGTGGTATAAAATAAAAAAGACCAGTAAACTGGCCTTAATTCTTTTGTCAAAATTTCTCAGACGTTATTATTTTTCTTGAAAGGGGCCGAGTCCGGCGACCCGACCCTCTAACTATGAAAAAAACTACTGTCTC
>DLGT01000060.1 GCA_002482845.1 Saprospiraceae bacterium UBA7687
GTCTTGGGTGATGGTGTCGGAGGTATTTGGGAAAGTAACGGTGTAAGAAGAAGGCGTTACTTCAAAGTTCGCAGGATATTCCAATAATGGTGTTATGGTATGGGTGCCCGCTTGGATAGGGATGGAGTAATTTCCGGTTGAGTTTGAAACAAAAATTCCGGAATTATTTCCATTAGTAATAGTATATTTATTATATGAGACTTTGATGTCGTCATCGCATCCGTTTTTATTATAGTCAATTGAGTTTTTTCCTTTTATTACATAAAATTTACCACCAGGTGTAAAGGAGCAGTATGAGTTAACTTCACAGTTTTGACCATTTTCTAAAGACATATTTTTTATTTCTGCAATTTTTATTTCATCACAACAGATATAACTAAGGTTTGGATTGTTTCCAAAAGAAAAGTCTTGATAGAGTTTTGTCCCTTTAATATTTATGAATGTTAATGAATTATTAAAACAGTATAAAAACCTTAACTTTGTTAATCCATGAACGTCTAAGAACGTAAGTTGATTGCCCACACAGCCAAAATCAAACAAATTTGTTAATCCACTAACATCTATGGATTTCAAAAGATTATTATTGCAATCTAATTCTGTCAAATTAATTAAACCTGCCACATCTATAGAAGTCAGTTGATTGTAATCACACCATAATTTTGTTAAATTTGTCGAGCCTGTTACATTTAAGGATGTAAGGCTGTTATGATAACACAATAATTCTGTCAAATTTGTTAACCCTGTTATATCCAAGGATTTCAATTGATTGAAATCACACCACAATTTTGTCAAATTTGTCAAACCTGTTATATTTAATGATGTCAGCTTATTATAATTGCAACTTAATCCTATCAAACTTGTCAAACCTGTTACATCTAATGATGTCAGTTGATTGTAATTACACCACAAATCTTTCAAATTTGTTAAACCTGTTACATCCAAGGATGTCAATTGATTATGATGACACGTTAATTCTGTCAAATTTTTTAAACCCGTTATACCTAAGGATTCAATTTGATTATAATCACACCATAAATATGTCAAATTTATTAAACCTTTTACATTTAAGGATGTCAGTTGATTGTTTTTGCACCATAATTCTGTCAAATTTGTTAATCCTGTTACATCTAAGAATGTCAGTAGATTAGCACTACAATTTAAATAGTTTAAATTTGTCAAACCTTGGGCATCTAAGGATGTCAGTTGATTATTGTAACATATTAAATCCGTCAAATTTGTTAATCCATGTACGCTTAACGATGTTAATTTATTATTATGGCATGTTAAAATTACCAAATTTGTTACTACTTGTACATTTAGTGATGTCAGTTGGTTTCCCTCACAATTTAATCTTTTCAAATTCTTAAAATATTCAATACCATCAAGTTTACTAATTTGTTGGCCCCTTACAATCAGACTAACTACATTTAATGCTTCATTCAAATCGATCTCCCCATCATCATTTAAATCAGCATCTTTATCTCCAGTGCCATTTCCATCTAAATCCACACACTTCGTATTAACCAATGCATTTTTAAATTTTGCATCTGGAAAATTAATAATCTGACCACTAGCCACACCACAAAGCACCAAAAACAATAGGATTAAAACGTTTTTCATTTCGTATAATTTAAACGATTATTTCAACATCAGAAAAGGTAGGATTGTGCAGCTGTAAGTTTCCCTTTCACTTTATCATTTCGCCGGACAAAAAATAACTATTTCTTCTTCAGTGACAAAGATAATAGAAAACTTTTATTCGCTTATCTTTTATATCACTTTATGATCATGAAATAATTCCTATGAAAATACAGGTTTTCTTAATTGTATAAACCCACAACTAACCCATCTTATGTTTGTTATCAAAATAAAAAGCTCCTTGCCGACCGATTTGGTGGACAAGGAGCTTGGTTTTTGCCGATTGAAATGAGTCGTCTTGATGTCAAGTCAGCTCACTTCTATCATTAATGCAGTTCCATTTAATTTTGGGGGATAATGTCAATGATAACTGTACGGTTATAAAATCTTTCTTCGGGCAATGTATTTTTGAATGGGGACAATTTAGAATCTTCACCAAACCCAAACACCTCAAATGTTACATCTTTTCTACCTGCTTTTTCCAGACTATTCATTAGGATTTTGTGTACATCGTGCGCTCTTGCAAGGGACAGGTTACTGTTATTTAATTCATCGCCTATCGTATCCGTATATCCGTGGATATATACTATACTATTGGGCGAAATAGTGGGCGCAATCACGTTTGTTAAATATTTTTTATAAATATCAATGGCTTTGGCATCATTAAATTCATAAAGAATACTGTATCGTTTGCCTTCCTGATCTTTTGTAGGCGTCCATTGGACGATTTCAGACGTGGCATCCTGCACTATCGTCGAACCATCTTTTTTGGTACCTTTCATCGTTATCTTATAGACGCCTTTAGGTTGATCTCCCAATACTGACTTTCCAGATAGGTAGACATTTTTTCCTGTATAGGGACCAAAGTTTTTGGTGTTTCCTTTTTGATCTGTAACTTCCATCGTCCAGAAACTGAGTTTATTGTCTTTATCTTCGACATTAAAGGAAACATAACTATCTAATGGCGCCATTTGAGTGGCTTTGATCTGCACAGGCTTAAAAGATGGGGTATTTACATCTCCGAATTCCATCAATAGTTCTGGTGATTTACTCTCTATGGACACCCTGCGATCTCCGGCTCTTAATAGGTCAAGTTCAAGTGTTCCACCTGGTTGTTCAGAAGGTATTTTTGGTTTTGTACCACCTTCTACGACTATTCTTGATGGAGTAATACCAAAAACAGTTGTTAAGTAATTTTTTACGGACGTGGACATTTTCAATCCATCTTCCGCACCTTTTTCTGACGATCCTACCAATGTAATGGATGTGCCAGGATTTCTGACCATACGATCTCCCATGACATTCAATAAATTGTAATAAACCAACATGACCTTTTCTGATCTATCAGCCGAATTATTAGATTCAAACACACCTGCTTGATCCTCTTTGAAATCTTTTACTTGATCTTTGTTTAGCAAAATATATCGCTCCGGGATTTCAGTAGACCCTAAGTCAAAAAAGATATAATTACGCAATGGAAAAGTTTCTGCATATACGCGCTCCGTAGGGATGTTTTTGGGTGATTTTACGGTAAATCTGATATCATCCATGGTCATCAATACATTTACCACAGGAATCTCTCTACCACGACCAAACTTAAGTCCTGCACCAGCTCTTAATGTTGTGATATTCCAAGTTTCTACCGTCCTAGGAGATTGTCCGAAATAGGGTTGGAAAGATACGAATGGTGATAAGACAGCTTGTATTTGGTTGTCTCGCGAATTTAAAGGAATGTCTAAACCTGCACCAATTTGTGCCGAAATGAGACTTTCTTTTACGTTGTTAAGATCACCTGTGACTGGAGGTAAAAGCTCTTGATCTGGTAAAGCAGGATTTCTACCCAATGAATAGGTGAAAGATTTATCCCTATTAAACGCAAATCTTGGACCTGCAAAAAGATAAAAATTTGAATTGCCAGGTGCAAACTTTATACTTGGTTCTACTGTAATATAACTCAACTTGACAGATAAATCTGCTGGACAATTACAATCAGATATCACTTGATCAAAATCACTATTGCGATTATCATATCCTGCCTGAAACATAAAGCCCCATCCGGAAGTAGGATGGCTGTATTCAATAAGTGGAGCTACATACAATCCTACTCCGTTACCGTCATGAAATGCTACTGGTGGTGTAAAAGTCGATGTCAATTGTTGGGTAGAGCCTCGATGAAAGTTAAAGTTTGCACCAGCAGCAGCGCCAAACCACCAAGAAGGTTTTTCATATTTATATACTTGTGCATTGACGGATGTTAATAGCCCTGCAGCTAAGATGATTAGCATCATAAAACGCATATTCAATTTTTTTGATGCAAGCCATATATGATGGAGTTTGCTCAGCGAATTAATTTTTTGATTCATTTTCTTAAATTTATGGTTTAATTATAAAATTGGTATTGGTCATGACTACAGCGCCATTTATACAAAGCATTCTACCTACTGCAGATGCACCAGAATTCATAGTGACAGAAGTTAATGCCAAAATATTACCTTTGAATGATGTGTAATCTCCTATGGTAGCAGAACTACCTGTTTGCCAAAAGATATTTTTTGCCTGTGCTCCACCTATTAAAATGACATTGCCACCAGCGCCACCTATCGTGGTAAAGCCTGATGCAATCTGAAATATCCACACTGCATCTGCATTACCTTGAGCATCTAGGGTAAGATCTCCTGACTGAATCAAAAGGGTAGAATTGGTTTTGTATATACCAGGTGCGAGTGTCGTACCTCCTATATCTCCTGATACGATAACAGGCGCAGGTGTAGTTGCTCCTTCTGCAAACAAATAAGCATCAGTGAGATCTTGTTTTGCTTCGGTAAGAATAGCGGCAATACCTGGTGGTGTAGCATCATCAGAAGCATAAATAGCTCCGTTAATGACGGTAGCAGGAGGAAATCCTGTAACAGATGACCTGACACCAGGCGTAATGCCTACATCCATATTAATTATTTGGCTAAAACCAGCATTATTACTAATACCTACACCTGCAAAAATGCCATAGGCAGCTACTGAATTAAGATCTACTACCTGTGGTCCGCCAGGTGCTTTAGAGGTAAAACTCCATACATAATCATTAGCTATTGGCACTCCTGTCATACTTCTAGCACCTGTAGTAATGGTCGCTGTGTAAGTGGTACTTGGCAATAAATTATTTGATGGGTTAAAGGAAGCTGTAGTACCATTGTAGGTAATAACTCCAGTCACGGGTGACCCGTTTTGTTGGAGTTTAAAAGTACTGCTATTAATGGTAGAAGGATCCATTGGGACACTAAAACTAGCTGTGACCGTTTTGTCAATGTCTACATTTGTTGCATTATTTAATGGATCTGTGGATATTACAGTAGGTGCAAGGACAGCAACTGTGCTAAATGTCCAGACATAATTATTTGTCATGGATGTCCCAATGGTATTTTTCACACCATTAGTAATGGTTGCCGTGTAAACTGCACCAGCTTCCAAACTGAAAGTGGGATCAAAAGAAGCCGTAGTACCACTATATGTTATCGAACCAAGAATTTGTGTATTTCCACGGAAGAGTGTAAATGTATTAGTGTTGATGGTGATAGGATCCATTGGCACACTAAAGGTAGCAGTAATCGTTTTATTCAAAGCCACATTTGTCCCATTATTAATTGGATCTGTAGAAATGACGGTAGGTGGAATTGCAGCAGCGCTAGTGCTGAAGGTCCAGACATAATTGTTTGTCATTGAGGTACCTGCTGTATTTTTTACACTATTGGTAATGGTGGCTGTATAAATAGCTCCTGCAACTAGATTGCTTGAAGGATTGAATGTAGCGGTTGTACCTGCATAACTAACCGTTCCATTGACTTGAGTGGCTCCACGGAAAAGCATAAAAGTCGAAGTATTGATTGTAGTAGGATCCATGGGTACACTAAAGGTGGCCGTGACCATTGTGTTTAGGTCTACATTAGTTGCGTTATTTACTGGATCTGTGGATATTACAGTAGGTGGAATGGCCGCTATAGTGCTAAATGTCCATACGTAATTATTGGTCATTGGAGTACCCAAGACATCTTTAACACCATTTGTTATTGTAGCGGTATAAACTTGTCCATTCTCCAAATCATTGGTAGGATTAAAGGAAGCCGTTGTGCCATTATAAGTAACGGTTCCCGTAATTGGAGTTGTACCACGATAAAGCGTAAAAGTGGCATTGTTTATAGTGGTTGGATTCATCGGAACACTAAATAAAGCAGTAATTGTTTTATTCAAACTAACATTTACTGCATCATCTGTAGGATCTGTAGAGATAATGGTTGGTGCCAAAACTACACCTGTACTGAATGTCCACATATAAGTGTCTTGCATAGGTGTACCCGTCTGACTTCTGACAGCATTAGTGATGGCAGCAGTGTAAGTGACACCAGCTATCAAGTTTTCAGTTGGATTGAATGATGCTGTCGTACCTGAGTATGTAACTGTTCCATCGATCAAGGTGGACCCATTTTTTAATGTAAAAGTGTTATTATTTATAGTGGTTGGATCCATGTTTACATTAAATGTGGCAGAAATTGTTTTATTCAAAGGTACTTCTGTTGCATTATTTATTGGGTCTGTACTTATGACTATTGGAACTATTCCTGTTGATGTAGTAAATGTCCAAACATAATCATCTGTTAAGGATACACCAAGGAGATTTTTTACTCCGGTGGTGATTCTACCTGTATAAAGTGTTCCTGATGTAAATGGTACATCGGGTGTAAATGTAGCGGTTGACCCAATATAAGAAAGTGACCCACTGATGATCGTTGCTCCATCTCGAATAATAAAAGTAGTATTTGTAATGGTGGAATTATTCATAGGCTCACTAAATGTGGCAGAAACTACTTTATCTAATGGCACATTAACAGCATTATTCGTAGGATCTGTCGATATAACCATTGGCGCTTTTAATGATCCAGTAGTAAAAGTCCATGTATAATCAGCAACAAGTGATGTACCTGCTGTATTTTTTACATTAGTACTAATAAAACCTGTATAAACGGTATTTGATTTCAAATCTTCCGAAGGTGTAAATGAAGCAGTTGTCCCAATAAATGTAACCACTCCAGCAATTTTAATACCATTGGTACTAATGTAAAAGGTAGATGAATTTATAGTGGCAGCATCCATAGGCATACTGAATGTTGCTGTAATTATTTTATTTAGCGTCACATTTTGTTCCAAATTTACGGGATCTGTGGAAACAACTAAAGGTGACAAGATATCCCCTGTACTAAATGTCCATACATAATCTGACTGAAGTGCATTTCCCTTTTTATCTTTGACGGTTGTCTTCACCTTTCCAGTGTAGGTCGTATTTGGATTTAATGTTGTAGAAGGAGTGAAAGTGGCTGTAGTGCCAGCATATGTAATTGTTCCCGCGACTGCTGTAAGTCCGTCTATAGTTAAAGATGTACTAGTTATCGTAGTTGGATCCATCTCTTCATTAAAGTTAACTAAAATAATTTGACTTATTGGGACGTTTGTTTCCCCATTTGTCGGATCAGTTGATATAACAACTGGACAAACTCCGTCTATCTCAACGAAATCATCTTTAAGACATCCAGCAAATATAAGTAATACCATAGCAATTCCTATTGCTAAAAATTTTTTACTAATCATGTTTATGATTTAATATTGTGAAAGAATTTCCACCATGTAAAGGTATAGGTATCAATTACTTCTGCCCTTATACAATTCTACATTAAGATTGTATCATTCATTTGTTTTAATTGAAAATGTTGATACATAAAGACTTAAAGTTGTAGGAATCGGACAAAAGTCCTTTATGTCCTAATTTTCTCTTTTAAAATACCCGTATCTCAAAAACATTTTTCTAATAATTACTATTCACTTGTTATACCTTTATTTATTGATTATAATCTGATCATGCAAGATATTTTAGACCTAGACGAAGATACCATTACCGCAGATGATTTTATCACCATCATTGGAGCAAATGAAAATAATCTCAAAGATGTTTCTGTAAAAATTCCCCGAAATCAACTTGTGGTCATCACAGGTCTGAGTGGCAGTGGGAAGTCGTCACTCGCTTTTGATACACTTTATGCAGAAGGTCAACGTCGATACATGGAGACATTTTCTGCCTATGCGCGCCAATTTATTGGATCGATGGATAGGCCAGAAGTAGAAAAAATAGACGGTTTGAGTCCCGTCATTTCTATAGAACAAAAAACGACAGCTTGGAATCCTAGGTCAACGGTCGGCACGACTACAGAAATATATGATTTTCTTCGTCTTTTATATGCTAGGGTAGGTGAGGCGTACTCTTATGTCACTGGCGAAAAAATGATCAAATACACCGAAGATCAGATCGTAGAGCACGCACTTTCTCATTTTTATGGTAAAAAAATAGCTATTCTTGCACCTGTCATCAGGGCTAGAAAAGGTCATTATCGTGAGCTTTTCGATCAGACTCGCAAAAAAGGATTTACCAAAGTTCGGGTAGATGGGGAAATCGTTGATCTAGTACAAGGTTTGCAGCTCGATAGATACAAAGTCCATGATATAGAGATCGTAGTAGATCGTCTAAAGGTAGAAACTGACAAAACCGAAAGGCTGACGGCTTCTCTACAGATGGGTCTGAAATTGGGAAATGACTTCATCATGATCATTGATACAGATGATAATACGATGAAGGCCTACTCCAAAAGTCTTATGGATCCGCTATCAGGTGTCTCCTATGACGAACCATCGCCCAATAATTTTTCTTTTAATTCTCCTTATGGCGCTTGTCCTGATTGTAATGGTCTAGGTGAGCAACACAAGGCAGATATGCACAAAATCATCCCTGATAGATCCAAAAATATCAACCAAGAAGCGATCAAACCTTTTGGTGCTGTACGAGATACCAACACATTCAAACAACTCAAAAAAATAGCTGCTGATTATAAATTTAATTTTGATACACCTGTAGACAAAATACCCGAAAAAGCATTAGAAATCATCCTACATGGTGGTGACAATTCTTACGGTGTAGCCTACGGAAATGTGGCCAATGATTATCTCTATGACCTTGCTAATGAAGGTATTGTCAATATGGTAGAGCGATGGTATAGAGACTCTACTTCTGAAAAAATAAGGTCATGGGCAGAAGAGTTTTTGAGCATAGTACCATGCCAAACTTGTGATGGTTTTAGATTAAAAAAAGAATCACTTCACTTCAAATTGGGTGAAAAACATATCGGTCATTTAGGCGAAATGAACATTGATGAGCTCCACGCTTGGATAGGTGAATTGCCGAATTACATGGATGAAAAACAAAAAGCGGTTTCCTTCGAAATCTTAAAGGAAATCAGACTCAGACTCGGCTTTTTACTAGAAGTAGGTCTCGGATATCTCAATCTCAATCGTACCACAAGAACACTTTCAGGTGGAGAATCCCAACGTACCAGACTTGCTAGTCAGATAGGAAGTCAACTCACAGGAATTACCTATATCATGGATGAGCCAAGCATCGGATTGCATCAGCGTGACAACCATAAACTCATCAAAGCGCTCAGAGACTTGACCGAAATAGGCAATTCTGTGTTAGTTGTAGAGCATGACAAGGATATCATGTTGGCATCAGATTACATCATTGATCTTGGGCCAGGCGCAGGGATGCATGGTGGGGAGATCGTGACCATGGGTACGCCAGAAGAATTTCTAAAACTCGGTGGCACGACAGCAGGATATCTCAGCAACAGGCTCCGCATAGAAGTACCTAAAACGAGAAGAAAAGGCAATGGCAAATTTCTAGAGCTAAAAGGTGCCACAGGTCACAATCTCAAAAATGTAGATATCAAACTTCCTCTTGGTACGCTCATTTGTGTGACAGGTGTGTCTGGTAGTGGTAAATCTTCATTGATCAATGAGACGTTGTACCCGATCTTGAGACAACATTTTTACAATAGTATCCAGAAACCTTTATCTTACAAAAGCATCACAGGACTAGAACATCTAGATAAAGTCATCGAAATAGATCAGTCGCCGATAGGTCGTACACCAAGGTCAAATCCAGCTACCTACATTGGTGTATTTACAGATATCAGAAAGTTGTTTGGCAATATGCCAGAAGCAAAGATTCGTGGGTATCAGCTCGGTAGATTCTCTTTTAATGTTGCAGGTGGCAGATGTGAAACTTGCGAAGGAGCAGGCAAAAAACTCATAGAAATGAACTTCTTGCCAGATGTTTTGGTAGATTGTGAACAATGTATGGGCAAGCGCTACAATAGAGAGACACTAGAGATTCTCTTTAAAGGGAAGTCTATATCAGACGTCTTGGATATGTCGGTTGAAGATGCTACTGAATTTTTTAAAAGCATTCCATCCATTTATAGAAAACTAAAAACATTGGATAGTGTAGGACTTGGTTATATCACCCTTGGTCAGCAAGCAACCACGCTCTCGGGTGGAGAAGCACAACGTGTAAAACTTTCCGAAGAACTTTCCAAAAAAGATACAGGCAATACCATTTATATCTTGGACGAACCGACGACTGGACTGCATTTTGACGATATTAAGCAGTTACTTGGAGTCATCGATAAATTGGTGGAGAAGGGTAACACAGTCATAATCATCGAACACAACATGGATGTCATCAAGGTATCAGATTATGTAGTTGATTTGGGTCCTGAAGGTGGAAAAGCAGGCGGAATCATCCAATTTGCAGGAACACCTGAAGCCATGATAAAAAAGAGTAATGGCCATACAGCAGAATATCTAAAGAAAGAAATGTAACTTACTTCCGATGGTATGGCTCCAAGACATGCTATCGGTAACTCCCACATCTTCTGATAGTATGGCTCTAAGACATGCTATCGGTTTTTGAATTCTCTTTCTTCAAGATATGCTATCGGTAAGCGGATTCTGAAAGCAGTGGGACACCACAAAGTCGTCCCCCATCAAAGGGTTTGTATTACTTCAATTCCTTTTTATTCTTAATCACATCAGATGCTTTTTGAATAGCAGCATCTTGACCGAGTAAGTAGGATTCGGATTTGGATTTTCCTATGATGATTTTCATAAGATTGCTTTTTATTTCGCTATCCAATTTATTCAGTTGACCCGAAGGTATCGATGTTTCTTCTGACTCTTTCAAAGCATATTCTGAAAATGATTTGTAGAAATCATCACTTACTTTCCAATTGTTGATACCTTCTAACGTGTTAGGGATTTTTGATTTGTTTTTTGTAGCATATCTATAAGTAAACTCAGGTATAAGGGACTTCAATAACATAAAGTTTTCATTTCTGAATATCGTGTCCATTCCCACAAAAATATCTGGAGTGATGCCACCTGAGGCCGTGACTTTTCTTTTTTTGACTAATGTGAAATACTCTTTTTTGTCATCGACCAAGGTACTATCTTTATGAAACAAATCACCATTGGTGTATCTAGCGCCATAATCTTCATCATAACTTTCTCTATCAGAATAATCTCTCTGAATGGATCTTCCCGAAGGCGTATAATACCTAGCTACGGTCAACCTGATAGCGCCACCATTATTTAAATCATATTGTTCTTGAACCAATCCCTTGCCGTATGACCTTCTACCTATGACATGGCCACGATCCCAATCTTGGATGGCACCTGCTATGATTTCACTTGCTGATGCAGTGTTTTCATCAATGAGTACAACAATTTGATCTATTTGGAAGAAATGTTTACCATTACTTTTATATTCATTTTTTTTATTCTTCCTTCCTTCTGTGAAAACCAATAACTTATCTTTTTCAGCAAATAATTGGCACAAGATATTCGTTGCTTCAGGAAGATAGCCACCAGGATTATCTCTTAGGTCCAGGATAAGATGTTTTGCCTTTCCTTTTTTATCGACATTGATGGGTTGGAAATATTTTTCTACTTCATCCATAAATTCGGTATATGTCTTCGAACCAAATCTTTCTATTTTTATATAAGCAGTTTCTATTTCAGGAAGCAATGATGATGAAACGGACGAAACAGGTATCACATCTATGGTCACATCCGTAGCAAGAATGTTTTTATCCCGCATGATGCCAAGGGTCACTTTTTCGCCTTTTTCTTTGCGAAGCATAGACCTTACTTTTTCGTATTCAATATTTTTACCTGCTATGATCGAGTCGTCTATCGTTACAATCTTGTCAAATGCTTTTATGCCTGCACGAGACGCCGGACTGTTTTCCATCACTTGATAAATATTGATGGTATCATCAACAATAAAATTTTCTATGCCTATGCCGTTAAATGATCCATTCATTTGGTCGGTGATGTCTGCTAGTTCGCTAGGAGATATGTAACTAGAGTGTGGGTCGAGTTTAGAAAATATGGCAGTAACAGCTTCATTGAGCAAGTCATCGGTATTAAGGCTATCTACGTATTTGTTTTCTACAAATCTCAATAACTCTTCTACTCGTCCTACTAATTTGATATGTTCGTCATCGTATGCGACAGCTTCTATGAGAGAACCGTCTGCTCTGTCATTCATCTTATATCCGACCATCATACCTACCGCAATACATGCAGAGAGTAATAGTGGTTGGATGATGTTATAATTATCTTTTTTGTGGGAATCCAAAATGCTAATGGTATCAATTATGATTAATAAAAAACAATATGGTCTTGTACCAAAACCTTGTACTGCTAATTTCCTGCCAAATTAATGCATTCTACACGTTTCGCCCAATATTTTGTGTTTTAGAAGTATTAAATCATTAATTTTATTATAAATAGTAATAATTATTATTCAATAAATACCATCGATTAATGAATAAATGTTCAAATTTGCAGAAATATTGACGTATGATATCTAAAAAAAAGCAAATAGAGTTAGATGATGTCGATTCTAAGATTCTTTCTATTTTAGCGACAGATGCCAAAATGTCCTATGCAGAAATAGGAAAAAAACTTTTTGTTTCAGCAGGTACTATCCATGTCAGAATCAAAAAACTCACTGAAGCAAATTTGATAAAAGGTATCCGTGCAGATTTAAATTACGATGCACTTGGCTTTGATATTGTTGCCTTTTTGGGTATTTATTTAGAGAAATCTCATATGTATGACAGTGTGAAAGCAGAGATGAAAAAAATCCCAGAAGTCGTAGATGCACACTATACAACAGGAAATTACTCCATCTTTGCCAAAATCATTTGTAGAGATACAGATCATCTTCGAGAAGTCTTATCCAAAAAATTGCAAGCCATCAAAGGTATTCAACGAACAGAAACATTTATCTCCTTAGAAGAAGCCATCAGCAGACCATTGATCTTAGCAAATGTAGATTGATTTGTCCTTTCGCCATTTCGCTAAGTTTCGCGTCCTCGCGAAGCTTGGGTTAGTGCAAACGTCTCGTTTGCATAATTCACTCCTTCACCCATTCACTCATTCACCCGAAGTCCTTCATGCAAAATCCTACTAAACTGCCATACATCTTCAAATGAATTGTAGAGTGGGACAGGAGCTACTCTGATTACATCTGGTTCTCTCCAGTCTGATATAATACCACGATCTGTTAGATAATTGAATAGTTTTTTGTCTGGTGTTATCATTTGTATAGACAATTGGCAACCTCTATTTTGAGTATCAGAAGGTGTGATAATTCTTATATTTTTATTGCTTTCTTGAGTAATTAAGTAAGCAAGATATGCGGTGAGTTTTTCTGATTTTTGTCTTAAAGCCGTAATTCCAGCTTGATCAAAAATATCAAGAGAAGCTCTTATCGCAGCCATAGAAAGTACAGGTGGATTGCTCAGTTGCCAGCCTTCTGCTGTTTCTATTGGTTGAAAATCATTGCCCATGAGAAACCTTGTTTTTTTGTCGTGTCCCCACCAACCCGCAAATCTCGGTAGTTCTTTATTGCTATGATGCCTTTCGTGTACAAAACAGCCTGAAAGACTGCCAGGACCTGAGTTAAGATATTTATAGGTACACCAAGCTGCAAAGTCAGGTCCATCATCATGAAGGTGTAGCTCTAAATTTCCAGCTGCATGCGCTAGATCAAAACCTACCACACATCCTTTGGCATGTCCCATTTGGGTGATTGACTTGAAATCATAAGTTTGTCCAGTGTAATAATTGACGCCACCTATCAGGATAAGGGCGATTTCATCCCCATGAATGTCTAATATATTTTTGATATTATCCAAGCTCACTGTTTTCTCACCTTCATCAGGTACAAGTTCGATCATGCTATCTTTGGGATCAAAGCCATGGAACTTTATTTGGCTTTCTATGGCATACCTATCAGATGGAAATGGAGAATATTCGAATAAAATTTTATATCTAGTTTTGGTAGGACGATAAAAACTTACCATTAGTAAATGTAAATTGACCGTCAGACTATTCATGACGACCACTTCTGAAGGGAGTGCGCCTACTACTTTTGCCATCTTGTCCGTAAGGAATTCATGGTATGGCATCCAAGGATTTTTGGCATGGAAATGACCTTCTACACCTAGATTTTTCCAATCTTCTAGTTCTTGGTTTACATAAGCAGTCGTCGATACGGGCATCAAACCTAGACTGTTACCACATAAATAAATGGTATCGTGACCACTAGGATCTTTAGGAATGTGAAACTGTTTTCTAAAACTTGCTAAAGGGTCTAGCTGATCTTGTTCTTGGGCAAACTGAAGTGATGTATCCAAAATTTCTTTTTTAATGTCTATTATTTATAATGCAAATGTAGGTTTATGTTTTTAATTGATAACCTTTTACGGTTCAATATTATTAACTTCCATAGAGCCAATTTTTTACATTTTTATACCAAATATCATCTCTATCTTTCGCTGAAATCATATTAGCATCTACTGCTTCGTCGATAACTTTGCCAGGATAACAGCCCGTTACACTTTCCATTTCGCCGAGTGGATATGGATCATCTAGACCTGCGATTACTTGACTGACACCTGCTCTTTTTATTAATAATTCGAATGATAAAACATCATGAACAATAGAGTCAAAAAATACATTGCTATTTCGACTATTGGTTTCTGGATCTCTGCTCCCTACAAATAAATCAGGTCTGCCTTTGTACCCTTGAACTCTTCTACCATAACCCATCTGCCCGAATTGATTGCCATGTGCAAAACAAACTCTAACATTAGGGAACCTATCAGGAAAATCCATTAGACTATAAAAATGCCATGCATCCGCTGTCTGTGCGCACATCCAAATCAAATGAAAACGCCAAAATTTATCATCTAGTTGGATGATGTCTTCAGCATTGTAAGGATGGATTTCTACGGCTAATTTATACTGATCTGCAAGCTCAAAGATGGGAAGCACAGACTCATCAGCTATAGCTGTCCACTTACCATCTTTATTCAAAAAATGGGAAGGCAGACATAGCAGTGGTAGATTAAATTGCTCCACACATCTACGTATTTCTTCCAATGCATCATCTACGTAAAGTGGTTGTACTACAAAACCTGAAATAAACTTATCTGGATATTCTGCTTGTAGTGAAGCATTAAACTCGTTTTGAAACCTGATGACATCATTTGCGTCATCTCGTTTATATCCATTACAATAAAGTTGAGATAGATTAAGTACCACTTCTTTATCAATATGGTTCTTGTCCATCCAAGCGATCTTCTCATTGAGAAAAAAACTGGCATCGGTCACAGGTCTACGCCAACTACCTTGACACATATAACTCATATCATCTTCTACCCAAAAGAACCCTTTATCTTTCATAAATTTGGGAATCTGACTAGGGTAGGGCAGCAAGTGACCATGACCATTAATTCTCATGTGCTAAGGTTTCGATTAAAAAAATCAAAGATAAAAATTCATTTTGCTATAAACAAAAAAAGGAGTCAATATTACTACTGAACTCCTTTTTGTATGATTTTGTAAATTATCTTTATTTGCCTCCGAAATTTACGCCAAGTGTAAGTTCATGTGAACCACTATTGTAATCTTGGATTAGATTTGATGATGTATTATAAGAATAGAAAAGATTCAATTTTTCCATTTTTGTTCCAATCAAAAAGCCCAATCTTTTGTCAGCACCCAATGTGTATGAAGCGCCACCTAACAATTTGTCATCCAAAAATCCGAAGACTAGGTTCAAATCTAGGTGAGTGGGTACGTTAGCAAGTTTTTTCAAAATGATGCTAGGAGTCATTGTAATATCATCTTGAACTTCAACTTTGTACCCAGCCTGAAGGATAATTCCGACTTCTCTATCTAAAGTATCTGTCACTATTTCAGTTATTCTAGAACTTATAACAGAAGGAAGTGACAATCCGTATGTCAATCTATCCATGTAAGTACCATAAACACCAAAGGTTGCATCAAAATATTCTGCACCTGCAAGTCCTAATCCAATTAATGGATCAAGTGGATCAGCATTTCCAAAACCAGAAAGACCGTGTTTGATATATTCAGCAGATATCCCGAATCCTATTTGGTTGGTAGGTGATTTTATAGAGTAACTTACACCAAATGCACCCTTAGTTGTTTCTAAAGATCCAAATCTATCTGATAGGACATTCACACCTATACCAATACCATTGCCCACAGGGCCATTATATGATAAGGTCAATGTGCTAGGTGCACCATCAATACCTGACCACTTATTACGGTAATTGACCAAGATTTGTTGCTGAGGTGTAGATCCATATGCTCCAGGATTGATTAATTGTGGACTTAGATGCGCTTGTGTATATAAATATCTTTCATCAAAATATCTTGACTGAGCGTGGATGCTTTGTGAAGCAATTATGATCACAGAAGCTATGACCAAAAATTTAATATATTGTATTGACTTCATATCTTTATCTTTTATGAATTTGTTCTTCAATGTTTGATTATCTTGTTCTTAATACAGTGACAGTACCTTTTTGAACTTCTTTTCTGCCTTGGCCAAAATTCACGGTAAGTACCCAAATATAAGAACTTTCGATCAAATCCTTGCCAGCATTATCTATACCTTGCCAAGTATTATCATAATTGCTTTGTGAATACACCACTCTTCCCCATCTGTCAAAAACAGTTAAGTCTGAAGGTTCGTCCGTGACACAATTGATCAAAAATACATCGTTAATATTATCTCCATTAGGAGAGATGATCGTTGATGCTTCGTAACATGGTCCTTCAATACTACAATCTCTGACTTCTATGTTTGTCAAAACAAGTGTACATCCATTATTGTCTGTCACAGTCACATTATAAGCATCTGCTGGTAAGTCTTCGACCTTATTATCCGATTCATTTAAACCAAACCAGTTAAAAGTGTAAGGGAAAGTTCCAGTATTATTTAATGATATTTCAATCGTTCCAGTGGCACCATTTTTTTCAGTACACTCTACCTTTTGAGTGGCTGCAAGTCTACTAGGTTGTGTTACTACTAAATCGATAGGAGTACCTGACCCAGCAGTATTGCTATATTCTACTCTATAACTTCCTGCATCTAAACCTGTGAAGTCAAATGTAGGTGTGTTGACTGCTTGTGACCTAATCTCCTGGGCTCCTTTAAATAGTTTTACAGTAATGGGGAATGTACCAGCTGAAATACTTACTCTGATAACAGCAGAATTATTACCAAAACATGGCACATTGACACCGTTTATAATGGTTGTTATACTTGCAGTAGCGACTGGTGCTTTTGGTGGATCAGTCATGGTTGGTACTTCAATTGGACTACCTATTATTGCTGTACAACCATTGGCATCAGTGACAGTCACATTGTAAAAACCAGCAGCAAGATTAGATGCCGTTATGACAGATGATGTATTTCCTGGTGCAATGGTAGTTGGACCAGACCATGATGTACCATACGGTGCTGTACCACCAGTGATGGTCAATGTAATGGTTCCTACACTTGATCCAACAGGTGTACCTGTAATATTAGTTACTGCTATAGATGGATTTGAAGCTGGTTCAGTGATGGTTACGGTCGCTGTTTTAGATTCTACAGGATTAGATCCATCTGTTACTGTAACCGTATATGTACCTGGTTTTACATTGGTCGGGTTAGCACCTTCAAGTTGTGGATTTGACCAAACATATGTGTAAGTAGGACACCCACCAGACACAGTTACTGTGATTTTACCATCACCTGCATCTTTACATTTGATATTTGTAGAAGTAGCTGTAACTACTAAGTCTCCTTGTGTATCACCTACTACGAATGGCGATGTTGGGGTAGCTGTACATTGGTTTACATCTGTCACAGTAACTGTGTACGACCCAGGTTGAAGGTTGGTCGGATTGGCTGTATTTCCTAAGGTTGGTGTCCAAGCATAAGTGTATGGTGGATTGCCTGTTCCTGGTGTTCCACCTGTCGTAGTAAGAAGGATTGACCCGTTTTGTCCACATCCTACATTGGTTACTTGACCTGATATACTTATCGCTGTAGGTTGAGTGATCGTTGCTGTACCAGAACAAGAAATAGTTCCACCACACGAAACTTCATATGTGTACGTACCAGCAGCCACACCTGTAAGATTACATCCTGATGCTACTGGACCAGCAGGTTTTACGATGGTACCACTGCTGTTTTTCCAGAGACAAGTACAATTTGCTGTACTACCAGTAACTGAAAGAAGAATAGATCCATTATTGCCACCATTACATGAGACGTTGGTTATAGTTCCTAGAGTACATACAGGTGGATCGTTAACACAGGTTATATTAATTGCTCCGCCAGTAGCTACAACATCAATTTGAGTAGGATTGCCATTAATAAGAGCCGAACCCTCAGTAACACCTGATATAGTTATTGCTGCATTAACTGGACATTGTAATAATTCGAAGCAAATTTGAAAAACTGTTGTGCCATTAGGTAAATTGACAGGGTTAGGATTATTCCACGCTACAGTTAGCTTACCAGGTGTACCATTGTTAAAATTTGACATTGTAAGACCTTGCAGATTATATCCATCAGTCCGAATATATCTGAGCTGTGATTGATTCCAGTTAAACTCAGTTTTAAAACTCAATCCATTTATTAAAGAATCTACGGTTACATTGATACAAACAGTATCACCTACTTTACCTGAACCATTGCCAGTATTTATTCTTAAAGTAGGAATATCTACTACTTCATCAGTAACACAGATCATACCATAATTATAGCAAGTAGGTACGGATGAAATTTGTTCTGTACTCCATATGGTTTCTGGCGTACCTTGTCCCATTAAAAGACAAGCCTTACTATCAGGTGCGCCTAATACAGTAAAACAAAGTTCAATAATCACCGTCCCATCCGGTAAAGTTTTAGGTAGTGTATTATCAGGTACCCACACGAAAGTCAATTTACCACTTAGACTGTCATTTTCATTTAATGTGTTGCCCATTTCTGGTAAACCATTAGCTGGAACTGTCGCCCCTGTATATCTGAGGAGTGCAGGATTCCATGTGAATGCACCTTGACCTGAGTTTATGTTATTAAAGTTTTTAACAGATATTGGTATACATATTTCATCTCCAGGCTGTGCAGTTATAGTTGGAGCTGAGAATGTAAGATTCGATGGATTAGAACAAGCAGGATTTGGACATGGGTCTGGATCTTCTCCATCACAATCAATAGTAACTACACCCTTGACATTTACAAGATTTTGATCTTCGATAAAAGTATCATAAGTGATGTTTATCTTAATAGGTGTAGAGCTTGTGACTACGTCAGACATAGCACATTTATTTCCAATGGCTTTTAGGACGATGGTGAATAACCTTGTGCCATTAGGCAATGTCCTCGGCGTTAGACTCTGATCATCCCATGAAAAAGTCATTTGTCCTTTTTTGATAATACCTTGACCTGGAGGGCCTATGTTATTTATAGAAAGAGGAACTGGAGCTGTAGAAAAATTGGTTGTATTTACATATTCTAATACAAGTGAATCCCAATTTACAGAAAATGTGACTCCAAGTAAATTAGTAAATCCAGCCACCGTTACATCCACAGATGCATTTTGACTAGAATCTACAGTGACGGTTGACATAGTTACGGTCAACTGTGCTTGCGACTTGTTGCCTACAAATAGAAGCATACAAGTGAAAAGAGCTAAAAAAATTTTCCTCATGATGAGAATTTTAATTATTTAAAATTTTAATGCAAAAATAAGTATTTATTTACTTAAAAATCAAATATATACCGATTTTGTTAATGTAAGTGCAACTCAGAATGAATCTTCATTGGACTTAGCAATTCTTAAATCTGTATATAACAAATAATAAGCCAAAAAAAATTGTAAACACTTAAAAGGCGGGAAACTCTGTATTTTTGCACAAATATAGGTCAATTTTTGAATTTAGGGCGTTTTTCTTCTTAGAATAATCTAATTTGAAAAAATGGCGACACTATATGTTTTAATAAAACCTAAAAAGCCCGTGCGAAGGTATCGCACAGGCTTTTCGAATATTTTTGGTTTACAACCTAATCTATTTGTTGATAAAGATCATTTTTTTGGTTGCCTTCAGACCGTTACTTTCCAATTCGTAGAATAATACGCCTTGTGCATTGATTTCATCAGCTGTGATGATGATTTCGCTCTTACCTTTAGGGTATACATTCTTAACTGTTTTCACAATCTTTCCAGTGATGTCATAGATGGTTAGATTTGCTTCACCTGCTTGTGGTAGACTGAAGCTAATCGCTGTACTAGTAGTGAATGGGTTCGGATTGTTTTGCTCCAATTCGAAAGCCACTTCTGATGCACTTCCATTTCTGAATTCTAATTTTACATCTAATTCACTCAAGTCATTTGTGTAAGCTTCGGCTTTAGTGATATCTGATGATACTTGTAATGTATTTGCTATTGTATTATTCGCAGCTGCTCTGAATTCTAGGGTAAATAGTACTTCATCTTTTGCAAATGATTTACCATTGATTTCATTCCAACTTAATGCTAGCATACCTTTCTGTGCTTGTTCGATGTTGATGTTTTCTTTACCGAATTTGATAGCGCCAGATGTAATGTTTTGGTATTCAAGAGACGCTGCATCAAAGGTTAGTGTCCATTGTGCACCTACCATGTTTGCAAAGTTCTCAGCAGTGATATCCATTTTTACATCATCTCCAGCTTGGAAAACTTGATCTACTGTAGAAAGGATAAGATCTCTTTTACCTCTGCTTTCAGTTTCGTTACTATTTGCATTAGTCACTGCAGAATTATTGATGTCTCCAACTTTAACCGCTACGAAATCATTGTTCATTAATGACGTATTAAAGTTATTGACTCTGATGAATTCTGGTGTTGACCAAGGCTGAGCAATATCACTTATTGTCGATGACTTGTCAAAGAATCTCCAAGACTTATTTGAAGGCAAGTTAGGGTAGATACCTAGAATCAATTTTCTCAATTCTACTAAATCCGCTGCCGTCACTTTCTCATCATGGTTTACATCGGCTGCAAGGAACTGATAACCATTATTGAATTTCTGAGTACCTAAGATATGTCTTTGCATGATAACAAGATCCAAAGTAGACACACCATTTAAGTGGTCAACATCTTTCTCAGGTGTCATTTGGTAACTGATTTGTTCAGGCATTCCTACGAATTCGAAGTGACCTTGATTGTTTGTCATGAACGCTTTAGTTTCATTACTATTCAAATTCTCAAGTACTACTGAAACGTCTTTTACCATTTCACTTTCTGTTGTACCTATGTTACCAGCCAATCTAGATCCTGAACAAGCTGTTCCATTCGCTTGGATATTAATAGTTACTGTACAGAAGTCAGAGTTGCCAGCTGCATCCCAAACATACATGGTCACTGTATTCTCACCAAGTTGTGAACAGTTGTATATTCTACTTGTCTCGTTAATATTTGAAGACAATGAGAATCTTAATGCTCCAGGACAGTTGTCAAATGATCCAAGATCAAAATCTGATGCCCAGATAGCTACTTCTCCAGATGATGGCATGATAACAGTCGTTACTTCGCTCAAACAGTAAGGAGTAGGTTTCTTACGGTCTCTTACTACGAATGTGTAAGTACATGTAGATTGATTACCACACTGATCTTCTACAGTCCAAGTAATTTTGTGTGTTCCTACTGGGTAAGTACCTGATGCATCATTAGTTGTACCATTGGTGAATGGACCTACACCGTCGTTATTTAAATCTATTTGATATGTCCATTTTAGCAAATTAGCTGGTGTACAATCAGTTGCACTGTTACGAAGTTCTACAAATCCGTTACAGTTCTCACCAAAAGCATCAGTCGGTGCTTTAGTACATGTAAGAAGGACTGGTTTAACATCGTCAGTGATCTTGATGATCTGTGTATATTGCCACATATTGATACCTAGTGTTGGTACTGCTGGATAAAGCTGACCATTTACATCTCTGTTTGGTCCGAATTTACACCAATCAATGACTGTCCATTTTCTAAGTATTTTGTAACAAACACCTTCTACAAATGGGAACACTTGATCTTCATAAGTATATGCTACTTGGCTACAAGCTCCTGCTCCTAATACTGGAACACCAGTTTTTGCAGGATCTGTGTCAATATTTATACATCCCATTAACTCTACATTTGCTGGCCATCCTTGTGGCGCTGGTTTTGGTCCTGTATAAGGTGTTGTATTTCTTATCGTGATGGTTTGTGTACATGACGCCGATCTACCACCTTTGTCAGTAACTGTAAATGTTCTGGTAATGACACCTTGTCCACAGTTATCGATGACACCTGTATTTCTCCATGTCAATCTTGGATCTGGACAATTATCAGTATAGTATGGTGTAGAAAGTGGCGTCGCAGAGAATACTGGTCTACCTAGTACTAATGATGATGTATCTGCACCACAATTAATAGTTACATTTATCGGACATGTAATGACTGGTGGAACTTTATCTTGAACATCTAAGATGACCATACAAGTATTTCTGTTGCCGAATGCATCTGTTACTCTCAATTCTACCATTACTTCTCTTCCTACATCTTCGCAACATACTTGTACGAAAGGCGTCCATGCTGTAGTACTTGCACCACATCCAGGTGTCATTCTTCTTACGTCAAATGTTACATCTGTACAGTTGTCATGACTACCATCATCAAATGATTCTGCAAATACATGTGCCCAACCATTGTTTGATAAGGTAACTACTGTAAATTCATCACAGACTGCTACTGGTGGTGTAGTGTCGAATACATCTACTTCAGTACGACATTCTCCCGTGTTTCCACAAGCATCTGTTACTAAATATTGAACCCAAGTTCTACCTAAAGGCAATCCTCTGATCACAAAGTTTGGATAGGTACCTGTTACTTGTATGTCGCCATCTTGTGTTACGAATGGTACATTGTCACCTGGATCATTACCGAAAGCATCAGCTTTTTTCACTCTAACTGTCCAAGTTGTGGTGTTACAGTCAGATATCGTGATTGGAGGTCTTACATTCCAGGTAGCTGTACAAGTATATGGGTCAGCTGTTAATATGGCAGCTACCAATACAGGAGCTAATGAAGAAGTCATATCAGCAGGACATGTCACTACTGGACCTTCATCATCTACTACTTTTATAATTTGATATTTTGTTCTAATTTCTGTTGAACACCAATCTAAGATCGTCCATTTTCTTAATATTTTGTAACTGTTTGCACAAATATCAAGTTTCTCATCAGAGAATGTGGTATTGATCTTACAAAGTGTACTATTACCAATGAAGTTATGGTAGAACGTATCTATTAATGCATTCTGAATACCAGATAAATTATCACACTCCACCTGCCAAGTACCTGTAGCTACATTGTAACCTACTAAGTTTCCAGCAACACAACCAGGTAATGATGCTCCAGCTAAAGTAGGAGTTCCTACTTGGTAACCTCTTACAAAACCTCTGATGTTGATAGCATTAGGAATATAAGGTCCACCTGTCTCTTCTGGATCTGGATAATTGTTATTGTTGGTATCCCAGTCATTACCGAAAGGTACATTTTGAACTGTTTTGTGTGGATTCCAAGCCCAACCACCATCACACTCTAAGTGAGGTCTGTTGCCTGCTGTTCCATCATAATTCTTAGGGAATCTGATAGAATCCAAAGTGATTCTTTTGTAAGAGATCGTTCTAGCACAGATCAAAGACAAGTTATTGCTTGCATCTTTCGCTTGATATCTGATTGTTCTTACAGCTCTAATTGAATCTGTACATGGGCGCTCTACGGTAACATCTGATAAAGTTGTTACTGGTACTACACCATTACAATTGTCTGTTGCTACTGGTGCCGCAAATACACGCGGATCATAACAACTAACTGTGATTGGCTCAGGGCATGCAATGATTGGAGCCAATTTGTCTTCAATCTTGATAGTTCCCCAGCACGAGTTGGCGCCTAACCATACTCTTACGGTCAAAGTCTGACCTACATTAGAAGATGATACCCAGTTGTTTCCTGAGTATCCTACAGGTGGTTGAAGTGGCTGTCCATTCAAACCTAGGACCTGAACGACGTAAAGACAATTGCCAGGGAGACCATTGCCTTCCAGCATCATATCTGGCGTTATTTCGACGATACAGTCCTCGTCCATTGATACTTGCACAAGGTTGTTACACGCCAATGGGCATTGTGACTGAGCTTGCATTCCCGAGTACCAGAGAGTCAGCACCGCTGACAATATACTCATTTTGATAAACCTACCAAAACCAGTACGTTTTGTAAATGTAAATTTCTCCGATTTCATGAGACAATTTGATTTAAGTTATAAACTAAAAATGATTCCAAATTCTTCTCAGACTTACGAAAGGGAAAATACTGTTGCTACTGTTAATGAATAAAGGCAAGGGGATGCCTTGAAAAATGGATTATTTATTGTTAAGACAAAAACTATACCAATTGATGATCAACTGAAAATTTAATTAAATTTGCCGTATTGTTTACACCGAATTTTTTCATGATTCGTTTTCTGTGTGCCGATACGGTTTGATCACTTATGAATAGCTCTTCTGCTATTGTTTTGTTATTCTTAAACTGGACAATGTAAGTCAAGATTTCCTTTTCTCTTTTTGTCAGTTTCTGTTTTAGTAAAAATCTATCTTCATAGACTTTTATCTTCTTTGATGCAGTGTTTGGTTGGTTTACAAATTCAGGCGAAATTCTTATTCCATCTGCCATGTAGGTTTTACCTTCCATTACCATATCTATACACTGGATTAATTCTATGGAATTGTTTGATTTTAAAACATATCCATCTGCTCCTTGCAAAAATGCTTCGCGCACCATTTGCGGTTCGCCATAATTACTTAATACGATGACTCTTACATTTGGATTGACTTTCTTTAGTTCAGAAATATAAGTCGATCCGCTGTTTTCAGCCATAGCTAATTCCATGATCAATAGATCTATAGGAAAAGCTACCATTCTATTAAGTTCTTCAAGACTGTAAGCGATACCCACTATCTTTATAGGTGGATATTTCATTTCAGTCAGTATGGCTTGTATTCCCTCTGCAAACATTTTCTGATGATCAGCTATTACAGCTCTCGTGGCCATGTGACATTATTCTTAAGTTAAAAAATAAAAATTGTATCTATAATAATCCATCTCCATACAAATCAAATAAGATGCCAAAACACACTTTCCAATTTTATAATCTAGAATTTCCATTTGGGCAACATTTTATTTATTGAACTTTATTTTATCAAATATCACATTAATAAGTAGTTATACTTTTGTGTTATGTTTAATATGTTATATAATATTTTTTTGAATATTTTTATGGAATTTCCCCTATGCCTTAGTCTTAAGGTTGATTGTAATAGATTTAAGAAGATAAACATAGTAGCTCTTATAGATTAATCTATGGGTAGGTGGTGGAATATGGCCATCATTTAACCAAAATAATGCGGATTAAATAGATAGTTAAATCTCCCTTGAATGAGATTGAAGGGTCAATTGAATATCAACACACCATTTGACTATAAAGTCATGAAAATGCTATGAATGGTTTCCCATTTCCTTTTTGTAGATTGGATTGTCTTTCAGACTTCTGTATTTTTCCAGTAGTTTTAAGGCATTTGTTCCATGGTCATAGTAGTCTTCTACAAACTTCTTGGCAGCTTGTCCTAACTGTAATGTATTAATTTTACCACTTTTTACAGCAGATATTTGTTCTATAAATGCGGCAGGGTTATCAGCTATTAATATTTGCTCTCCATGCACTGCATCAATCCCTTCTTTTCCTAACGTAGTGGTAATAACTACTTTACCAAGCGCCATTCCTTCCAAAATCTTTACCCTCATACCACTTCCAGAAAATAATGGGACGACCATCATACCGTGATTACTCACAAACTCTACGGCATCTGCCACTTCACCATGAATAATGACGTTTTCAATTTGTTTATTCAGAAGCGACTCAGGTGTATTTCTACCTGCAATATGGAATTTAATATCAGGAAACTTTTTATGCAAATCAGGCCATACATTATCCAAAAACCACAATAAACCTTCCATATTGGGCATCCAATCTAAGGCACCTATAAAACAAATGTCTTTGGATTGATTGGTTTTGCTGATTCTTGTATAATTTTTAAGATCTAACCCAATTGGCGACGATATTGCACCATTTTTATATCCCAAAGCCTTAAATTTCTTGAGATCTCGGTCAGATACCGCTATTAGGTAATCGTACTTATTTAGATGGTTTAACTCGTATCTTTTTAATTTATGGGTCAAATATCTGAGATACCATTTTTTAGGCAGAAACTTAGTATTCTTAGAAATCCTTTCCCAAATTTCAAACTCGACATTGTGTGCACGCATGGTAATAAGTGCATTAGAATGCTCTTTGATTACATCTATGTATGGTGCAAGGTACAACGTCTCCAATTGCACGACATCATAATCATTCGTAGATAGTAGCTGTATCAGCTTGTCTCTGAATTCAGTACTAACAAATCTACTTACATGATAGGAGTCCTTAGAAAACAAATTCTTAAATGCATCTAGCCAATTAACTGTATTGTCTAGGTCAGTGACATGGATTTCTTTGTAGTGATTAAAATCAACCGGCAATTCGTTCAAATCTGTAAAATGCTTAGTAGTATTCATACTCAACAATGATATCTCACAACCAAGGTTGTGAAGCGCATTGCTAAGATAAGTTACTGCTATGGATTCCCCGTCTTTTAATGGATAAGGGAACTTTTTACACAATTGAAGGATCTTCATAAACTATATTAGATATCGTTTCGAACTATTCGGGCGCCAAAGGTAACCAAATAATATATAAATTACATTCTTTGGTACTTAATTTTGACAACCATTTTGCTTTAATGAATGAATGATTAAATATGCTTTTAAAACTTTTGATTCATTTCTTTTATTGTGAAAAGTGTTAACAAAATATTAATAAATGATGTATATGATTTTTGTTTTTGTATAAGATATTGATAATCTATACCTTTTATTTAACAAACTCAAAAAAGAAAAAACGCTTTGTTTCAAATATAAGATAACCGATGTATGATTACAAGCGTTATTAAACGTCCTTTAACTGAAGTTTATGAAAATATTATTTTTTCATCTCCTTAGCAAAAGAATCCTTTAATCCGACTGTAAGGTTGAAAATTGGCTTATCTTCATTGCTATCGACATCAACACAAAAATATCCATGTCTTAAAAACTGATATTGAATTCCTACCTTAGGTGTATCTTGGTTTGACTCCATCAGCGCTGTAGGGATGACTGTCAACGAATTTTGATTATAATACGTGAGAAAATCTACATCATCGTCACCCGTTGGATCGGCTACTGTAAACAATCTATCATACATTCTGACTTCACATGGCTTTGATTCTGTAGCACTTACCCAATGTAAAGTGCCTTTTGGTTTGATACCCGATACATCTTCACCACTACGACTATTACTATAATAAGTGGCATAAATAGTACTTACTTCACCATTTTCATCCTTGTCTACACCAGTACAATGCAGGATATAAGCATGTTTTAATCTGACATCTGATCCAGGAGTCATTCTGAAATACTTTGGTGGAGCATTTTCCATAAAATCTTCTCTTTCTATATATATTTCTCTACCAAACGTGATCTCTCTATGTCCTGCTGTGGCATCCTCAGGATTGTTTTCTGCTTGCAACTTTTCAGATTGACCTTCAGGATAATTGGTTATCACCACTTTCACAGGGTCTAATACGACCATGGTCCTGAGTGCTGTTTTGTTCAACTCTTCCCTGACACATGACTCTAGGAGTGATATTTCTATGGTGTTTTCACGTTTAGCCACACCTGCTTTATCGCAAAAATTACGAATAGCCATCGGTGGGTATCCTTTACGTCGCATTCCTGATACCGTCGGCATTCTTGGGTCATCCCAACCTGTGACATATTTATCTTGTACGAGTTTGAGCAATTTTCTTTTGGAAGTAATCATATACTCCACATTCATCCTAGCAAATTCATATTGCTTAGATGGGAAAATCTCAAGTTTGTCAATAAACCATTCATATAATGGTCTATGATGTATAAACTCTAGTGAACAAAGCGAATGTGTGATCTCTTCTATAGAATCTGACTGACCGTGGGCAAAATCATACATTGGGTATATACACCAAGTATCTCCCGTACGATGATGACTTTCTTTTTTAATTCTATAGATGATCGGGTCCCGCATGAGCATATTTGGAGAAGTCATATCTACATTTGCCCTAAGTACTTTTGAACCATCAGCATATACGCCATTTTTCATATCTTCGAATAGTTGAAGATTTTCGGCAACACTTCTAGACTTATAAGTACTGTTTGTGCCTGGGATAGAAGGCGTACCTTTCATGGCTGCTATCTCTTCAGGTGTACTATCGTCTACATAAGCTAGGCCTTTTTCTATCAACTTAACTGCAAATCCATATAATTTGCCAAAATAGTCTGATGCGTACAATGGTTCGCCTTGCCATTGATAACCAAGCCATTGTATGTCTTTTTTGATACTTTCTACATACTCTGTATCTTCTGTCGTAGGGTTGGTATCATCAAATCTAAGATTGGTAGCACCATTATATTTCTGTGCTATTCCAAAACTAATGCTTATGGCTTTGCAGTGTCCAATATGCAAATATCCATTGGGTTCAGGTGGGAATCTTGTAAGAACTCTACCATTATGTTTACCATTTTTGATATCTTCTTCTACTATCTGTTCGATGAAGTTGAGCGATTCTTTTTTATCTTCTGACATATTATTAAGGCTAAGGTTAATGCTGAGATTTAGGTTAAGGCTAAGATTAAGGTTAAGAAAACATTACATTCTTTCAGGCATTTCGATTCCGAGCATGTCAAATGCTTTTGATAAAACATCTCCCACTATGATACTCAATTGAATTCTGAATGACTTTGCTTCACTAGTCTCTGCATTCAAAATTCTAACATCATGATAGAATCTATGAAAATCCTTGGCCAAAGCATAAGAATAGTTGGCAATAGATGACGGATCATATTGTTCTCCCGCTTCTTTGACGATGTCGGGGAAATTCATAATATGTTTGATCAATGTTTTTTCTTGTTCATTAATATCAACATATAAATAAGCATCTGAAGATGCTTCACTACCCGCTTTTCTGATGATAGATTGGATTCTGACATACGCATTTTGAATATATGGTCCTGTTTGTCCCTGCATATCTACAGATTCTTTAGGATCGAAAATCATACGTTTTTTAGGTTGGACCTTGATTATGAAGTACTTGAGTGCTCCTAGACCTATTTTTCGCAGTGTATTGATTTGTTCAGCTTCAGTGAGTGTTACTATTTCTCCTCTTTCTGCCGACATTTCGGTTGCTTCTGCAATAACTTCTGCAATAAGATCATCAGCATCTACTACGGTGCCTTCACGTGATTTCATTTTGCCAGTCGGTAGATCTATCATACCATAAGACAAATGATACAAACCATCAGCAAAAGGCTCATCTAGTCGTTTTAAAATCTCAAAGAGTACTTTAAAATGATAATCTTGTTCATCTGCTACCGTATAAACCATCTTGTCTATCCCGTAATCTGCATATCTCTGTTGAGCTGTACCAATATCTTGTGTTATATAAACAGATGTACCGTCGCTTCGCATGACAATTTTGCGATCCATACCCACATCTTCAAGATTGACCCACACACTTCCATCAGGCTCTTGGTAAAAAACACCTTTTTTGATTCCAATATCTACTGCTTTTTTTCCGAGTAGATAGGTATCTGATTCGTAATATAAGGAGTCAAATGTTACCCCAAGTTTATCATAAGTGACATCAAATCCATCATAAACCCATTGATTCATTTTTTGCCAAAGTGCGACCGTATCAGCATCTTTTGCTTCCCATTTTAAAAGCATTTGTTTTGCTTCTGCACCTAAGGCACTATGATCATTGAAATATTTATTTTTATATTCCTTAAAAAAAGTTGTTTGGTCTTGACCTTCCTTTTTTAGTCCATCGTAAATAGCAATTCCTTCTGCTGAAGATTGGAATTCATTATATTCCTTCATCAACTCTTGCTCAAAACGGACATAATATTCACCAACGAAATGGTCGCCCTTTATTTGAGTTGAAGTAGGTGTCGCATCATTTCCAAATTTTTGCCATGCAAGCATGCTTTTACAAATGGCGATCCCTCTGTCGTTTATAACTTGAGTTTTTATAACTTCATAGCCATTGGCTTGAAGGATTTTGCTGCATGACCAACCAAGCAAAATATTACGAATATGTCCTAAGTGCAGTGGTTTATTGGTATTGGGAGAAGCAAATTCTACCATCACTTTTTTACCATTAGGCGCTGAAATGCCGTAATTCGAAACTTTAGAAATACTCTTAATGGTTTCTGTCCAAAATTGAAATGATAAAGTAAGATTTAGAAAACCTTTGATAGTGTTATGACCAATAATGTTTTCATCATTTGTCACTAACCATTCTCCTAGTGTTTTGCCAATATCTTCAGGAGATTTGCCCAATGTTTTTACTAATGGGAAAATGACAAATGTATAATCACCATCAAACTCTTTTCTTGTTTCATTAATCAAAACATCATTTTCGTTCAATTCGATACCAAAAGCTGTTTGGACTGCCTTTATATAGCTGTGTTTGATTGTTGTCAAATATAACATATCTTCCCTTCCTTTTTCGTTTGAAATGCAAAGGTACGAATTCTTAAAGAATTTTATTTTGTATTGCTTTAATTTGGGTGTGATTAATGTTAAAATATTTTGTAGTAGGCTATTTTTACAGTTTGACCGATTTTATTCATACTATTTAATTTTCATATACCATTTTTGAAAATATGTATCTAACAGACATAAAATATATTATACTGTTACTTTGGCAAAGGTCGAAAATCTAATAAATTTATTACCTAAAATACTAACAATGAGACGATTTAATTATTAATTTTGCGATGTTTTTTAATTCATAAGACATTTTGATCTGTATATAAATAATAATGCCCATGAGGAATTTTATAAAATTTACATTTGCGTTCCTTTTTGTCACGCTAGTAATATCTTCTTGTAAAAAGGACATCGAAGGAGATACTACATCTTCCCTAATAAAGGTAGAACAGTTTAATAATCACGTTTTGCACGAGTGGAATGATTTGTTTCTGCGAATAGAAAGACATGGCGCAGGCTATAGACCTTGCCCGACTGCCAATGCACTTGGTTATATTGGTCTAGCTAATTACGAAGCTTGTGTGACAGGTATGCCTGCATATGCTTCTTTAGAAGGTTATTATAATAATATTAATTTACCAAATGCACTTGTAAACCAACAATACCACTGGCCTACAGTCGTAAATGCGGTAAATAGATATATGTATAGCAGACTTTTTCCAGAGGTTAGACAAGATCTATACAGCGAGATAAAAGTATTAGCAGACAAACTTGATAAAGAATTTGAAGCTGAGGCTACTGCTGATGTTTTGATCAGATCTAAAAACCATGGAGAAGCTGTAGCTGCCGCTGTGTGGGATTACATGAAAACAGATCCTGCTACTTTTGATAAATACAAAGACCCTTTTGAAAATTATGACTGGGAAGCAAATTTCAAAAAAGATGGTGATTGGGTAGCTACTTATCCTGGTCCGGGAAAGGGTATGTTTCCATATTGGGGGAAAGCAAGAGCAATGGCCATTAAAGAAGATTTGAAACTTTGTCGTCCTTATTCTACTTATACCGATTATAGCGAAGATCCTAAATCAGGATTTTACGCGCAAGCAATAGAAGTTTACAGTAAAAATACACCTGCATTAGATTATCAATCAGAATGGGTGGGTGAATTTTGGAGCGACGATTTATTAGACTTGACTTTCAGCCCACCATCTAGATGGATAGCCATAGCAAACCAAGTGTATAAATATGAAGATGCAAGTTTAGAAGAAGCGATCGTAGCTAATGCGAAAGTTGGTATTGCGCTTCATGATGCAGCTATCGGCTGTTGGAATTCCAAATACCATTACAACCTAGAAAGACCGGAATCTTATATTCAAAGAGTTATTGACCCTACTTGGGAGCCAAATCTTGATAATCCATTGACTGGTGATGGTGGTATTTCACCGTCATTCCCAGCTTATCCTTCAGGACACTCTACATTTGGAGCTGCGTCCGCTGAAGTGCTTGCAAGTGTGTTTGGATATAGTTATGCTATGACAGACAATTGCCATAAAAATAGATCTGAATTTTCGGGGTACCCTAGATCATTTACAAGTTTTTACGAAATGGCAAATGAAAACGCTTGGTCTAGAGTGCCACTAGGTGTGCATTTCAGAATGGATGCAGAAGAAGGTATGAGATATGGTACCGAAATAGGAAGAGCAGTCAATAGACTCAACTGGAAAAAATAAAATATATCTAAAGTATATAAAAAGGGTCATTATTGGCCCTTTTTTGTTTCATAAATTATCTAATTCATATGTTACTAAATATCAAATCATTTTTTATCATACTTTTTATAACATTATCATTATTTGCTTGTAAAAGCAAAGAAGAAGCTCAACCACAAAGTGATACCCAAGAAATAAAAGAGAATTATGGTACAGGTGAGACATCTAGAGTATTCACACGTGCCAATGGTAAGATAGAAGGTAAAATGACAGATTATTATCCTTCAGGTAAACTCATGGGAGAACGTTTTTTTGAAAATGATAAACAAATTGGTAAAACAACTTTGTACTATGAAGATGGAAGTATAAAGGAAGTCCAATATTATGAAAATGGTCTCAAAAATGGCGGAGATACTGTCTTTTATGAAAATGGCAAGCCAAAATTTGCTGTGACGCTTAAAGATGAGAAAAAGAACGGTTACCTGAGAAAGTGGGACGAAGATGGCTCTCTAATTTATGAAGCCAAATTTGAAATGGATACGCTAGTGGAAGTTGGTGGTGAATCAACCAGAAAATAATGAAAATAATTATCCAGATACATGCAGCGGTAGAAATCTTAGGTGGTTTTGTGTTATTGTTTAATCCCGAGTTGTTGCTGAGTAACAATAGCCCGAATCTACAAGCACTCGTAATTGCTAAATTGTATGGCATCACAGCTTTTTTTATTGGTATCATATCTTATTTGATTAGTAAGTCATTTGAGTATAACCAAACCTACAAAAAGATTATACTTAGTGTCATAGGTTTTCATCTTTGCCTTGCTTTTTACATGTATGGAGTTTACCAACAGAATTTGACGCCACATCTTGGTGCTTTTGGTACACATTTGGCACTAGCTGTCGGGTCATTAATACTTTACCTTAAGGATTTCCAAAAGTTTGAATCATGATAGATAGCCAACTTTCTGAATTATTAGATATTCTGACTTTCCAAAAAACAGATGACGACACATACATCGCTAAAAATTTATTTATAGGCAGTCCAAATGTCTATGGAGGTCAAGTACTTGCACAAGCTATCAGCGTTGCGAATCTCACGATCGCTGACGACAAAGTTTTACATTCCATTCATTCTTATTTTATCAATCCTGGTGATAACGACGAAGATATCATTTATAAGGTAGAGACTATCAAAGATGGAAAGTCCTTCAACACAAGAAGGGTAGTAGCTACTCAAAAAGGTAGGGATATCTTTGTACTTGTAGCATCTTACCAAAAGCCTGAGGTTGGTATAGAACATCAAGTAGTAATGCCGAATGTTGCAAGACCAGATTCACTGACATCTTTTTCTGACCTATTCGCAGAATTTGCCGAAAAATTTAAAGTGGAGCCAAGAGGTATCTTTTCGCCCAAAGGTCCTTTTGTTTTTCATCCTGTAGAACATTATGATCCATTCAACCCTCGCATAAGACCACCAATGAATCACACTTGGTTCAAGACTAATGGTGCCTTAAGTGATGACAGCAAACTACATCAAACAACATTGGCTTATGCATCAGATTTTAATTTGTTGATTACCGCATTGATGCCACATGGACTTTCATTTTTTACAACACCGATGCAGATAGCAAGTCTTGATCACGCCATGTGGTTTCATAGACCGGTGCGGACAGATGATTGGTTACTATATGTAGTCGAAAGTAGCAATGCAAACAGTGGGAGAGCTTTTTGTACAGGCAAAATATTCACAAAAGACGGTTTGCTAGTAGCTAGTACTGCACAAGAAGGACTGATAAGGAAGCTTTCTTAAAGCTATATTTTAGATAGTATTTTATGGTTTTTTTAGGCATTAATTTTTGGGATTTGCAATAATTTGCTTATTTTGAGTATAATACGGTGTAAATAAATTGTATATAAATGTAATTATATCTTATATGATACTTTTCTACAGGTAAATATTGAACAAATCGACACTTTTATACAGATAAATACTTACATTATTGACATTTTTACACAGATAAATCTCCCCTAGAAATCTTATAGTCAGTGGTAATTTTACCAATATTCCACTGTATAGTACATATGCGATCGAAAATGTTTTTAATAAAGAAATATAATAAGTAAAAAAGAAAACTTATTTTTGCGAACAAATGTTCGTATTGGATGAGTAGTAAATATTTCAGTAGTCTCGTTGTCAAGGATATTGACAAACAAACAAAGGATAGCGTCAAAATTACTTTTGATATTCCAACTAACTTAAAAGACGATTTTAAGTACGTGGCAGGTCAATATTTGACTATCAAAAAGAATTTTAATGGAGAAGACTTGCGTCGATCTTATTCTATATGCACTTCTCCTGAAGAAGATACTATTTCTATTGCTGTCAAAAAAGTAGAAGACGGAAGGTTTTCGACTTTTGCTGTGGATCAACTTAAGGTGGGAGATACCCTAGAAGTTATGCATCCAACAGGAAATTTTATTTACAATCCAACATTAGATAGTAAAGGACAAGTAGTTTTTTTCGCAGCGGGTAGTGGTATTACACCTGTGATGTCGCATATAAAACATTTACTAAAGACCTATCCTAATATTCAGATTGTTCTTTTTTATGGCAATAGGAATTTTGAGTCCATCATATTTAGAGAAGAGTTAGAAGGCATCAAAAATAAATATTTAACTCGATTTGCACTTTATCACGTATTCACAAAGGAAAAAATAGGAATTCCTATCCAATATGGACGGATAGATGGCGAGAAGTGTCAAAAATTTTCTGGTAAGTTTTTTGACCCCGAAAACACTGATGCCTACTTATTGTGTGGTCCTGCTGAAATGATATTTGGTGTCAAAGATGCTTTGATAGGATTAGGAATAGATACTTCAATAATTCATTTCGAATTATTTAATACAGACGGTATAATAGCAAAAAGCAAAGAAAGCCAAGCAATAGTTGATCCTAAAAATGATGGACTGGCTAGTAGTGTTTCTATAAAAATGGATGGTGATATTTTTGAATTTTCTGTTGGCTATAATGGTATTAATCTGTTAGATGCTGCCTTAGAAAACGGAGCAGACCTTCCTTATGCTTGCAAGGGTGGTGTGTGTAGCACATGCAAAGCAAAACTGACTGAAGGAGATGTCTCCATGGATCTAAATTATGCACTAGAGCCAGACGAACTCGAAGCTGGATATATACTACTCTGTCAGGCACATCCACGAAGCGAAAAGATAAGTGTGGACTTTGACCAAAAATAATAGATGATGATCGCTGAGAAAATAAGTAAAAAACAAATTATAATAAATGCAGCAGCTGACCTATTTAAAGATAAGGGCTACAAAGCTGCGTCAATAAGAGACTTAGCGACCAAAGTTGGATTAGAACCATCTAGCATCTACAGTCATATAAAGTCTAAAGAAGATTTACTAAGCGAAATCTGTATGGGATGCGCACAAAAGTTTACAGAAGGTATGGATCAGATTTCAAATGCAGACATGTCTTCTAGGAAAAAAATTGAAGCCCTAATAACATTACACCTAGATATTGCTTTTGAGAATCTCGCTTCCATCACGGTGTTCAATGATGAATGGAGATATCTTCCTGATTCCGTTTTGAATGAATTTTTAATCCTACGGAAGGATTATGAAAAGCAATTTAAAAAAATATTGATGGAAGGCAAAGAAGAAGGTAAATTTGAATTTCAACACACAGATATCGTTTTTAATGTCATCATTAAAACATTGAGCTGGTCTTATGCTGGCGTCAAAAAGTATAAAAAAGAAGAGTTGCAACAAGAATTAACTAGTTTTATTTCAAATGCACTTCATAAAAACTGAATTATCCAAAACACTTTTGATAAATAAATATTATAACAAAAAAATATAGTATCATGGACAATATAAATTCATTAGAGCACAGATTTCAATCAGCAATTGACAATGATGAAAAAATTGAAGCTAGAGATTGGATGCCTGATGCTTATCGTAAGACATTGGTCAGGCAGATTTCGCAACACGCACATTCTGAGATCGTAGGTATGTTACCTGAAGGCAATTGGATCACAAGAGCGCCGAGCTTAAAAAGAAAGCTAGCACTCCTTGCCAAAGTACAGGATGAAGCTGGACATGGTCTTTATTTGTATTCAGCAGCAGAAACACTCGGTGTGTCTAGAGATGAAATGTTAGATCAGTTACACACTGGAAAGGCAAAATATTCTAGTATATTTAATTATCCTACGCTAACTTGGGCAGATATGGGTGCTATTGGTTGGCTTGTTGATGGTGCAGCTATCATGAATCAAGTACCATTATGTCGTTGTTCTTATGGCCCATATGCACGTGCCATGGTTAGAGTGTGTAAAGAAGAGTCATTCCACCAACGACAAGGATATGAGATCTTATTGACATTATGTAACGGTACACCAGAGCAAAAAGCAATGGCCCAAGATTCACTCAATAGATGGTGGTGGCCTTCATTAATGATGTTCGGTCCGAGTGATGCAGATTCGCCACATTCTGCGCAGTCTATGGCTTGGAAGATCAAAAGATTTTCTAATGATGAGTTGAGACAAAGATTTGTAGACATGACCGTTCCACAAGCGGAAATTTTAGGGATTACGATACCAGACCCGTTATTGAAGTATAATGAAGAGACAGGTCATTATGATTTCGGTCCAATAGATTGGGATGAATTTTGGGAAGTAGTCAATGGCAATGGACCTTGTAATAAAGAAAGGTTAGCGGCAAGAGTGAAAGCGCACGAAGATGGTGCTTGGGTGAGAGATGCTGCAGTTGCTCATGCCAAAAAACAACAACAAGCAAAGTTATCAGTCGCTTAAAAACACAATATTTATGTATCGTTATATTTTAGTTTTCGTTTTAGTTATACTAAGTGTACAAATGGTCATCTGCCAAAAAAGCAAAATCGATGCGAAATTATTAAGTGCGCCTGAAAATGAAATTCAAAATATAGTGGTCATCCTTCACGAACAAGCAGATATCAGCCAAGTAAAATCACTTCGGGGCAAAGATGTCAAAGCAAATTTTGTGTACAAACAACTTATTGACAAAGCAAATAAGACACAAAATGAAGTCACAGATCTATTGAAATCAAGAAGCAAGCAATTCAGAAGTTTTTATATTGTTAACATGGTTTCGCTGTTGGCAGATTTAGACCTTATAAATGAATTAGCTGCCTTATCTTCTGTAAAAAGTATCATTCGAGATGGCAATTTTATGATGCTCGAACCCGTACAAGATCGAACTGTAGGTCAGAACAGAGCCATAGAATGGAATATAACAAAAATCAAAGCACCTGAGGTATGGGCATTGGGCTACACAGGTCAAAATGTGGTTGTTGGTGGGCAAGATACAGGTTATGAATGGGATCACGCTGCACTTAAAAATCAATATCGTGGGTGGAATGGAAGCACAGCAAACCATGATTACAACTGGCATGATGCCATCCATGAGGATAACCCAATAAGCGGAGGTAGTAATCCTTGTGGGTTTGATTCTCCTTTTCCATGTGATGACAGTAACCATGGTACACATACTATGGGAACGATGATAGGTGATGATGGGGCTGGTAATCAGATAGGTGTAGCACCAGGCGCAAAGTGGATGGCATGTAGAAATATGGAAAATGGATTTGGTACGCTAACTACCTATGTGGAATGTTTTCAATGGTTTTTAGCTCCTACACCAGTTGGTGGTGGTTCGCCAGACACAGATAAAATGCCACACGTTATCAATAATTCTTGGGGCTGTCCACCTATGGAAGGCTGTAATACAAGCAACTTTTCAGTGATGGAAACTGCATTGAATAATCTCAGGAGTGCAGGTTGTGTAATAGTAGTTTCTGCTGGAAATAGTGGTTCGGCGGGATGTAGCACAGTTAGTGATCCTGCTGCCATCTTTGGAGGTAGTTTTTCTGTAGGTTCCACAACTACTACTGACGCTATTTCTGGATTTAGTAGTATAGGTCCCGTAACAATCGATGGATCTAATAGAATGAAACCAAATATTTCTGCACCTGGCGAAGGTGTTAGGTCATCAATACGAAATGGTGGATATTCAGCTTCAAATGGCACAAGTATGGCAGGTCCTCATGTAGCTGGTTTAGTTGCTTTATTAATCTCTGCCAATCCTTCATTATCTGGTGAAGTCGATCTTATAGAAGACATCATCGAGCAAACTGCGGTACACTTGACAACTGCACAAACATGTGGTGGCGTACCGGGTACAAATATACCCAATAACACTTTTGGTTATGGTCGTATAGATGCACTTGCTGCAGTTGAGATGGCATTACTTACAAAATATGCACCTTATATAAAGTCAACTTCCGCATATTTGATCAATGATGCTAATGCAGGCTTAGTGTTAACTAATGTCGAAAATGAAAAATATAGAATCGGAGTAAATAACGCAGGTGAGTTGTCTACAAGCTTGATTACAAATGTACTTCCTTCAAGTGTAGGTACTACGTCAGGAAGTATTGAAGCTGAGCAAGCCCTGAGTTTTATACTCAGATCTCCCAATAATGCATTGTGGAGATTAAGTATAGATGTAAATGGAAAGTTGGTCGCATTATCTATACCTAGTGCACCATCAAATGTAAGCATAGTTCAAACAGGTGATTTTTATATCCAAGAAGGTCTGAAAGGAGTGATATCTAGAGATGCAAGTAACAATTGTTATCTTACTAATATCACTACGCTTGGACAAATGATCACTATTCCAACCACATGCCCTAATTAAATTTTTAAATAAATATCATATGAATAACTGGCCACTTTTCGAAGTCTTTATCAGATCCAAAAATGGACTTAATCATAAACACGTAGGCAGCCTCCACGCTTCAGATGCCCATATGGCTATCCAAAATGCACGCGACGTCTACACAAGAAGAAGTGAAGGAGTGAGTATTTGGGTAGTAGAAGCCAAACACATCACGGCATCTAATCCCGACGATAGCGAAGCACTTTTCGATCCTGCAGAAGACAAGATTTATCGTCATCCTACTTTTTATGATTTGCCCATCGAACTAAAACACATGTAATATTATGGAAGATTTTAAGAAGGATTATATACTGTATCTAGCGGATAATGTGATGATACTTGGACAGCGTCTTGGTGAGTTGTGTGGACACGGACCTGTGCTAGAGCAAGATATAGCTATGACCAATATATCTTTGGACTTGATTGGTGAGGCACGAAATTACTATCAGTATCTAGCTGAGATTGAAGGTGGTCATGAAGACGATTACCCAATGAAACGTGACGTCCGATCATTTAAAAACGTCATTCTTGTGGAGCGTCCGAATGGTCATTGGGGAGATACCATTATGAGACAATTTATGTTTGATTGTTTTCATTATTATTTACTAGAAGGACTAACAACTTCTGCAGACCAAAGATTGAGTAGTATCGCTAAAAAAAGTATTAAGGAAGCAAGTTATCATTTGTCTTTTTCTAGTGAATGGGTCATCAGACTTGGCGATGGCACAGACGAAAGCCATCAAAAAATGCAGGAGTCACTGAATGATGCAATGCCGTATTTTGAAGAGATGTTTTTGCCAGCAGCTTTTGAATTAGAATGTCAATCGACTGGAATTGCACCAGATTTGAGTGTAATAAGAAAGTCAGCTTATCACAAATTTGAAGAAACAATTCATACTGCTACCTTATCGTTGACTGAAAATAAAGCCTTTCAAAAAGGTGGAAAATCGGGGTTGCATAGTGAGCATTTAGGTTATATTTTGGCAGAATTACAGTTTATGCAGCGCGCATATCCAAATGCAACTTGGTAAAGATGGTGCATTAATTGTTTTTTTTTAACTATCAAATAAGACAATTCCTAAAGGAAATGAAATAATTTAACGAATAGTAGCACACCTATGCAACTATAGGAAATAACAATGTGTCTTTATATCAAACATTCATGTAAACATTGGATACCCGGGAGATCGACGCAAAACTTATCAACGATTGTATTTTAGGCAAAAGAGATGCTCAGTTTTCTCTTTATAGGAAGTACAGCGGAGCTATGTATAATATTTGTCGTCGGATGATTACGGATGAAGCAGAAGCGGAAGACATTCTCCAAAATTCATTCATGGATGTCTTTACAAAGCTGAAAATGTTTAAACATGAGTCCACACCAGGTGCTTGGATAAAAAGAATAGTGGTCAATAATTGTATCAATCATTTGCGCAAACAAAAGCCAATCATTAAGGAATTAGATCATAATACCGATTTTGTGGATGATCAAGGTGATGAAGGTGTCGAATATAATGTAACATCGATCCGAAAGGCAATAGAGTCTTTGCCAGAAGGATATAGAGTGGTTTTCAGTTTGTATGCCATAGAAGGTTACGATCATACAGAAATTTCAGAAATTTTAGAAATCACAGAGTCTACTTCAAAATCTCAGTATAGCAGAGCAAAGTCAAAACTGTACGAGATCCTAAGATCGAATGGTGGCTTGAATAGTATTTATAATTGAAAGTTTGTAATAAGTATATAAAATGAAGGATAAGTTAGAGAGTTTTATTGCCGAAAATAGAGAAGCGTTTGATCCCCATCTACCTGATAAAAATATCTGGTATCGGCTAGAAAATCAGTTAGATAAAAAGGATCAGACAAAGATGATTATGCTTTGGTCTACGAAGATTGCTGCTGTGCTTGTGGCTGTTCTAGTATGTGGTATCGTGTTAGGTATTGCTATCAGCAAAAATAGCCAATCTGATCTCAATTATGCAAGTTCGCCCGCTTTGCAAAAGTATCAGGAAACAGAACAATATTATCAACAACAGGTCAATCTTAAATTGGGTGAACTAAAGGATAGTAACACAATTTCCACAGTAGAAGCAGATCTTAAGCAATTGGACGAAATATATAATCATTTGAGACAAGAAATGATTCAATCCAATTATACCAATACAGAAGTCATGATTAACGCCATGATTAAAAATCAAAAAACGAAAATAGAAATTTTAGAAAACATTTTATCAAAACAAAATAAAGTAAGTTATGATACTGAAAAAATATCCATTTAAATCCATCTTTTTGGTTGCCTTTTCGATTTGTTGGTTTGGTTTATTTGCCAATACAACCACAGAAAAAATAGAATTAAATAAACGTGTGACAAAAGAGTTTGCTTCTAATATATCCACAACACTAGACGTAAATAATGTTTACGGAAAGGTGACGCTCAAAACATGGGACAGATCTTTTGTACATATAGATGCTTTAGTAACCGTCAAAGCAAATTCAAAAAGCACTGCACAAGAAAAACTAGATGAAATATCCATCATTCTGAAACAGTCTGGCAATAACATTAGTGCATTGACAGAGATCTCATCATCTAATTCGTCTTGGTGGTCATCATGGTGGAGCGGAAGTAATAATGTCAATATCGAGATTAATTATACCATACAACTACCAGCAAATCTCAAAATTAATCTTGAGAATAGATACGGTAATATTTATCTACCTGACTACAAGGGTAAGACAAGTATCATCCTGAAATATGGTAACCTGGAAGGCAAAAATATAGAAAATGACCTTATGCTAGATTTGTCTTATGGCAAAGCAACTATGGGTTCTGTAGATGATATTATAGGTGATATTGCCTACTCTGATTATAGAGGCATCAATTCCAGTACTGTAAAGGTTACATCCAAATATTCTAAAGTATATTTGGATGATGTCAAAACTATGACAGCCACTAGCAAATATGACCATTACAAACTTGGTGACATAGGATCACTTACCATGACAGGTGCATATGATGATGTATATGTAGCGTCACTTGCATCAGGAACGGTAAACGCAAAATATTCTGGAATTGAGATACTGTCTTTGAGCAATTCTCTAAATATGGATATCAGTTATGGTAGTTTGGTAGTGAATAATCTGAAGACATCATTTAAAAACATGAATATAAACACCAGTTATGCACCTATAAAATTGCATGGTATGGTAGCTTCTAAAGTCATTGTAGATGGCAAATATTGTGATGTAAACACTGGATCAGATTTTATACAGAAATCGAAGTCATCCCAAGGAAGTAGCATTTCGTTAATGGGATATAAAATTAGTGAGCGCACAAATGCACAAATAAACATCACTTCCAAATATGGTGACGTGATTATGAAGTAAAATAAAAAAGGGGCCTTCAAAGCCCCTTTTTTATTTATAATGTATTTGTGATATTAGTTTAAAGTATATCTAGCTGCTAATGCGCCATATCCACCAGCAAAACCATTTCCATAACCATTTACAAAAAAAGTTGGAATCCAGTCAATGCTTAAATTTAATGGAATATCTTCAAACTTGTAATCAAGTCCAAGTACACCTGAGATACCAATTGAAGTTGAACTTCCTGCATCAAGGAATGCTGAATCATAAGACCAGAAATAAACATTTGCACCTGCTCCATAGTACCATTTTAGGCCATTTACCGAAGCAATCTCATTGTGATGTTGATAGTATGCTCCAATATTAAACCATGAATAACCAGAAAAACTTCTGAAACCAGCGACACCTTCAAATGCTCCTTTTTCAGAAATAAACTTTTTGTATGACACAGATAATGGTGTCCCTAATCTTAGGCCAATTGCAGCGTTGTAATCTTGTGCTTGGCTTACAGCAACAAACATAAACAACATTACAAAAACTGAAAGTACTTTTGTTCTCATTCTAAATATTTTTATTTGGTTAATTAAAATACAAATATATAACAGAAATCTGAGATGCGTATCCTTTTTTTTAATGAGTTGTATGAATTTTTGATATTAATAGTGGTTTTCACTCATTAAAACGAATATTGTCTAAATAGTATTTATCAAAAATAAAATCCAAAAGCTAAATAATTACCAAAAAAAAGGTGGTCTAATTTTCATTAAACCACCTTTGAGATTTCTTTGAAAGATGCCTTAGAATGAATATCCAATAGCAAAAGTAAATCTTACTCCACCACCTGTTCCAAGGTCTCTTGATTCTGCAAAAGCATCATCAGCAGAAACACCAATGTTGTATCCATAACCAAGACCTAAGTCAGTTACAAATCCACCACCTGCTACCCACTGGTATCCAATTGTCGCTCCAATGTTTAGGTTAGAAAATGATCCTTCTTCATCATTACCTAAGCCTAAATTTGTCTTGTTGAAGTCATAATTTAAAGAAGGAAACACGTATCCACCTTTTATAGCTTCTTTGAAGTAATATCTATAACCCGCATCAATTCCGAAACCTGAAGTACCGAAATCTCCCAAGTCATAATCATAAAAATTTGCTCCAACTTGAAATGAAGTTTTCTCAGAAAGAGCTTTTTCATAACGAAGATTGTAATTGCCAAAAAGGAAACCTAGTGGTCCTACTTTAATTGCTTGTTGAGCACTCATTGACATAACAAATCCGATCAAAACTACGAGTGTAAAAAATGATTTTTTCAACATAATAAATTAAATTGTTGGTTAATAATTAGATTAATACGGGGCAAAAGTATGCTTATTATCTTTATTAATTTAATTTTTATTAACATAATTATTATTTTCATATTCGTTTTTTTTAATTTTGTAAATTCATGGTAAACCATTACATTAAAATTTGCCATAAAGTACTGATTTTCACTATTTAACTAACTCCCAACCTAAAAACCAATAATTTTGAAAATTTTATAAAATATGCCTGCATTTTTAAAAATTGTATTCCATAATCTAACTTTTTGTGGTTAATGGTCAAGAAGCTTTAGTCAAAAGTGCAGTTTTTTTAATCAATGTTTACTTCAAATTTTGAATGACTACCTTTGTCAATGTTCATTGCTTTTTGAACTATGTTCTAATAAATTAGTTTTAATTTTATATTTTTATTTAAATGACAAATGACATATATCCTAATATTTGTTAGTTTCTTGATTTCATCTAGTTTTAATGCAAACACCCACGATTTTCACATAAGTCGTACAGAAATTAATTATGATCAAAAAACGAATGAAGTCCAAATAGCTGTCCACCTCTTTATAGATGATTTTGAATCTGCATTAGTAAAATCAGGCAGCGCAAAGCTTCATCTCTGTACGCCAAAAGAAGATCAGTCCGCAGATGATGCCATTGAAAAGTATCTAAATAATAAAATGAGAATTTATGTATCTGGTAAACCAATCACCGCTAGTTTTCTAGGTAAGGAGACTTCTACCGATAAAATGGCTGTATGGTGCTATCTAGAAATTAGTAATGTTAAAAATATCTCCGAATTGACCATAGAAAACAAACTGCTAAACGAAATATATAACGATCAAAAAAACATTACAGATTTTACAGTTAATAAAAAAAGAAAAGCATTCATTATTTTTGATAGCGACAAAACCCAAGAAAAGATTTCTTTGTAAATTAGTAAAAACTGCATCTTTTGATAACAATTCTTTTGATTTCTAAAACATTGAAGTACTATAACAATACTTTTTATCTTATTGATTACTGGGAAAACCTTAAATTTGTAGCATGAATATTGTTAAAAGTATATTTATCTTTCCTGTCAAACTTTATCAGTGGTTCATATCGCCACTTCTTGGACCAAGATGTAGGTATCAACCTACCTGCTCACACTATATGATACAAGCAATAGAAGAATGGGGACCCATAAAAGGTATTTGGCTAGGACTCAAGCGAATTGGTAGCTGTCATCCTTGGGGAGGACATGGACACGATCCTGTACCTAAAAGGAAGACAAAATAAGTAAGTATTGAAATAAAATTGTAAGTCTTTTTAACCTGATTTATGCATTAGGATTCGTAATAGATTTTCTAGTGCATAATCCAGGTTTAATCTTAAGCTACAATGACTGCATCAGCCACATTTTGTAAAATCTTCTGTGCTTCTTTGAGTGTTTTGACATTTTCTTTGGTCATGATCAGATAGTTATTCGATTGTTTCATACTTAATCCTGAGAAGTGCCCTTCTTTAGCAACATACTGCATGATGGATTGGAATACTTTGGATTCAAAATAGACGGACTGTGCATTGGCTATAAAATAGCAGTTCATTTTTCGGTTTTTTAGTACCAATCTTTCGAAACCTAGTCTTTTACACACCATTCTTACTCTCAATCCATTAAATAATTCTTCCACTTGGAATGGTACGGTACCAAACCTATCTTTCAGATTTGCTGCAAATTTTTGGATGCTTTCTTCACTATCTATTTTATCCAATTCTGTGTAAAGGATCAGTCGCTCATTAATATTGGTAACATATGAGTCGGGTATTAACATTTCAATATCCGTATCTACATCTACATCACGAACGTATGTTTGTTTTTTATCATTTTCTTCCTTAAATAAATCTTTGTATTCATTTTCTTTGAGCTCTACGACGGCTTCTTCAAGGATTTTTTGATATGTCTCATACCCAATATCGGCAATAAATCCGCTTTGTTCGGCACCAAGTAAATTACCGGCGCCACGGATATCCATATCTTTCATAGCTATCTGAAATCCTGACCCAAGATCTGAAAACTCTTCCAATGTTTTTATTCTCTTACGTGCTTCAGGCGTAAGTACCGAAAGTGGCGGCGCAAAAAGGTAACAAAATGCTCGTTTATTCGACCGACCGACTCGCCCTCTCAATTGATGCAAATCACTCATACCGAATTGGTGTGCATTATTGATAATCATGGTATTGGCATTCGGAATGTCGAGTCCCGTCTCTATGATATTGGTACAAACCAAGACATCATATTTACCATCTATAAATGAAATGAGCGTATTTTCTAAATCGTTCGACTCCATCTGACCATGAGCAACAGCGACTTCTACATCCGGACAAAGTTTTCGAGTGAGATCAGCCATTTCGTACAGACTTTTGACTCGATTATGTACAAAGAATACTTGTCCACCACGATTGACTTCATAATAAATTGCTTCTTTGATGAGTTCATCACTGAACACCCTTCTTTCTGTATAGATTGGTTGCCTATTCGGTGGTGGTGTCCTGATGATGGATAAATCTCGAGCCGCCATAAGCGAAAACTGTAATGTCCTTGGTATAGGAGTAGCAGTGAGCGTGAGTGTATCTACGTTTACTTGTAGGCTACGAAGTTTTTCTTTGGCTGCAACGCCAAATTTTTGTTCTTCATCTATAATAAGCAGTCCTAAATCTTTAAATTTCAAAGTACTACTCAGAATAGCATGTGTGCCTATTAAAATATCTATTTTTCCAGCTTCCGCACCTTTGAATACTTCTGTTTTTTCTTTGGCTGACCTGAATCTATTGATATAATCCACAGTAGCGCCAAATTCCTTAAGCCGCTCTGAAAATGTCTTATAATGTTGTAAAGCTAATATAGTAGTAGGAACAAGAATAGCTACTTGTTTTCCAGCCACAACAGCCTTAAAAGCTGCTCTGATGGCCACTTCTGTTTTGCCAAAACCTACATCGCCACAGATCAGTCTATCCATCGGATAATCTTTTTCCATGTCTTCTTTGACTGCTTGGGTTGATGTCAATTGGTCAGGCGTGTCCTCGTAAATGAAGGAAGCTTCGAGTTCTGTCTGCAAATATCCATCGGGTGGAAAGGCAAATCCCTTTGATGCCTTTCTTTTTGCATACAATTTAATAAGTTCTTTGGCTATGTCCTTGACTTTGGCCTTGGTTTTGCGTTTTAGTGCTTTCCAAGCATCGCCACCTATCTTATTTAATTTTGGTTCTGTACCATCTTTACCTACATATCGAGATATTTTATGGAGCGAGTTGATGCCTACATAAAGGATATCATTGTTTTGATAGATAAGCCTAACGGATTCTTGTTTGTGGCCATTAATTTCAATGGTTTCAAGTCCCGAATATTTGCCTATGCCGTGATCAATATGTGTGACAAAATCACCTGGCTGCAACTCTCTAAGCATTTTGAGACTGATTGCCATCTCTTGGGTGAATCCTTGACGAAGTTTATACCTATGGAATCGTTCGAAAATCTGATGATCGGTGTAACAAGCTATTTTATTTGCATGATCTATAAAGCCACTATGCACAGATTTATGAAGTGGGTGAAATTGTACCTTGACACCCATATCTTCAAAAATATTGTAAAAACGCTCTATTTGTTTTACATTATCAGTAAATATAAAATTGGTGATTTCATTTCTTGTATTGAGATTTAGATTCTCGATCAAGAGATTAAAATTCTTATTAAAAGCTGGTTGTGGACTTGCTTTAAAGTTTATTTGATGTTGAATATTAGAGAGATATTGAGATTTAGTTATGGTTATAGCATGAAAATCTGATATTTCTTCTATGATTTTGTTGGGAAAGATAAATGCCCGTTCATTAAAGATTTCTCTGAGTTCTTCTTCTGATTTTACGGCTACACTTTCAGCAAATACTTCGACTTTTTCAAAACAAATTTGAAGCTTATCAATCAACATATCTGGATCTTTGACCCATACACAAGTTTCGGGGGCAAATACTTTAAAGATACTTACTTTCTGATCTTGACGAAATTTGTTGTTGATATTTGGAATGATAGAAACGCTGCTGATATCTTGGACGGATAACTGAGTCGTAGGGTTGAAAGTACGGATACTCTCCACTTCGATATCAAACATTTCTATTCTGTATGGCCATTCATTTCCGTAACTAAATATGTCTATGATACCACCACGGATTGAGAACTGCCCAGGCTGATATACAAATTCTACCCTGTCAAAACCATACATGACCAAAAGTTCGATCATGGTATTAATGTCGAGAGTAGCGTTTTTTTCTATTTTTATTTTATCTTTATCAAGCAGGGTAGGGTCTACAGCTTTTTCGAATATAGCTTCAGGATAAGAAACCAATATTTGTTTTTTGCCTTTAGCAGTATGTACTTTATTGATGGTTTCAGTTCGTATCAGTACATTGTTTTTGTCGAGTTCGTCGTACTGAAGTGGCCTTTTGAAGGAGTCAGGAAAAAAATGGACAATATTATTTTCAAGTATAGACTGTAGCGTATTGAGCACATAAGCAGCTTCTTCTTTGTCAGCAGCGATGTAGATATGTGATCGTGGTTGACTGAGATAAGCTCCCGCCAAGGCAAAACAATCCAAGGCTCCTACCAATCCATCTAGCTGAATTCTCGTAGGTGCGTCTCCATCGCAATGGGCATTTATCTCCTTGACACGCTGATCCTGCTCGTATCTATTGATCAGCTCTTTGATATTACTCACGGCACAAAGGTATATAAATTAAACAAGTGCAAAAGAAAGGAAAATGATTATTTTTTGTTGATGCTAAATATTACTTCTGATGCGATGGCTCGAAGACATCGTATCGGTTTGGTACTTTTGGGGTCCATCAACTAATAGATAAACTGTCTGAATAAATTTATTCCATCTTCCTATGTTCTCTCAAGATTTTTATCACTTCTTCTTCGATTAGTTGTGTGATATTGGCTATAAAAAGAAAAGGTGTCTTTACTGTAATTCACTTTCGACAACTGTTCGTAGTAGCGTCCCCGCTACGATGCCATATCATCAGGCATCCTGCCTGCGTTAAACCAAAATAGGAATATATACACAAATAATGCGAACCTACCCCCGCACAAGCAATCGTGTTCAGCTTTAGCAGCATCAACTCTACAAAATCAATTAACCTCGAAAACCTGTCCCGTTAGGGACAAAATATCGGTAGAAAAAACAATATCGAAACCCAATCCCTGTGCCTTTAGGTACGAAACAACAGCCGGAAAAATCTGCGCAATCTGCGTAGTCTGTGAGATATAAAACTCATCTTCATAATAGGAAAATCGAAAACTTGTCCCATTAGGGACAAAATATCGGTAGAAAATAATAATTATAACGTGCATCCGTGCCTTTAGGTACGGAACAAAAAAATATGTGTAATCTGCGAAGTCTGTGAGATATAAAACTCATCTTCATAATAGGAAAATCGAAAACCTGTCCCTATAGGGACAAAATATCGGTAGAAAAAACAATATCGAAATCCAATCCCCGTGCCTTTAGGTACGGAACAACTTTACCGATTAAAAATATACCATAAATAATGCGAACCTACCCCTGCACAAGCAATCGTGTGCAGCTTCAGTGGCATCCGCAAACGTGTGCAGCCCTAGCGGCATCCGCAATTAAAACAATCACTTCCTCTTCACCATTTCCCCAATCGCATCGTCCCAATTATGCCCACCAAATTTCACCATATCCTCCCGATACATTCGATGCCCATGCGTCAATTCTCCTTGATTAGAGATAGAATTTTGCAAATCATGCCCTTTAGCTACTTTAGCCCCACCTTTTCCATCCGATTCATACCACTTTTGTTTATCTGAATTTTCCATTTCACGACCACATTTGTGGATCAGTTCTTCTTCCACTGAAATTATATTATCATAAGTGGTTGCTTCGTTATCCACCAAGTCAAGGACAGACATATATGTCATTCCCGTCACTTCTTGTATAGTTCCTTCACGCCACACCTGCATGATGACAAACGTCCACGGAGTGCCTGTTTCATTGGGTTTGGGCAAGGTAAAGTCACTAAATTCTATCTTCTCATTGCGATGACAAGCGATGGACAATGCATGTTCATAATTAGCCACTTGTCCTTCAAAATCTACATGATAATACCCTATTTTGACCGTCATTTGATTTCCTTCCACACCCTTTCCGAACAGTATCTGACGGTTCAGTCTCCACGCTTTTTGATCAGGTGTTTTTTTCACAAGGATGTTGCCATATAACTTAGTGTTATACTTTTGAAAGAAATTAAACTTACTGAACGCCTGCTGTGAAGATGCGTTTTTGAGACCATTTTTAATTGTTTTGTGCCCTTTTGGTTGCGTCATATCACTTCGCAAGGTATTGATCATAATTTGAACAACTTTTGATGCATAATCATGATTCGTATGACCTTGGGTGAGATGCAATAATCCGTTTCTGAATAGCTTTCCACTCGAAGATGCCAGACCTAATTCGCACTGATTTTTACGCGTTTCCTCATACTGCGGAGCGGTCCGCATC
>DLGT01000176.1 GCA_002482845.1 Saprospiraceae bacterium UBA7687
TGTTTGAATTGTTGACAATTGAAAAAGTCTAGAACAGCTTGAAAAACAAGTTAGCAGAAATTAAAACATTTGATCTTTCGTAAAGATAATTGCTTAAAACTTCATAATAATTCGTTAATTAATGCAATTTTATTAATTTTGCACGCAAAATAGGGTGAAATTGTCATTTGAATAATTACAAGAGATTAAGTGAAAAATAAAACTAATCTCAGATAATATTTCAAGTTTGACACATGATTTATAAGTAGTAAGAATAAAAAGACATAGGGTAGTATGAAATTGTCGCTGAATTGGCTTAAGAATTATCTTTTGATTTCTCACACACCTGAGAAAATCGCGGAGATGTTGACCATCATAGGGTTGGAAGTAGAAGGTATTGAAAAAATAGAATCTATAAAAGGAGGACTTAAAGGTGTGGTAGTAGGAGAAGTTCTTACCTGCGAAAAACATCCAGATGCCGACAAATTATCTCTTACAACAGTTGATATAGGCAGTGGAGAAATATTGCCCATAGTATGTGGTGCCGCTAATGTTGCAGCGGGTCAAAAAGTATTGGTAGCAACGATTGGTACTACACTATACGGAGCAGATGGAGCTCCTTGGACTATCAAAAAGGGTAAAATAAGAGGCAGTGAGTCTCATGGGATGATTTGTGCAGAAGACGAATTGGGCCTTGGAGATGATCATTCAGGTATTACTGTTTTGCCATCTGATGTACCCGTAGGTACTTTGGCATCCACTTATTACAAGATAGAAGATGATTTTGTGTTTGAAGTAGGTCTTACGCCTAATAGATCAGACGCAACGTCCCAATTGGGGATAGCTCGAGATCTTCTGGCATATTTACGTGTGAATGAACAATATATAGATGAGCTAAAAGATCCAGACATTTCAGACTTTGTATCCCAAAAAGTAAGTTTTAATATTGATGTAGAAAATCAAAATAAGGAAGCTTGTCTTCGCTACACAGGTATTACGATTACCAATGTCGAAGTCAAACCTTCACCAGATTGGCTAAAAAAACTACTTAATGCCATTGGTGTAAAGCCGATTAATAATATTGTGGACATCACCAATTTCGTGCTAAATGAATTGGGTCAACCACTTCATGCCTTTGATGCAGATAAGATCGATGGGAGAAAAATTATTATTTCCACATTAGATGAAGGGCAAGAATTTGTTACATTAGATAGTGTCAAAAGGAAGCTCAGTAGCCAAGATCTTATGATTTGTGATGGGAATAAACAACCACTATGTATGGCAGGCGTTTATGGTGGTCTTGGAAGTGGCGTGACCAATGAAACTAAAAATGTGTTTCTTGAGTCTGCATGTTTCAGTTCCAAAACTATAAGAAAAACAAGCACTAAACACAATCTCAGGACAGACGCCGCAAAGATTTTTGAAAAAGGATCTGACCCAAATATCACTGAGTTTGCTCTAAAAAGAGCAGCATCATTGATCAGAATTCTAGCAGGTGGAGAGTTGAGTAATCAAATTATAGATGTTTATCCAGTAGAAATAAAGCCAATAGAAATTAGATTGTTTTACACAAATGTGAACAAACTAATTGGCATGGAAATAGATGAAGATGATGTTCATGCGATCTTGCAAGCTATGGATATGGAAATCACGCCATTTGACGAAGATAGCATTTTGGTCAAAGTTCCAACGAATAAATCTGATGTAACACGAGAAGTCGATCTTATCGAAGAAATAGTGCGTATTTATGGATTGAATAGAGTACCTGTGCCTGACAAAATCCAGAGTACCATATCTTATTCTCAAAATCCCAACAAACATCGTACAAAAGAGATTATCGCAGACTTTCTAGCTTCTGTTGGTCATAATGAAATGATGGGATTGTCTCTTATAGAGTCTAAGCATTATGAATCTACTGGAATTGGAAATGCTGAAAATTTTGTATTTATAAACAATACATCCAATATCCACCTTGATATCATGAGACCCGATATGCTGATAAGCGGTCTTGTTTCTGTAGGTTACAATCTTAATAGACAGCAATCAAATTTGAATATCTTTGAATTTGGAAAGTCTTATGCCAAAGGAACTGAAGGATATATTGAAAATGAATACCTAACAATATTTGTTGCGGGTAAGAAAAGTGAAGAATCTTGGTTAGTAGATAACAAAGCTGAGAAGAGCTTTTATGATCTTAAAAAGACAGTCACAGGTGTCATGCAAAGGGTGGGAGTAGGTAGTTATCAAGTCTCTGAAATAGAAGATGATAGCAGATTCACTTATGGATTGAGATATCATAAGGGGCCGATTGTTTTGGCAGAATTTGGGGAAATACAAAAAGGTGTTTGCTTCAAAATGGGAATTAAAACTAAAATTTATTATGCTGAGATATCTTTTGATAACCTAATGAAACAGTTGGGGAAACAAAAAATGAAGGTTAGTGAGATTAGTAGATTCCCTTCTGTACGTAGAGACTTAGCATTAGTGATAGATAAGAAAGTGACATTTAGTGAGATCGAAATTATTGCTAAGCAATGTGAGAAGAAACTTTTGAAACAGATTTCATTATTTGATGTTTATGAGAATGAGAAGCAGCTTGGTGAAGGTAAAAAATCTTATGCTGTTTCGTTTTTATTTGAAAATTTCGAAAAGACCCTTCAAGATAAAGAAATAGACCAAATCATGGATAAGGTAATGAAGCAGTTGGACGAAAAAATAGGAGCATTTGTAAGAAAATAATTTCATATTATAAAAAAATATTATCTTTGATGGAAAATATGGTGATTCAAGGTTTAGATGACATCCTAAAAGGGATGGAAAAACTCAAAGATCAGTATACAAAATTGAAATTGAGAAATCAAGAATTAGAGAGTCAAAACAGTATTCTAAAAGTAGAAGCTGAGCAATATATACAAGAAAATATAGTATTAAAAAAAGAAGTAGAAGAGAAAGCAATAGAGTTTGAGAAAGCAAAATTAGTACCGTCAGAACAACCACAAACAGTTGATATCGAAGCAATAAAACTTGATCAAAAACAAAAGAATGCACAGATACAGCTCCAATTGGATGGTTTTGTCGAAGAAATAGATCAATGTATACAAATCATACAAACGAAAGAATGATGCAGGAGAATGATCTGAAGACCATAACTGTAACAATTGCGGGTAGAAATTTTCCGCTTAAAGTTACTCAAAGTGAAGAAGCAGTAGTAAAAGATTTGGTACTTGAGCTCAACACTAAAGTCAATGAATTTCAGACTACTTATCCTTCAAGAGATAAGCTAGATTGTGTTATTATGACCTTATTGACGTATACATTTGATCAAAAAAATTCTTCTGAAAAAGAAGATACATCTCAGGCTCACTCTAGAATCGATGCCATAAAGGACATGCTAAATGACCTTATTAAATAGTCAGATTCTAAATGATTAAATAAGTTTTTCGCTTCTACGATTTTCATAAACTTCCCGAAAGGGACATTTCATCATCATTTTAAATCGTAGATCAACATGGATTCTATATTAGGTTTAGTGATCGGTGTGCTCGTAGGATCCGGTGCAGGATATTTTATGGTACAAACGATCTTCAAAAGTAAGGTGAAAGATGCCAATAATAAGGCAGATATTTCACTGAAAGAAGCAGAACTTACTGCAAAACGCAAACTCGATGAGGCAGAAAATAAGGCAGAAAAAATAGTTGCCAAAGCCGAACAAACCAATGAATCTATCAAACAAAAGAAGATTCAAGAAGCAAGAGAGAATTTTGCAAAACTCAAAACAGAGTTCGAAACATGGAAAGCAGACCAGAAAGTTGAAATCAAAGAAAGAGAACTTACGGCTATTGCTTTAGAGAAAGAACTTAAAACCAAACAAGACGCTATTCTATCAGAGATGGAGTCTATTGAAAGTCGTGAATTAGAGTTAGCTACCATTAAGGAAAATTTAGATGTTCAACTCAAAATAGTAGCTAAAAAGAAAGAAGAACTTGATAATGCAAATGAAAAATTTATCAAGGAATTGGAGACTATCGCCAAACTTACTGAAAGTCAAGCAAAAGAACAATTGTTAGAAGCTGTAAGGGCAAAAGCGCAAAATGATGCGATGGTGATCGAAAAAGAAGCTATTGCCAATGCGCATACAAACGCAGGAAAAGAAGCCAAAAAGATCGTAATCCAGACTATACAAAGAATGTGTGCGGAAATCACCATCGAGAACTCTGTATCTGTATTTAACCTTGAGTCTGACGATATTAAAGGTCAGATTATAGGTCGTGAAGGTAGAAATATCCGTGCACTAGAAGCAGCTACAGGTGCAGAAATTGTCGTAGATGATACGCCTGAGGCAATCGTAATATCAAGTTTTGACCCAATCAGAAGAGAGTTGTGTAGATTGTCACTTAAAAAACTTGTGGCAGATGGACGTATTCACCCTGCAAAAATCGAAGAGACTGTTGCAAAAGTTAAAAAACAACTTGATGAACAAATCATCGAGATAGGTGAACGAACAATCATCGATCTCGATATACACGGACTTGCTCCTTATCTTGTGAAAATGGTAGGTAGATTGAGATTTAGATCATCATATGGCCAAAACCTGCTAAAACACTCTATAGAAACAGCCAATCTTTGTGCTACAATGGCAGCAGAGTTAGGACTCAATCCTAAACAAATCAAAATGGCTAAACGTGCAGGTCTCTTACACGATATAGGTAAAGTGGCGGAAGAAGATTCTGAATTGTCGCACGCATTGTTGGGTATGGAGATTTGTGAAAAACACAAGGAACATGCTGTCATCATCAATGCGGTAGGTGCCCACCACGATGAGATAGAAATGAATAACATCATTTCGCCTATCGTGCAAGCATGTGATGCCATCTCAGGTGCACGTCCAGGAGCAAGAAGAGAAATCTTAGAAAGTTACCTAAAAAGAATCGGTGAACTTGAAGAATTGGCACTTGCTTACGAAGGCGTACAGAAAGCATATGCACTACAAGCGGGCCGTGAACTAAGAGTAATCGTAGAGTCTGAAAAAGTTTCTGATCTGTTTGCAGACGATCTTGCATTTATGATATCGCAGAAGATTCAAGATGAAATGCAGTATCCTGGACAAGTAAAAGTCACTGTTATCAGAGAGAAACGTGCTACAGCGTTCGCAAGATAGTAGTAAGTTATTTTAAAATAAAAAAAGTTGATCAATATAAAAATTGGTCAGCTTTTTTAATTTGGTAGCAATTCTTTAATATCTTTACTGCATTATTAAACCATTTAAACTTCTATTATGAGAATTGTAAATTTTTTATTGTTTTTTTTTATGCTTATTGGGCAAATGGATGCTCAAATTGGTGTTCGTGTTGCTACTAATATTTCTAAATTTAACGTTAGTGAAGATTTAGGAGAAAATATTGAACTAAACTACAAAATGGGTTTCGGCCTTGGCTTGTATTACAAAGTTGCGTTAGACGAAAATCTATCTTTCCAACCTGAAATTAATTATGTTCAACAAGGTGCCGAATATAGTGAAGTAGACGGAGAAGAGAGTGTTGTATTTAAGTTTAATTACATTCAGATTCCCATTTTAGCAAAATATCAATTTGGTGCGTCTGATAAATTGAATTTTTTTGTAGAAGGTGGTCCTTATGTCGGGTTTGGCATTGGTAAAGGAAAGGTAGAAAGTTGTTTGGATGGAGAATGTGATGTAGAAGAACTCTCATTTGGAAATACTGATGATAACGATATCAAAAATCCTGATTTTGGTATCCAACTAGGTGGAGGTATAATTGTTAATTCAAAATTTTCAATTGATATACGATATGTCTATGGTATACAAAATCTGATAATTGATTCGGATGAAGATGATTTTCTAAGGAATACAGCATTTAATATTGGTGTAGGGTATTCTTTTTAGTTTAGACGAAATTTTAAATTTAAACCATAAAAAAAGCTGATCAATGAGAAAATTGGTCAGCTTTTTTAGTTTTATGTAATATCGTCAATAAAACTATTATTTCAAATCAATTCTGAATCCTAAGAACCCTCGAATACCTTGCATTGGTGCAAAATTATACGTCGGGTCGAAGGTGAAACCATTTGGATTGTCTATGTCAATGTTTTTGTCGAATGGATCGAATGGTCTCAATATCGGGTCACCAGGGATATAATTGAGTAGATTTTTAAGCCCACCATAAAGCTCAAGACCTGACTTAAATCTTTTGGTCACTTGCAAGTTTTGGATACTAAACCATGGAGAATATTCAGGTCGATAATCATTTGGTACAACAGGAAGACGCATTGGTCCAGTGACATTTCCTGTATAATCTAGTGTGATATTCCATTTTGGAAAAGTATAACTGACCGTCCAAGTGCCTGTGAAATCTGGTGTTTGGATTTGTTTTTCCTTGATAATATCACCATTTTGGTCTTTTTCTTTGATAAATACATCCATATAGGTGCCACCTGCCATTACTTTTAGGCCATTTGTAAAATTAAGTTCTGCATTTAGGGTGGCACCTTGCGATACACTGTGACCATCGAGATTGTCAAAAATCACCTTATTTACATCAGTAAACAAATCTGCTACGATACGATTGGTAAAATATGTGTAAAAAATAATTCCATCAAGTGTCACAAAACCAAAGGATGGAAATAATCTCGTGGTGTGATTTACATTAAAATTATATGACTTTTCTGGCTTTAGATCATTGGCAACCACCACTTCACGTGCACCTGTGAGTGCCGCATGATCTTCGCTAAATACATTGGCTACTCTAAATCCATTACCGAATCCTAGTCGGAAAGTATTGTTATCATTTGGCGTCCATTTATAGTTCAATCTAGGTGTAAAAATACTCCCATGTTCCGAATTGTAATCATATCTGATGCCTGCAAGTAGCTTTTGTTTGGATGATAAAGTGATTTCATCTTGTACAAAAATACCTGGTAAATAGACTTGTGAAGGCCTGTTTATATTAAGGTTTTCACCATCAGCTGTCACAGGTGTATTGTCATCATAATAGGTATATCTAAAGGCTAATCCTGTAAGTAAGTCATGATTTTTGAGCGATTTGTCCCATGTCAATTGCGTGAAACCAATCTGTTGTTTGGCTAAATAATACGTCGTTCCATACACTGAATTTTGGTCGTGTAGATTATATGAATACGCAAGTGTTATCTTTTCTTTGGTCGGTAGTTGATAATTACCTATGAGTTCAATTCTTTTAGTTTTGATGTTTTCACCATAGATGCTGTCTCCACCACGAAAGGCCGATGTCCATTTTAGTTCGCCGCCCCATCTATCTTCCCATACATATCTGAGTGCGATGGAAGATACTCGATTTTCTTTTCGTTTAAAATTCCATTTATTAAATATAGAGAACCTTTTTTGCAAAGTGACATCTGTGAAATTATCTCCATTAATATCCCAGATTTTATCAAAATGAAATACATTGGCACTTAACAGCCCTGTAGCTTTACCTAGCTTCAATCTCGTCCCTAAATCTACGTTTAAATCCTGATAATGTGTCGTATTGAAGTCAATAGAAAATCTAGCGGCAGTTTCTGGATTTTTGGTAATTACATTTATCAGACCACCAACTGCTTCCGAACCATACAGCGTAGACGCAGGACCTTTTACAACTTCTATGCGCTGCACCATACTATTGGGTATACCCATGAGACCATACACAGTTGAAAGTGCTGATACAATAGGCATACCATCTATCATAACCATGGTGTAAGGTCCTTCCATGCCGTTGATGTGGATATCGCCAGTATTGCAGACATTACAATTGAGTTGTGGTCTGACGCCATTGACATTTTCGAGTGCTGTAAAGAGATTGGGTGTAGGATTTCTTTTAAAAAAAACCGGTGTGTAAACTTCAATAGGTACGGGGCTATTCATCCTTGTCACTTCTTTCATGGTGCCAGATACTACGACTTCATCTAGAACTGCCGAAGAAGATTTAAGTTGAAATGTGATCGTTTTTCCTTTCACCCAATAGAGTGTATCGCTATGATATCCAATGTAAGAAGCAATCAAAGCTGCATCTGTTTTTGTGGTAGTTAATGAAAAATTGCCATCAATGTCTGTAGTAGTACCTTCTGATGAACCTTGGATGATGACTGTAGCAAAAGATAATTTTTCATCTTCTGAGGATGATACGGTACCGGAAATGGTATTGGTTTGACCAATTAAAATCAAGCCATTTGAAAGTATAAATATTAGAGTTGAAACAAACCTTATTTTGAAATATTTATTAGCCATGTTTAAATATAAATTTAGATTAGTCTAAAATATATTACAAAGATATAGGAATTAGTCTAATATAAATTCAAAAACTAAGAATTATTTTAAAAAAGATTAATTAGAGTCTACTTCACGAATAGGGTTGAATTCACCACTTTTGCTCCTAGTGTCCAAGATAATTACTTAGAATTACCTATCTACAAAGGTTAGTTTGACCTAATACAGTAAATATTTGCTTCTCACTTTTTTGAATGCATCCAAACCTTGCTGCCATGACTTTCTGATTTCATCTTCAGTTTTGCCCGCTTCTATTTGTTTGCGAAGTGTATCTGTACCAGCTAATTTATCCATAAATAAGTTATCCAAAAAGTACTTTTCTCCTAATGAGTTCATTTTTTTATGGTAGTCAATTAAATATGACAAATTGATTTTTTTGGCATTTATGATACTTCCTGTGGTCACATTACTTAAGTCTTTACCATAACATTTTTGTCCATTTAATAATGGATCTTTTGCACCTTCATTTGGCATCGGTGTGAATGAAAAGTCGGAATTCAGTTTCGGATGTCCAATGACTTGGAATTGTTTGTCAGTGCCTCTTCCCAAACTAAGTGTCGTCCCTTCAAAAAAACAAACCGAAGGGTATAACAAAATGGACCTATCATTTGGAAGGTTCGGACTTGGTTTTACAGGTAGTGAATAATAGCTATCGTGGGTGTAATTTTTGCAAGGTATGACAGTGAGCTCACATTTTATTTGATTCGGTAGCCATCCTTCACCGTTGATCATTTGACCGTATTCGCCTATCGTCATCCCATACACAACAGGCACAGGATGCATTCCTATAAAAGACTTGAAGGCAGGATCGAGCATTGGGCCATCTATAAAATAGGCATTTGGATTAGGTCTGTCAAGTACGATGAGTGGTTTTTTGTGTTCGGCACATGCTTCCATGATGTAATGGAGTGTAGAAATATACGTATAAAATCTGACGCCAACATCCTGGATATCAAATACTACTACATCAATCTCTTTTAAATCATCGGCAGTAGGCTTTTTCTTTTTTCCATAAAGTGACATAATGGGAAGCCCAGTTTTTGTATCTTTGGTATCATCAACTTTTTCGCCTGCATCTGCTTTGCCGCGGAAACCATGTTCTGGGGCAAATACGACTTTGACATCAATGCCAAGTTTAAGCAGTGTATCTACTAGGTGTTTGTTTTTTACAACGCTCGTTTGATTGACGACAAGCGCTACCTTTTTACCTTTGAGTTGTGGCAGATACAGTGCTACTCGTTCAGCACCCGTTATGATGTTTGTAGAATCTTGTACTGCAACATTGGATTCAAAACCAATTCTTTCTTTTTCTGGTTGGCATGTAGAAAAAAAGACAAAAATAAATCCATAAAACCATACCTGCATCATCACGATATTTATTAATTAGTGCAAAATTAGTATAATAAATTCTATATTTTGATAATATGTATTGATTTGATTAATAAAGCAACAAAACATATTGTAAAATATTCCACAAAGTATTAATTAAAAAAGTTTTATGGATAAATTGTCTATATATTTAAGGAAAAATTAACCAATTTAATTACATGCATATACATGCAAAATATGAGGAGACTTCATTTCTTTTGGTGCGAAATACAAATGTGTATATCCAATGTTGTATTTTTGCAAAAATCAAAATATATAACATTTTGTCTATTAGAAAATTGTATCTAGACCATGTCGCCCAAACAAGCGAAATATCGATGTGTCTCGAAGTGACCCATGCGGATGGTATGTACATTTATGGTACAGAAGGCAAAAAATACCTAGATTTTAATTCTGGGATTTCTGTGAGTTCCCTAGGTCATTGTTATCCTGATGTGGTACAAGCCGTTCAGCGTCAGGCTGCTACTTACATGCATACAATGGTTTATGGAGAGCATATCCAAGAGCCACAAGTTGCATACGCCACCTTAATTACTCAAATTTTAAATAATGGATTAGACTCAATTTACTTTGTCAATTGTGGCACAGAAGCTGTGGAAGCTGCCCTAAAACTCGCCAGAAAATACACAGGACGAAGTGAAATAATCAGTTGCGCAGGTGCTTATCATGGCAGTACGATTGCTGCTGAAAGTCTAAGGAGTGATTATACATTTTCTAGACATTTTTTTCCTACCATTCCTGGCGTGCGACATATTGACTTTAATGATGAGACACAATTATCTAAGATTACTACTAAAACTGCATGTATCATCTTAGAACCAGTGCAAGCAGAAGGAGGCATCATACCAACTAAAGACAATTATCTCCAGAAAGTCAGAGAACGTTGTAATGAGACTGGTACGCTGCTAATCTTGGATGAAATCCAAACTGGTTTCGGGAGGACAGGTTATCTTTTTGCACATCAAAAATATGACATCATACCTGATATATTATTGATAGCCAAGGCTATGGGTGGTGGAATGCCAATAGGTGCCTTAGTTGCAAAAAAAGAAGTCTTGCATCATTTTGCTAAAAATCCTATGTTAGGTCACATTACGACTTTCGGTGGTCATCCGGTATGTGTTGCTGCAGCTTTGGCTACTCTGAAAGTCTTACATACGCAAGATTATGTATGCAAAGTTTTTGAAAAGGAAACGCTTATAAAAACATTATTGGTTCATCCATTGATTAAAGAAGTACGATCATCAGGTTTGATGGTAGGCGTAGAGTTGGTTGATGCTTCATTATTAACTCCGTTGATAGATAAGGTAATAGCAAATGGCGTCTTGATAGACTATTTTTTATTTAATAATGCATCATTTCGAATTGCACCACCGCTCATTATTAGCGAAAGTCAAATCAAGGATGGGATTTCAGTGATTTTGAATGCATTGGATGAACTAATGAATAATTGATACCATGAAGCCAAATTTAATTACAAATTTGCTGAGTTATATCACGCAACAACATATGGAGACGATTCAGTCTGACTATAATGAAGTGTTGCATGTTTTTTTGAAAGATGGAAGATATCAACTTTGTACTGCCAATGCAATCTATAGTTATGGAGATAAATACGATAATTTTAGAAGGAGTTTTGCCCAGATGGATCTTGATAAAATGGATATTGACAATGTCTTGCTTTTGGGATTTGGTTTGGGTAGCATACCATTCATGTTAGAAAAAACGTTTCGAAAGAAATATACATACACCGGCGTAGAGATTGATGAATCCATCATATACTTAGCATCCAAATATGTCTTGGATGAGTTGACATCTGAAATAGAGTTGATACAGGCAGATGCATATTCATACATTTATCAAACCCAAATGAAATATGACTTGATTTGTGTTGATATTTTTGTGGATGACAAAATTCCCGAAGTATTTTTAGATGTAGATTTCCTAGAAGCTGTTACTGAAAACCTTACCGATAATGGTGTCATTATGTTCAACCATTTAGCCTATACAAAAGATGATAAAATGGCTGCTGAAATATATTTCAACGATGTGTTTTTGCAAGTTTTTCCTTATGGGAAATGTCTAGATGTAAAAGGAAATCTGATGATGGTGAATAGGGTAGTTTGATTTTATTATTCCTTCAAACCTTATAGGCTTTCAAAACCTATGAGGTTTAACAAATAAAGCCTTCACCCTTATTGAAAAAGATGAAGGCTTATTGTTCTTGGAATGAGATATTATAATTAAATCAAATATGATGCCAGATTTTTTAAATCGTAATGACGGTCGAACAATATTAATTTAAAATTCACTAAAAGCTTATTTTTTCTTTTCCAAAACCCATTTCAGCTCATCCAACACCGTCATGTCTTCTATCGTAGAAGGTACTTGGTAAGAAACATTGTTTTAGATGGTTCAGGTAATTTTAATTTGTCACCTTAAAAAACAATTTACATACCCAATCTACGATTCAAGTATTCAAAATTAATTTGGTGTATATATTTTTTTTTGCTCTCCAACAATGCTCTAACTTCATCTCTCATTTCTTCCGGTGTATGGGCAAAGATAAACAAGATATCAGAATAACACTTTAAGGTATCTATCCTATTTTTTTCTATATTTTCTAGCCAGGATGATACTTCTTTCACTTGCTTTCTATCAATTTCTAATTGTAATTTGAAAAGTGAATCTGAAACTACTTTGTCTATAAAACCCTTTGTGTATGTAGTGTCCTTCCTTTCCATATAAATATTTGATGCTTGATCAAAAAACTGTTCATGCAAAGAAGAATCACCTTTACTTAGTGAATCAATGATATGGACTATTGGGTTACATCTTTTATCAGCTCTATACAGTTGATCTTGAATTGACATTTTTGCTATTTGACTACAATCGATTTTCACATCCTGAATTCCATTGTTAAATGCATAGGTAATTGATATTATAGCAAAAAATATTATTAATATTAAATGTCCATTTTTAAAATTCATATTTAATTTTGATAACTAAACGTTTTTGATTCTCTTAATATTATTTATGCTACTAAAAAATGAATTTTCATCAAATTATAGGAACAACTTTACTTCTTTTCCAACACCCATTTCAGCTCATCCAATACCGTCATGTCTTCTATCGTAGAAGGTACTTGGTAAGGAACATTGTCTGCAATGGCTCTGATGATTTTACGAAGGATTTTTCCTGAACGAGTTTTGGGTAATCGCTCTACAAAATGTACTGTTTTGAAAGCTGCTACGGCGCCTATTGTATCTCTGACTTTGGCGACAAGTTCTAATGCTATCGTATCTGATTGTTGGTCATAACTGTGTTTGAGTACTACAAATCCTACGGGCAGCTGACCTTTCATTTCGTCATGGCATCCTACGACGGCACATTCCGCTACAGCATAATGACCTGCTACTATTTCTTCCATCTCACTTGTAGAAAGTCTGTGACCTGCTACATTGATAACATCATCCATTCGTCCTGTGATGTAAATATATCCATCATCATCCCGATATCCACCATCTCCAGAAAAATAGTATCCTGGAAATTCCGTCAGATAAGACGAAATAAATCTCTCATTGTCGTTCCACAATCCAGGCAAACAACCTGGAGGTAGTGGAAGTTTGATGACTACTGCTCCTTCTTGATTGGGTGGCATAAAATCATGGTCAGGCGATAATATTCTGATGTCAAATCCAAACATAGGTTTGCCAGCTGAACCTGGTTTTACTGGAATCAATCCTACACCTGCTAGATTGGCCAACATAGGGTATCCTGACTCTGTTTGCCACCAATGATCTATCACAGGTCGCTTGAGCATCGCACTTGCCCATTCATACGTAGCTACATCGGTACGCTCGCCAGCAAGGAATAAATATTTGAGTGATGAAAGGTCGTATTTATGAAATAATTCCCCTTCGAAATCTTCTTTTTTGATAGCTCGAATGGCAGTCGGAGCCGTAAAAAATGTATTGACTTTGTATTCTTCTATGACACGCCAGAATGTACCTGCATCAGGTGTTCGTATCGGTTTCCCTTCAAAAAGGATGGAGGTACAACATCTGATCAATGGCCCATAAACGATGTAAGAATGACCTACGACCCAACCAATATCAGATGCAGCCCAAAATACACTTCCTGGATCTGCATTANNNNATTATAAACATATTCCATACTACTATTGAGCGCTACGGCATGTCCACCGTTGTCACGAACGATGCCTTTGGGTGCACCTGTTGTACCTGATGTGTATAAAATATAAAGTGGATCGCAAGCGTCCATGATTTCATAAGTAGCTGGTGTAGCCTTTGATACTAAAGTTTCCCAATCCAAATCAAAATCATGTTGCATATTGCAAGGTATAAAATCTCTTTGCAAAACGATACAACCATCAGGTTTGAAATATGCTTCTTTGATAGCAGCATCGACTATAGGTTTGTAGGGTATGATTTTGTCTATTTCTTTGCCTCCGCTTGCCATGAGTATGTATTTTGGCCGAGCATCATTAATTCTTATCGCTAATTCATGTGCCGCAAATCCACCAAAAACGACAGAATGTACTGCACCAATTCTAGCACAAGCGAGCATACCTATTACAGCTTCTGGAACCATCGGCATGTAAATCACTATACGGTCACCTTTTGCTACACCTTGTGCTTTTAAGACACCTGCAAATAACGAAACTTCATGTAAAAGCTCGCTGTAAGTGTATTGCTTTTTTACACCTGTCACTGGTGAATCATAAATCAAAGCTAATCGTTCGCCCCTTCCTTGCTCCACGTGAACATCTAATGCGAGATAAGAAGTATTCATTTTGCCTCCCGCGTACCATCGATAC
>DLGT01000062.1 GCA_002482845.1 Saprospiraceae bacterium UBA7687
TGGATCACTTACAGTGACATTGGTTAAGGTGACATTGCCCGTGTTTTTGACACTAAAAGCGTAGGTAATTTGGTCACCAGCATTGTAGATACCTACAGGTGCATTGTCCACATAGGTTCCTGTTTTAATGATTTGTACAGATGGGTTTTGGATAAAATTCTGAGTATCATCATCCGTATCTGCTACATCTGTACCAATCGGTGGTGTACCTGTCGCCGTAGCTGTATTGGTAAATACGCCATTATCTATATCTGTTTGCGTCAAGGTCTTGGTCGCAGTGTAGGCTATTGTATTGGTAACGCCTGGCGCTAAACTTGCTATCGGACTACCAGTTAACGTCACTTGCGCATCAATTACGGTGACATCGGTCAAAGTGACATTGCCCGTGTTTTCGACACTAAATGCATAAGTTATTTGATCACCAGCATTGTAGATACCTACAGGTGCATTGTCCACATAGGTACCTGTTTTAATAATTTGAACAGATGGGTTTTGGATAAAGTTCTTTGTATCATCATCCATGTCTGTTACATCTGGACCACTTGGTGGTGTAGCAGTAACTGTGGCTGTATTGGTAAAGACACCATTATCAATATCTGTTTGAGTAAGTGTTTTTGTGGCTGTGTAGGCTACTGTATTGGTGACGCCTGGTGCCAAACTAGCTATCGGGCTGCCAGTTATGGTTACTTGCGGATCACTTACTGTCACATCTGTCAAAGTAACATTGCCCGTGTTTTCGACACTGAATGCATAAGTTATTTGATCACCAGCATTATAAATACCTACAGGTGCATTGTCTACATACGTACCTGTTTTCAGAAGTACGATAGATGGATTTTGAATAGCCGGAATGGTTTCCATATCACTTGCTGGAGACAAAGTCCCTCCGATAGGCACACCAGTTACAGAAGCCGTATTGGCATATAATCCTGCATCTAAGTTGGCTTGATTTACCGTGCGAGTTACCGTATAATTCCATACTTCATCTACTTCCATGGTACCAGATACACCAAGGTCTCCTGACACATAAGTTGGCCCTGAAGTGGCTGTTGGATCTGTTACGACAACAGAACTTATGGATACATTTCCTGTATTGGTTACTTCAATATTATAAGTCAGGACATCTCCTACTTGATCATAATTATTGGGGACTGTTGTGGAGGTTTTCTGTAAAGTCCATGATGGTAAACAATTATTGACCATGACATAAGCTGAATCGACACAACTACCCGCATTGGTATAGTATAATTTGTACGTTCCAAAAGCAGAAAACGAATTTACTTCTGTATTTGTACTAGAAGGCGTGACAATGGTCGCTGTACCTGGATTGCCAGATGCCAAAGACCAAATCCCTGCACCTGTGGCGCTCATATTGACACTACCAGCGGTCCCGCAAAAGGATTGATCTGGACCTGCGTCTGGTGAAATAGCCACTGGAATATTTATGGAAGTGGACACTGGAATACCACAACTATTATTTACCGTGTACTGAACTACGACAGTACCTGCCGTTCCTGTAAATGTGAGCGTCGTCCCAACAAGATTTGCAGGTCCACTTAATAACATAAAAGTACCACCTGATGGTGTACCTGTCAAACTCACCACCTCGCCTGTACAGAAATTACCACTCGCATTTGCACTTACACTCAATGAGATTGTAGCCTGAGATGCACCACATAAATCGATAGATGCTGTAACATAGGTATAGGAGTTTTGAAATGCAGAAGTTGATGTCCCGTCCCCCATACTACCATTCGTTCTATGACCTACATAACCAAAAGTTGTGGTACACTTTTTAATATTCATAGAGGTATGACCACCTGTTTCCACTGCGATAATTTTATCTGAAGCCATAACTCCTTGTGGTATCTGTGGATACCCTGGGTCAGTAGTAGAACCGATCATACCTGGGCCAGCATTCTGTCCCCAAGCAAATTGGGTACTGTCCGCATTGATCACATTGACCGATCCGAATGAAGCATCGTGTTCCTGAGCACTTAGCCACTTGACATTATCTATAGTAGGACCTGAAGTGCTTGTATATCTTGACCTAACCCAAATTAATCGTTCTGAAGTTGTCCAATCACCTAACTGTCTATTTGAATTATTACCCAAGGCATACAACTTACCATTTGTCATGACAACAAAATAAGACCTAGCCGCACCTGAAATCCCAGTAATACCGATCATTTTTATGGTTTCAGATGTATTAGGATGGCTCATAATAGTTGCCCTTATTCTTGTAGCAGATACATTATTATCACCCAAATACGATCCATTACCCCATGTCCAGATGGTATTATCAGATGCCAATGCATACACTGTGTTATGAATGGCTCTTGCTGCCACAATATTCGTTAATGGAGGATTGCCACTGTCAGAAGTCGTCACCTGATACCAAGTATTCGAATCGCCAGTATTACCATTACCCCTTGCATTTCCCGCTTGAGACAACACATACACCAAACCACTACAAGTCGTTAATACCAAGGTCTGATAGGTCGCCTGTAACATTTTTACATCGACAGGGTCAATTCCGACAGGCAGACCATCCGTTTGACTATTGATCGTAAGTTTACTAAATGCGTTAGTACTTTTTATAGTTGTACTTATTACGTTACCAGCATTACCCCATGCAAAAAGCCCTGTAGTGGTCAATAAAATAAACTGACCTGTACTTGCAAAATTACTTCCTGCCGTTGCTTTAAGAGGCGTGCCTGTGAGCCCAGGATAATTTGTACTATTAATGAATTGTGGCGTAGTGATATGGGTGACTCCATTACTTCCTATATTTTCGCCCCAACATTTGAAAGTGCCATCGTAGGTCCTTGCTATAGTGGCGTGAAATACAGACACAAAATTATCATATTCTATGGTTCCTGGTATGGATGAACCTACCCCATAGTTTTCGTAATCAGTATTTGGACAACCTTCGCCAGTACTGAAACCACACTGTGCGTATAAGCCATTGCTTTGTATTATAAAAGCAACCGATAATATATATATAAGGCTAATTAAGTTTTTCATTTTTGAACTTTATGCTTGACGGAATATTGCTTTTACTATTAATTGACTAGAAGGGTGTAGGTATAATCTTGGATTTTGCCATTGGGGTCTACAAAATCAAACACAATATATGAGGGTCTTGTGACTAGCCCACTTAAGACAAAGTTGAGCGTATTGATACCTTCCACCAAGCTTACTTCTGATTGCATAGGTGTTGCCACGATTTCTGTGTCCGTACCATTTGTTCTTACAGTAGGAATGAGATAATTATACGAAGACATTCCTTGTAAAGCAACATCCATATCAATTGTTAACTGAATGCCATCTGTAGGGATACTATCTTGAATAGGCGATGAAAAAGATATGGTTCCAAAAACAAACTTAGCAGAAATGGGCGACACCATTACTTCGATTTGATCGGGAAGACTGCCATGATTGCATGAATTAGGATCATAGGATAAATGGTGGTCAAGCGTAACAACATAATTTCCAGCTGTAGCAAACATATAATCATGTAAAGTTGCGCCATTGCCACTGATAATGAGATCTCCACTTACTTTTTCTTTGATTTCCCAAGTGACCAAGTCATCTGTGATATTTATACAAGTGAGCTTCTGACCAAAAGTAATACAAGTCGTATCTACTCGTTCTGGTATCAAAAACCTAGTAAACGCCATCTTAGTTGTAGGTTTGTTATGGCTATACTGAGCATGCAAACAAGCAGTGCTCAATAATAGAAAAATCAGCATGAATTTCGAAAACATCTTTGCTTCCATGTGTTGATATTTATATTCTAAATCAAAAAAATAAATAGAAACCAACCCGAAACCATCAGGTAAGTCTTAAAATATACATCATCGAAAAACAAAAATTGTCGTGTAGTTAATAAGTAAAGCACATTGGGATATGTGCAACTATATAAGATAAAATTGTAGTAAAAATTCTACTCTTCTTAAACCATCACGAACTATAAAGTCTATCAATGATGGTTCTATTATAATATAAATATTCTCAGGGTACTGGTGTTGCAGGTGCAAAGATATAATTAATAAATATAATACAAAATTATATATGTAGTTTTTTTTCTACTTTTACATTAGTTAATGATTTGTAGGTTAATAGTTATATAAATAGTCATGAATTACTTGTAATCCTACATTAAATTACAAGATCGAGTATAAAAAGCTAGACAAAAAGATCGGCAAAATGTATATCTGCAACTATATCTTCCAACCAACCTCTATTTTCCATGCTTCAATGTCTTGTTTTCTTTTCTCAAAATCTTCCGGTGGCGTTTGTTTTTCTAGTTTTGCACGGTTTCTGATGACCATAGTTTGTTCTTCTATGGAATTAAGGCCAATTGATTTTCTTCTTTCATTCACTTTTACAATATCATCCATGATGTTTGGACTAAGTTCGCCATTTTCATCCCAATCATACTGCGTTCCATAATATTGTGGTCTATCCTGAAAAACCAATATCCGATCTTTGAGATGCGCTAAATCTTTGGGGTTGGCTTTACCTTCATTTACAGCGTTTTCTAAAAGTAATAAGCACTTTTTCATAAATGTGGGTTGTCCGATCGCATGTTGGATCACTAACCAAGATGCTTCGCTTGCTTCTTTTCCCACTTTATCTACCGTCGGATAGCCTATTTCGTCAATAATTTCATTTAGTGCTAAGGCATTTTTGTTATGCATTTCTTTCATTTCATCATGATACCCTTTGCTAAGTTGTCCGCTTTTTACCAATTTATCTCTGATTGCCAAATCGCCATTTTTCATCGCGATAATTATTTCTGCAATACTCTTATATTTGTCATCGATGTGATTTTGCTCCCACATGATAAGTTATTTTGTGCGTGCCACACCATCAAGCATTGCTTCTTCAAGGACATGCACATCTATATCCTGAAGTGCTTTGAACTTGATACAATACCCGGTCACCTTTGCCTTCCCTAATCGTTTACTGTAGGTATCTGGCAAATACAACTTGTCATTGATACCCATGATATAAACAGAGATTCCTGTGGTATTTGCACTGATGCCAATTTGATAAAACTCTTTGGTTTTTCCGTCCGCATAAGTCATGATTTGTGTACCATATCCTATTTGTGGATTGGATACCACTTTACCTGTATCGTCTGTCCCATCAAAATACCATAATTTACAATCTGGCATAACTTTTAAGACATGTTGGTGCAAGGTATTTATGTCTGTAGCTTTTGCAGCATGTAGGGCTTGGATATATTGTTTGATTTGTTCTTGTATGTCCATATTGTTTATTGATTAACTTATTCGATTGATGTTTTGTTTGGTGTCAAACTTTATTTATGTTTATGATACGATTTAAATAAAATAAGTTTATGTTTTTCTCCGAACTTTATTCCGAACTTAAGCATAATAATTCACTTTTGCCCGAACCATTACTTTGAATTGCATTATATCTAACATGTATTACTATAATTCTATTTTGATAAAAAGCATACTTACTTCCCATCCTATAAAACACTATGTATTCTGTATAAAATATGCCGCTACTTTACTATCTGGAGAATAAAATACAAACAAAACGCCGTCATGCCAAAAATTGAAAGTATTGACATAATGTTCCATAAATTCGTCGACAACTTTCACGGTAGATGTATTTAGTTCAACAAGTTTATTGGATGCTAAACTAATTAAAAACTCCATTGGATTACCTGTTTTGGGACATCTTGGGATCAGTTCTTGTTGCACCCAAGATGGTGCGCCTATATTGCCTATTATTTCACTTTGATTAGTAAGGTCTAACTTTATATTTTTAAATGAAAAAGGTGTTTGCTCAAATATGATGCTATCTTTATTATTCAGGGCTTCATATTGTGACGTATATTTATCTACCTTTTCTTTGTTGATGATCTTCGGGTGATTAGGGTTTTTATAATCGAGAAACATGACATCCATGTCCGCATGAATGGGGCAGACTATATGAAACATGTCCAATTCAGTCCATGATAGAGATGCTTCTATTTGACAATCTAATTTGCCTAAATAGACAAAAGGAGCATTACAAATGGAAGTAGGCATTACAAAATCATTAGGTGCTTCACCACCTAAGAAGTGCTGACCCTTTGCATCTAAGACGATGGTTTTATAATCACGGATAGGATAATCCACATACGTAATGGGAAATGAAATAAATCGAGCTTCGTCAGCACCATGGTACTCCCCATCTTTCATCCAGATGACTTCTTTTGCCACACCATCTTCATAAACGAGTTTCATGGCACTTTCCATATTTTCGGCGGTATCTTTGTCAATCTTAGACTGTGCTAGGACTAAATGCATGTCATCGCTATTATCCAAATCCCATATCATATTGCTATAATAAGCCACTTTGTTTTCGGACATTGATCTTTTCTTTTTTATATTTTAAGCGTTAGTAACTCTAATTTCGGCGTCCAACCATGGAATAACAGCTAATAAGCTATCATGTGCATAAGGAGAAGATCGCAAGTATTCTAGCTACCCCGTACCATAATATGACCATCTCAAACAGCTGATATGCCATTAAACCAACAAATGTAAAACAGATTTTCGCATGTAGTATATCTTTAAGATTCTTTTTTTGTGCGTAGAGATGGCCACCAAACTAAAAGGAATTCTGTGAATAGTAAGGGGTAAACCCAACATACCCATTCATAAACCGTAAATCTCATTTCATCATCTTTGATAAAGTCAAAAACGCCAGTAAAGTCATTCAAAATAGGCATGATTCGTATAAAGACAAATGCAAGACCACATACATAAGAGCGTATCATAAAATGTCGGTGATATTTAAAATTTTTCTTTACCGCAAACCAATATGCAGCAATCGTAGTAAACAACCAAATGATAGCTAGAAAACCTAGAGACGGTACCGCACCTGGTAATGTATAATTTGATAACAACACAAAAACAGTCAAAGCCGACACCACGGAACCTATTATATATATCTTTCCAGCCATCCTATGCCATCTTCTGTAGTTGTTTCTAATATATGGAATAAATTGCAAGGGACCTAAAAAAAGCGTACACCCTGCACATGTGAAATGTAGCATTAACCACCATTTTTCTACTTCTAATCTTGGTGTTAAATTTCCTTCAATATAAGGATAAACATTGGAAACATAAAAGTTTATTGAGACTAGGAAAACTAATATCCAAAAGAGAATGGTTGCTATTTTTTGAATGGATGGAAACTTCATTTTCTTTGGCTTATGGTCAATATTTTTATGGCTGAATGGTTCAATATTTTATTTGAAGGATGGTATCACCAGGTTTGAGCTTCATCCTTAGCAAAGGGTAAGCTTTCCCTTGATCATCCATGTCTGTACGTTCGTATGTATCAAAACCTAGCTTTTTATAAAATATAATCGCATGGGTATTTTGTTCGTTTACATCTACCTTGTCCACATTTAATGTTGACATAGCAAAATCTATGAGTTGTTTACCGAGTCCTTTGCCTATATACAAAGGTGACAAAAAGAGCATTTCTATCTTTTGTGCCGCTATACCTACAAAGCCTATCACCTCATCATTATCTAGCATACAATACACTGACAAGTCATTAAAGTCAAAGCTATGAACGAACGATTTGATCTCAATAAAATCATCTGCATCCAAAAAATGATGTGTAGCCAAAACAGACTTTTCCCATACATCAAGCACTTGGTCTCGATATAGGTCAGAATACTTTACAATCTTACAATGTGCTAAAGACATGATATTGTTTTAATAAGATTATTCTTCTGTTTTATATCCTACAAATATAAAACAGAATTCCTTACATCGTATTTTCTCAGCAAAATATCTTAACGGTAGGTAAGACCTTTTTCAATCTCTAAGCTCTAAAAGAGCGATATTGCAATCTCTAAGCTCTGAAGGAGCGATATAACAATCTCTAAGCTCTGAAGGAGTGATATATCTATCCCAAGGGTATAGCCCTTGGCATATCAATAGCCAATAGCTAATCAATCCCAAACATATCGCTCATCATATTCCAATTGATATTTTTTCAAGATTGCCCTGTATTCATCTTGGAATGTTTTTTTAGTATGATGCTCATGCTGATTTGCTATGTATGCAATTACCCTATCTACTTGTGATGGATTGACAGAAAAAGCACCATAGCCATTTTGCCAATAAAAATTTTCATACTCGATGCCTTTTGTTTTAATCCATTTTGATGAATGAGATTTTACCTCTTCCAATAACTTCATTAATGCTATTTTTTGAGATAACCTGCATAATATATGAACATGGTCTGTATATCCACCTACGATGATAGATTGACATCCTAAGTCATTACAGACACCACCCAAATATGCGTGAAGCTCTTGCTCGACAGGCGCATATATGAGTTTCTGCCTATACTTTGTACTGAATACGATGTGAAGATAATTTTTAACTAATGATTGTCCCATATGTTTCTTTTAATCGGAAGGGCCATGCTCATCCTTATTATGTCGGAAGGGCTATGCCCATCCTTATGTTATGCCGCCCCTTCAGGGCTAGATTACAGCCAAGCTCTGAAGGAGCGGTATATCCATGCCAAGGGTATAGCCCTTTGCATATTAGTTCATTTATTTCTGCAAATATAAACCAGATTTTAATATACCACACATAAATTTTGAAAATTTCACAAAACTTAATCTTGAGCAATCTATGCTTATTTCTAAATATGATAATTAATCCAAAAAAACACCCTGCATTACCCTCTTCTACTCTCACCCACCCTATCGACCCATCCCACCCACCACAAGAATCCCACACAAATACCTAATTATATTCCACCCCATTTTGGAGCACAAAATCTTATTTGCCAAATACCTAAACCCATTTTGGGGCGTAGTATAAAATTTAGTGGATGAGCCACTTATTCTGGCGGCTACTAGGATTTTATGCTTGACAGATACTTACAAAGCGGATGGCCCAATATTTTGGTCTTGACGGATACTTACAAAATGGGCGGCCTAATATTTCGTACAAAATAAGGCATTCCAAAATACGGGGTAATATCTTGGGACTGGACAAGGCCACCCAACTTGGAGCGGCCTAAAATGGTAAAAACACAGGTATTTCGACTCTGTTTTGGGTATATTTGGGTGTTTTATAGGTAGTTATAGACTGATTTGTGGGAAAAATAGTTAAATATTTCTAAAAATGGCATTTTAAAATCACATAAACCATCCATTAACAGTTAAGAAAAAATAGAGCTTATGTATTTTTTAATTTTTTAAATATTTTTATAACTTATGAACAGTATTTCAACTGCCGTATTTTGCAACTACCGGAATGGAGAGTACCTCCAATTTATGAAGAATGTCGTTGCCATCTATGGTAACTATGACACAAATGCTTTGCTCCTAAAAGCAAGGGTACAAAAACTTGCTGATGCTACACAGGCACTAGACGATGTCTTTATAGCATCTATGGCGCATGAGTTGACACCAGAACTGCAAGCTCTAGACTCAAGACGTGACAAGGCTTTGATGGGTATTAAGGTTATCCTGAATGGCCATTCTTACAGTGAAGATGCTGAACTCGTAAAAGCGAGTCAAATGCTCATGACCAATTATCTATCTCACGGTGACAGGATAGATAAGCTTAGTTATCAACAAGCGACTGCTGTTATCGATGCGCTAATGACGGATTGGAAGGACAATCCTACACTACTAACTGCCGTGGGTACTTTGGGGCTGACAGAATGGGTCAACTTACTTAGCCAACTGAACAAGAAATTTGACGATATGTATATTACACGTGCTAAAACTTCTGTAAAACGGGGACAGATAGACCAAAAAAGGATGGAGATGAGAAATGCGTATGATGAAATTGTGTATGATACTTTTTCATTTTCGAGAGTAGGCGCAGATATTACACCCTATCAAGCAATCATAGATGAACTCAATGGTTTAATTGCTAATTATAACGCAGCAGTTGCGCATCGTTTAGCCAGTCGTAGCACAGATAACGAATTAGTAGAAAGTACGGCAGTAGATGCCGAAGCGTAATGATGTAGATGTCATTTTGTAATTTTTCAGGTTATTTAATGAGGCCTCCTGGCAGAAAATGGTGGGAGGCTTTTTTGTTTTAGGTATAGCCTTTAGTTTTTTATTTTAGGTGTATAAAACGTCCAAGTCATAAATAAAAAAAATCAACTGCCTTTACCTTTTATTCAAAGGAAAAACAGTTGAGTCTTAAGAATATCAGAGTCTCACAAATGGACATAACTTTATACGTCACCTTATAATCGCCTATTTTTGAGTGAAGCGGTAATCATAGTTTTAGGTTTCTCCTTAAAATTTTGCTGTGGTCAAAACAACTACCCATCCTGGTGTTTCTGTATTGACATCATCTTCTGCCGTAATAAATACCTTGACAGGTGTAAATGTGGTTACTGCTTTAAAATCTGCTTTTAAAGTTTTAGAAAAAGTGCCACTATCCGTGATGATTTGACCTAAGTTTTTGACTATGCCTTGATCTGTTTCCATCCAGACCATATATAACTTTTTGGGTGGGTTTAATCTTTCCGGTTCAGCTAGATTTGTCAGGGCTATGTCGATGCTATGATTTTTGTTATCATCCATCTTTACCTTCACAGTACCACGAGCAGCAGGCACTACGGTAGAAGTCAGGAATGTAAGCTTGGGTGTACAAGATGACGCTACCCACATGACAAGCAATATACTAGACATGATCTGCATCAACTTTGTCACGGTGGATTTTTTTACTAAGGACATAATATTGGTATTTATTACCACAAAGGTAGCGATGCTAGAAGCAGATACTTTTACACAATTGAAAAAGAACATTACAAAATTGTACTATGGAGCTTCCTTATGTTTTCTCTGTAAGTAGTATCAATTGAAGTATCTATTCATACCCACTTTTGATGATGGTCATGATCATTTTGAATCGTCCATTTGGGTGGATGAGATTGGATGCATGTGCTGGAATGACGATGGATTCGCCTACCTTAAGAATATGAGAAACTTTATTTATCACGACCTCTGCTTCTCCATCTATGACTTGTGCAAATGTGTCAAATGGGGATGTCTTCTCTGTCAATCCTTCACCACTATCTACAGACATCACAGAAATATTACCCGTTGATTTTTTCAGTATCGTTTTGATGACTACTGAATTAGGTACGTATTCTATGATTTCTACAGTAATGAATGCTTTTGACTTTTCTACTTCGTAGTTGTTCATATAAATTTATTTGTTGGGTATTATTATTACCACATGGTAATTTGGCAAAGATAACAAAATAAATCTATAATTAATATTTTAGCTTTTCAGTCATGTGAATAACAAATTGCACTTTTTGTATTATAAAATTATTAGTAGTAAACCAAAAGATACTACTTGTATTACTCATTTGCCTCGAGGCGGTGAGATTGCATCTGTAAAAAACAAGTTACCTTATTCCAAACTATTACTTTCATTTTATGCAATTTGTTAAACACACTTTTTAGTCAAGCAAATAGATACTTAAATTCCAATAAAAACAACACTTAGCACATTCTTAAAGATCGCATTTATCGGGTAACATTCGTTTTAACATCCTCAATATTAAACGTGGCATAAGTAAAATCTCCATTGTCATAGGTATATATTGTCTCTGCATAACTTGCCAAACGGTAGCCACCTATCTCCTTATAATCTTGCAATGGTGTACGCCAACTTAGTTGGGTGTTTTTACCATCGATATTAACTGCATATCGATCTTCAGACTCAAAATTGATCAATTCTCCTTTTTGATTAAAATGCAACCATGCAGCGATGGTGATGCCATTGGATGTAAAGGTAGCGCTAACTTTGTTCCCTTCTGATATCTTCCATCTTATACGCTCATCTATCAACGCTCCGGGCGCCATACAACAAAGGTCATTAAAAAATGTGACCGTCTCTGAGATATCCATTTCTTTCCCTTCCATATATAGCATCTTGAACATAGACAATAATCGGATATCCATAGATGCGGCTCCACCTTTAAAACTATGCAATCCCGATACAGGCAGCAATTTTTTGGTCGCGTCTAGGAAAAACAATCTTGTGGTCGCAGGGATAAAGTTGTACTGTTCTGAAGTCAGTGGCATCCAATCTTGAGCTTCATAACTTCTGATTTTCCCTGACATAGTAACCTTAAAGTTATGGATTTTGGGTTTGCCTACAGAATGTGTATATTGTATATACTTTTGTATCAAAGGTGGTAAATGTTTGATGTCTTCTTCTGTCAAAATATCTGATGGGATATTTGATGATTGTGCCAATGCAGCGGTCACTTCCTCTTTGTATTTACTTTTGAAATTCAAATGAAAGAAGCCAAAGAAGACGACAATCAACATCAGTACATTGACGATGGTGCCGAATTTAGCATCTTGCCAGTACATCCATATCATAGCTTGTGAGACAATCACACTTACTATCCCAAAATAGACCCAAGTGTCGTTTTTAAATGCAAATAATATGGCTGTAATAATAAACAATACCGCTGCCATAAGCCAAATGATGCCCATTGGTTTGGAAATCTCACGTGTCAAGGCAGAAACATCAGCATAGCCATACGCTTTTACAAAGCCCAAAAGATGGATCAATCCATGAAGGATTATTATAATGATGAAGATGGTTTTAAGCATGGTGGTTTGATTTTATGATTTGAGAAATTAATATGAGCTTATTTTGTTAATGTAAATCCAGCACGAAAATTGAACGTTTCCACTTTAAATGTTCGTATGTCTTGTGCAGACGGCAGTTACTTTTTTGCATTGCTCAAAAAAGTAACCAAAAAACGCTAGTTCAAAAAAAGGCGATTGCTGTGCATCGTTCATTCTCGAAGCAAAATGCTTTTTCTATCGACATTATCACACATATATCTATTTGAACTCTAAAGTCGATAGACGCACTTTTGCTTCTTCATTCTCTATCGCTTGTTTTTTGAACGACTGTCTCCGATAAAAACCTGTATTATTGGAATACCGGACTTTCAACTTACTTACGATTTCTAATCACCTTCAATAATTGTACCACTACCAATGGGATCAGACTTGCTAAAATGACTACGAACCAAATATTGATATCCAATAACACCAATCCTAAAGGCACCCTGAAATATGGCACTACGAATACCATTACTATTAAAGCTGTACACAATATCACTGCATACCAAACAAAATGATTACGTGTGACTTCGTTTTTCCATATTTTTGAGTTAGGTGATGACATATTAAATACGTGGAATAGCTGCGCAAAAGCTAATGTCACGAAAGCTACATTATTGAGTATTTGATGGTCTCTGGTGATAAAATATTTGCTGTATATCACGGCTACCATCACAGACATGGTGATCGCAAAAGCGTACCAAGCTATCTTAATCCAATCTTTATGATTTACAATTTCTTCTTTGGGGCTGCGTGGTGGTCGTTTCATGACGGTTTTATCGCCTTTGCCGAGACCTAATGCGAGCGCAGGAAATACATCGGTTACAATATTTAGAAATAAGATCTGCAGGGGAAGGATGGTAGATGCAGGTGCATAAAATCCTAAGGCAGTGACGATAAATATTTCGCTCAAATTGCAAGATACTAAGTAGACGACAAATTTCTTGATGTTGTTAAATATCTCTCTGCCATGTGCGACGGCTTCTGCAATAGAAGTGAACGAATCATTCTTCAAAACAATATTAGCAGCTTCTTTGGCTACTTGTGTGCCTCTCAAGCCCATGGCGATGCCTACATCCGCTTTTTTGAGTGCAGGTGCATCATTGACACCATCGCCTGTCATGGCAACGATGTTGCCCGCTTGCTGAAAGATCTCTGCGATATCGAGTTTTTGTTTTGGCGTCGTCCTTGCAAATACAGCTGTAGATAATATTTTAGTTTTCCACTCCTTTGTGATGGTTTTTCCTTCTTGGAAGTCTAGACCATTAATCACCGCTTCATCCATATTGTCTATGAGTCCTACTTTTTCGGCAATATTTAAGGCTGTTTTTGGATGGTCTCCTGTGATCATAACTACTTTGATGCCTGCATTGCGACAAGTTGTGATTGCCTTTTTGATATCTAATCTAGGCGGATCTAAAAAACCTATCAAACCTACATATACCAATTCTTTCAGAAAGTCATCTTGTGGTATGTCCTTGCCTTCGCGGTAAGCAAAAGCAAGTACTCGCAATCCATTTTCTGACATTGCATCAGCAGCTTTGAGTATGTTGGTTTTGTCTTTTTTGGTAATAATTTGGATATTTTCTCCTTGTTGTATTTGGGTACATTTATCGAGCAATTGTTCGGCGGCTCCTTTTACAGCTACCAAGTTACCATTTTCACTTTTGTGTAAGGTAGCCATCATTTTTAACGTGGCGTCGAAGGGTATCTCTTCTATCCTTTCATACTTTTGTTGGATGGATTGAAAATCATCATCAGAAGTATTGGCCAAGTGAATCAAGGCTATCTCTACGGGGTCACCTAGGGCTTTTTCTTTCTTTTTCCCCATATGTATGGTAGCATTATTACACAAAGCCGCTACTAGTTTTATTCGTTCGTAGTTTTGGGTATGAACTAGTGTGGCGTCATCTAGAAAGGTTATCTCTTTCTCTTGAATGCTTGCCCTTATGGTCTCATCGGGAAAACTAAACGTATCGACATAGATTACATTTTCGGTCAGTGTACCTGTTTTGTCTGTTAGGATGACATTTGTACTTCCCAATGTTTCTACTGCGGATAAGTTTTTGACGATGGCACCTCGTTTGGCCATCAGAAGCATGCCATAAGACAATGCAATCGTGGCTACAATAGGCAATCCTTCTGGGAATGCAGCTACAGCTAATGCGATAGATGTCTCCAATATAATCAACCAATCTTTGCCTTGGATAAAACCTGTTCCCGCAAAGATGAATGTCATAAACAACATCACCCATATCAGCTTTTTGCTTAGTGAATTGAGTTTTTTGTCCAAAGGTGTTTCTGTAGATGCAGCACTTTCTACCAAGGCTGTAATTTTGCCTAGTTCAGTATCCTTACCTATACCTGTGATCACCACTTTGCCATGGCCATTCATCACAGATGCTCCTTTAAATACCATATTTACCTGATCACCTAAAGCAGTTTTTTCAGGTAGTTTTTCGGTATGTTTAAGACTTGGGATGGATTCGCCTGTGAGTGAAGACTCGTCACATTGCAACAGATGAGAAACGACCAATCTGCCATCTGCAGGAATGATATCTCCTGACTCTAAATCTACAATATCACCCGGTGCAATTTTTTCTGCATTGATCTCATGAATCTTGCCATCTCTAAAAACCCTACAAGTGATGACATCCATTTCTTTTAATGCTCGCATAGATCTACGCGCTTGCATCTCGAGAAAAAATCCAATCAGTGCATTGATCAATAAGACAATACAGATGGCTATCGCTTCTACATAGCTGTGGAAATAGAAGGATACTATGGCAGCAAAAGCCAATAAATAGACGATAGGGCTTTGGAACTGTTTTAGGAGTACCAACCAGAAACTTTTAGGTGGCTTGAGTGCAAAAGCATTGAGTCCAAACTGTGTATTGCGATGATTGGCTTTTGTAGTTGTCAACCCATCATGGAGATTTACATCCATAGCTGTAAGCATCTCATCTTCTGATAAGGTATATGGTAGGGTCACAGGGTACTTGATGGGCATAAGTTAGGTTTTTTTGAGATCGATGTGGTGGCTGGCTAACAACATGGCGAGCCAGTCCTAAAAAGTATGTATTTATTGACCAATTGCTTATAGATATAACATTAAAAACAATTAAGTCGTTTCGCCAAAGTGGAATAATTAAAACAATAATTTAGCTCACTATCTTTAAGCAGCTTTTCCTCAACATTTATCCTTCATTTAGGTACCAAAGAAGGAGGTGAAACGTCCATATTAACGAAAAAATCCGTCGATACAACCATTTCACCTCTAAGGGGCATTGCCCCAATATTAAAACCAAACAATTAAAAGCAAACACTAAATTCGCAAAACTATCAGCTATTTATTTCACTACGTGGGCACGCAAGAACCAAGACATTTTTTCGTGGGTCTCCACCAATCCTGTGATAAAATCACTTGTACCCAAATCATGGTGTTCACTAGCGAAACTCTTGATATTTTCTCTTAAGTTTACGATTATACTTTCATGGTCTAATAATAAGTCTTTGATCAGTCCCTGACTATCATTTTTAGATCTAGACTCTTCTGAAAGATGCGTAAGCCCAAGATATGATTTTAATGTGCCTGGTGCATAATGCCCAATGGTACGGATACGTTCTGCGACATCGTCTATGATCTCATCCAACTGCTCAAACTGCGCTTCAAAAAACTTATGTATCGCATAAAAGTCAGGACCTTCTACATTCCAATGCGCATTTTTAGTTTTTATATACAAGACGGTTTCATCCGCCAGCATCTTTGACAATTCGGTGGCTATGACCAATCTGTTTGCTTCGGTGATTCCTATGGCTACTTTCATGAGGATGTTATATTTGTTTTATGAAAAAAAATTAAACTTATTAAACAATAGATTCTAGTCAAAATCAGACTCGATCAAAAAATCGCCATCTTTTACAATCCCATAAAATTTGTAATGTATATGTTCGTCTGCATTTTTAGTATTTGTATCATTGCTCTTTTTGTTTGGTTTTGAGTGGATACTGTGGTCAGCTTTTCCATCTACCTTTTGGTCATTTTCGTGATGCTCATCAGATTGAAGTGTCGCATTTTGTATCATATCTGCATTCTGAATATCCGCATCGGGCGTGAGTTCACTGTAACAATCATCTTCTTCAGAGTACTGCAAGTATTCTGGTTCACTTTTTATCTTATTACTAGGTTCGTCAAAAAAGTAATTGAGTTTAATTTCTTCAGGACTCATAATATTGGATTTAAAATTTATAAAATATGATAGATTAAATAATCTCCGGCTTGTGTGAGATGGCATAATGCTTGAGTAATGATAACAGCGATTCATAATACACTTTCATGTATGGCTCTTTTGCCCGCTCTGACCTAAAAGTATCGGCATTTCTTCTATATATTTTGATAGTTCAGGAAACCTTTTATTGATCTCCACCAGAACATTAAGAGCTTTTTGTGTCCACCCCGACTCTGGCTTTAAATCCATTATACTTCCATTTTACTATCTATGCAAAGGTGCCATTAATTCGAAATAAATACATTACACTATTAAGTCTTTTACTTACATATTTGGACTATTGGTTTCAGGTTTATAAAGCTTTCTGTTCTTTGCAAAACATAAACATCAAATCCTTTTACACAATATGTAGTTCCCCAATTAAAATCGGTAAAGTTTTGGTCTCTTATATAGAAAATCGATGGATTAAAATTAACTATTCTGTTTATAGATTTTTGATATGAATATGACTGTTATTTGTTTATTTGATGCTAAAAAGGATACTAAATGACAGGCGACTCATGTGAAATCGCAAAGTCATTTAGTAAACCTTGTAAAGATTCAAAATATGTTTTCATGTGTCGAGGGTCATTGTCAGGACTTCCATCAGCTTTAAGGGTGACAGGCATTTCTTTGATGTCTTTTGCCAATTCGGGATATTTGGCTTTTATTTCTTCCTTAATTTTTCGAATTTCTTCTGTCCACTCTAATGCTGTTTTGTTGCCCATGACGATTTCAGTTGTGTCTTAAAAGTCACAAAGATGCATTATATGGCTTATCTTTTTATTGCATAATTTGTAGAAATAATTACAAAATTTGGACAATGAAACGTTACACCATATCTTAGGGATCTACATAATTACTGTTTGTTTTATCTGATTAATGCCTTTGTCATAGTTATCAGCTTAATTTCGTATCATTTTGTAAAGTAATACTTACTTGAACTTTATCATTTTCTGAATGATTATCACCCAATAAAAAACCAAATGGTTTCAGTTGTGTAATCCTATCACAAATTACTTTCACTATAGCTGTCAATGGAATGGATAAAAACATACCTGCTACGCCCCACATTGCACCTCCGATTAATACGACCACAATAGAAACTAAAGCATTTATTTTTACCCTACTACCTACAATTTTGGGTACTATAAAATTATTATCAAATAGTTGGACAATCATGTATAGCGCAAAAACCCATAATGCGTCTATAGGTTCTTTTGTTGCAATGGCCATCAACATGGGTATACTGATAGCTACTAAACCACCGATATAGGGAATTAGATTTAATAATGCACCGATCACTCCTATCAATATGGCATATTCTATACCCAATATAAGTAAGCCAATCGAATTGAGCACAGCTACAATACCTGTTTCTAAAAGCAACCCAATTAAGTAACTTTGAATAAGGGTTTTTGATTCCTTGAGTACTTCATCCACCACTGTTTTTTGCCCCTTAGCAAAGAGCATGGAAATGAATTCTAAAAACAATACCTTGTAAAATAATATCAAAAATATATACACCGGCAATAGAAAAAAGAGCACCAAAAAACCTCCAGCCGTCGTAAGTGCAGACCCAATAGCAGCGGAACTATTGTCCATACCTTCCGCCTTCGTTTTTTCTATCCAAGCATTAATTTTGGGTACACTAACGTTTAAATTGGCGGAGAACCAAGAGATCAATTCATTAAACATGGTTAAGAACTTTGCCTTAAAATCAGGTAGTGCTTCACTAAATAGTGCCGCCTGAGAAAATATAAAATAGGCTAAGATAGCAATTAATATATAAGCGCTCAATACCGACAAGGCAATGGCAACAGTCCGATTGATCTTTTTCCTTACCAAAAGCATTACCATTGGATTCAATAAAATCGCAATGATGGTCGAAAAAATTAAGGGTACTAATATATCTTTGCCCACGTAGAGCAGGAATAAAAATGCGACCAAACCCATCGTAATGACACTGAGTTTTAAGTATAGAGGAGATTTAATATCAGTGGATGCCATGAACTAATATTTTTTGATTTGTTGTTTGTTTTGTTTGTCAAATACACTAAAGAGTACTAATTGAATGTATCTAATTTTGCAAAGTAAAAGAAGAATCTGCTCCGATAAGACCTTTGTTGAAATAAAATGAAAACCCATTGCTTCTACTACCTTGATATTTAATCGTTTTCCTTTAGGGTCAGGGTAAAAAACGATTGAATATCAATCAATTTGTGTTTTCGGAGTGGACTCTAAGAAAGATATTTCAATATCGTTTATGGTTTGTTGATGACCTTAACACCGTTATGATCTGGGAGTATTTTGCCATCTTTGTGGACAGCATATGCATGGGTAAACTCTGCACCATAAAAAACAATCATAGATGAATAAGATACCCATAACATGATCAGAATAATAGATCCTGCAGCACCATAACCAGAACCAGGTTCAGCTTGACCAAAGTATAAACCCAAACCAAACTTGCCTGTTTCAAAAAGGATAGCTGTGACTATGGAACCTATCCAAACATGTCGCCACCTGATTTTTGCATCTGGGAAACTCTTAAACATAAGGGCAAATAATACCGTCAATATGCTTAGAGATATGAGGTAATTAATCAATTGGCTTACGATCAGAAATGACTCCGAAAAATAATGGGAATGCCACGAACTGAAGGCCGCAAGTGTTGCCGATATGACCAATGATACCATAAGGATAAAAGCGATGGCGATGATCAATCCAAATGAGAATAAACGGGCTTTGACCAAACTCATGAAGCCTGATTTCGTTTTGTCTACTTTGACTTCCCATATAACGTTAAGTGATTTTTGGAATTCCACAAAAACACCTGTCGCACCCAATAAAATAGTAAATATCCCTATGATGGCCGCCCACACAGAATTTTTGGACTGAGTGCCCTTGACGATGATGTCTTGAATTTGTGTTGCTATCTCTGCACCTAAGGTTGAGGTGATTTGGTCCGCTATCTGTCCATTGACAGCTTCTTGCCCAAAAAAGTATCCCGCCACAGACACAATGACTACTAACAATCCAGGCAATGAGAAAATAGCATAATAGGCAATGACAGCACTCTCTCTAAATGGGTCTTTGATCCACCAGTTTTTGAAAGCTTTATTGAATAAAGCAGCTATGTCTTTTAATTTCTGTTTCAATCTATTTTTAATTATGAGTATCGCTGCTAACTACTTGCCAACTTACAACTTTTAAAAGGTGTAAAATTATGGATGACCGAAGATATATTTGTTATACAATTTTCAGAAGAAATTACATTATTCCCTGAATGTCGGAACATATACAACTTCGTATAGTATCAGAACTAAGTTCAAATTCATACCAATGAAACATAGCCAATTCATATAAACTTGTATTAGTATTATCAAAAGAGCAAAACTTTCATTAGATGGAAGATACCCAATCAGATTAACTTTTGATATCTACCACATGGCATAAACTTCAAGCAAATCTTCCTCTTCTTCATTAGTACCGATGACATGAACGGCAAAAGCAGATGTTTCTCTAAGTCTTTCTAACGTAGCCTTTTCTTCGTCAAGTGTCACCTGAAATAAATCAACAACATCATTCATACCAAGTGTTTTAGCAAATTGCCATAGAATGCCATAAGTAGCTATTTCATAATGTACAATCTTTATACAGACGGAAATGAGCGCAGTATCGACCATGGCACCTTCTTCGCATGTTTCCATAATTACTTCCGCTTCTTTCAGCAAACCTTCTATGGTGCCACACTTCTTAGCAATCGCTTTTTTACCTAAGATTCCAAAAGCGACTTCTAATGTTTTTATATGTTCTATTGATGCAGAAAGGTGTTCTTCTAGCAAATTAATCAATTCAACTGAAGTGGTGTTTTTTATCATTTTGGGCATAGCTCTTGTCAAAGCTTTTTTAGCCCAATAAATTTCTTTTAACTCTTCATCAAATAGCTTCATGAGTTGGGTAATTTGAATACCATATGAATTATGATCATTTTGTCTGCCGTACAGCGCAGTGTTTATATTACTTCTGTGTTGAATAGTAGTATACGAGAATGGATGATACATTTAATCTGATTTTTTAAAAGCGTCCAGCAGGGCTGCTGAACGCTTGGAGGAAATGTGATAAAACTATTTACTTTTTATTTGTTGTCATTGGTTTTTTATCACCAACTTTTTTCATGTCGCCTTTTTTATCATCTGATTTAACTTCAGTTGGTTTTTTTTCGGGCATGTTTTTGTTTTTGTCATCTTTGACTTGATTGGTAGGTCTGTCATTACCTTTCACGTTCTTTTGATTAGTATCCATGTTTAATGATTTAATGTGGAAGGTGAATTCCTTCTACTATGTAAAAGTAAGGGTGTTTCATGTATTTAGTGTTGCACAATTTTCCAATTGTATTACAAGATATCTAGGTTGAAAATCAAATGGATATAATGTATGTTATATAACCTAACCATAGTCAAAATCCATCCATAACTAAAGAAGATTGCAGTGACTTTTCAACTTATTTTCTTTAATAATTATTAAAGTTTCGGTGTTTGTAAAAAATTATTTAATCTGAAATAGACAGTTATTATAAAACAATATAAATTTACTTAATCTATTGATTGTCTACATTTTAATATGCACTTACAATAATGGACATTTTTGTAATCTTCCAACTCCAGATGCATTGTCAATTGTCCTTTTCATTTTTAGTCAAAAC
>DLGT01000132.1 GCA_002482845.1 Saprospiraceae bacterium UBA7687
AAATCTGTGAGTTGGGATACAATAAGTTTATTGGAAAGGTCAATATTAAACTTGATATCAGTTGAGTTCGGTTGTATGATGGTTATTATTGGTGATTGAAAAAGAATATAAAAATTGTTTATGATTTTGATAGATGATATTGTTGATGTGTAAAATGAGAAGATTTGCTAGGATAAAGACGTATGATGGTGAAGGTGATGATGGGAAAGGGTAAAGGTTTGGGGTTGATATGGTTGTTAAGATATTTGATTTAATTAAGTTTTGGGTAATGAAAATAATAAAAATGGGGGGGTATTAAAAATATTTTGGTTTTGAAACAAACAGAAGATTCATGAAATTTGATGCAAGTGTGCCAAAGATTTATTTGATCGATCCAATTATATTATATAAAAACCACATTTAGCTAAGACTCACCAGTTCAATTCTTCATTCCAAATTCCTCATTTTGCATCACCCATTTCAACCCTAAAATTCTTTCATTCAATTCTTTTCTAAAACCATCTTCAATCCACAGAATCCTTTTGTCTTCATATTCAAGTGTCTCCATTTTTATATATTTTATAATATTTTCGCAAGCATGATGGAGCAAAATTATGAAATTCTTCCAAAGAGAAATGGGAAATCTGATAATTCATTTAAGAATATGGGTACTACTAAGTTCTTCACAAACTATTTTGATATAGGAATAAATGTGAAAAAATCTCGCATCTTTCAATATAGTTTCTCATTACCTGAGAATATCCCTGCTGATTCTGAAGTCTATGGTAAGTGTATCAGAAGCAATAAAAAAATTCTTTAAGACAAAATTGGTTATATTGCTTACAGTGGCCAAACATTGTGGGGTACAGTTGAGCTAAAAATTCCAACGACTCTAGAATGCCAATATTCAGATGATAATAAAGCTGAAGCTCTAGTCAAACTCACGAAACAACTAGATATTATGGATCTAAACAACAATGAATATAGACAGATTTATCTTCAGATATTGAATTCTAGTTTAAAGAATTTGCTTAAGTAGAATAAGTTCACTGATCTAGGTAAGCCAGGGCAGTATTATGAAGATTACTTTGACGGAAATAATCAACTAGATGACATGGGCCTCAAAGTTTTAAAAGGATTTAGGTTTACTCTTTCTCAACTCAACTCAGGCTTATATTTACAAGTTGATGTATGTTCCAGAGTGTTACAAAAAAGGAATTTGCTGGAAATCTTCAATGGTAAACCTCTTGATGAGAATAAAGCTAAATTTGAAGGAGTAACTGTAGTGACAAATTATGGCACTTTTAGAAATTACAAGATCGAAAAAATTGATCAGACAATGTCTCCAAGTTCAACTTTCTATCTTGAAAAAAAAGGAGTTAATATGACATATATTCAATATTACAAAGAAGCATACGGTGTCACTATAAAAAATAATAAGCAACCACTTCTTAAAGCAGTTAAAAGTATTCAAAAAGTACGGCAAGGAGCAAAACTTATTGAAGTTCCTGAGTACGTTTATTTAATCCCAGAACTTGTTTCTCCTACAGGAATGACTGATGATCAAAGGGCAGACCATAATACAATGAAAGCTTTAGCCCCATTTACTAAACTAGAACCAACAGATAGAATGAGAAAAGTTCGAACAATGATTGATAAACTCAATGAAAGCAAAGGATTGATTGAAATCAAAAACTAGAAAAGACTTGAAGGATACTGTCTCCCAAAACCTGAACTTTACTATTCTCATGGTTCGAAAGTCCAACCTGATGCTAAGGGTAATATTAAGCATCGAGGAATTTTAAAGGATCCTTTCAATTTTACTGATTGGATTTTTGTTTATTCCGCTGGTAAGCAGCCCAAGAGAGACCAAAATGAAGCTGATGATGCTGTTAGCTTATTGACAAAATCTGGGGCTACTTATGGAATAAAATTCAAAGAGCCTGGATTTATTGAGATTGATAGCAATAATATCAATGTTTGGAAGGACTAGATCAGAAAAGATGCTGAAAAAAATGGTGTTCCACAAATTGTTGTAGTTTATCTTAACTCTTATGAAGAAAAATATTATTCTGAACTCAAAAGATTCTTGACTAATGATCTTAAATGTTCTAGTCAATTTATCAGAAAAAAAACTTTAACAAATCCAAAAGGTGCTATGTCAGCCGCTTCAAAAATTACTATTCAAATGAACATCAAGGTTGGATCTGTACCTTGGTAAGTTCAAAAAAGACACCCTTACTTCAAAAATAAGAATATGATGTATGGAGCTATGTCAATATCAAAAAATAGCCATGGAGGAAATACTCTTGCATTTGTTGGTACAATAAATTCTGAATGTACTAGAGTATTTAGTGATTGTAAGAGAGTGGGAAATAAGGAAAGCATTCCATCAGAAACAATCTAGTAGATATTTGTGAACTGGGCTAAAACTTATTTCCAAACTAATAAGAAAGTCCCAGATTTGATCATGCTCTACAGGGAAGGGCTTAGTATCCCTCAAATTGAGGATCAACTTCCTAGAATGTAAATACCAGCCTTGAACAATATGATAAAAGTAATTGGAGAGAAAACAAAAACTGCAAAATATAATCCCGAAATCGTCATTGTAACTGTGAATAAGAAAATAAACAGCCGATATTTTGAAGTGGGAAAATAAAGCAATATGAACAAGTTTGTTCCAGACTTGTACAATCCTAGCTCAGGAAGCATCATGGTAGAATCCATGTCCTCATAGGATAGAAATGAATTCCACTTAGCAGCCCAATATGTGACTCAAGGGACTTGTACCCCCACATTGTTCCGAGTTGCTTATGACACGAGCAAAATGCCCCAAGAAGCATTGATCCATTTCACATTCTAGCAGTGCTTCAATTATTATAATTGGGAGGGAGCTGTAAGAGTTCCTGCATGTTTGCAATGTGCCGACAAACTGAGCAAATTAGTTGGTCAATATATCAAGGATGATATAATCCAAAGCCCTGTCACTAAGAAGCACTTCTTCTTATGATCATAGCGAAACATACCGAATTTCATTAATAATTATATATCATTTAAGTGAAATAAAATAATTTTGTTTTTGTTTTCTTCAATAGGTTCATATAAGAATGTATCAAATTAACAAGATTATTTTTAAATTTATTTTCCCACACAATTATCACACAATTATCACATTACTCATAAAGTATTAGCTTCACTTCAGAGACGTCAAAATCCTATCCTCCATCTTGGTGTTTGTGAAGCTTCATAAAAGTCACTAAATTTAGTTAAAGTGGCCTACCAGCCAACATTTGAAACCTTTGCTAGAAAAACAAGTTTGTTTATTAGATCTTGAATGGATGAAGATATTTGGATGTTGTTTATTGTTGAAAATGTTGAAAAGATCTCTGTCTTATTGTGATTAGCAACTGATCAAACAGATAATTAAGCATCAACTTATTAAAGATTGTCACCGATGTTATTTCTTAATCTTCCACATAGCTACCCAATTGCAATATAACAGATTAACCAAAAACATCAGTAAATTAATACTTAAAAACAGAATTAACGATCAGAAAGCAAATGACAATGAAAGAGGGAAGAATAAGCTAACTCTGTTTTATTGCTGGATAAGAAAAGGGGCACTTTGTTTGATGTGGAAGACACTTAGTAAAATTATGATAATTGATATGTAAAATTATTCTTATTTGTATTTTCGATTGTTAAATATGCTATTATGAATATTAATGTATAAAAAGCAGTTGTGTAGTCAGGCACAATCGACAATAACTTCAGCATAAAATAATTTAAGCTCTGATATAATGGACCATGCCAGT
>DLGT01000146.1 GCA_002482845.1 Saprospiraceae bacterium UBA7687
TTGGACTTTCAACTTATTTTTAAAAATTTGAAGCTAACGAAAGCTGAAAATAGCTCAAATGTTTCAAATAAATTGGTTAATGCTTATTTTTATTGAATAAATGATAATCATGGCTTGACTTTAAGAATAATATTGTATTTTCGCTCTTCAATAATCAAACAATTAGAATACCATTAATAAAAGATAAAGAAATAATTAATTAAATATTTTTCATAACTCAAAATTTATTAACATGAAATCATTTTTATTTACTTTTTTTTGCATTTTTAGCACCACTTTAGTTTCTCAGGTCTCAATAACTCCAGAATCTCTTGAGAAGACAATTGAAAGTAATATTACAGAATATGTTTATGATTTATATATTACTAACGAATCAAATTCCAATGTTGATTTTTGGTGGAAAATTTTTAGAGAAGAAAATACTCCAAGGGAATGGGATTTGTTTGTGTGCGATTTTCAATTATGTTATTCATCAAGTGTAATTGCTTGCCCCCCTTCCAAACCAAATAAAATGCCTGCAGACACTACACTTAAGATAACTTTTCATATAAAATCTAATGAATATCTTGGTTCTAGCAGAGTTTGGTTAGAACTGTATAGTGATAGGACATATCAAACGCTATTAGACAGAACGGACACCTTAGGGGTCATAACAATTAGTCTGCCAACTTCCTTGGAAGAAGATAATGAATCAATAAAAGTATATCCTAACCCGGTTACAGATAAGCTCATAATTGATTTGGATAATTTAAACAATTATGAGTTAAAAATTTACTCTTCTTTGGGAATATTAAAAATAAAAGAACAGAACTTAACGTCTACAGGAATAAATGTAAGTAACTTAGAAAATGGAGTCTATTTTTTAGTTCTTGAAGATAAGCATCTCAACAAAATTGTTACACATAAATTTATAAAAATTAACTAAAAAGACATTCATTGCTCAGCTCGTTAAATCATTTTAGGTTTACACATTTTTTGTAAGATAAATTATTATTACACATTTTTAGATAGATATTTGAAGATTGAAAAAATAATATTTTAAATCCAACCAAAATTACAGAAAACATGATAATCAAACGATTTACATCAGGTTAAAGGTGTATTCGTTTGATTATCATAAATTTATATTATTTGGAAAAATAAAATAAAAAATAAATCAGATGAATAAATCAATGCAGCGATTTGATATTCAAATCAAAAAAATAGCAACACTTTTAGACAATGCTAAAAACAAAGAAAATCCTGCTTTATGGCTTTATCTGAATGATTTGAGAACTCCTATGTTTATGTTAGAGGGATTGGCAAAAATGTATGCGAATTTGCATAATAAAAAAGATTTTAGCAAAATAAAAGAACAAGCAAAAGAAATTGAAGATGCATTGGGAGTTGTAGATTTTTACATTTCGTTTCAGAAAGAATTTTCAAGTAACGAAAAAATTCCTATTGTCATTAAGCAATTTATAGATTTAAAAGCCAACGAAAAAATAGAAGTTTTAAATCAAATACTAATAAAAGAAAATGGGCTAAATGACAAGCGAATTGATAAAGTACAAAAGCGTCTTAAAAAAGCCGATTGGCTTAAAGAAGAAAAGGAAATAAATGCAATACAAAGGTATTACACAGCTGAAATAGCTGAGATTAATGAGTTCGCAAATAGTACAAAGTTTGAATTTGACAATGTAGAAGAAGACGTGCATGAGCTTCGCAGAATGCTACGTTGGTTGAGTATTTACCCACAAGCAATGCAAGGCGCGGTAAAACTAATCGCCAATAGAGTTACTTCTGAAAATGTAAAAAAATATCTTACTAAAGAAATTATTAATTCTCCATTTAATCAATTTGCAACATCAAAAGAGCTTATTTATTTTTTGCAATTAAATAAAAATAATTTTATATCATTAAGTTGGATGATTGCAGAATTAGGCAAGATAAAAGATAATGGCTTACGTATCAAAGTACTGGAAGATGCTTTGCAGGCTACGGAATACTTAAAAACTGCAGATGCAGAAACTAAAGCTATGCAAGTATTAGGCAAAACACAACCTAGCCTGATATCTCTTTTACAAGAAGCAAGTACAATTTCTAAAACTTATTTTTCGGATAAATTATTAACAGATTTAATTAATAAATAGAATGGAACATAAGCATATTTACGATGCACAAGGCAGGCAACTTTGTTGTACCCAACAAGAAAAAATTTACAATAATGCTGATGCTTCAGCTTTGTTAAAAGATGGGCATTCAAAAGATGATGGTCATGATCATGAAGAACATGGTGACGATGATGGTCATGGCCATGTAACGTACAACGATAACACTTTTAAAATGTTTTTGCCAGCTGTTATCAGTTTAGTGTTATTGCTTGTAGCTATTGGATTAGATCATTATTTTCCGCAACCGTGGTTTGGTGGATGGGTGCGTGTTGTATGGTATGTTTTAACTTACATACCAGTTGGTTTTCCGGTTATCAAAGATGCCATCGGTGCAATAAAAAAAGGGGAAGTATTTTCAGAGTTTTTATTGATGAGTATAGCTACCATTGGCGCTTTTGCTATTGGAGAATTTCCAGAGGGTGTAGCCGTCATGCTTTTTTATAGCATTGGCGAAGTATTTCAAACATTGGCGGTAAAAAGAGCAAAAGCAAATATAAAAAGTTTATTAGATCAAAGACCCGATGAAGTTACCATTTTGGAAAACAATCAGGCAAGAAAGATAAAAGCGGAAACTGCAAAAATAGGGGATATCATCCAACTAAAATCGGGAGAAAAATTAGGTTTAGATGGTGAATTATTGTCTGATAGTGCTTCATTCAACACGGCAGCATTAACAGGAGAAAGCAAGCCTGATACAAAAACTAAAGGAGAATCAGTTTTGGCTGGAATGATCAATTTAAATACAGTTGCTCAAGTAAAAGTTACAACTATTTATACCGATAGTAAGTTGAGCAAAATTTTAGAAATGGTGCAAAATGCCACTGCTCAAAAAGCACCCACAGAATTATTTATCAGAAAGTTTGCAAAAATATATACACCCATCGTAGTGCTTCTGGCTGTTCTCATCACTGCCCTTCCGTATTTTTTTGTTGATAATTATGATTTTAGTCAGTGGCTATATAGGGCATTAGTATTCTTGGTTATATCTTGTCCCTGTGCATTGGTCATTAGCATACCTTTAGGCTATTTTGGTGGTATTGGGGCAGCTTCTAAAAATGGTATACTT
>DLGT01000147.1 GCA_002482845.1 Saprospiraceae bacterium UBA7687
GCAGCTTCTAAAAATGGTATACTTTTCAAAGGCAGTAATTTTTTAGACATCATTGCTAATATTCAAAATGTAGTGATGGATAAAACTGGCACTATGACCGAAGGTGTTTTTAAAGTGCAAGATGTAGTATTAAAATCGGATCAAAACAAAGATGAAATATTACAAATGGTGAATGCCCTTGAAAGCCAAAGCACACACCCTGTAGCTACTGCCATTCATCAATATGTAGGAAAAGTTGACAGTAATATCAAATTGGAAAATGTGGAAGAGATTTCTGGACATGGACTAAAAGCTATGGTCAATGGTAAAGATATGTTAGTGGGTAATTTCAAATTGATGGATAAGTATGATATTGCCCATGATGTTGACTTTGGTTCTATTGTTTACACGATAATTGCTATCGCATATGACAGGAAATTTATTGGATATGTTACCATTGCAGATATTATCAAAGAAGATGCTCAGCTTACAATAGACAGATTAAAAGCACTTGGGGTAAAAACAACTATGCTTAGTGGTGATAAAAGTAATGTTGTTCAGTTTGTAGCCAAATCTCTCGGGATTATCAATGCTTATGGAGATTTACTACCGGAAGACAAAGTCAGTAAAGTAAAAGAAATCAAAGCTAAAAACGAAACCGTAGCTTTTGTAGGTGATGGTGTCAATGATGCCCCTGTGGTAGCACTGAGTGATGTTGGGATTGCAATGGGAGGATTGGGTAGCGATGCCACCATTGAAACGGCAGATGTTGTCATACAGGATGATATGCCAAGTAAAATACCTATGGCCATCAACATTGGTAAACAAACCAAAAAGATTGTATGGCAAAATATTTCACTGGCCTTCGGTGTAAAAGCTATTGTACTCATACTTGGGGCAGGTGGTTTAGCCACGATGTGGGAAGCCGTTTTTGCAGATGTTGGTGTGGCACTTTTGGCTATATTAAACGCAGTGAGGATACAGCGGATGAAGTTTTAATAAAGAATTATTTTAAAGAGGGATTATTCAGAGACAAGAAATTTGATTGAATTTAAATTATTCAACCTAAAATCGAATTTGTGATTAATAGAAACCAATTAGGTTATTGCCTATTGGACAACAACAATTGTTGACACTTCTAAATTTTGATCAGTTATAAAAGTTACTTTCCAAATCCCAAGTCCCAACCTACAACTCATTAACCCTGTATACATCAAATGGTGCGTTTCTAAGAGCTTCCCTGATTGGTTGGATATCTTCATGATTACTGGTCCTATGTAGTCCTTAATTTCAATGTAAAAGAGACCTTTGGATGGGTTTGGAAAGATGTTTACGATGTGGGATTTGGGTGGAATGTCTGTGTGGGTTTTGCAGAAACATCGTTCTGCGAGGGTCGGGTCGATCTCGAATGGGTTGACGTTAGACTGTATCCGACCAATGGCCATGGTCCGATCGTATTCTGCCGAATCCACTTTGTCAGTTCGATGCCATCGACAGATGTCGGGTAACATCGATGTAAAAAAGGTTTTCGACTTCCTTACTAATGTGGCTGCGTATATGGAGTAAAAGTAGAATAGCGCTCTGGCGATATCGCCTTTAATGGATTCCCGTGGTTCGAATACATTTGATGCGGATTCTGAATATTGGTCGATAAGTTCCTGATTAGGACGTGTGAATACTTTGTCATTCAGCAACCAATATTTGGTTTTGTCATCAGGGATGTCACTTAAGGGTGCATTCTTTCTCATGGTGTTGATACTGGCTTTCGAAGGCACCAGGTGATGCAGATCACCTAGTGCTGGCATCGCAGCTGATCCAAGTGACCTTGGGTATAGGTGTTCTGTTTGGATGCCATACTTGGCAGTCCAGGATAAGATGTTGGTACCTGATGGAACTGGTATTTTGTATCCAGAATAAAAGCATTCCAATGAATCGTTATGTAGGAAGATATCATTGTACAGTTTGATTCGTGCCTGATCGTAAGGGAGGACGGTTTTGGGCGTGTAGTATTTTCTGATCTCGGTGATCAGGGTGTCTCGATGGAGTCCGGGGAAGATGATTTCTTGGGAGAGTAGGAATGAGGTTAAGAATGAGAATAAGGTTAAGATTAGAAATTTGAATTTCATTTTTGATATTTTTAGTGATTTAACAGTTTTGTATTTCAATTAATCATTGCCTTATGCCGGCATGGCAGATACTTTTTGCATTGCTCAAAAAGTATCCAAAAACGCTAGTTCAAAAAAAGGCGATTGCATAGCATCGTTCATTCTCAAATCAAAATGCTTTTTCTATCGCAGAGGACTAGTAGTTTTAAAATTTGAAAGTAATTGCGATAGACGCACTTTAGATTTTTCTTTCACTATCGCTTGTTTTTTGAACGGAATGCAGAGTAAAAAAAAAGAGTGCTGCGAATGCTGGGCGTCAACGCAGCAACTCTTCCCATACAGCTTTCTGCATGAATCTGGATATGAAAAACAACAAATGCCCAGAGAATTATTATTTATAGTGGTTGTAAAATGCAGTCCTGACCGGCGTCAGGACTGCGACGAACAAAACCCCTCAAAATGTATCACTTACGCTTATCTGGTGATTCAGCAGTATATTGTATCCAATTACACATCTCACGAAGGCGGCTTCTGACTCGCTCACCATAATGGTGTTCGATCTGATCAGCTGTTAGGTTGGATGTGAAATGTGTTAGCACTTGTCTTGTCTGAAATAAATTGTATCTCATCAGGATGACTTGACCCATGGCATTAGCCTGTGTTCCAAAATGCCTTACCTCATCTTCAGTACCAAGATCATCGAAGCAGTATGATGTGTTGATCGTATTATGGTCCACATAGTCCACATAATTACGACCAAAGTTCATTAAGACTGGAGATCCTTGGTCCATATACTCCAAGGAGAGCTGCTGACAAGTTTTCATTCTGAATCGATCTTTATACCCAAGGAACTGGCGTACAAGCTTCATATGAACGGTTTTCCCTACCCCAGTCTTTCCTGAAAGAAAAAGTCCTTTATTGACATTAATGTCATAATGCTTGCACAAATCTTCATCACCTGTAAAGTAGGCGTAGAACTGAAGTAATACGTGATTGTCTTCCTGGTACAATTTGAAGTGCTGACCATACATAATCTTTCCTTTGATCTCCATCAAGCTGACGAAGTGTTCGAAGTTAAAGTTTTTTCGAGTAATCTGCGTTTGGATCCGTAGGTACTCCTGAAGGACGGAGTCCGGAACGATGTGATTGCTGATTCTGGTTGTTTGCATAATATAAATTATTTGATGGTGAAGAATTACGATTGTCTAGCGATGAAGCGTATTTGGGGTCGGTGAGTGGGTCGAATGATGACTGGGTGCTACTATCAGTCTCATTACTTGGGATGCCCTCTCTTAAGTAAATTGTTTTCTCGAGAACTAATGAGCCACGTCCATTGTATAGATCTGCTCTGGACCGAATATCTTTAGAATTATTATTACTAGTATCATGGAATAGGTAACCGCTTTTCTTTTGCTCATTTGCCAAACTAGAATGATTAGTTAATCCAAATACAGATATTTTAATTCTATTATCTTCAAATTCTAAGGTCGAGATACAATAAAAACTCTTTTCAAATTTTGATTTCGATGGGTAATATCTGATTAAATCAAGAGCTTCCATTTCTCTGATGACACGATAAAAACTTTCTTTAGATTTTAATCCAGCATATTTCATTATCTCATCCCGTGTGGGTGAAATTGGATTATTAAAAAACGAAATATTCCAAATTCTAAATAGGGACAAGTAAACTGCGATGTGTGTAAAATTAATAGAATCAACTGTTCCTACGATTTCAAGAAACACGTCCAAATGCTTAATAAAGTTGACTGGTGTATGGGTTGATGGTTTCATATAATAAGCTGATAAGTCATGAAACTTTAGCCTTTAATGGCTTCTTAAATTTATTCATCAGTTGAATCACATCATCCCAATCATAGTAAATTGTACCACCTAATTTTGTATAGGGTAATACTCTTGCATTTCTTAAATTCTGTAAAGAAGCTGAGGACATATCTAAACGTTCTTGTAACTCTAAGTTTTTAAGAAATTTTTTCTCAGCTGGTTTTAGGGCAGCTAGATCGCTAATGAGTTGTTTGATTTCGGTGATGATTTCCTGTTTAAATTCGCGAAGATCATCGGTTGTTAATATTTCTGCTGGCATGGTAACTGTGTGTTTTTGTTGCTGCAAAGGTGAAGGGTTGTCAAAAATCATTTTCACAAGGTGTTCACAAGTTGTGAAAAATAATTATAATTTTTATCTGTAGAACTAGACCCAACAACATCAAGAAATCCAGTAATCTATTAGGTTTGTTTCATTTTTAGTAGATGTATTTTTTTTCAAAAAATAGAGAAAAAGACTATAAACAGAATTAATCTTCACAAGGTCGACAAAATTTCAGAATAAAAAATTAATAATACCCTAACAACAACACACCTACAAAACAATATAAGGCTATTTCCAATTAAACAGAATCATACAAGTTAAAACAGTTTAAGTTTATTTCCAAAATTGAGTAACCTTATAAAAAATCTTAATATTTTACGCCCTAAAAACCACCTTCATAAACGAATAATATTAAATTTTTGGAGTTCAATGGCAAAATACTACAGCATTAAGGCAAAACGAGCGCCATCATCAAATTAGACGGTTTAAAACTTGATTTACAAATTAGTGTGAGAAGAGATAAAAAAATCATCTCATTATTTTTTGACAATAGCTATAAATCTGATTTAGAGAAAATGGCGCGGCCCCCTGGTGCGAGTGCCCCGCTATGAGTTTTGCATTTCTTTTTTGAATTTTTATTTTTTTTTTGCGTTTGAAGTTTATTAAGTTTTATAATGTTTATATATGTTTAGTTATTTATGGTACTGTCTCGAGTTCGTCTCGAGTTCGTTTAACGGTACTATTACAAGTCGGTCTAACGGTACTACATCGGTCGGTCAAAGGCAGTCATCGGTCGGTCAGACGAACGCACTCGTACGTTTTACGAACAGGACACCGACCGATGAAAAATACCATATAATTGTCTTAAATTTAAATATTTGATATTGAATTATGAATTTTCAAGGAAAAGTACTGTTTTACAATTTCAATCTACCACTAAATATTCACCAGATACTTTCTTTAAAATAATTATGAAAGTGTCAAAAAATATGTCTTAAAAATAGTTTTCTTAATATTTTGAAGGTTCGCTAAAATGCACTAAATTGCACTAAATTATATGCGACTGCGCAACGACATTTTTAAATATAAAGATATTTAATATATATACTTTGAACATTTTAAATAAAATACACTAAGGCGTTGGAAATATGATCTGTCCCAGCCGGATCACAAATCGTAACGCCAAACAAGGTCAAATCTCATCAGATTTCTTGTTTGGCGTTTGTTTTTCAAGGAGTTATGAAATTTATTAGTGGTAAAAAGCATTAAACAATTTGAGACTTTTAGTCACCAATATCGCAAAATGTACTACTATTTGGCACCATACAGACACCAAATACAATAATTATTTCAGGGTAACAGATGTTTGATTGGTCATCAGAAACAAAAAATCAACACTATTTTTGTGAAAATGCTTTATGTAATTACAAAAACAAATCACTACTGAGATATCTGTCTCCTCTATCACAACAAATAAACACAATACAGCCACTCTCTAATTCTGATGCTAACTTAATAGCAATCGTGGCAGCTCCTCCCGAACTCATTCCAGAAAATATGCCCTCTCTTAAAGCAAGAGCTTTAGCCATTACTGTGGATTCTTCTTGGGAGACATCTAGAATGCTATCCACTCGAGATGAGTCAAATATTTTGGGCAAATATTCTGGTGTCCATCTCCTAATGCCAGGTATTGCAGACCCTTCTGTAGGTTGGCAACCTATGATTTGGATGTTTGGATTTTTTTCTTTTAGGTACATAGATGTTCCTATGATGGTGCCAGTCGTACCCATGGAACTCACAAAATGGGTGACTTCTCCATTTGTCATTTCCCATATTTCTGATCCAGTAGTTTTGTAGTGAGCAAGGTAATTATCTTTGTTTGAAAATTGGTCAAGCATAAAATATCCATCTTGTTTTGACTTCTCTTCGGCATAATCTCTACAATCTTCTATCGTATCTAGTAAAATTACCTTTGCACCAAAAGCTTCCATAATTTGGGTACGTTCTTTGGTTGAGTTGGATGGCATGATCAATTCTATAGGAATATTGTATGTCCCTGCTATCATTGCTAAAGCTATGCCAGTATTGCCGCTTGTGGCCTCTATTAAGGTGGTATCGGATTTTATATCACCACGTTCCATAGCCGATTGTATCATATTCAATGCTGCTCTATCTTTGACACTTCCGCCAGGATTATGTCCTTCCATTTTAGCGAAAACTTTTACCTTTTTTGAAGTATTAAGATTTAGTAATTCTACAAGTGGTGTATTACCTACTAGGTCAATTATTCTCATTGTTAGGTATTTATATTTTACTTAATTTTTTGTAAAAGAATGAATTGAATCATACATCAATACTTTCGATATATTTATTCTCAGCATTATGATAGACACGAGTTCCTGCAGGTACAGACTTTGTTAGCCATACATTACCTCCAATCACACACCCTTCACCTATGACTGTCTCACCACCAAGGATGGTCGCTCCTGAATAAATGACCACATTGTTTTCTACGGTAGGATGACGTTTAATACCTGCCATTTTTTTATCCACACTGATTGCTCCTAAAGTTACTCCTTGGTAAACTTTGACATGGTCACCTATAATTGTGGTTTCTCCGATGACAACACCTGTACCGTGGTCAATACAAAATGATTTACCTATCACAGCACCTGGATGTATGTCAACACCTGATTTGGAATGTGCATGTTCTGCAAGAATTCTTGGTATAAGTGGTATTTTAAGTTTGTGTAGTTGATGCGCTATTCTATAAATAAAAAGTGCATAAAAACCTGGATAAGCTCTTACAACTTCAAATGCAGAATAAGCTGCTGGATCGCCATCCACAAATGCATTAATATCTAACAAAAGGTCATTGTAAATGGAAGGTATAGCATCAAAGAATAGATTAGCATTTTTTTTACAATCTCCTTTTTTGCATGCTTGTGTCTTTTGCAACATTTGCTCAAGCTGGATTTTCAATTGATTTAATATCATTTGAATTTCAAAAGTACTTGCTAATCTATTTTCTGCAACTTCAGGGAAGAGCACTACAAGTAATCCATTGGACCATGTAGCAACGGTGTGACTAGAAGGTACTTCAGGTGTCAACTGATGCCTCTTCATTAATATTTCTAAAAATGTATTATCCATCTTTACCTAACAATTAAGCTGGGTACATGTTTTTAGTCGATAACTGAATCAATTAGTATCAAAGTAATTATTTTACAAAAATCCAAGTCTCGTAATGCATCTACTGGATGTTTAAAACGGCTATTTTTTCAATCACCTTTTAGGAACTAACCTGATAATCGGACAAATCATCTCTTCAAGAGAAATGCCTCCATGTTGGAAAGTATCTTTGAAAAAATTATTGAAGTAGGTGAAATTATTTGGGTACAAAAAGAAAACATCTTCTTTCGCAAATATATACGAACTACTCATATTTGGGCTCGGAAGTCCTGCTTCGGCGGGATTTCTCACTTCCAATACATCTTTCCTATCATATTGAAGATTTCTCCCTACTTTGTACCGAAGATTTGTTGTGGTCTCTCGATCGCCAATGACTTTGGATGATGTTTGGACTCTGATGGTTCCGTGATCCGTTGTAATGACAAGTTGTATATCACGCTCTGCAAGCTTTTGCATCATAGCCCAAAGTGGTGAATTGATAAACCAAGTTTTGGTCAATGATCTGTAAGCTTTTTCATCACCTGCCAACTCTTTAAGTACTTCCATCTCGGTGCGTGAATGGGACAACATGTCTATGAAATTATATACAATAGCCGTAAAATCATTATTGAAAAAATTGAGGGCATTGTCTTGCAACTGTTTTGCAGCCTGCACATTGGTGACTTTGACGTATTCAGTTTTGATCTCCTTCTTGACCAATTTTTTAACTTGTTCTTGAAGTAGATCACCTTCTTTTAAGTTTTTACCACCTTCTTCATTATCATTCAACCACCAATCAGGAAATTTCTTTTGGATCTCAAGCGGTGTCATACCTGAAAAAATGGCATTACGACTATATTGTGTCGCGGTGGGCAAAATCGAGTAAAAAAAGTCTTCTTCTTCTATTCGATATAATTCCGTCACGATGGGTTCGATGATTTTCCATTGGTCATAACGAAGATTATCCATTAATATCATAATGGTAGGTTTATCATTGGCAAAAAGCGGAAAAACCTTTTCTTTCATTAAGTCTTGTGACTTTCTTGGCCCCGAAGACTTTTTAAACCATTCCAAATAATTTCTAGAGACATATTTAAAAAACTCTTTGTTGGCTTCTTCTTTTTGCATATTGAGAATTTCTTTCATCTGCTGATTATTGCTATCATCTAGACGAAGCTCCCACGATATGATCTTCTTGTAAATATTTACCCATTCTGTGTAATCAGGTCCACTATTGATTTCCATGGATATGTTTCTGAACTCCTGCTGATAGTCTGTGGCTGTTTTTTCAGAGATAAGCCTTTTATTATCAACTATCTTTTTTAGCGTAAGTAAGATCTGATTTGGGTTGACAGGTTTGATGAGGTAGTCGTCTATCTGAGATCCGATGGCTTCTTCCATGATGTTTTCCGCTTCGTTTTTGGTAATCATGACGATAGGAATATTAGGTAGTTTGTCTTTAATACGAGACAATGTTTCTAATCCTGTCAGTCCAGGCATACTCTCATCTAGAAAAACAATATCGATAGTTGAATCTTCATCAAGGATATCCAATGCGTCATGGCCGTTGCTTACAGTGACAACTTCATATCCTTTTTTCTCAAGAAAGAATAGTTGTGGTTTCAATAAATCGATTTCATCGTCTGCCCAAAGTATTTTTATTTTGTCCCCTACCATCTAACTTGTTTTAATTTTAATTTTTTATGAAATGTAAAAACACAAAGTTTAATTCTGTAAACAATATGTCATGGTATAACGTTCGGAATTTAAATATATTTTTGCGTCATGAATAAAAAGAAAATATTTAATGATCCTATCTATGGTCTCATAAGATTTTCTGATGAAATACTTTATGACATCATAGATCACCCTTATTTTCAGCGTTTGCGACGTATCTCCCAGCAAGCACTTTCCCATTATGTGTACCCAGGCGCGCTACATACTAGATTTCAGCACGCTATAGGAGCAACGCACCTGATGACTAGGGCACTCGACACACTCAGATCAAAAGGTCATGTCATCTCTGATCAAGAATATGAGTCAGCTTGTATTGCCATTTTGCTGCACGATATAGGTCACGGCCCTTTTTCTCATGCACTCGAACATACACTTGTAGACATACACCATGAAGAAATATCGCTACAGCTGATGACCAAAATCGGCGAAGAGTTGGCTTATGATTTTAGTATGGCTATAGACATTTTTAAAGGTAGCTATCCACGCCATTTTTTTCACCAATTAGTTTCAGGTCAGATAGATGTGGATCGTATGGATTATTTGACTCGGGACAGTTTTTTTTCTGGTGTAGCGGAGGGCATCATCGGTTATGATCGCATTATTACGATGATGAATGTGGTAGATGATTTTTTGGTTATTGAAGAAAAAGGTATTTACTCCATAGAAAAATTCTTGATGGCGCGTAGATTGATGTATTGGCAAGTCTATTTGCACAAAACAGTAATAGCTGCTGAGACTATGCTGATTTCAATATTAAAGAGAGCAAAACATCTTAGCATTGTTGGCATTGACATTCCCTCTTCTGATGAGTTAAATTACTTTCTCAACCTACGCGGTGATGAAGTCCAACTGTCCAAAGATCCAAACTTTCTTAATAATTATGTGAGACTAGATGATACTGACATTTTGTGGATGATCAAGAGATCTATACATCATAAAGATATGATATTCAGTACCTTGTGCAACAATTTATTAGATAGAAAACTGCCAAAAGTCACTGTAAAAAATGATGAAACCTTAAGTCAATTTTATATCAATAGAAAGAAATTTCAGGATTTGCATCATTTGACCAACGATGAAATATCGTACTTTTTTAGTGAAAAAAAAGAAGTCATCTTTCCTTATGATGTGAGATCAGGCGAAATAAACATGCTCATGAAAAATGGAGAAATAGTACCATACAGCATCCTAAATACTTATTTGAATACAAAAGCCGAAGAAAGAACATTTTTATTTTTTGTCAGGGATAATCAATCCTAAAATATTGGGACGACCAAAAAATGTCAATTCAAAAGTCAAGATAACTTCTCATAAAATACATTGGTTTAGAAATTACTACTAAATTTGTTATTTAATTAGGTTATGGCAACAATTCTCATCTGTCTTACAGCTTTTCTTGCTTCCATTTTGACTTTTTTCTCAGGTTTTGGCTTGGGTACTTTGTTGGCACCTGTGTTGATGTTCTTTTTTCCAGTGGAAGTTGCCATTGCACTGACGGGAATTGTACACTTCTTTAATAACGTATTTAAACTGTTTTTGACTGGAAAACATGCAAATAAAGAAGTTATCCTTAGATTCGGAATACCAGCAGTGATTGCAGCTTTTGTAGGTGCAAGTCTTCTTCTTCAATTTTCGGATATGTCTCCTTTGTATCAATATAATTTTCTTGAAAAAAACTTTAGTATCTATCCCACCAAACTTATTATTGCCGTTTTGTTAATGTTTTTTGCTGTGGTGGACTTGATTCCATATTTCGGGAAGCTAGCCTTTTCTAAAAACAAACTTCCTATCGGTGGGATTTTAAGTGGATTTTTTGGTGGGCTGACAGGTGCTCAAGGTGCATTACGAAGTGCATTTCTAATTAGAGCTGGACTAAGCAAAGAAGCCTTCATAGGGACTACAGTGGTCGTATCTACGATGGTGGATATCACAAGATTGGGTGTATATGCGACTGGATTTGGTCAACATCTTCAAAAAGACAATTTAACACTCCTACTACTAACTACTATTTCTGCCATCATAGGTGCCTTAATTGGGAATAAATTACTCAAAAAAGTAACCCTCAAATTTATCCAACAAATAGTGGCAACGCTACTAATACTTATAGCAATAGGATTGGGTTTGGGCTGGTTGTGAAAAAAAATTAAGAGCTTTTGCTACTTATCAAAAACTGATTCATACTATTTTCTGACATCACAATTGCATATGATCCTTATCATAATGTTTTGGTCAAAAATTTTAGAACTTAGCACGGTCTAATCATTATTAGTTAAATGTGATGCGCAAGAGAAATAGAACTTATGAAACCCAATAATATATTGATAGCTCCCATCAGATCCTTTTTTGTAGAAACAGGCGAATTGGCTTATTTTGCTGGAAGGTTTTTTAGAGAAATTTTCAGAAGGCCTTTTGAGTTCAAAGAATTATTAAAACAATGCTACAATATGGGCAATCGGTCAATGTTGTTAGTAGGTGTGACGGGTTTTATCATTGGTCTTGTCTTTACACTTCAATCTCGACCAAAAATGATAGAGCTAGGAGCTGTCGCATGGCTACCTTCTATGGTCAGTATTTCCATCATAAGAGAGATAGGTCCTATCATTACTGCATTGATATGTGCTGGCAGAATTGGTTCGGGAATTGGTGCTGAATTGGGTGCAATGAGAGTGACAGAACAAATAGATGCTATGGAAGTTTCGGGTACCAACCCATTTAAATTCCTTGTGGTAACTAGAATACTTGCCACTACCTTAATGATTCCATTACTAGTCATCATGAGTGATGCAGTGGCTCTTTTTGGGTCTTTTCTGATAGAAAATATAAAAGGTGATGTTTCATTTACCTTGTATTTTGATGAAGTATTTAGAGCATTAAAATATTCAGATTTAGTGCCATCCACTATTAAGACTTTTTTCTTTGGTTTTGCCATTGGACTGGTGGGATGCTATAAAGGTTATTATTGCAAACATGGGACAGTTGGTGTAGGATTGACAGCAAATGCAGCAGTGGTAGAAGCATCTATGGTTGTATTTATTATAGATTTTGCAGCAGTATTGATCACAGATATATTTTATTCTATATGAATGATATTCAAAACAGTACAAACAAAATAGTAGTCATAAAGGACCTTGTAAAATCCTATGGTGAGCACAAAGTATTGAATGGCTTTAACATGGAACTTTTTGAGGGCGAAACGGTAGTCATAATGGGTAAATCTGGTTCGGGAAAATCAGTTATGATCAAATGTCTGATTGGATTAGAATCACACGACTCAGGCACCATCACGATTATGAACAAAAACCTAGACAAGATGGACGCCGATACATTAAATGACATAAGAACAGAAGTTGGATTTTTGTTCCAAGGCAGTGCATTGTACGATTCCATGTCGGTGAGAGAAAATTTAGAATTTCCATTAAGAAGACACATCGGTAAATTCGGTAAAATAGGAGATGCGACACCACTTGTCATGGAAGCGTTAGAAAGTGTGGGTTTACCTCAGACCATAGACCTTATGCCAGAAGAACTTTCAGGTGGTATGAAACGACGTATTGCACTAGCTAGGACGCTCATTTTAAAACCCAAAATCATTCTTTATGACGAGCCCACCACCGGTCTAGATCCAATAACATCAAAGGAGATTGTCTTGCTAATGAAATCCATTCAGGAAAAATACAAAACATCATCGATCGTCATAACACATGATGTGGATTGTGCGAGATTCATAGCGGATCGGATGATATTATTGATAGATGGTATTAATTACATCATGGGGACTTATTTGGAATTATCTCAATCTGAAGATCCCAAAGTTAAAGCATTTTTTAAACAGTAAATATGGAAAAGTCATTATACCAAAAACTGAAATTAGGAATATTTGTCATCACAGGGACTATATTTTTTATATTAGGAGTATATTTCATTGGCGATAAGCAAAATATGTTTGGCAATTCTTATCATATTTATGCCACATTCAACAATACCAATGGCCTGAAACCTGGTAACAACGTCAGATACTCAGGTATAAATGTAGGCACTGTCAAAGAGATCGTTATGGTCAGTGATACGCTCATAGTAGTCAAAATATCTATCGAGAAGGATATCACCAAGCATATAAAAACGGATGCAAAATGTGCTATTACATCTGACGGTCTAGTAGGAAGTATGATCATAAACATCTTACCAGGATACCAATCTCAGAATAGTATAACGCAAGGAGATACGATCCGATCTTCATCGAGAATTAGAACGGATGAGATGCTCCAAACACTAAGTGTTACCAATGAAAATGCTGCCTTACTGACTGGAGAATTACTAGCTATCACCAAAGAAATTAGTGCAGGCAAAGGCATAATAGGAAATATGCTCAAAGATTCCACCATGTCAAAAGACCTTAAAGAAATCATTACACATTTAAAAAATACAAGCGCCGCTTCTACCACCACTATCATCCAATTAAATAAAATACTCTCTTCTCTAGACCAAAAAGACAATATAGTAGGTATATTAAGAGATACGGCCACGGCATCCAAAGTCAAAAATATCATTGTGAATGTCGAAAAATCTTCAAGAGATTTAGATGTTGTGATAAAACACTTTGACGAAACAATTTTGAATGCAAATCAAACCATTACCAATGTGAAAGAAGGGAAAGGTGCCTTAAACTACCTCTCTAATGATCCTAGATTGGTCCGTAAAATAGATCAAACGATGTCTCATTTGGATTCCACAGTCCTTCATATTGATAATGCGGGAATCAAACTTAATGAAAATCTGGAAGCGCTAAAAAATACATGGCTGTTGCGAGGATACTTTAAGAAATTGGAAAAAGAAAAAAATGAGAGCGAATAATACAAAACACTAAATTAATTACCATTTTTTTAATTATATAAGATCATCATGCCATAATTCTGTTGCGTCTAAGTTTTGTATTTTTATAAAATTTTAGGTATTAATATTTAAGAGTCCGTTATCTTCGTCCCACAAATCAAATAACAACTCCTTATGTTTTCTGATTACTTATCCTTGGGGCTTGATCATATTTTAGATACGAATGGCTATGATCATATCTTGTTTATTGCTACATTATGTGCCTTCTATGTGCCTTCACAATGGAAAAAAATTCTGATTCTTGTCACAGCATTCACCATTGGTCACAGTTTGACATTGGCGCTTTCTGCTTTGGAAATGGTCAATATTAGTCCCACTTTGATAGAGACCTTAATACCTATTACCATCATTCTCACAGGATTATTTAATATCCTTGCCTTCAGAAAGTCAGCATCAGGTCAGGAGAATATCTATTTGAACTATCTGATTGCACTTGGTTTTGGATTAATCCATGGACTTGGTTTTTCCAATTATTTTAAAGCTATACTTGGCACAGAAGAAAGCATCATTCAACCTCTTCTTGCATTCAATATAGGTGTGGAAATAGGTCAAGTCGTTATTGTGGCTATTGTTATGACAATGGCTTTTGTACTAATAAACATCTTGAAAGCACATAAAAAATATTGGACTATACCAATGTCGATCTTTGGTATTGTAGTAGCAACTTACTTATTGATACGTTAACGTAAGATTGAGTCTACTCTGAAAATCCCTTAAATAGAATAACGGAAAACACTGATTTATACTGATTGATAATCAGACGTTTCCCTTTAGTTATACCGTTAATTTTATAATATTTGGCGATGTTTTTTTTTACCAAGTGCAAACAAATTTATATGTTTGCACTTGGTAATGGTTTTGATCTCGTACGCAACTCTTCAATTGAGTTTTGAGACTTCTCCATTGCCTTTTTTATTTTGTTTTCTGTTCTCTGTGAAATTGGTGCATTTTGCATCTTTTCTAACTCTGTTTTATACTCTGCTGCTTCCTTTTCCAATTTCTCTATTTGTTTTTCAGCGTCTACAGGATTACTCCTTTGTGCTTTTGGTTTTGACGAATTGTATGCCTCCTCGTTTGTAAGCATACCAAAGATTATTCTCGTCAGTTTGTTCATTACTACGCCCAAAGCATCGTTAAAGGTCTTTCCTTTTGCTCTTTGATTTTGATATATTTCTTTAAAATAAGGATCATACATAATCGCATTTTTAGCTACCATATATAATGTACCTCTATATGAACTACTTCCTTTTTTACTCATTTTAGGTTTCTTTGATGTATCGCCACTTGAATGGTTTTCTGGGTGTACTCCAAAATAACAACACAATGAAGGTGCGCTTGCAAATCGTTTGATATCCTCTATTTCTATGCTAATCGAAACAGCTGACTCGATGCCGCAACCAGGAATAGTGACTAATAAATCTGCTAGTTCATTTGCTCCATGCTTTGCAAGTTCAGATTTAAGGACTTTGATCTGGGCGGCTAAGGAATTAATGCTTTTTGCCAATGTTTTAATATTTAGCTCGGTCAGTTTTGTGTCTCCCGAACCCGAATCTAGCCTAACTGCTTTTTGGATGGCTTCAGCTTTCTCTAGTGTCAATCCTTTGATTTTGGCTAAGGATGCTGGCTTAGCATTTAATATCTTTGCCTTCGATGGATACTTTTGAAGTAATTTATACATGTATTTGGGCATGCCATTTTTACTGAAAGTCAATAGGCCAGGTATACAACTATACAATACTTTTTCAAGTTGGTTGATATTCCTTGTCTTTTGTTTAATGAAGCCCTGTATGGTCTTGTGCATCTGTTTTGCAGTATAAAATTTTAAGGATCTAGGCTTGGCTTTCTCTAGTTCCTCATAATTTTCAGATACATGTCTAGCTATAATTTCGCTACTGATGGCATCATTAATATTGCGATGCATATTCTTTTTTGACTCATGATGCGTCCGTAATGGATTAATTCTAAACATGATTACTCGTTTATCAAAACTAACAAGCTGATTGTACCAATTATTTTCATAACCTCCTGTACTCTCAATGGCTAAATAAATTTTATCTAGGGATAATAGCCCAAGAGATAAGACTTTCTTAAGCTCATCAACACCCACTTGATTATCAATAAAAGTCATTTTGCGGTGGATAAATTCATTACCCTTCGAAATTAAACTGAAATCACAGTAACCTTTACTTGCGTCCAGTCCTCCAAATCCAATTTTCATACAACAATTACTTTAAAATGTGATAAAAAAATGTCAAGCCTTACATTCCCTTATATTATACGATATCAATGTATCAAGTTATACCTCATGATTAAGCTTGGCGAAAGGGACACTGAAGGACGATATCTACGTATCAAGGGCTGCTCCCCTTCAAC
>DLGT01000104.1 GCA_002482845.1 Saprospiraceae bacterium UBA7687
GTGGGAATGTGGTGGGAGTATAGTCGGAACGTGTAGGGAGCATGTAGGGAGTTGATAGGGAGTAAGTAGGGAGCATCTATTTAGCATCATCGGAAGGTAGATGTTGTAAATACGGAGAAAAGTGAAATTGTTTGATGCCGCTGATGCTGCACACGATTGCTAGACTGCTTGATTTGCGGATGCCCCTAGGGCTGCACATGTTTGCTGATGCCGCTGTAGCTGCACAGGATTGTTGATGCCGTTGATGCTGCACACGTTTGCGGATGCCGCTGAAGCTGCACACGATTGCTTTTTTACGTTGGGCTTCGCATTATGAAGAAATTTGTTTTAATGGATTTCCAAAACTTATTTAGAAGCATCTTGATATAAATTGCAATCGCAGATTGCAATGCCATAAAAGTCCATCCTGTTTTAAAACTGCTTGATGCCGCTGAAGCTGCACACGATTGTTGATTTGATTGATTTGCCGAATTGCTTTTTTACGTTGGGTTTCGTATTATGAAAAAAGTTTGTTTTTAATGGGTTTCCAAAACTTAATTAGAAGTTTGATACCTAAAATTGCAATCGTAGATTGCAATGCCAATAGTAAGCTCCAAAGCTGGAAGCTTTGGCTACATTAACAGTTAGCATATGTCAATAAATTGTTAACTTTTAAAAAACTTTGGAAACTTTTAAACATTATATAGTTTCCAAAGTTTACCTTTGCATGATGAATGTAAAAGATAGTTTACTTAATGCGGCATTCGAGTTATTCCTCAAATATGGCATCAAAAGTGTCAGTATGGATGATATATCTAGGAAACTCGGTATATCCAAAAAAACCATTTACGGGTGCATAGCTAATAAAGAATCACTGATTAGCGACATAGTAGAAAATCACTTGGAATCTGATGAACAAGAGATCTTAAAAATCCAAGGCCGGTCTAGTGATGCCATAGAAGAAATGGTCAATATTAGCCAGCATATTCTTACTTTCCTTTGTGATATGACACCATCATTGGTGTTTGATTTAAAAAAATATCACCCTGAATTGTGGAACAAGATCGAAAAGCAGCATTTTAAATTTATAGAAAATACGATACACAATAATCTTGTACGTGGTCAAAAAGAAGGATTGTACCGAACCAACTTCGATGCCAAAATAGTATCGAAGTTATATGTGGCCAAATCAAATTGTATCGTAGATGCTGACAACTTCCCTGTAGCTACTTTTGACAGGGTCACTTTATTCAAACAATTAGTTAGCTACCATATTCATGGCATAGTTTCCTCTGAAGGATTTCAATTATTTCAACAAAAACATAAAACCTTTTTTAATTTATGAGATCATATTTAATCATATTGTGCGCTTTGATAGCTTCCAATGTCTTTGGTCAGCAAGTCAGAAAACTTTCACTGAACGAAGCAGTGGAGACTGCCATCAAAAATGCCATTGAGATTCAAAATCTAAAGTTCGATGAAGAGATTCAACTTGCCCAAAATAATGAAATCAAAGGGTCTGCATTACCACAAATAACAGCAGATGGGCAACTCACCTATTACACCAATGTACCACAAATCCCGTTTCCTTCTTCAGACATTTCTATTTATCAAGTTTTGGAAAAAGAAGGCGTCAGGGATAACAACGGAAATCCCATCAATGTGGGTAATGCTACTTTTGGCATTCAAGCGGTATCATTCGTGGCACCATTAAATTACCAATATGGCGTCGGTGTGCAGCAACTGCTATTCCAACCTGATATTTTCGTAGCGTTACAAGCTCGTCAGTCTATATTGGATTTAGCACGTGGAAATACTGAAGTAGCCATAGAAAAGGTCAAAGAATCAGTACAGAAAGCTTATTACTCTGTATTGGTCGCTCAAAATCAAAAATCTACCGTGGATGCAACGATGCAGAGACTAGATAAATTGAGTTTCGAAATGGGTCAAATGTATAAAAATGGATTTGTTGAGAAATTGGATATTGACAAACTCAGTGTCACACTGAACAATACAAAAACAGCTCAAAACCAAATAAACAATGGTATTGCGATCAATCTTGCTGTATTAAAAAATGCGCTTGGTATCTCTCAAAAAGATTCTGTTATATTGACTGACCCACTAGATGTTTCAGCTTTGCAAGCAGATATTGTGAGACTCGGTCAAGAAGTAAAATATGAAGACAGAAGCGAATATAGATTATTAGGCACGGCAAAAAGGCTTCAAGAATTGGACGTAAAAAGATTTAAGATGGCATACTTTCCTACAGTGGCTGCCTTCTATCAATTCCAAAGAAGTGGTCAGAAAAATGACATTTACGATGTGAATGGATCAGGTCCTTGGTTTGCATTTAATACTGGATTACTGGGACTTTCAATCAAACAACCTATCTATGATGGTGGTCAGAAAAAGCACAAAATCCAACAAGCAAAATTGAAGTTGCAAAAGATAGACAATAATATCATCGAACTATCTAGGTACATCGATCTCGAAAATAATATTGCTAAAAATAGTCTTACCAATGCTGTTCTTAATCTTGAAGTACAGAAACGAAATATGGAGCTTGCAGAGTCGGTATTCAATAGTACGACGAAAAAATACCAATCTGGATTAGGTTCAAGTTTCGAAGTGATACAGACTGACACGGAAGTCCAAAGAGCCAATGGAAGTTATTACCAAGCATTGTATGACGCTTATGTAGCAAAAGTCAACTATTTGAAATCAATAGGTAAATTATAATAAATCAAAACAAAATCATAAAATATCATGAACGCAAAATTTAGTGTATTAATAATTATACTTGCTTTGATGAGTTGTGGTTCTGAGCCAGAACAAACCACAGGAATCGATGCTAAGTTGAAGGAATTGGAAACGCTTAAGACTGAAATGGCAGCTCTTTCAGCCAAAATCAAAACGACAGAAGACGAGATCATCCTATTGGATCCAAGTCGTGGTATCAAACCCAAATTGGTATCCACTGCTACCCTATCTCCTGAAGGATTTAACCATTACATAGACTTACAAGGTGTAGTAAGTAGCAAAAACATCTCTTACGTTGCTCCAAGAAACGGAATGGGTGGATATGTAAAACAGCTCTATATCAAAGCTGGACAAAATGTCAAAAAAGGTCAATTGATTATGAAGTTAGATGATCAGGTACTTAGACAAAGCATCGAATCTATCAAAACGCAATTGGGCTTAGCCAAAAACATTTATGATCGTACTAAAAATCTTTGGGATCAAAATATAGGTACTGAAGTGCAACTCCTAACTGCCAAAAACAATGTGGAAGCACTCGAAAACCAAATTAAAACCCAAGAAGAACAGTTGAAAACATTCTTAGTTTATGCTGATCAAAATGGCGTAGCTGATATCGTCAATATCAGAGTGGGCGAACTTTTCACAGGTATGGGTGCTACAGGACCACAAATCCAAATCGTAAACAACGCCAACTTGTCTATCAACATCGAAATACCTGAAAATTATACAGGTATCATCAAACAAGGAGCAAAAGTAGTGGTAGAAATCCCTGCAATTTCAAAGACATTTGAGACAAGAATAGACCGTATAGCACAATCTATCAATGCAGCATCACGTGGATTTACAGCAGAATGTAGCATACCTAATTCAGCTGGTCTTAAACCAAATATGTCAGCTTATACGAAGATATTGAACCATTCTAATTCCAAAGCTATGGTGATACCAGTGAATATCATCCAAACAGATGAGAAGGGTAAATATATATATGCGATGCAGGAAAAAGATGGCAAAAAAATAGCGGTCAAAAAACCTGTAACCATTGGTCAGTTGTATGATGATAATATAGAAATTTTGTCTGGACTAGTATCTGGTGATCAAATCATCACCCAAGGTCACCAAAATTTATATGAAGGTCAGTTCATCGAAGATAGTCAAAAATAGTCCTACATCACCATATAAAAATTCACAAAAGTGTCCAATCATTTAAATAAAATACAACAAAAGTTTAAGGAATTTTGGCCCACTAGCTGGTCTGTGGACAACAGAACGACTTTGTATGTCATCACCATGATGGTAACAGGATTCGGAATGTATATCTTCCTTACACTACCAAAAGAACAGTTTCCCGATATCGTCGTTCCCACCATTTCGGTTACGACAGTATATGTAGGTAACTCGCCTAGTGATATAGAAAACCTAGTCACAAGACCAATTGAGAAACAAATCAAAGGTATCTCTGGTGCTAAAGTAAATAAAATAAATTCTATATCTCAGACAGATTTCAGTTTGATCATTGTAGAATTTGATACAGATATCAAGCCCGAAATAGCCAAACAGAAAGTAAAAGATGCTGTAGATAAAGCACAAACAGACCTACCTGCCGATCTCACACAATTGCCTAATGTACAGGAATTTGCATTCTCAGATATGCCTATCATGTTTGTCAATATCAGTGGTGATTACGACGGCCTAGCACTGAAAGCGTATGCTGAAAAGATGCAAGATAAGTTTGAAACACTTTCAGAAGTAACACGTGCAGAGATAGTCGGTGCGCCCGAAAGAGAAATTCAGATCAATGTAGATCCACTCAAAATGGAACAAGCGCTGATCAGTTTTGATGATATTGCCAATGCAGTGGCGTATGAAAATATGGACATCAGTGGTGGTAAAATCAGTGTAGGAACGATGGACCGTACGCTTAGAATAAAAGGGCAAATAGAAAACAGTACCGCACTCAATAGTATCATACTCAAAACGCCAAGCGGTGGATCTGTCTATCTAAAAGATATTGCAGAGATCAAAGATACTGTAAAACAAACGGAAAGTTATGCCCGACTGAACGGCAAAAACGTGGTCACCCTAAATATCGTAAAACGTCCTGGCGAAAACTTGATCAACTGTGCAGGAAAAATCAAAGATATGGTTGCAGAGATGCAAATCGATGAATTGCCTAAAGATTTAAATGTAGTCGTCACGGGAGATCAAAGTAAACAAGCAGCCACTTCATTTGAAGAATTAGTCAATACCATCATCATTGGTTTCTTGCTGGTATTAGTCATTCTGATGTTTTTTATGGGTGTCACCAATGCGTTCTTCGTAGCCTTAAGTGTACCACTGAGTGTATTTATTGCATTTTTGTTTTTACCATTTGCGGAACTTATAGTTGGTTCAGACATTACTTTAAATTTCATAGTCCTCTTTGCTTTATTGTTTGGGTTAGGTATTATCGTCGATGATGCCATTGTGGTCGTTGAAAACACACACCGGCTTTATGAAAATGGCAAAACGCCCATCATAAAAGCCGCAAAAGCTGCAGCAGGAGAAGTATTTATTCCTGTATTGGCAGGAACGTTGACGATCATTGCACCGTTTTTCCCTTTGATATTTTGGAAAGGTATTATTGGTAAATTTATGATCTACCTTCCTGTGATGTTGATATTCACATTGTTTGCATCATTGATCGTTGCTTTCATCATGAACCCTGTATTTGCAGTTAGTTTTATGAAACCTGAAGGTAAAGAACTCGATCCACCTAAGTCATCAATATTTAAAAGATGGTGGTTTTGGTTGATGGTAGCTTTGGGTATTATTTTCCACTTTACTGGAAGTCCAGGTAAAGGTAATTTCTTGTTGTTATTTTCAGTCTTAACTGTCATACATGTGTATGTAATGCAAGATGTGATTTACTACTTCCAAGAAAAGATATTGCCTTACTTAATGGATAAGTACGAGAACTTTTTAAGATGGTTACTCCGAGGATGGCGTCCTATTTTTGCATTTATCAGTACGTTTGTACTATTTGGAATTGCATTATTTTTGTTGGTTGCTAGTAAGCCAGATTTTCCATTTTTCCCTAGTGGTCAGCCGGATATGATTTATGTGTATCTCAAAATGCCGATAGGTACTAATGCCCAAGAAACAGACAAAGTACTGAAACAATTGGAAGTAAAGGTATTCGAAGCATTAAAAACACTTAAACCTACAGAAGAAGGTTCTATTGTAGAGAGTATCCTGTCCAATGTAGCGGTGAATGCTAATAATCCGATGGACAATAACAGAAGTACACAGACCAATCTAGGAAGGATTCAAGTTTCATTTGTAGAATTTGCAAAAAGACCTGATACGCCTACCTTACCATATTTGGATTCTATACGAGCTGTAGTGAAAAACATCCCTGGTGCTCAAGTGACGGTAGAACAAGAAGGTTCAGGTCCTCCGACAGAGCCGCCTGTAAATATTGAGATCTTCGGTGACAACTTTGAAGACAATGCTAAAGTGGCGACAGATCTTTACAATTATTTAGATGTCAACAAAGTCGATGGTGTAGAAAATCTTGCCATGGATATTGACTTAAATAATCCTGAAGTTACCATCAATGTAGATAAAGAAAGAGCAGCTATAGAAGGTGTCAATACCGCGCAAGTAGGTAATGCCATCAGAACTGCGCTTTTCGGTAGGAAGGTAAGTAAATTGAAATCTGGTGAAGACGAATTTGAAATACAATTGAGATACAACGAATTGAAGAGAAATAATCTTCAAAGTTTGATGAATATGCGTATCACTTTCAGAGATTTTAATACTGGAAGGATCAAACAAATTCCGATCAGTACCGTGGCAAAATTTGACTTTACAAGTTCGTCAGGTGGTATCAAACGTAAAAACCTGAAACGTACCATCCAATTACAATCAGCTGTCACTGATCTTTCTGCTGTTGCGACTATCAATGCAGAATTAGGAAGTAAGATCAATGATTTTAAGACAAAATATACCATCCCTGAAGGTGTCAGCATCATCCAAAGTGGTGAAAGCGAGCAACAACAAGAGACCAACTCATTTTTGGGTGGTGCATTTATACTAGCGTTGGGACTTATATTTTTAATATTGGTGATGCAATTCAATTCATTGAGTAAACCATTTATCGTATTGACAGAGATATTTTTCTCTATCATTGGTGTATTCCTTGGATTTGCCATCACGGGTATGACTATGCCTACGATCATGGTTTTGGTCGGTGTGATAGGACTAGCTGGTATCGTGATCAAAAATGGTATCTTGCTGATCGAGTTTACAGAAGAGCTGAGAGAAAGAGGTATGAAGACCAGAGAAGCGACCATTCAAGCTGGAAAGATTCGTATCATACCAGTGCTATTGACAGCTGTGGCAACTATATTAGGTTTATTGCCTTTGGCAGTTGGATTTAACATCAATTTTGAGTCTTTATTTACCCATTTAGATCCTAAAATCTTCTTAGGTGGAGACAGTGTAGTATTCTGGGGACCATTAGCATGGACGATCATTTTTGGTTTGATCTTGTCATTTTTCTTGACATTATTGATGATACCGAGCATGTACGTTATGTCTGAAAGATTGCGTAGACCAATGATCAAGTTTTATGGTACAAAATTTATCGCATTACTAGGATTTACTGGACCATTTTTCTTTATCTTTGTAGGTCTAATGTACTTTGTAAGATGGATCACAGGAAGACCTGTCTGGAACGGTACATATAAATACAAATAATTTTTTTAAAGAAGTAAGTTGTGCATAAGTACAACTTACTTCTTTAACCATAAACAAAACAAGAACGTATGAGTAAGTATGCGCATTTGAGATTGGAATACAAAAAAGAAAAACTCTCTGAAGAAAGTGTGGAAATAAATCCATTGACTCAATTTGACATATGGTTTCAAGAAGCTATGAATGCTGAAGTACCTGAGCCAAATGCATTTGCCCTTGCGACATCCGGTCCACTAGGAATTCCATCAGCGAGAATTGTGTTACTCAAAGGTGTAGACCGAGACGGTTTTGTTTTCTATACAAATTACAACAGTGACAAGGCAAAAGACATAGCCTATAATAGTCATGTGAGCATGTGTTTCCTTTGGCACGAACTTGAAAGACAGGTGCGTATCACTGGTCGCGCAGCCAAAGTATCGAGAGATGAGTCAGAAATCTATTTTCATTCTAGACCACGTGAAAGTCAGATAGGTGCGTGGGTATCTCCACAAAGCGATGTGATTGCGTCTAGAGATGTTCTAGACCAAAAACTGGCAGAAGTGACGGCATTGTATGAAAATACAGATATCATTCCCCTACCCGATCATTGGGGCGGCTACAGGGTTATACCAGAAGAAATAGAGTTTTGGCAAGGTAGACCCAATAGACTACACGATAGGATTACTTATAAAAACATAGATGGACATTGGAAAATCAAAAGATTAGCACCATGATGTTTTTATTAGCATATGTTTAATGAATCAGCTTCAACACAAAAATGAATACTTAAATACAGGATTAATAAATGCCTTGATCCTGATGGCCTTGCTGTTATGTTTTGGCATTCTGGGATATTATTTCTTCTTCGATTATGCATTGGTAGATGCCATTTACATGACTGTCATAACAGTGGGAACAGTTGGTTTTGGCGAAGTGAATCCTTTAGACTCATCGGGAAAAATCTTTACATCCATCCTCATCTTATTGAGTATTTTTATTTTTGCTTACGCTGTCACTACCATCTCAGCATTTCTTATCTCTGTTAATTCTATTGACCATTATAAAAAAAGGAAGATGCAACAAAAAATTAATGCCTTAAAAGATCATACCATTTTGTGTGGATACGGCAGGAACGGAAAACATGCAGCTATAAAACTAAAAAACTATAAAAAAGCCTTTGTCATCATTGAGCAAAATCAGCAAGCCATTAGAATGTTGGAAGAAGAAGGTTTGATTTACATAGAAGGAAATGCTACCGATGATGAAGTTTTGATAAGAGCAGGCATTCAAAATGCAAAATTTCTTATAACCACTTTACCATCCGATTCAGACAATGTTTTTATTGCATTGACAGCAAAACAATTAAATTCAAACATTCATATCTACAGTAGAGCGAGTGAAGACTCTAGTATTAAAAAGTTAAAAATTGCTGGTGCGCAACATGTCGTCATGCCAGATAAAATAGGCGGCGAACATATGGCATCCCTTATTGTAGCACCTGATTTAGTGGAGTTTATAGATAATTTATCGGACTCTAGCAATGGTCATATGAAAATTCAGGAAATCATCTTATCTACCCAACCCAATGTCAGAAGTCTTGACGAGCTTGCTATAAAAGAAAAAACGGGATGTACGGTCATAGGTTATAAAACAAGCCTGGGTGAATATATCATCAATCCTACGCACGATCTACCTGTAGAACATGATGGTCGAGTGATTGTATTGGGCAATGAAGAACAAATTAATAAGCTCAATCAGGCGTTTAGAATTTTTTAAGCATTGGGGATTATTCAGAGCTTTCTTAATTATTTTCATGCTAGAAACATTGTGTCTGATTATATCATTAAAGATGGATTACAATTTGTTTCATTTTTCAAAAGAATTTAAGACAAGAACCCTGAACTTCTTCTTTTGGAAAAATCTATTCAACATATTTCTTTTAAAAAAGATACACTACCCTTTCCCTATCTCATCTCGCATATATTGACCATCCCAAGCGTGGTCATCATCACTAAATGCTTCTGCTAAGTCATTCTGTAAGAGTTGTTCTTGCCATTCTATTTCTTCTTTTACGGTCAGGATATATTCTGTCAGATTGTTACGCTTTTTTGCTAAATTCTCTAATGATTTTTCATCATAATTAATGAATTTTAGGCTTTGTCTAATGGCTGTATATTTTCTAAATCCTAGTGAAGACAATACGTCTGCGCCCAAATGCGCTGCGGTGTATAATGTTTCTCTATAAATATTTGAAATGCCCAAATCCATCAATTCATAAGCATCATAACGATTTCTTGCTCTTGAAAAAACTTTGATATTTGGAAAATGCTTTTTAACAGTTTCTATCAACCGATGATTTATTTCTGGTGAATCTATGGCCGCAATAAGTACATGTGCTTCGCTTGCACCTGCTGCATGAAGCAAGTCGTGTCTAGTGGCATCTCCATAATAAACTTTGAAACCCATTTTGCGAAGTAAGGCTACCCTATCAGAATCATGATCAAGAATGGTTGCTTCTACTTTGTTTACCCTGAGCAATCGCCCTACCGTACTACCGAAATGTCCAAACCCTGCTATAATGACTTTATTTTTTTCATTAATCTCATCACTCTCGTCTTCTGTTGGTACTTTTTTAATACCAAAATATGGATCAATAATTCTTTCGTTTATTAACAATAAAAATGGTGTCGAAACCATCGTAAGCGCTACGACAGCCATCATGGTAGAACTGAGCTGATTGTCTAAAATACCTAGTTGTGTAGCAAATCCTAATAAGACAAAAGCAAATTCTCCCGCTTGAGATAGCCCAAAAGAAAATATAAAATTTTGGTCACTCTCCATTTTAAAAACCTTGCCAATTCCAAATAAAACAGCAAACTTCACCACCAAAACTATGGCAACCAACATCGATATAATATCAGGCGCATTAAAAACTTGGTTAAAATCGATGGTCACACCTACACTCACAAAAAACAAACCCAACAACATACCTTTGAAGGGTTCGATATCGCTTTCTAGTTCATGTCTAAACTCAGAATTGGCTAAAACGACACCTGCCAAAAACGTACCAAGTGCAGGACTCAGACCTACAGCTTGCATCAGTGCCGCTACACCTACCACCAAAAATATAGATGACGCTGTAAATAATTCTCTCAATCCTGTCTTAGAGATATATCTCAAAAACGGAACGATCATATATCTTCCTGTCACCAAAATCACACCTACCGCAGCCAAAATCATCAATACTTGCATTCCTCCTGACTGATCATCCATAAACGAACCGCTATGATCTCCTTCGCCCAAGACCATCTTTATTCCCAGAAATGGCAGGATGGCTAAAATAGGAATGATCGCTATATCTTGGAAGAGTAACACGGCAAATGAAGCCTGTCCTGAGACCATTTTGCTAAATCCCTTTTCCTTTAAGGTTTGTAATACAATAGCGGTCGACGACATAGCAAATGCTAGTGCAATAGTAACAGCTGACTGCCATGTAGGAACAAAAAATAGTAAGGCAATATAAAGAATGAAGCCCGTGACCAACATTTGAGCTGTACCAAGACCAACGATGGCTTTTCGCATTTCCCAAAACTTCTGTGGATCTAGTTCGAGCCCAATGAGAAACAACATCAGCACTACACCAAACTCAGATGCATGCATAATATCTTCGCCATTATCTCCTGCCAATTGTAAGACAAAGGGACCAATAATAATCCCTGCGATCAAATACCCGACTATAGAACTAAGACCTATCTTTTTTGCAATGGGTACCAATACCATTGATGCCCCAATATAAACCAATGCTTGGATTAAAAATTCAGTACTCATCTGTGCCTTGTGTTTTTTCAGTGATGAAATCAGTCATCAATTCATATTCAGCGCTGATATCTTTAAAGTTTTCTCCAGTCAACCAATCTATTACCTCGTGGTAATGACTGACAATGTTTTTTATTTTTTCGGAATCAGCTCTGTTTGAATCATACACAACAAAAGGTGGTAAGTAAGTCATTTTGCAGAGATTAGCCGTTTGTTGGAATGGTCGGAGATACTGTCTGATCGGATATTTATTTCCACCTTCTTGGGAGTAAGCTATTTGACTACCTCCTGCGCTAATCGTTTGCATGACGAATTTACCTTGAAGCGCATGTCCTCCTGGTCCATAAGCCCATTTAAATTCCAATACCATGTCTATCCATTGTTTTAATAATGGTGGACAACTATACCAATAAAATGGATGATGCCATATGATAATGTCATGGCTGCGTAGAAGTTCTTTTTCGTGTTTTATATCAATGTCAAACTCAGGGTAAACTTCATACAAGTCGTGAAAAGTAATATTTTCAACATTTTTGTAAACACGACAAAGACTCTTATTGATCAGTGACTTTTCGTACAATGGATGGGCAAATAAAACTAACACTTTTGGTTGCATATCAATGATTACATTTGAAAACTATTGAGAATGAAACTCTTGTAACATCTCAATAGTTCACAAATATAAATTATCTATTGATATTCGATTAGTTAGACCTTATTTACGACTTGGAATTTGCTCTATAATGAAATTAAAATTAGACAATAAGCCACTATTTAATGGATGTAATAATACCTGACTAAACAAGTAGTTTTTATCATCATTCGGATTGTCAAATTTTGCTTTACCATTTAAGTCGAAGTCTCCTTGGTGATATGCCAATGCAAAGTTATAATTTGATGTATTTTGGCTATTTTCTGGAGATGCAAAAACGTCAAAAAACAGAATGTTCTGATCATCACCTGGATTGACAAATTTGATCCTACCATTTGAGTCAAAATCTCCGCCCCACATACAACTGTAACCAAAAACAATATCACTTTTTTGTGCTAGGCCAGTATAGTCATAACCATTATTTAAGCTCGTACCGAAATCAAATACTGGTGTACTAGGTTTTGTAAAATCAACTAAACTTCTATTTGATACTTTTTGAGACATGACACCTAGGTGATTTCTATGCCTTACAACCACATAAAAACTATCCAATAAAACGCCAGAAAATGCCAAAGGACTTATCCCATCTACATCCACTACATCACCATCTCTCTGAAGCAATCCAGATCTAGTAGCTAGTACTTCACGATTATCATTTTTTGACCTTAGTTCGACAAATACCCAATCCACTATGGCATCTTGGCCGGACACTGCTAAGACAGCCGTAGGATTTTTCATACTTCTGTATTTAGTTAACAATCCTGAACCCTTATGTGGGAAAACATTACTAACATTAACGTATTGGGTGGCTACCGTATAAGGATCTTCATATGGGATGACATTGGTACCATTAAATGGATTGACCCTAAGGTTGTCTCTCATTAACGGTCTATTGTCTGTCGCTTTTTGGTTACCATTATTAAGCAACGCCCCTTCTAAATATACCCTGATACGAATGCTCATATCTTCAATAATCAAAATATGGGCTGTTGCTTTTGCACATGCGCTCGGAACTTGATCATCACAAACAGTGTAAACAATATCTACAGGTCCAGTATATCCTTCATTCGGAGTAAATGATAATTCACCATTTGATAATAAATAATATGAACCTTGACTAACATTGATCGGATTACCCGCGCTACCTTGAGGTGTTACCACTTGATTATTCCCTTCTGGATCGTTATCATTTATAAGTACATTTCCAGTTAACGCAATATCCTTATAAGATGTGTAAAAATCATCTGCTGCTACAGTGGTGTTCACTGCGGATGTTGCATTTACCGTGATAATTTGCATCGTATTCACACAATTTGTGGTGGTTGCATCTGCACAGACACGATATACAACCGTATCTAACCCAACAAATCCAGAGGTCGGTGTGTAAATAATTGCACCTGCTGTATTAATGGTTGCTATACCATTGGCTGGTCCGTCTATGACATTCATTTTGTCCGGATCTATGATACAATCTACACCGTTCAAACATTTATCATTGGATGTTGCAAAAATAGTAACAGCTTGGTTTACTGTAGTAGAAACGATATCAATATTAGGAATCATAGACATACTTCCTGATTGTGAATCTACCACCGTAATGGTTAACACCGCTGTAGGGCAACCTTGGAAAGTTGAAGGCATACACACGGGCACATTGTAAGTGTACACACCTGGTTTATCTGCTGTAAATGCATAAGTACCATTCGTATTCATCACAAAAGTCACCACACTACCCGAAGGTCTAGAGACTAAGAAAGGTGAGGTACCATAAGTAGTCCCTACAGGAACATCATCATTGGTTTGTACATTTCCTACGACAGTTTTATGTATACTCGTCACATTAAAATCAGGGTCAATACAACTATGTACTGTTAATACATTTTCTTGTAGCGTAGATATACATCCTGTCTCTGAAGCTGTAAAATAAAATGTAACCTTACCTGGTGCCATTCCTGTTACAATACCGAGTCCATTTACTTTTGCTATGGCAGGATTGCTACTCGTCCACATACCGCCAACAGTTGGTGATAATTGGGTCGTATATCCAAGACAAATAGAGGTCGCTCCTGTAATAGAAACTTGTAAAGAATTACCCACTGTAACAGCTGGTGAAAGATCTGACGAACAACCAGTATTTGTATCCGTAAATATAAATCTTGCTTGACCTTCTGAAAGTCCAGTTACAATACCTTGATTATTGATACTTGCCACCGTCGGATTATCTGAGACCCATGTACCTCCCGTGGTCGGAAACAATGTAGTGGTCGTACCAATACAAATCTCGTTACTACCGTTAAGCGTAATGGATGGTTTTCCCAAAATTACTATAGGTGCTGAGCTATTTGATGTACATCCAGTTGCTGTAGATGTAAATAAAAATCTGGTGACACCTTGTCTTAATCCTGTTACAACACCTGAATTATTAATGGATGCTATGGTTGGGTTTTGACTCACCCAAGTACCACCTGAACTAGGGCTAATGACTCCAGTACTTCCAATACACAATGATGAAAAGTCAGTGGTGACGATTGGTTTAGGATTTACGTTTATAGATATAACACTCGTAGATGTACAACCCGTAGATGTCTCTGTAAATGAAAACGTAGCTGGTCCACTCATAATACCTGTGACTACACCTGCATTGGTGATAGAAGCTATCGTAGGGTCATTACTCACCCATGTACCTCCTGTCGTAGGACTAAGATTAGTGGTATTGCCAATACAAACATGATTTGCACCTAAAGTCGAAATATTAGGACGACCCACTACTGCAAATAATTGTGAGCTTTCAGAAAGACAGCCACTATTAGCATCCGCTATTCTGAATGTCACTTGTCCTACATTTAAAGCACTTATTAACCCATCATTTGCAATGGTAGCCACGCCAGGATTACTACTTGTCCACACACCTGTGGTAGATGACGTCAGCTTCAAAGTGGTATTTACACATAAATTGGCATTGGCTTCACTTGATATAGATGGTTTTGCACTTACGGCTACTGGTGCAGAAGGATCTGAAATACAACCATTATCTGCTGTAAAATAAAAGTTAGTGACACCTTGTGATAAAGCTGTTATGACTCCATTATTCGAAACACTTGCAATAGTAGGATGATTACTAGACCAATATCCACCCGTATTTGGCGTCATAGATTTGGTTTGACCAACACATAAGGTAGCACTTCCACCATCATTTATAGTAGGTTTTGCGCCCACCGTAAGTGGTGTAGTGATACTCGATGTACATCCTGTAGCAGTTTCTGTAAATGTAAAGGTAGCTGTACCTGCGGCTAAACCAGTCACTACACCATTGTTACCTACGGATGCAATACTAGGATGATTACTTACCCACACGCCACCATTAGCGGGATAAAGATTGGTAGTACTACCTATACAAATTATACTTGCTCCTGAAAAGCCCACTGAAGGTCGACCATAAACGGTCACCACATTTGTATTGCTAGATACACATCCTGTGACACTATTTGTAAATCTAAATGTTGCCTGACCTTCAGATAAAGCAGTGACTAATCCGCCATTTGTCACACTAGCCACTGAAGGATTATTGCTAACCCAAGTGCCGCCAGTAGATGGTGATAATTGTGTGGTAGATCCCGTACATAATTGATTAGGTCCTGTGATAGAAACTAATGGTTTAGCATCTACTGTGACAGGTCCTATCTCGTCAGAATAACATAGCGTACTCAAATTCACAAAAGTAAATCTTGCTTGTCCAGGAGTCAGACCTGTAACCAATCCGCTAGAGTTTACAATGGCCACAGCACTATTGGATGTGATCCATGTACCAGCCGTAGATGGTGCTAGTTGTGTGGTGCTACCAGCGCAAACTGATAGGCTACCCACAAACATGGCATTAGGTTTAGGTTTTATGGTGATAGGTGCGCTTGCATCTGAGCTACAACCTGATGCTGTATTGGTGAAAATAAAGGTTGATTGTCCTGCACTTATGGCTGTTACAACACCTGCATTATTAATACTTGCAACTGATGGATTCGTACTTGCCCACGTTCCTCCAGCACCAGGTAAAAACTTAGTTGTAGCTCCTATACAAACAGCATCTTCTCCGTCAAGTGAAATTCCTGGTTTGGCTTTCACCTGAATAGTAGGTGACACATCAGAAGCACAAGAAGTCGCTGAATTGGTATAAATAAAATGAACATTTCCTGCTCCAACTCCTGTTACAATCCCTGCATTACTAATTGTAGCAATAAGTGGATTACTACTCACCCAGGTACCATTAGTATTTGGTGTAAACGTAGTGGTCGCACCTACACATATAGCGTTAGGACCCGTTAAAGTGACGATCGGTTTTTCATTGACATTGATCGTAGCATTTGCCACTACGGAACATCCTTGACTATTTGTCACTGTAACATAATAGGTAGAACCAGGTAATGTAGGTATCACCGTCACTTGTGCGTTATTAGAATTGCCAGCGTTTGGACTCCATTGATAAGTAGGTGTGCCAGATGCATTTACTTGTAAGTTTACACTTGTGCCTTGACAAACTGTATTTTGTGTGTTTACAATGACTGGTTCATATTTTTGATATACAAAACCTGAAGTGGTAGCCATACATCCTTTCGAATCGGTGATGGTCAGATAATAATTTCCATTTTGCGTAATGGATACCGTTTGTGTATTTCCAGTAAAGGTGTTTGGACCTGTCCAGCTATATTGGTAACTTGGTGTCCCTTGGTTTGCGAGTGCTGATAATGTTGAATTATCTGTCAAACATACTGACCCGTTGTAATCCATAGTAACTGTAGGATTTGAAACGACAGTGATATCTTCAGCGTCAAATGAAACGCATCCGGTACTACTACTTGTGAAAGTAAAGGATACTGTACCTATAGCTAATCCAGTGACTACGCCAGTGTTACTCACAGAGGCTACAGATGGATTATTAGAAACCCAAGTGCCACCGGAAGATGGACTTAAATTCGTATTACCACCGATACAAACATGTTTATTGCCTGCAACTGAAACTGTTGGTCGCGCTGCAACAACTACTGGACTTGATGTAGTAGATGAACAACTAGTTGCAGCACTTGTAAATGTAAAATAAGCTGTTCCAGCATTTAAAGCGGTTACAGTACCATCCACAGTTACCGATGCAACTGAAGGATTACTACTCGACCAAGTACCACCAAAAGATGGTGACAAAGTTGTCATTTGATTAATACAAAGTGATGAAGCGCCTGTTATTTGAACAGTCGGTAACGGCTTTACAGTTAGTTGAGCCGATGGTGAAGATACACATCCTGTCGCTGTATTTGTAAAGGTAAATGTTGCATTCCCTGCCGCAATCCCTGTAACTAGACCTGCATTATTAACGGTCGCAATAGATGGATGATTACTTACCCAAGTGCCACCAGTATTTGGTGATAAATTGGTCATTTGATTTAAACAAATCGAATTAGATCCAGTAATAGTTACAGTTGGAATAGCATGAACTATGATGGCTTTTGTGGCATCTTCTGAACAAGCACCTGAGTTATGCAAATACGTAATTATGACAGACCCAGACGAAATTGGAGTAATAATTCCAGCGGCATTAATGGTGGCCACTGATGTATTACTGCTTGACCAAGATCCACCAGATTTTGATGATGTAAGTTGGATATTGTTGCCCATACACACTTCTGATGGCCCAGATATGACCACACCTTGTTTGCTTTCTATATAAACAGGTGCCGTTGGATATGAAACACATCCAGTAGTGGAAGATGTAAAAACAAATGTGGTATTTCCTGAAGAGATACCTGTCACTACACCCATGTTATTAACTGTGGCAATAGATGGGTTATTACTTATCCATGTGCCACCAGAAGATGGAAGTAATTGTGTAGTCGAAGATATACAAATGGTAGACGGTCCACTGATACTGACTATTGGTGTCGGATTGACCGTGATTTGAGTACTTGGATTAGAAATACAACCTGTGCTTGTATTTGTAAAAATAAAGGTTGCGGTGCCAGCACTCCATCCAGTGACAACGCCTGCATTGGTAACCGTTGCAACTGATGGGTTGGTGCTTGACCAAGTACCACCTGTAGCAGGTGTAAGGTTTGTAGTGGTTCCGGGACAAATATTGGTCGCCCCGGAAACACTAACGATCGGTTTTGGATTAACATTGATGTCTATTGTTGGAACAGCAGTACACCCTAAATCATTGGTCACAGTGACTTGGTATGTACTAGCAGGCAGTGTAGGTATAACTGTAACTGCATTTATAATTGCATTTCCAGCATTTGCACTCCACTGATAACTTACTGCTGTCGAACTGTTTACAGAAAGATTTACACTTTCACCTTCACAAACGGTGGTATTCAGACTTACTATAAATGGATCATATTGCTGGTAGATAAATCCTGAAGTAACTGCTGAACATCCGTTAACGTCTGTGACGGTCAAATAATAGTTACCATTATTCGTAATGGTGATTGTTTCTGTATTTCCTGTGAATCCTGATGGACCTGTCCACTGATAAGTATATACTGGTGTGCCACCCGTAACGTTTGCAGAAATTTGTTTATTGGTTTCTAAACAAACAGAACCTTTATAATCAATCGATACGCTCAATGGACTACTTACACCTACTGTTTTGGTAGCAGTACTTGTACATCCGTAAGAGTTTGTAACCGTAAGGGTATACGTCGTTAATGTCGTAGGGCTTACATTGATTGTTGACGTGGTAGCTCCATTACTCCATACATAAGTACCTATACCACTAGCAGTCAATACGGTACTACCTGCATGACAAATGATATTAGGACCACTTATGTCTGCTGCAGGTTTTCCATGTACGATGATCGTTGCTTCTGAAGAAGAAGTACATCCGTTGGTATCTGTTACCGTCAAAGTAAAGATATAATTCTTGGTTTCTAACCCATCTGCTGATAATAAGATGTCATGATCTGCTCCTGCGCCTACCCCATTGTCCCAGTTAAATGTAAATGGTCCATTGCCATAAGCCTTACCTCTTAGTCCTGCTAACTCACCTTCACAAATTTCAATAGTGCCAAAACAAGGCGCTCTACCACTTGGAAAATCAAGACAAGCTGTTGCTTCTGGACCTGTATTTATTTGTACTGCAATAGACGATGATGCTGTACATCCTAATGCATTGGTGACCGTCACCCTATATGTTGTGAAAAATAAAGGATTTACATCAATGATTTGCGTAGTGGCGCCATTACTCCATGCATAGGTTGTACCACCATTGGCGGTAAGTGTAATACCACCACATGGATGATCCACTTTATTGATCGTAATGGTTGGTATACTCTTTACATTTACACTATATGAAGATGTGGCAGTACAGCCTTGTGTATTTGTAACGGTTACTGTATATGTGGTAGTAACAGCAGGCGTAACACTTATGGAAGCGGTTGTGGTAGCGTTGCTCCAAACGTAAGATGTCCCTCCACTAGCTGTCAAAGTAGTGCTCGCTCCCGCGCAGATCTCATTCACACCTGTAACTGTGGCTACAGGTACAGGGTTTATAGTGGCTGTTATTGCTTGACGTGTAGGGTTTACACAGCCATTCAATTCAGCTTCTATGTAATATGTTGTTGTTGTACTCAATGACGGTGTTGTGAAACTATCACCTGTAAACAAAGCGGTACCACCTGTCGGAATACTATACCAGATAGAATTACCACTTCCGAATAATACAGAAAGTGTCACAGATCCAGTTCCACACCTTGATGCAGAACTAATGATTTTATTTCCTGGAATAGGTTTGATAGTGGCAACAACAGCTGTTCTAGATGATGAAGTACATCCATTGTTTAATGCTTCTACATAATAGGTTGTGGTTGTCGTTAACGAAGGTGTGGTAAAACTAGTACCTGTTGCTATAGAAGTTCCACCAGTAGCTACATCGTACCAATTTAAGACACCTGCATCAGCAGTTGCTTGTAGCAATAAAGTACCTGCACCACATCGGCTATCAGATACCGTAGATGAAATGGTAGGTAATGTTTTTACAGTTACATTCACATTTGATGTAGCTGTACATCCTTGTGCATTGGTAATGGTAACGATATAATTTGTGTTGGTAGTAGGACTTACTGTAATGGCAGCCGTTGTAGCTCCATTGCTCCAAACATAGGTTGTGCCACCACTTGCTGTCAAAGAAGTACTCTCGCCATTACAAATGGTATTAGTTCCAGAAATAGCTGCTGTAGGCAATGTATTTACGGTCACTGTTCTACTTGATGTAGCCGTACAACCTTGTGCATTGGTAACGGTAACCATATAGGTAGTCGTTGCAGTTGGGCTTACTGTATTCGCAGCCGTTGTCGCTGAATTACTCCAGAGATAAGAAGTACCTCCACTTGCAGTTAAAGTTGTACTTGAACCATTACAAATCGAATTAGTTCCAGCAATAGCTGCTGTTGGCAATGCATTTACGGTAACTGTTCTACTTGAAGTAGCTGTACAACCCTGTGCATTGGTAACAGTAACAATATAGGTAGTCGTAGCCAACGGATTTACTGTTATGGCTGTTGTGGTTGCAGCATTACTCCACACGTAAGAAGTACCTCCACTTACTGTAAGTGTTGTATTACCTCCTACACATATTGTATTTGTACCTGTAATAGCCGCTGTTGGCAATGCATTTACAGTAACTGTATTACTAGCTGTAGTTGTACAACCTTGTGCATTGGTAACAGTAACGACATAGGTAGTAGTTGCAGAAGGGCTTAAAGTGATGGCTGTCGTTGTAGCAGCATTACTCCACACATAGTTTGTTCCTCCACTTGCTGTAAGTGTTGTATTAGCTCCTGTACATATTGTATTTGTACCTGTAATAGCGGCTGTTGGCAATGCATTGACCGTAACAGTATTACTAGCTGTAGCTGTACAACCTTGTGCATTGGTAACGGTAACGACATAGGTTGTGGTTGCGGAAGGATTCACTGTAATGGCAGCTGTGGTTGCAGAAGTACTCCATACATAAGAAATGCCTCCACTTGCTGTTAATGTGGTGCTTGTGCCTATACATATGGAATTAGTTCCAGCAATCGATGCGGTTGGTAATGCATTTACCGTAACTATTCTACTTGTTGTAGCTGTACAGCCTTGTGCATTGGTAACAGTAACGATATAGGTTGTTGTCGAAGTAGGGTTTACTGTGATAGCTGCTGTGGTTGCTGCATTGCTCCATACGTATGAACTTCCTCCACTTGCAGTTAAAGTTGTACTTGAACCATTACATATCGAATTATTTCCTGAAATCGCTGCTGCGGGCAAAGTATTTACAGTGACCGTTCTACTTGACGTAGCGGTACAACCTTGTGCATTGGTAACTGTGACAATATAAGTCGTTGTGACAACAGGACTTACAGTGATAGCTGCCGTGGTCGCAGCAGTACTCCATACATAAGAAGTACCTCCACTTGCTGTTAAAGTGGTACTTGTCCCAGTACAAATTGTGACAGTGCCAGATATAGATGCTGTTGGCAAAGCATTCACAGTGACTGTTCTACTTGATGTCGCTGTACACCCTTGAGCATTGGTAACCGTAACGATATAAGTTGTTGTAGCAGTAGGGCTTACTGTGATGGCAGCTGTTGTAGCCGCATTGCTCCATACATAAGATGTACCTCCACTTGCTGTTAATGTTGTACTTGCCCCTGTACATATCGTATTTGTACCTGCAATAGCTGCTGTTGGCGCAGCATTAACAGTAACGGTTCTATTAGCACTAGCTGTACAACCAGATGATTCTGTCACTGTTACAGTGTATGTGGTTGTAGTAGATGGTGTGACTGTGATCGCAGCTGTTGTTGCGCCTGTACTCCATAAATAGCTACCTCCACCAGTTGCCGTCAATGTTGTAGATGAACCCTGACAAATGGTATTTGTTCCAGTTACAGAAGCAGAAACTACATTTGCACAACTAAATAAACCACAAAAATCAGCAAACATATAATCATGTAATTGACCATTTCCAAGTGTAACTGATCTGGCTATTATAGAACCTTCGATGTCATTAATACCAGTCTTTATGACATTTTGATTAGGCGCCATGATGCTACCAAAAATCAAAGAATTGCCACTGACAGTAACAGTGTTTACAGTACTACCATAAAAATTCCAAATAATGTAAGGTGCGTGTGTGCTTGCAACCAATCCCGTAACATTGCTATTATTCCAACTAAAGTTAGCAGTTATAGGTACATTAATGACTAATACTTTAGAAGCAGATGGCTGACCGTTTGTTTCAAAATTCCATTCATTGATATTATTGATTGAACTTGTAGTTAAATTCAAATAATTATATCCTGTGACAAGATCCTTAATTCTGATAGGTTGTGATGAAGAAACTATATTATTTGTAATAGCAACATTTGATGTGTTGTACAATTGTACATTATTCGTACTTGCACCAAGTGAATTTGAATTAGCATTAAAATAACTAAATAAGTTGTCAAAATCATATCCAACAGTCTGAAATACAGCGGGTAAAGGTGTTTGATCTATGGTCGTTTCTATCCTTAGACTATGATCATAATTTGTACCAAAAGGAAAAACACGTGTACTACTGTTATTTCCATTATCACTTGATGCTAAATTAGAACTATTGCCTATATGTATATATTTATTTGATAAAACGCCCAAATATCCACTTGTAAAATTCACTCCACCACGTATCAACAAACCTGTAGATACACTACCGTCTCCAGGAAAAATATAAGTTCCTATGTTGTCCATATTTACTTCTACCTTGCTTCCTGCTGAATTTATATTAAGATTTCCTCCTGCGGCAAGTGGTCCGTGCACATGGGTGCTACCATTAAAAGTGACATCACCTAAGGCTAAAACTTGAAAATTATCAAAACTGAAATCTTGTTTTGTTACTGTATTACTGACTGCTCCCCAATAACTACAAGTAGAAATCTTTGACTTACGTCTGAAATAAGTGGTTTGATAAATAAAACCAGGATCATAAGTATGACTTGTAGCGCCACTTATTTGAATCCAATTTATATTATTGTTACTGTATTCCCATTGATATTGAATAGTTCCAGTATTTCCTGATGCGGCACTGACACTAGATATTATACTTGGATTGTAATTGTTACATGAGATTTCATTTCCTGAAATAATACCACCATTTGTTGTATTAAGGCAGTTACAAAATGGATCTTGTGCATCTGTCAAACCATTACCATCGTCGTCTATGCCATTATCACATATCTCTTGGCAACCAACAGATGTAATAGTCACGGTAGATGTAGCAGTACTGACACAACCAGTTGATTTAGTAAGGGTGATATCATCAATATATAAAATAGATGGCGTATCACTGGTAAATGCAATTTGAAGCCAAGAAGCATTAGGTGGCACCACCATGGTGACCGAATATTGAGTGTAGGTAGAAGTTGAAATTCTTTTGCTTTCATATTGTGTAACATCCGCCCATGCAGAAGTCATAAATTTATATTCAAAAGAAGAAAAGACATTAGAATTTAAAGTTTTACTCCAAAAAGTAACGGTCACTAGTTCGCCTGGCGTAACAGCTATGTCTTGGCCAAATCCACCCCAGAAATTTATGGCATTTACCTTTGCCGCTTTTGTTCCAGTCCTTACTTCTCCCGCAGTGGTTGTTATACCTGATTGGGCCCAATCTGTCCAATTCTGAAAATTGGTAGCAGCTTCAAACCCTCCATTTAAAACTATATTTGCGGATGGTCCTGGGGTACAAGTAACGGTATAATTAGAAGTTGTATTGGGATTTACAGTAATAGAAGTTGTAGTTTCACCTGTACTCCATACCACATTACCTGTACATCCAGATACCGTAAGTGTTGTGTTTGTACCAGCACAGATGGTGGGATTATTGACTGAAATAGCACTAGCGCCAGCATAACTTATCACCATTTCGTCCAGTGATGAACAACTACCATTAGAAACTACCCACTTTATCCTTGCCGTATTTCCACTCGTAATCGTAGCTGTAGAAGTTGGTGAATTAACATTGGAAAATGAAACACTTCCTGAGATAACTGCCCATGTTCCTGCATAACCTACTGGTGGTGTATTAGCGTTTAAATTAAAAAAGTTTGTGCATTGTCTTTGATCGGGACCTGCATCTGAATATGAACCACTGCCAATTTCTGTTACACAAATATCATCAAGTACTATACCATGTGTGTTATCGTAACTTGTAAAGAAAAAGTCTGCCCATTCATATCCATTATCTAGAATAGTAACCGTAAACACGTATCTCTGCCAATTAAGACTATTCCATGAAGTGCTAGACGGAGCCATTAATTCCACGTGTGTATAATATTCAGCTGGAACGCCTCCATCACCTCCAGTCCCAAATTCAAGCGCAAATGGTGCATTGCCTTGCGTTGTTGTATTACTGTAAGCTGCTGCCCAAACACTAAATTGATACGTTTTGCCACATGACAATTTCCCTACATTCTGTAGTGTAGATAAACAAAATCCTGACCCTTTTAGATAGATCATATGGTTACCACTATGTGGATTACCTGATGCACCTGTCTTCTTTAAGTAAAAAGCGCCATTAAAATTGGTCGTACTTGTAGGATTTGTTCCATACCTGCTCGCCCATCCTTCTGGATTAGTGACACCTTCTATTAGTAAAGCAGGTGTACCTTGATACGTTAAGTTAAAATTAGTAGCATTTCCCTCTGCTTCCAAATCACCATTTACATTGATAGGATCTACACAAGTTGTACTGCAACCAGTAGTATTGGTCAAAACAATATTATCAAAAGAAGAACAACCACCTTTCGAGACCGTCCATCTTCCAGTACCTGTATTACCCGCTGGAACTACTGCTGTGATTGAATTGCTATAAATATCGCCATTGGCATAAATATTACCAGAAATGATACTCCATACACCAGTCTCGCCTGGGTTTAATGCATTTGCTTCGAGAATAAATGCACCATTATTACATTGAGTGACATCTGGACCAGCATTTGCTACAACACCACAATCAGGATCTGCACAATCTGTCAAACCATCGCCATCATCATCTATTCCATTACCACATATCTCTACACATCCCACGGATCTTAAATAAGTGCCTGGTATCACCTCCCAATTTGTATTAGTAGGTGTCTCCCATGATACCAAAAAGTGATCACCACCACCACCTTCTTTATGTAATACTTCTATATAATAATTTTGACCTGCAATAAGATATATCTCCACAGATGTTTGTGTTGTAAACTTTGTATATTCATTCAGACCAGTCCATCCTGAGACCGATGCTATCAATGTTTTATTATTTGGATTTGCATCTGTACTAAGATATAATTCACCTTGATCATCAGATGTAAGGTTAAATAAGTAATAGCCAGATAAAGGAGGCGTTAAATATCCTCTTGCCCTACTACCATAGTTGTCTGCAATATTACTTCCACCTTGTAGGCTTGTGATTTGTATTGATTGAGAAGGATTATTAGGATAATTTCCATTTGATGTCAAATCAGATATATTTGACCCATTGATATTTAGCCATCTTTCCAACAGCAAACTACCTGTCGCGCAATAAGTAAAACAATCATGATCTGCATTATCTATTAGACCGTCTCCATCATCATCGATACCATTATTACAAATTTCTGTAGCTGCATATGTTATAATAACGCTACCACTACCTCCATTACCACCTACCGTATTTGTAGAGGTCCTATACGATCCACCACCACCACCACCAGGTGCAGCACCCGCTAATCCATTTCCATTTGTACCAGTTCTACCGTCGCCTCCATCACCACCATTCGTAGGACTGATACCTCCAGTAGATCCTGACCCTGCATTTCCATTTCCATAAGAGCTTGCAGATGAACCACCACCGCCACCATTAGGTGATACGCCATTGGCACCATTGCCTCCATTGAATTTTATGCTACCAATACCAGACGCAGCATTTCCGCCAGCAGCACCAGCCACTGTATTATTTGCAACACTATTGCCACCTTTTGCCAATACAAAGGCATTTCCCACTGTATTGATAGACACCCAAGAATCACCACCAGCTGCCGTAGAAGTAGCACCCGCACCTACTGTCACGGTATAAGTTTGACCTGGAGTCACAGAAAGGGTATGTCTGGAAAAGGCACCACCACCACCACCACCATAGGCATTACTACCTGATGTACGAGATCCGCCACGTCCACCACCACCCCAAGTATCTACGGTAATAGTAGTGACACCTGCCGGAACAGTAAATGTATAAGTACCAGCTGTAGTGTAGGTTTGAGTCTGTGCAACAGGTGGATTATCTAAAAGTAAATTGTCTTTTAAAATAGTATTTTCTGATCCAGACAAAATAAAGGTCTGAGAAAGCACAAAAAGTACTAACGTAAAAAGTTTTAAACTAATTTTTAAAGTTCTAATCCTATAGGTATCCAAATTGGGATAACATAAGAATTTATCAAATATACAGAACGTATATTCGTTTCTCAACAAATTCATTTCAAAAAATTAAAGGTGGTGCAATGTTAAAATTTTGCCAGTTCAAGTAGCCTTATGGTAATATCAACAACGGGGCCATATGAGGTGCATCATATTCCTGAACTGGCAAATAATCTTAGACTAAATATTTTGAATTGAATCGTTTTCTGTAATGTATACTGTGGGAATGTATGCCAAATGACGGCATGATGGGGTGGTTATCAAACGTTTTCATAACTTTAGGATGCTTAATAATAAAAATAAATTCCTTTCTCAAGGGAATATTATACTCTCGACGTTAAGACACAATGAAAAATGAAAGCCCCTATTTAATTTTGATAATTTTTTTGTCATTAATTTCCAAAATCAACATAACCCAAAAATTTTACATACGAAGATTATTTGCAAATATCTATGAAGATACAAACAAATAAAATATTTTATGCCAAAATTTAGGATTTTAATTGGGTGCATTCAATTAAAACTTCACATTGATATATTACCATTAAATGTAATACGTTGCAAACATACGATGTATTTTTTTTCTCACAAAACAAAATGTAGTTAATTACATATCTGTGACTTAACTTTTAATTGCTATTTGAAAGGATATCTTCAATGATTAGTAAGTTGAAAACCCTTTGCTTTAGACATCAGGCAGGGACATGCATAGTTCTGTAATCTCCCAAATACTACAGCCTTGATAATAATCCACATGCGATAATGGATGGTTTAAACAATTAATTTAAATGGTTCATATCAATACTTAATAATTCAAAGCAATACCAAATCCAATTCCCATGTCGCTGTCGTAATGTGTAGTAATACCCACATTTTTATTTACTATATAGCGCAATCCCGCCATATACTCTGTATCCGTATTCCACATCAAATCCATTCGTAACCTTTTTGATATGGCAATATCCATTCGTTCCATTTGGAATCTTATATTTCCATCTGTAAAAACTTCCGCTTGTGCTACTACTAACATTGGTAAGGTATAGGCTATACCAGCGCTTAACTGAGCTCGGTTATCTTTTGTATTGGTTTGACCGAATACATTTTTTTCAAATGCGCCTTCTTGTTTCCTGTAGCGCCAGTCAAAACCGACAAAAGGCATTAACCATTGATTTTTACCAATATATCTGCCTAGATGGGTTTCGATCTCGTAACCGTGATGATCATTATAACCTAATCGCCACTCAGTACCCAGGCTCCATCGAGTATTTTGGAGCATAGCCATTCCGTCATTTCCATTGGTGGCAAAGTCATTTTGTGCCATAAAATGAAGTTCGTTGCTTTCCTTTTGTAATTTTTTGTATGCCCATTTTTTATCAGGCAACAAGGGATTTGGTGCTTGGTTTTCATAACTAAATACCCTGTTCATACCTGCCATCATGTGGTAGAGAATGTGACAATGAAAAAACCAGTCTCCTTCCATATTGGCTTCAAATTCAATGACATTGGTTTCCATTGGCATGATGTCCATTACATTTTTGAGTGGCGCATAATCACCTTGTCCATTGATCACTCTGAAATCATGTCCATGCAAGTGCATTGGGTGACGCATCATAGAATTATTGTACATAGTTATTCTTACGATTTCTCCTTTTTTTATCTGAATTTTATCAGTTTCCGAGAGCACTTTATTATCCATACTCCATACGTATCGATTCATATTACCTGTAAGTTCAAACTTTAATTCTCGGATAGGTGCTTCGGGTGACAAAGTAGTTTTGATCGTGGATTTTAACATTGCATAATTGAGTGTTACAATTTCCGAATTACTAGCGTTATGTTTAGAATGATCCATTTGCTCCATGTCCATTTCTGGCATATTATCCATTTTGTTATGCTTGTTTTCGCCTGTGATTTCAGGATACATTACAGTGTTCATATCCATCTGTTGCAACGACATATTCATGCCCATATCATCCAGATTTCCATTCATCTTCATCATATCGTTCATCATTTTCATACCTTCGAAGTACTTTAATTTTGGTAGCGGACGAACCAATTGTTTGATGCCAGATCCAATATAAATTGATGCCGACTTGGTCCTATCTTCAGGTGTAGCTAAAAATTCGAAGGCTGTATTTATTGTTGGTATGGTTACTACAACATCATAAGTTTCGGATACACCAATGATCAATCGATCCACTTCTACGGGTTCTACATCATTTCCATCATTGGCAATTACGGTCATTTTACCACCTGCATAAGTGAGCCAAAAATAGGAAGATGCTCCACCATTGGAAATTTGCAAACGCACTTTATCCCCACGATTAAAACCGTGGGCTATTGACTCATTTTTGCCATTGATCAAAAATTTGTCATAATATATATCGCTGACATCCATAGCCAACATTCGTTTCCATTCATTGGTCAGTTTAGTTTTGAAATGTCCTTCTTTTATGGCTTCTGCATAACTTTGGGTTGTCCCCTTTTTGATCGCAAACCAATCCGAAGCATTGTGCAACATCCGATGTACATTATCAGGATCGTAATCTGTCCATTCGCTTAAAATGATAGGAACAGTTGGCAAATCATCTATACCTTTTCTAAAAGTTGGGTCATCTTGTCTTTTCTTTAAAATCAAAGAACCATACATACCAATTTGTTCTTGTAAACCTGAATGCGAATGATACCAATGTGTTCCATGTTGTATGATCTTAAAGCGATAAATATGCGTAGTATTTGGTTCGATAGGCATTTGGGTCAAAAAAGGAACACCATCTTCTTTATTTGGCAAAAACAAACCGTGCCAATGCAAGGAAGTACTTTCTTTAAGCTTGTTGTGTACATGAATTTCCGCTGTATCACCTTCAGTAAAGGTAAGCGTTGGCATGGGTATTTGTCCATTGACAGCAATGGCTCTTTTTTCTTTTCCAGTAAAATTGACAATCGTGTCTTTTACGTAAAGGTCATACCTGACCACTTTTTGGGCAAATATGTTTATTGTTACCATAAGTAAAATGACTATCGGCAACACTTTTTTATAAATATTTTTTTGATTATCCATTTCAGAAATTTCATTTTAAAGTTTAATGGTTCTTAATCGTAATGCATTGGCTATTACAGACACCGAACTAAAACTCATTGCTAAGGCTGCAATCATTGGCGAAAGTAAAATGCCGAATACGGGGAATAACAATCCTGCTGCGATGGGAATGCCAAGTGTATTGTATATAAGTGCAAAAAATAGATTTTGCTTGATATTTTTCATGACGTAATGGCTCAATTTTTGGGCTTTCACGATGCCTTGTAAATCACCTTTTATAAGCGTGATCATGGCACTTTCTATTGCCACGTCTGTGCCTGTACCCATAGCGATACCAACATCACTTTTTGCCAATGCCGGAGCATCATTGATACCATCTCCTGCCATGGCTACTACCTTGCCCTGTTGTTGTAGTTTTTCCACTTCCTTCATTTTGTCTTCTGGTAACATACTCGCTTTGAAATCTGTCAATCGAAGTTCATCAGCCACGGCTTTTGCAGTGTCCTGATTATCACCTGTGAGCATTATGACATCAATGCCATTTTCTTGAAGTTCAGCAATCGCTTTGGCACTTGTGACTTTGATCTTATCACCTATGACAACATAACCAATTACTGTCTTTTCAATGGATAAATACGATACTGTTTTACCTTTTTGTTGGTATGTTTTAGCTTCATCTTCCATTGTTTTCGTAATCTCTGCACTGCATTGTTCCATCATTTTTGGATTACCCAATGCTATTCTTTTGCCATTAATAAAAGCTTCAACACCTTTACCTGTAACAGCACTAAATTTTTCAGATGTCAGAATCTCTGTATCTTGTTCTTTACCAAATTTGACCGTTGCTTCTGCGAGTGGATGTTCGCTATTATTATTTAATGAGATTATAAATTGAAGTACGTCATTTTCACTGTAATCACTGCCGAAAGTACCCACTTTTTCCACCGTAGGTTTTCCTTCAGTAATGGTGCCTGTTTTATCAATAATTAATGTGTTTACCTTATTTAATTTCTCAAGCGCTTCAGCATTTTTTATCAAGATGCCATTCTGTGCACCTTTGCCTACGCCTACCATGACAGACATCGGAGTTGCCAAACCTAATGCACAAGGACATGCAATGATCAAGACTGCAATGGCATTAACAAAGGCAAAAACATAAGCTGGTTCTGGTCCCCAAATAGCCCAAATGGCAAAAGTCAACAAAGAAATTAAGACTACCACTGGCACAAAATATCCCGATACTTTATCCGCAAGGTTTTGAATAGGCGCACGACTTCTACTGGCATTATTGACCATGTGAATGATTTGTGCAAGTAAGGTATCACTACCTACTTTTTCTGCTTTCATTAGGAAAGATTGGTTGCCATTGATAGTACCACTCGTGACTTTATCGCTAATGGTCTTATTTACTGGAATTGGTTCGCCTGTAATCATGGACTCGTCAATGGTGGTTTCTCCTTCTGTAATCGAGCCATCAACTGGAATTTTATCACCTGGTTTTACTTTTAAGATATCACCTAATATTATCTTGTCTATGCTCACTTCTGTTGCTTCGCCATTCACGATCTTGTAGGCTTTGTTTGGTGCTAATTTCAATAATTCTTTTACTGCCGAATTGGTTTTGCTATGAGCCCGAGCTTCTAGCAATTGTCCTAAAAGAACCAAGGTTAGAATAACGGTAGCTGCTTCAAAATATACGTGAACTGCTCCCGATTCTGTAAGGAACTGAGCTGGAAATATGTTAGGAAAAAGCATCCCAAATACACTAAACAACCAAGCAACGCCTGCACCAATTCCAATAAGGGTAAACATATTGAGATTCCAAGTTTTGATACTATTGTAGGCTCTTTCAAAAAACATCCAAGTAGCATAAAACACAACTGGAATAGATAATAAAAGCTGAATCCAATTCCAATATTTTTGTTCCATGATGGCATACAATGGATTGTTGGGAATCATTTCGCTCATAGCAAAAATGAAAATGGGTAGTGTAAATGCAGATGCAATCCAGAATTTCTTCAATAACTTCTTGTACGTTTTTTCTTCTGATGTAAGGTCTGCTTGCAGCGGCACCAAATCCATACCACAAATAGGACAAGCACCAGCTTCGTCTTTTATTATTTCGGGATGCATTGGACACGTCCATTGATCTGCTTGGGTACTCGATAGATTTTGCTGCTCTACCAAATCCATACCGCATACTGGACAGTCTCCTGCTTTTTCATATGTTTTTTCACCTTCACAATGCATCGGACAATAGAAAGTACCGTTGCCATTTTTTATTGGTTTTTCAATTTTATGTTCAGGAATAGGATGATGATCGCCTTGTTTGTGAATGCTATATCGTGCACCATCATTTTTTAAAGCTTCTTGGAAGGTTTCTAGTTGAATATGTTTTTCCATTTCAATAGTTGCTTCTGCTTTTTGTAAATCTACATTCGCTTGTACTACTCCTTCTACTTTAGATAAGGTTTTTTCTACGTGACTGCGACAACCATTGCAAGTCATGCCATGAATATGATAGGTATGTGTCATTGTTTGTTTATTAAAATTAATAGTGCAAATTTCAGGATAAAAAGGATATGATTGTTTGCACAATTTTAGGGATGATTTGCAACATTTACAAATCTTCTATTTGTTTGCGTTTTTTGACCTTGAGTTGCTTGAAATATGTGGGTGAGAAGCCTGTCACTTTTTTGAATTGATTGCTCAAATATGCTACGCTGCTATAATTCAACATAAAAGCAATCTCGCTCAAATTCATTTCGTCATAGATCAAAAGCTCTTTTACTTTTTCTATTTTCTGACTGATAAAAAACTTTTCAATAGTTGTGCTTTCTACTTCCGAAAATAGATTACTTAAGGTGTTGTAGTCTTGCATTATATGACTTACCAAATAATCTGAAAGATTAGTATTGATTTCATTGTTTTTATTGTGAACTAAGTCGATGATGAGCGTTTTTATTTTATCAATAGTTCTACTTTTTTTATCATCGATGATTTCAAAACCAAATAATTTAAGATGGACTGCAAGCTCATTTTTTTTATCATCATTGAGTGTTTCTACTATTTCTACTTCACCTAGCTCAACAGAAATGGTGTTAAGTCCGAATTTTTCCAACTCAGATTTCACGACCATTTTACATCGGCTACACACCATATTTTTTATGTATAGCTTCATTATTTTATGGTTTGTACTATTTTGCCACAACTCAACATTTGAGCACCATAATAAGGATTTTTTATAACATTTTCTTTACTCAACCAATCGGCTCCTTTTCCATCATTCGCCATGGGACAATGTTGCAAATAGGTAGGTGTATTTTGTTTCGAAACCATGGCCAACTCAAATATATTTTTTGAAAGTGTGATAAAATGTGCTCTTTGTAACGATATATCTTTTGTGTCAGCTATTTTTTGAACATCATCCTTTAAGTCTTTTTCTACATTTGTCCACACAGCTTTTTCATCAGTGGAGAGTTGTTCTACTTTTATGGCATTTAAATGTAATAGTAATTTTTGTGCTTTGTCTGATGCTACATTTTCATCTGTTTTTACCAATGCATCTTTTACTGCAAAATAATTATCAAACACATCCGTGAGTGGAGACACTTTTTGAGTTTGTTTTTTGGTTTCATCTTGTTTGTGATCCACATGATTCATTATCATTTGTGCTTTTGTAGTATCTTCATTATTTTCAGACATTTTTTCTAATATAGGAGTCGCCCTTTCATATTGACAGCAGCCAGGAAGATTTGCATATACATCATTAGGTGCGAAAAACTTTTCACTATCATATCCACTTAAAGCAATTCGTTTTAAGATTTCATCCTGATTCGTTTTTGTGGTGTCATAAGTGATTGTAGCCATTTGATTGTCTTTGTTCCAATCCACATTGGCTACTTTTTTTAAGTTTCCTGCTTTTTCTATCGTAGTTTCGCACATACCACAATTACCGAATATCTTTACATTTTCGGTTTTAGCGTTTTTGATCTGTGCTTGGCACGCTGTAAAGGATAAAATAGGAGATATTATAATCATCCAAAATTTCCACTTTGATACTGTCATATTATATTGTTATTTTAATTATTTAGATATATCTATTTCTCAAGCAATTTTGTCACGATTTCATGCTGAGGCTTGACAGGTTTGCAACTTGCAGGCAAACTGTGTGGCGCTTTAGCGTTAAATAGCGCCAAAATCGAATTCGTTTTCCTTACATACCACGGATTTACATCCGTAGTTACTAATATTAAACCCCTTTGGGATTATAGATGGATTATTATTAAAATGCAAAATTCGGCATAAATACCATTAGGACAGTTACAGTTTTTTGGGTATAATTTGTACAATTTATGCAAACCCTACATTTTTAAAGATAGCATCAAATCTATTTTGCATAAGCAGGATTGGTTAAAAAATTCTGATCAGAAAGTGTTTTAAGGAAATTAACAAGATCTACTTTATCTACTTCATTCAGCATTAGACCTTTGGCAATGGTCGGCAATATCAAAGGAGAAACCGTAGAAGACATCCTTACGCCTGAGTTATAATGCTCCACCACTTCTTCCAAAGTCCGAAATCTGCCATCATGCATATAAGGTGC